>NZ_JBIVOX010000006.1:127427-544061 GCF_044754345.1 Streptomyces sp. NPDC093094 | reverse complement strand
GTCCTCCCGGCCGTCCTCCCGGCCGTCCTCCCGGCCGTCCTCCCGGCCGTCCTCCCGGCCGTCCTCCCGGCCGTCCTCCCGGCCGTCCTCCCGGCCGTCCTCCCGGCTACCCCCTCCCGGCTGCCCCCTCCCGGCCGTCCTTTCGGCCGCGCTTCCGGCCGTTCCCTTCCTCGCCGGCCCTCTCCCGGCCGTCCCTTCTTCCTAGCCGTCCCCCTCCCAGTCGTCCCCCTCCCAGTCGTCTCCCTCCTCCTCGTCCTCCTCGTACCGCTCGCCCTCCGCCTGTGACGGCAGCGGGTCGCCGGGCAGCGGGAGGTCCTCCACGTCCCGCACGTCCTCTTCCGCCTCGCCCTCGGCCCGGGAGGGGGTCCGATCGTCCATGGTGAGGCACCTCCGCGCTCTCCGGGCGGCGGTCCGGCACCGCCGTCCGCCTGCCGGGTACCCCGGGCGGCGGCCCGGGCCCATACCGGCGACATATTCCTCCGTATGTCACAGGCATATGACAAGTCGCTCATTCCGCTGCCCTGTGCCACCGTGAAGAAGGCGCCTGCGGCCCATGCCCAGGCAGTCGCCCGCGCAGGGGTCCCCGGCCTTTCCCGGCACCACCCCCGCGGTGACCCATCGTCCTGTTCACCCGTCCACGCATCCGCGGTCGCCCCTGCGCGCAGGCGCGAGCCCGCCGGACGCGGCCGAGGGGAGTGCCGCCATGGTCAGCGCCATCGAGGACTACGCCGTCATCGGCGACCTGCACTCCGGTGCGCTCGTGGGCCGGGACGGGTCGATCGACTGGCTGTGCCTGCCGAGGTTCGACTCGCCCGCGTGCTTCGCCGCCCTGCTGCACGACGACAGCGCCGGACGCTGGCTGCTCGCCCCCGCCGGCGCCGGCCCCGCCACCCGGCGCCGGTACCGCCACGACACGCTGGTCCTGGAGAGCGAGTGGCACACCGCCGAGGGCGGCGTACGCGTGGTGGACTGCATGCCGCTGCGCGGCGAGGCCGCCGACGTGGTGCGGCTCGTGGAAGGGCTCAGCGGACGGGTCACCATGCGGATGGACCTGAGACTGCGCCCCGACTACGGCCGGATCGTGCCCTGGGTGCACCGCGCCGGAGGCGGACTGCGCGCGGTGGCGGGACCCGACGCCTTCTGGCTGCACACCCCGGTCGAGGTGTACGGCGAGAACCTCACCACCCGGGCCGAGTTCACCGTCGAGGCGGGCACGCGGGTGCCCTTCGTCCTCACCCACAAGCCCTCCCACCTCGTCAGCCGGGCCAAGCCGGTCGAGGCGCTGTCCGCCGTCGAGGCCACCGAACGGTTCTGGCGCACCTGGACGGACCGGTGCCGCTACCGCGGGCGCTGGGACGACGCCGTACGCCGCTCCCTGATCACTCTCAAGGCCCTGACCTACCAGCCCACCGGAGGCGTCCTCGCCGCGGCCACCACCTCCCTGCCCGAGCAGCTCGGCGGCTCCCGCAACTGGGACTACCGCTTCTGCTGGCTGCGCGACGCCACCTTCACCCTCCAGGCCCTCCTCGGCACCGGCTACCTGGAGGAGGCCACGCAGTGGCGTGACTGGCTGCTGCGCGCGGTCGCCGGAGACCCGGCCGACCTCCAGATCATGTACGGCCTCGACGGCACCTGGCGGCTGCCCGAGTACGAGCTCGACTGGCTCTCCGGGTACGAGAACTCACGCCCCGTCAGAGTCGGCAACGCCGCCACCCGGCAGTTCCAGCTGGACGTGTGGGGAGAGGTCCTCACCTCCCTCCATCTGGGCCGCGAGAGCGGGATGCCCGCCAGCGACACCGCGTGGAACATGGAACTGGCCCTGCTGGACTTCCTGGAGGGCAACTGGCAGGAGCCCGACCACAGCCTGTGGGAGGTCCGCGGCACGCCACGCCACTTCGTGCACTCCAAGGCGATGGCCTGGGCCGGCCTGGACCGGGCCGTGCGCTCGGTGCTGCACCACGGCCGCTGGGGCCCGGTGGACCGCTGGGAGAAACTGCGCGACCGCATCCACGAGGAGATCTGCACCGAGGGCTTCGACGCCGAACGGGGCACGTTCACCCAGTTCTACGGCTCGAAGGGCGTCGACGCGGCCCTTCTGCTGCTGCCCCGCGTCGGCTTCCTGCCCTGGCACGACCCGCGGATCCGCGGCACCGTCGACACCGTGCGCCGGGAGCTCGGCGAGGACGGCTTCCTGCGGCGCTACCTGCCCGGGGCCGACGGCGCGGTGGACGGCCTGCCCGGCGCCGAGGCCACCTTCCTCGTCTGCACCTTCTGGCTCGTCGACGCCCTGCACGGCACCGGCCGCCCGCAGGAGGCCGCCGAGCTGTACGAGCGGCTGCTGGACCTGCGCAACGACGTGGGCCTGCTCGCCGAGGAGTACGACCCGGCGACCGGCCGCCACCTCGGCAACACCCCGCAGGCGTTCAGCATGGTCGGCCTCGTCGACAGCGCGCTGCGGCTCGACGGCGCGACGGACCTCCCCCACGCCGACGGCCCCGGTGCCGCAACCCCCTCCGCCCCGGAGACCGCGAAAGGACGTCCATGAGCGACACCGCCGCGCCCGCGCCCCGCGAGGCCGACGTGCTGGTCATCGGCAGCGGCCCCGTCGGGTGCACCTTCGCCCGCCGGCTCGTCGAGGCCGGACGGCACGTCCTGATGATCGACGCCGGGGCCCAGCTCTCCCGCCGCTACGGCGAACACCTCAAGAACAGCTACCTGTTCCAGAAGAACACCGATCTGTTCGTCTCCGTCATCAAGGGCCATCTGCTGCCCCTGTCGACCGCCACCAACCGGGAGCCGGTGCTCACCCTCGACCCCTCGGCGTTCTCCTACGACCCGGAGAAGTACGCCGGGTTCTCGATGCGCAACCAGAACCCGGAACAGCGCGGGCACCTCAACCTCCCCGCGGCTGCGGCCACCTACGCGGTCGGCGGCATGGCCACCCACTGGACCTGCGCGGTGCCCCGCTTCCACCCCGAGGTGGAGCGGCAGCACGACGGACAGGGCTACCCCATCGACGACAAGGAGATGGACCGCCTCTACGGCGAGGCGGAGGCCCTCCTCGCCCGCAGCACCTCCGTGTTCGCCTCCTCCGCCCGCCACCTCCTGGTCGGACGGGTGCTCCAGCAGGCCGGGGAGGACTTCGCCGACGTCACCGAACTGCCGCTCGCGGTCCGCGACCGCGCCGACTCGGCCCGCACGGGAGCGGTCACCTGGTCGGCCGCCGACACCGTCCTCGGCGACCTGGCCGACCCCGCCCACACCCCGCCGCGGGGCTCCTTCACCCTGCTGCCCGAGCACCAGTGCGTCCGCCTGGAGATCACCGGCTCGGACAAGCACCAGAAGGTCCGGTACGCCGTGGTGCGCGATCTGCGCGACGTACGCGAGGAGATCAGGCTGCGCGCGGACACGTACGTCGTGGCGTGCGGGGCCGTGCCCACCCCGCAGCTGCTGTTCAACTCCGGGGTCACGCTGCCCGCGCTCGGCCGCTTCCTGACCGAACAGCCCCTGGCCTTCTGCCAGGTGGTGCTCCAGCAGCGGCACATGGACCACGTCGAGGAGATCCTGCGCGCCGGTTCCCGCCACGCCGGTGACCCGGCCGACGCCGCGGCCGGACGCGTCGCACGCCATCGTGCCGCCCAGCTGAAGCGGCTGCACTCCGGCGACAAGTGCGCCGACCCGGTGCCCTTCCCGCCCGACGAACGCGACCCGAACCTGGCCCTGCTGGTGACGGACACCCGCCCCTGGCACTGCCAGATCCACCGGGACGCCTTCACCTACGGCGCCGTGCCCCCGAACGTCGACCCCCGGCTCATCGTCGACCTGCGCTGGTTCGGCATCTCCCGGCCCCGCCCGGAGAACCGGGTCACCTTCTCCCGCCGTCTGCGCGACACCTTCGACATGCCGCAGCCCACCTTCGCCTTCCGCCTCGACGACGCCGAACGCACAGCCGCGGACCGGATGAACGAGCACATGCTGCGCACCGCCGCCGCGCTGGGCGGGTTCCTGCCCGGCTCCGAACCCGTCTTCCTCACCCCCGGCCTGCCCCTGCACATCGCGGGCACCACCCGCATGGGCCGCAGCGCGCTGGACAGCGTCGTAGACGAGTACTCCAAGGTGTGGCACATCGACAACCTCTACCTCGGCGGCAACGGCCTGCACCCCTTCGGCAACGCCTCCAACCCCACCCTCACCAGCGTCGCCATGGCGCTGCACGCGGCCGACACCATCGTCAAGGGCCACCCCGGACACTGACTCCCCGAACCCTGGACCCACCATGCCGGCACAGACCGCCGCACGCCCGGACGGCATCCATCTGGGCATCACCCCCACCTGCTGGACCAACGACGACTTCCCCCTCATCGGCAACGACATCCCCATGGAGCAGTGCCTGAGCGAGATCGCGCTCGCCGGGTTCGAGGGGTGCAGCATCGGCCACACCTTCACCACCGACGCCGACGCGCTGACCGCCGCGATGCATCTGCGCGGGCTCAGCGTCAGCGAACCCTGGGTGAGCACGTACTTCACCGTGCCCGACGGCCCCGCACGCACCGCCCGTGAGCTGCTGAAGGTGCTGGAGTTCCTCCAGCGGTTCAACGCCGGCGGCCCGCCGGTGCCGGCCCGCGTCATCGGCGTCGCCGAGTTCGGCGGGTCCGTCCACCTCCAGGCGCTCAGCCTGCGCGGCAACAGACCGGAGTTCACCGACGGGCAGTGGGCCGACCTCTGCGACGGACTGGACAAGGCCGGCGAGATCGCCGCACGCCAGGGCTTCACCCTCGCCTACCACCCGCACATGGGCACCGGCGTCCAGACCGGGCAGGACGTCGACCGCCTCATGCGCCACACCGACCCCCGCCACGTCGGTCTGCTGCTGGACACCGGCCACCTCACCTGGGCGGGCGCCGACCTGCCGGAGCTGATCGAGCGGCACCGCGACCGGATCGTCCACGTCCATCTGAAGAACGTCCGCGGCGCCGTCCGAGCCGACCGCACCCTCGCCGACGGCAGCTTCCGCGAGTACATCGAGGCGGGCGTCTTCACCGTGCCCGGCGACAGCGACGGCGACATCGACTTCGACGGCGTCCTCAAGCTCCTCCGCCCGGGCGAGTCCTACCGGGGCTGGCTGGTCGTGGAGGCCGAGCAGGACCCCCACGGCGGTCACCCGCCCCTGTACTACGCCCGCACCGCCCGCGACTACCTGGCCCGGGCCCTCGGCCGGCCCACCCCCCACCTCATCTGAAAGGCACCCCTCATGGGCGCAAGCACCCCCCTCGGCATCCGCCTCCCCCGGTTCGACCGCGAGGTCCTGGAGGACGACCTCATCGAGGGCTACTGGCTGGAGGCCCCCGACATCGACGGCGACACCCGGCCCGACCTGGTCGGCCACGGCCTCTACCTCGGCGAGCTGTACTGGTACCAGAACCCGGGCTGGCAGAAGCGGCTGGTCGCCGACGGCTTCCACATGCCGATCGGCGCCCACTTCGGCGACATCTCCGGCAACGGCCGCCCCGACATCGTCGTCTGCTACGAGCTGTACGGCGCACGCGGCCGCATCGACGACCCCGACCCCCAGGGCGGGAAGATCGACTGGATCGAGAACACCGGCAAGTTCGACTCCGAGACCCGCTGGAAGCGCCACTACATCGGCCGCGAGACCGCCATGCACCGGCTGCGCCTCGGCCACTTCACCCAGACCCGCCGGCCGGAACTGATGGCCCTGCCCACCGTGGGCGCCCATCACGTCCACGCGCTCGTCCCCGTGGTGCTGTTCAGCCCCGACGGCGACGTCCGCAGGCCCTGGCACAAGCGGATCCTCGACGACGCCCACTTCCGCATGATCCACGGCGTGGAGATCCAGCCGAACCCGCTGCCCGGCAGCGAACACCTCGACTCGATCCTCCTCGCCTCCGAGGAGGGCGTGACCTGGCTGCACCACGACGAGCGCAAGCACCGGTTCACCACCACGCACATCGGCGACGGCGAGCACGGGCGGTTCGAGCGGACCGGGTTCAAGGGCAGCGGCGACGTCGGCGCCGGACGCATCGGCGACGACCCGCACGCCTACGTCGTGGCCACCGAGCCCTTCCACGGCAACACCGTCGCCGCCTACATCAAGGAGACCCCCGGCACCCCCGTGCCCGAGGCGACCTGGCGGCGGGTCGTGCTGGACGTCTTCGGCGACCCCAACGAACTCGGCGAGGGCCCCAGCCACCAGATCGTCTGCGCCGACTTCGACAACGACGGCGACGACGAGTTCCTGGTCGCCCTGCGCGGCCCCCACCCCTGGCAGGGCGTCTTCTACTACAAGTGCCTGGACATCGCCGCGGGTGTCTTCGCCAAGTGGCGGGTGTCCTCCGACAGTGCCGCGCGGATCGCCATCGGCGACTTCAACGGAGACGGCAGACTCGACTTCGCGACCATCGCCTACAAGGTCGACAAGTACTTCCTCGCCGAGGACGCCAAGCTCTGCCTGTTCCGCAACGCCATCGACGAGGCCGGATAGCCATGCCCCGCAAGCGAACGCGGTGGCCCTGGGCGGTCGGCGTCGTCGCGATCCTGGTCCTCGGCACGGTCGTCGCCGTCGTCATCGGCGCCGACGCCGAGGCCGCCGCGTCCTCCCTGAGCGTGCTGGTCTCGGCCACCGTCGGCCTGTGCAGCTGGTCGTGGCACCGTTCCCGGCCCGCCACCCCGGCCACCCGGACCGAGCTGGAACAGGCCGCCGAGGCGCTCGCGGCCATGGTGCGCCGCCAGTGGACCGAGGAGGCCGCCGCACAGGGCCTGCTCGACCCCCACCCGCTCGCGGTGCGCTGGCGCAGCGGCCAGACCGAGGCCGGCGACCATGTGCGGATGGTCGGCCGCACCCTGTCCGGCCGCAGCGACGACATCCACGCCTTCGCCGCCGCGTTCCGCGCCCTGCCGCGCCGCCGGCTGGTGATCCTCGGCGACCCCGGCGCCGGCAAGACGGCTCTCGCGATCCTGCTCGTCCAGGAACTGCTGCGCGACCCCGAACCCGGCGGACCCGTCCCGGTCCTGCTGGACCTCGCGCCGTGGAACCCCCGCAGGGAACCGCTCCTCGACTGGATGGCACGCCGCATCCACGAGGACTACCCGGCGCTGCGCAACCAGGAGGCGTACGGACGCGACGCGGCCCGCAAGCTCGTCGCCGACGGGCGTGTCCTGCCCGTGCTGGACGGCCTGGACGAACTGCCCGCCGAGCTGCGGCCCGGGGCGCTGGCGGCCGTCAACCACGCCGTCGCCGTGCACGGCCCGCTGGTCCTCACCTCGCGCCGGGACGAGTTCCGCCGCCTGGTCGCGGAGACGGACGTGATCACCGCCGCGGCGGTCGTCGTCGCCGCTCCGGTGGAGGCGGCGGACGTGGCCGACTACCTGCGCAGCGCCGTACCGCCCCGGCGCGGCGCCGCCTGGCAGCCGGTGCTCGACGACCTCACGGGCCGGCCCGAGGGCGCCGTCGCCCGGGCCCTGTCGGTGCCGCTGAACGTCTGGCTCGCCCGCACCGTCTACGCGGCGCCGTCGAGCGACCCGGCCGAACTCGTCCGCTTCACCGACGCGGTCGGCCTCCAGCACCATCTGCTCGACGCGCTGGTCCCCGCGGTCTTCTCCGCGGAGACGGCGCCGGTGGACCCGTCCGTCCCCGACGCCCGCCGCACGGCCGCCGCACGATGGCATCCCGACGACGCCCGCACCGCGCTCGCCTTCCTCGCCGCACACATCAAACGCCAGGAGACCGACGACATCGCCTGGTGGGAACTCCACCGCGCACTGCGGCCGGACCCGGCGGGCCCCCTGTCGGGACCCGTGGCGGGGGCCGTGATCGGGCTCGGGGCGGGATGCATGGCGGGCGACCACTTCCACTGGGTGCTCTCCCCGCTCGCACGGCTGGGCTGCTTCCTGGCCGTCACGCTGGGCACGGCCGTCGCGGCGACGGTGACGATCCGGCTGGCCTCCGGCGGCGGCGACCCGGCGGCGAGGGTCCTGCCGGGGCCGGGGCCGGGGCCGGGGCCGGGGCCGTCCGCCGTCGGCCGGGCCGTGCGGCGGATCGGGACCGGATGCGCGGTCGTCCTTCCGCTGGCGGTCCTGATCGGGGCGGTCGTGGAGTACTGGGCGGAAGCCTTCGAACGCGCGGACACGGACGTCGAGGTGATCGTGCCGCCGTACACCGGGATCAAGGCCGGTGCGGCCTGGGTCCTTCTCATGGTGCTGCTGGCCCTGGGCGCGCGGTGCGCCGCGGCACTCCGCCGAAGGCTGCGGCCAGGTCCGCACACGACGGGCGGGTGGGGCGCCCAGGTGCGGAGGATCCTGCTGTTCATCGTCCTCTTCTGGGTCGGCGCGGAAGCCTTCGGGCTCCTCGTCTACATGCCGCTCCGGCAGGCGGCCGGGCAGCCCGCCACCGGCCTCTCCTTCGTCGCGCTCTCCGAGGACGTGGCCTTCGTCAGCCGGCGCGCCACCTTCCGTGCCGGGGTCTTCCTGCTGATCGCCGGAGTCATGGCGGGCCTGAACCTGTCCGGCGGCACCTCCCGGCCGACACGGCTGGACGTCCGCGCCCCCGTGCGCGTCCTGGGCGGGCTCGTCCCGGCCTGCGTCGGCAGGGGGCTGCTGATCGGTGTCGGACTGGGGATCGTCCTGTGCTTCGTCACGACGTGGGACGCGACGGTCCCCGTGTGGACGAGGCCGCTCGCGTGTGCCGGGTTCGGCGCCTTCTTCGGCGTCCTCTTCGGGCTGGCGCTGGCCGTGCTGCGCTGGGCACGGGTGCCGGCCGACCTCGAACAGGAGACACCGCAGTCCACCCTGCGCGGAGAACGCACGGCGGCCGCCGTCCTCATGGCGGTCGCCCTGGTGCCGCCCCTGGCCAAGTGGTTCGTCACCCAGCAGGCGCATCTGGCGACCAGTGACATCGGGGCCGTCACCGTCGTCGCCCACGGACTGGAGACCCTGGAGGCGAATGCGGCGATCGGGCTGGCCGCCGGGCTCCTGGCCGTCTCCGGCACCGCGTACTTCGCGTACCGGGAGACCGGTCTGAGGCTCGCCACGGCCCGGCGGCTGCCGAGTCGTCCGCTGTCGTTCATGGAGGACGCCCGGGCGCTCAGCGTGCTCAGACGGGTCGGGCCCGTCTACCAGTTCTGCCACGCGGAGTTCCAGGACCGCATCGTCACCGGGGCGACCCCGGCCGACGGAGTGCCCCGGACCGGTGCCGTACGGGCGTGAACGGTCGCGCCCGGCCGTTCACGCCCGACCTGTTCATACCCGGCCGTTCATGCCCGGCCGTTCACGCCGGGTCGTCCAGCCACAGGCGGCCCTCGGTCCGCCGTCTCTCCACCTCCGCCGGGGCTATGAACCGGATCTCCATGGCGTTGTCACTGGGGATCTCCAGCATCGTCCCCTCGGGGAGCAGCGCGCAGCCGCCGGTGCACTTCTCGACGCACACCTTCTTCAGATGCCAGTCGGAGTTGCCGGGAGCGAACGCGAGAACCTCGCGCAGCGACCATTCCCCGTCGTCCTTGTGCGGCAGGCGCACCGGGACGTCGCAGATGGTGATCGTGAAGGTGTTGTCGGTGACGATGTCCGTCATGGTGGATGCCCTTTCCTTCGGCGTATGCCGTACGCATATGCGCACGCGCGTTCCACGCTAGGACCGCCCCTCACACTCCGCCACCGGAAGGAGACACGACGTCACCGTCGCGGATGCCGCCCCACCGGCTCCGTGCAGTGCTCGGCGCACTGGAGGTCCACGACCGCCGCGGCCGTGTGCGCCCGCTGGATCTCACCGCCGAACGCACCGCTGCGCAGCAGGGGCCAGGTGTCGGAGAACCGGGCCTGCACCCGCTCCGCCACCCGCAGCCGGCCCGCGCCGTCCCAGCGGTCCGGGTGCGTGAACTCGCCCAGTGCCACCGGGGTTTGGGAGAGGTCGGCCTGCAGGAGCGCGGTCAGGTACTCGTACGTGTCGAACGCCTCGGAGACCGCGCGGTCGCTGTCGGCGGCCGGCTCGGCCAGCACCTGACGCAGCCCCTCCCGCAGCCAGGCGCCGGGCGGCAGCGCGTCGGCGATGTCGCCGGAGCCGAGGACGTCGCCGGTGCGCAGCGCCAGCACGGCCGGTGTGGGCTCGGCGGCCCCGCGGGAGCCGGGCCCGGGCGCGGAGCCGGGAGCCCGCACCGGCTCCAGCAGCAGCCGGCCGAACAGCTCGTCGCGTCCGGCCAGGAGCGCGGCGCTGCCGGCGGCGGCCAGCGCGAGCAGCGCCGGACACAGCTGGGGCTCCGGCCCGCCGCCCTCGGGCCGGGGGAGGTCCAGCAGCCGCTGCACCGCCCGCACCCACACCCGGGTGTGCAGCCCGGCCTCGTCGTGGAAGGCCCCCACGGCCAGCAGGTGCAGCAGCGTGTCGCAGTCGTCGCGGTACCGCTCCAGCAGATCCCGCCACGCCCCGGGGTCCAAGGGCCGCTCACCGGACGGGTACCGGCCGGGGCCGGTGAGGCGCCCGGCGACCCGCGCCGCCTCGGCGTCCACCAGTTCGTGCAGCTCCAGCCGGCGGACCGGGTCGGGCAGCGCGCGCTTGAGCCGGGCCAGCGCCAGCTCCCGCCCCGGCGCGGGCTCCGCCAGCCGGTCCAGGGCCTCGACACGGTCCAGCAGGCCGGGGAAGAACTCCTTCGCGGTCAGGCCCCCGACCACCACCGCCTCGTGCCGGGCGACGAGTTCGGCGGCCTTGCCCTGCACACCGTGGGGCGCGGACCAGAACACCGGGTAGCGGCGGGTGGCACGGCGTTCGAAGCAGGCGGCGAGAGCCCGGTCCCACTGGGCGGACCAGCCGCAGACGATCAGCCCGTACTCCTCCAGCACCTGGTCCACCAGCCCGGCCCAGGCGGCCGGGTACGCGGCCAGTTCCTCCTCGGTGTTGCGGGCCTCCAGATCGGTCAGGTCGCCGTGCAGCTTGACGACCGTGGCCCGGGCGTGGGCGAGCGGGGTCATGCCGCGCAGGCTGTCCGGACTGTGCACCACCTGCGGCTGCACCCCGGCGGCCGCCAGCGCCTGCTCGGTGAGCCGGTCGAAGTTCGTCGTCAGCACCACCCGGACCCAGCCCCGCGCCATCAGCCGGGCCACCGCGTGATGCGCCTCCCCGGGCTGCTTCAGACCGTCCCCGCGGTCGTCCTCGCCCTGCTCGAAGTACGCCCGCAGCAGCCGCTGCCGTGCGGCCGGGGTGTCGCCGAGGGCCTCCAGCAGCGAGGAGTAGCCGAGCGGCGTGCCGTCCCCGTGGCGGATCCACCAGCCCTCGGGGTCGGTGACGGCGAGACGCTCGTCCGCGCCGGCGGCGACGGAGGCCCGGCGCACCAGGTCCGTGACGATCTCCCAGCCCGTGGGCACCCCGGCGTCCCGCGACATGCCCGCCCCGAGCAGCAGCGCGTACACCCCGGGCCCGGCCTGCACGCACATCGACAGCGAGACCAGCGGATCGAGCCCGCGCACCGCCGCCGAGGGCGGCCCCTGCCCGCTCACCCCGTGCCCCCCGGGGCCGCCGCCCCGCCGCGGAGATCCGTCGGAAGGGCCCTAGCGCACACCGTCGGTCTCCGGTTCCGGGGCGGGCACCGGACGCCGCATCAGATAGGCGCCCGCCGCCGACACGAGCAGGGCCATGCAGGTGATGAACACCAGCCCCGCGCCCTCCAGCCCGAGCGGCCCCACCAGCAGGCCCACGCCGATGACCGGGACCGAGATACCGGCGTAGGCCACCACGAACAGCGCCGAGACCACCGCGGCACGCCGGTCCGCGGGCGCCGCCTGCGTCACCGCGGACAGCGACCCGCGGAACGCGAGGCCCTGCCCGGCCCCGCCGACGACCGCGCTCAGCACCACCAGCGGCAGCAGATCCCACCGCAGCGCCCCCGCCAGCAGCGCGAGCCCGGCCAGCAGTCCCGCGCAGCCGATCGGCAGCGAACGCCCCACGCCCACCCGCCCGACGGCCAGCTGCCCGGCGGTCGAGGAGAAGAAGGCGAGGGCCACGACCAGCCCGCTCACCGCCCGGTTGTGCACGTCCAGCGACTGCGCGAGGAACGACGGGCTGACCGAGGTGAACACCCCGAACAGCGCGAACCCCACGAACGAGGCGGCCGCCGCCGGCCCGAACACGGCCCGCACCGGCGGCGGCAGCCCGGGCTTCTGCGGCCGTACGGTGTTCAGCGGCCGCCGCTCCCGCACGGTCTCGGGCAGCCACAGCAGGACGAGGGCCGAACCGCCCACCAGCACGAGATGCACGGCGAACGGCAGGTACAGGGGTTGGTCGGCGTACTGCGCCAGCACCCCGGCGAGCAGCGGGCCGCAGCCCAGCCCGCCCATGTTGGCGGCGGTCGCCACGAAGGTCGCCCGCTGGGAGCCGCCGCGCGGGGCCAGCTCCATCACGTACGCCGTGGCGGCCCCGGTGAACAGCCCCGCCGACAGGCCGGACAGCAGCCGCCCCACGTACAGCCAGCCCAGCGCGGTCGCCCCGAGGAAGCACAGGGCGCTCACGGCCGCGAACCCCAGCCCGCACAGCAGCACGGGACGCCGGCCCACGGCGTCCGAGGCGTTGCCCGCCAGCAGCAGCACCCCGATCACACCGAAGGCGTAGACGGCGTACACGACGGTCACCGTCAGCTCGGAGAAGCCGAACTTCTCCTGGTACAGGCCGTACAGGGGGGTGGGCAGCGTGGTGCCGGCCATGCACACGGCGAACACCGCCCCGCTGAGCAGACACGGCAGCCAGCCGCGCACCTCCCCGCGCATCAGGGGGCGAGTCCGCCGGAGGCGGCGTCGATCAGGCCGGTCAGCCATGCCTGATGCCGGTTCAGCATCGGGTCGGGGACCTGCCGGGCCAGTTCGACCGCGGGCGGCCCGATCTGCGTCTCCTGCGTCAGGACACGCACCCGGCCGCCGGGCAGGTCCTCCACCAGCCAGGCGTGCAGCACCTCCAGCCGCTGCTCGGGCGTGCCGTTCTGCCCCGCGGTCCAGGACAGCCGGCCGGGGACGCCCTCCTGCGGGGCGCGGCACTCGACGACCCGGGCGTGCTGGGTGAGGACGGCGAGGACGCCGACGGGTTCGAAGGTGAACACCAGCCCGTCCTTCAGGACCGGCCCGCCGCCCTCGGGGAAGGCGACCTCGGCGATGCAGTCGTAGTACGACTCCCAGGTGGACGTGTCGGTCAGATGGCGCCAGACCCCGGCCGCGGTGACACCCTTCACGATCACCTCGTTGGACACGAAGTTGTCGCCGGTGCCGGGCAGGAACCTCTCGGGCCAGTCGATCGCGTTCTGCGTGGTCATGGGACCAGCCATACCCCTGCCGAAGGCCCGCCCCCGGCGCTGTCACCCGAACGTGGGTGCGCATGGGCGTGGCCGCTGCGGGCGATCGTGCCGGTGCTGCCAGGTACTCTCGGGTGCATCCGTACGTCGTGGTGGAGCCGAAGCAGTGGAGCCAGGCGACTCCGCACGAGGACGATCCCACCCTGTGCCATGTCGACACCTGCGCGCACCCCGTGCTCAACCCGATCGGGCAAGCAACAGAGGGCCGCTGCACGGCCTGGACCTCGAGTGCGGCGGCTTCGCCTGAAGGACACGGCCTTCACCCTGCGCGGCCGTCGGAAGAAGGTCACGGACCAGATCCTCTCTGCGACGCGGACTCACGGACGACGATCTCCGTAACCGGCAGCCTCCGGCCGCAACCCGAGGCCGTCGCGCCGCAGTGGAGAAGCAGCCGGAAGGGCCCGGTGCCGGGCTCGTGCGCTGATGCCGAGTCCGCAGGACCGGGGGCCGTCGCGTGCTTGCGCGGGCGGCCTCCGGTCGGTACACGCAGTTCCGCCCAGACCGTCTTGCCGGGGGCGGCCGGGCGAGGGGTGATGCCCCAGTCGTCCGCCAGGGCGGCGACGAGGAGGAGACCGCGGCCGGACTCGGATGCGGAGTCGGTGGTCGGGGGCGTCGACGGGGGTTGCTTCTCGGCCCGGGTGTCGGTCACCTCGATGCGGAACGTGTCATCGGACAGGGTGAGCCGGACGTGGAAGTCCCGGCCGGGGACGTGGCCGTGGCGTACGGCGTTGGCGGTGAATTCCGCCGCGATGAGCGTGAGCGTCTCGTTGACCGGCGTCGTGTACGGGTGGCCCCAGTCGTTCAGGCGGTGCGAGACGAGTCGGCGGGCGAGGCGGGCGCCGCGTGGCGTCGAGGTGAAGCGCATGGTGAACTCGCGTTCGGGTGCGGGGTGTCGTGGCATATGCCCGTTCGGGGGAGTTGCTGCATCCATACGGTCAACGGTTGCGGACTCTGCGTAGCGTTGAACAGGAGCGATGCCCTGACGGGTGCGGGCTGTACGCGTCGGCGGTGCGCTTGTGGGCGGTGTCGGGCGTGACCGGTCTCCGGGCTGCGTGTTGGGCGGGTGGAGTCCGGTGGCCGTGGTGGTCGTACGGGAGGAGTCGCGGCGTGGACGACGAGGTTCAGCAGCCGGAGTACGAGGTCGGGACGGGCGTCCTGAGCGTGTTCGGGCGGCAGTTGAAGCTGTTCCGGGAACGGGCGGGGATGGACCGGGCGAGGTTCGGTTCGCTGACCGGATACTCGGCCTCGACGATCGCGGCGTTCGAGCAGGCGAGACGTATTCCGCCGCCGAGGTTCATCGACCAGGCCGACGAAGTGCTTGATGCGAGCGGGGTGTTGAGCGCGAGCAAGGAGGAGGTGGCTCGGGCCCAGTATCCGGCGTTCTTCCGGGATGCCGCCAAGTTGGAGGCCGAGGCGGTCGAGCTTTACGTGTACGACACCCACGTGGTCAACGGCCTCTTGCAGACAGAGGAGTACACGCGAGCTCTGCTGGCGATGCGGCGGCCATTGTTGGACGAGGCGACCATCGAGCAGCGCGTTGCGGCGCGGCTTGCACGACAGGAGATTTTTGACCGATGGCCCGCCCCGTTACTGAGCTTCGTCATGGAGGAGCCGGTTGTGCGGCGGCCGCTTGGCGGTCAGCAGGTATGGCGTGGGCAGCTTGAGCAACTGCTGTTGCTCGGCCAGAAGCGGAACGTCGAGCTTCAGGTGATGCCGCTCGATCGCGAGGACAATGCGGGTGTCGATGGCGCGTTCACCTTGCTGAAGCCAAGGCAGGCGCAACAGGTCGGTTACATGGAGGCTCAAGGCCGGAGCACACTGGTCACGGAGCGAGACACGGTCCATGCGCTGTCCGCGCGCTATGGGATCATCCGAGCGCAGGCTCTCACTCCGAGTGAGTCTCTGGCCTTCATCGAGAAGCTGTTGGGAGAGAGATGAACGCTGAAGCAAAGTGCGTTCCCGCGCTTGCGCTTGTCTGGGTCAAGAGCAGCTACAGCGGCGCTGAGGGTGGTCAGTGTGTCGAAGTGGCTGCTTGCCCCGGCAGGGTCCACGTCCGCGACTCCAAGGACACAACCCGAGCCGCCCTGACCGTACAGCCCACGGCGTGGACCGCCTTCGTCGAGTTCGCGGCGCTCTGACAGGGGCGGCACCGATGGCAGGGTCTCCCGGCGGGCGTGTGCTTGTCGAGGGCCCTGCGCATCCCGCCGCGCCATGCCGGTGTCGGCTGTCATGACGGTCGACGTCCGGTGGAGGCGCAGGTTCTCGGCGGGGGCGCCTTCCCGGAGGCGATCGGCACCGTGGCGGACCCTGCCCGCACCCCACCGGCACTCAGGTAACGAGGTCTCAACGGAGCCGGTCTGACCAGGCCCTTGGAGCGCGGAGCCACTGTAGGTTCCTGCCATGAAACAGGGTAAGGGGATCGAGAACCCCGAGTCGCGCTTCTCCGCGGTGCTGGTGAGCGCAGCCAGGCTTCCGGGTGTGCGTATCAACAGGGAGACGTACCTCCGAAGCGCGCTGGCTCGCCGCTGCTCCGAGGAGGAGATCCGGAAAGCGATAGAGGAGACCCCCGCTGCGGCAGGCATACCTGTAGAGATTCTCGACAAGGTGGCCGGCGACTCCATCCGCTACGAGACCGCCAAGGTCAGTGCTCTCTCCGCCGCTGCCGGGATACCCGGTGTCCTCGCCCTCCCCGCCACCGTGCCCGCCGACGTGGCCCAGTACTTCGGCCACATGCTGCGCATCGCGCAGAAACTCGCCTACCTCTACAGCTGGCCCGATCTGTTCTCCGACGAGGGCGACGACGTCGACGACGCGACCATGGGGGTGCTCACGCTGTTCTTCGGCGTGATGTTCGGCACCCAGTCGGCGAACGCCGCCGTGGGGAAGGTCGCGGGCATGATGTCGGAGCAGGTCGCCAAGAAGCTGCCGCAGAAGGCGCTCACCCAGGGCCTCATCTATCCGATCGTGAAGAAGGTCGCCGGCTACCTGGGCGTCGAGATGACGAAGCAGTCGTTCGCGAAGAGCGTCTCGAAGGCCATCCCCCTCGTCGGTGCCGCCGTCTCCGGCACCCTCACCTTCGCGACCTACCTTCCGATGGCCAAGAGACTCAAGAAGCACCTCGCCGGCCTGCCACTGGCGGAACCGTCGCTCCGAGTGACGGACGAGGGCGTCGTGGACGGCGAAGTCGTGGAAGACCACGGGCCTTTCCCCACAGCACGCGCTGAACAGCACGGCGCGGACATCACCGCCGTCAAGTTTGAGGAACCCCGGCGTTGAGCCTGCGAGTGCCCTCCTGACCGCCGAAGCGCGGCGGAGGGCGATGCCGTCCGCGGTGACCGCCTGGCGGACGGCAGCGGGATGCGGCGACGGTTCGTTCCCGGTCGCACGGTCTCCCCGGCGACGGCCGGCGTGCCGGCGTTCGTAGGATCGGCACGTCGTGGGTGTCACCGCCTGCCTGTATTTCGGGATTCTCCCCCACGATCTGGACCGGTGGCCGCCTGACGGAGCCGTCCCGGCGCGGGCCGAAGGGTGCGCGGCCCCGCCGAACCGTTCGTCGCAGTGCCGCGGCGAACGGAGATGGCACACATCACTCGGCCACCGTACTTGACGCACAGGGACGGGAAACTTAGCTTCTGGGGACCCACCGCCCCTGGAGCGTGTCCATGAGGCCCCTCGCCCGTACCGCCGCGCTGAACGGATACATCGAGCTGAGCCGTTCCCTCGGGCTGGATCCCCGGGCACTGATGAGGAGCGTCGGTCTGGACACCGCCGACCTCGCCGTGCAGGACCGGTGGATCTCCGGTACGGCGGTGGTCGGCCTGCTGGAGCTGTCGGCCGCCCGCTCCGGACGCGAGGACTTCGGGCTGCTCCTCGCGGAGCTGCGGCGTTTCTCCAACCTCGGGCCGATCAGCCTCCTCGTGCGGGAGGAACCGGACGTGCGCAGCGCGCTGGACCTGCTGATCCGCCATCAGCACACATACAACGAGATCCTGCACGCCCGGCTCTCGGAGGGCAACGGGGTGGCCACGCTCAAGGTCGACCTCCGGCTCGGCGAGCCGCAGCCGGCCCGGCAGGGCACGGAGCTCGCCGTGGGCGCCTTCCACCGGGTGCTGTGCGGTTTCCTCGGCCCGCGCTGGCGTCCGTCGTCGGTCTGCTTCACCCACCGGGCGCCGCGTGACACCGCCGGACACCGCCGGCTGTTCGGGCCGGTGGTGGAGTTCGACCGCGACTTCAACGGCATCGTCTTCTACGCCGAGGACCTGGACGCCCCCAACGCCATGGCCGACGCGCAGCTGCGCAGCTACACCCGGCAGTACTTCGAGCCCGTCGCGGCCACCCGGGAGACGTCCGAGGCCGACCGGGTCCGCGACCTGATCGAGGCGCTGCTGCCGACCGGGCGCTGCTCCATCGAGCAGGTCGCGCGCAGTCTCGGTGTCGACCGGCGCACCGTGCACCGCCATCTGGCCCGGTGCGGGGAGACGTTCTCCTCCCTGCTCAACTCGACGCGCAGAGCGCTCGCGGAGCAGTTCGTCGCCAATCCCAGCCGTTCCCTGACCGAGGTCTCCACCCTGCTGGGGTTCTCGTCGCTGAGCGCGTTCTCCCGCTGGTTCCACGAACAGTTCGGCACCGGTCCGCGGGAGTGGCGCAAGGGCCGGACCGGACCGGCGGCGCCGGGCGCGAGCTGAGCCCCCGGGACGCGCACGGGACGACGGCGCCCCCGTCCCGCGCCGCCCTCCCGCGCCCCCGTTCCGCGCCCCCGTTCCGCGCCGCCGTTCCGCGCCGCCGTTCCGCGCCGCCGTTCCGCGCCGCCGTCCCGCGCCCGGCGGTGTCCCGCGCCCGGCGGTGTCCCGCGCCCGGCGGTGTCCCGCGCCCGCAGGGGTGTCCCCGATCGGCAAGTCATCTGTCACCACAGGCAAAGCACGCACCTGCGGCCCGCCCTACCTTGGCACCACCGCGCAGGCGGCCGGACTCCGGAGGGAAGACCCTTCGACTCTCCTGAGGGCTTTCCCTCCGGACCGGCCCGCGGCCACCCGGTCCCCGGCCGTCACCGGCCCGGACGACCGCTGCCGCAGGCCCTGCCGGCCCGCCCGCCGTCCGCCTCGTGACGCCCTCTCCCCGACGCCAAGGAGAAGCACCCGTGCACTTCCACGACGACTCCCTCTTCCCGGAGAACCAGGAGAAGCTGGTGATCCAGGCCGCGCCGTACGGCCCCGAGTGGCTGCCCGGGGACGCGGACGACCTGCCCCTGACCATGGACGAGCACGTCCAGGCGGCCGTCGACTGCCACAACGCCGGCGCGACGGTGCTGCACATCCATGTGCGTGAGCTCGACGGCAAGGGCTCCAAGCGGATGTCCATGTTCAACGAACTGCTCGGGCGGCTGCGCGAGGCCGTGCCGGACATGGTGCTCCAGATCGGCGGCTCCATCTCCTTCGCCCCCGAGGGCGAGGGCGGCGACGCCAAGTGGCTCGCCTACGACACCCGCCACCTGCTGGCCGAGCTCACCCCCGCGCCGGACCAGGTGACGATCGCGATCAACACCAGCCAGATGAACATCGTCGAGATCATGAACGACGACGACCTGGAGGGCACGTCCATCGCGAAGCCCGACTACTACCGGGCCTACCGCGACATGGTCGTCGAGGCCGGTCCCGACTTCTACCTGGAGCACCTCAGGCGCCTGCACGCAGGCGGCATCCAGCCGCACTTCCAGCTCGCCCACCTGGCCCAGCTGGAGACCGTGGAGCGGCTGATCCGCGCGGGGATCTACACCGGCCCGCTGATCCTCAACTACGTGGCCATCGGCGGCGGTTTCGCCGGCCGGCACCCCGCCGACCTGGTCGAGTTCATCCGCCGCGTGCCGGACGGCGCCGTGCTGACGATCGAGAGCTCCATGCGTGCCGTGGCCCCGATGAACGCCGTCGCCATCGCCCTCGGCCAGCATGTGCGCGTCGGCAACGAGGACAACCTGTGGGGCGCCAAGGGCGAGCGCATGTCGTCGGTGGCCCAGATCGAGCAGATGGTGAAGATCTCCGAGGCCCTCGGCCGGGACATCGCCACCGGCGCCGACGCCAAGCGGATCTACCGGATCGGCGAGTACTACGCCGACGCCGACGAGACCCTCGCCCGGCTCGGCATGGTGCCCAACCGCCGCCCCGGACAGCGCGGCTTCATGCTGCGCGACGTCCGGGCCTGAGCCGACCCCCGTCCCCAGCCCCCCGTCCCCAGCCCCCCGTCCCCACCCCACGAACCCCGCGGGAGCTCCCTGTGGCACATGCCGTCCGCTTCTACGAAACCGGTGGCCCCGACGTCCTCACCTGGGAGGAGGTGTCCGTCGGCGACCCCGGCCCCGGCCAGGTGCGCATCCGCCACGAGGCCGTCGGCCTCAACTTCGCCGACACCTACTTCCGCACCGGGCTCTACCCGGTCCGGCTGCCCGACGGCATCGGCGTCGAGGCCGCCGGCGTGGTGGAGGCGGTCGGTGAGGGCGTCACCCACGTCGCCGCCGGGGACCGGGTGACGTACACCGGGAGCCCCCTCGGCGCGTACAGCACCGAACGGGTCATGGACGCCTCGCACCTGATCCGGCTGCCCCGGGAGATCAGCTGCGAGACGGCGGCCGCGACGACCATGCGCGGCCTGACGGCGGCCTACCTCCTGCGCAGGATCCACCCGCTGCGGGAGGGGGACACGATCCTGCTGCACGCGGCCGCCGGCGGCGTGGGCCTGATCGTCTCCCAGTGGGCCGCGCTGCTCGGCATCCGTGTGATCGGAACGGTCTCCAGCGAGGAGAAGGCGGAGCTGGCCCGCGCACACGGATGCGAGCACGTCATCCGCTACCGCCAGGAGGACGTGGCCGAGCGGGTGCGGGAACTGACCGACGGCGCCGGTGTGCCGCTGGTCCTGGACAGCGTCGGCAAGGACACCTTCGCCGGTTCCCTGGCCTCGCTGGCCCGCCGCGGCCTGCTGGTCTGCTTCGGCACCGCCTCCGGCCCCGTGCCGCCGATCGACGCCATGCAACTCGCGGTCCGCGGCTCGCTGTTCGTCACGCGGCCCGCCCTCGCGGACTACATCGCCGATCCCGCCGAACGGGGCGCCCTGGCAGGAGAGCTGTTCGGCCACGTCTCCTCGGGACGCATCGCCGTCGAGATCAACCAGCGCTACAAGCTCGACGACGCCGCCCGGGCCCACCGCGACCTGGAAGCCGGACGGACGACCGGGTCCTCCGTCTTCACCCTGTGAGCCACGCGGAGACCCGTGCCGAGCCGCGCGGAGACCCGTGCCGAGCCGCGCGGAGACCGGCACGACATGCACGGCCCGCAAGAACGGTGAGCACCGCACCCTCCACCCCCATTCCATGGAGTGAGCACTCATGACCGACACCCTCTCGTCCGCCCCGCGCACCGGAGCGCGGCGCACCCCGATCGACGTCGAACCGCTGACCTGTGCCCTCGGAGCCGAACTGCGCGGCGTGAGCCTCGCCGACGCGGCCCGTGACGACGACCTGTTCGCCGAGATCAAGAGCCTGCTGCTGCGGTACAAGGTTCTCTTCCTGCGCGACCAGGACCTCTCACGCGCCGACCATGTCGCGTTCGCGTCGCGCTTCGGTCCGCTGGAGGACCACCCCGTCGCCGGCAGCGACCCCGACCACCCCGGACTGGTCCGGATCTACAAGGACCTGGACAGCCCCCCGGAGCACTACGAGAACGCCCTGCACACGGACGGCACCTGGCGGGAGAACCCCTCGATGGGCGCCGTGCTGCGCTGCGTCGAGTCACCCCCGGTCGGCGGCGACACGATCTGGGTCGACATGGCGGAGGCGTACCGCCGGCTTCCCGAGGACGTCAAGGCCCGCATCGAGGGGCTGCGCGCCCGGCACAGCATCGAGGCCACCTTCGGCGCCGTCATGCCGCAGGAGCAGCGCCACGCCCTGAAGGAACGTTTCCCCGACGCGGAGCACCCCGTCGTGCGCACCCACCCGGAGACCGACGAGAAGATCCTCTTCGTCAACGCGTTCACGACGCACTTCGTCAACTACCACACGCCCGAGAACGTGCGTTTCGGCCAGGACTACGCGCCGGGCGCGAGCCGGCTGCTCACCTATCTGATCAGCCAGGCCGCGATCCCCGAGTACCAGGTGCGCTGGCGCTGGACCCCCGGCAGCGTGGCCGTCTGGGACAACCGCTCCACGCAGCACTACGCCGTCCAGGACTACTGGCCCGCCGTCCGCAAGATGGAGCGCGCCGGGATCGTCGGCGACAGACCGTTCTGACCTGCCCCCCTTCCCCAGCAGTCGAGGTGATGACAATGGAGTTTCACACCACTGCGCAGCGCACGGTCCCGACCGCGTCGGTCTGGCCCGTCCCCAGAGGCTATGCCTGGACGGTCTTCGCCCTCAGCTTCGGCCTGCTGCTCTCCGACTACATGTCCCGCCAGGTGCTCAACGCCGTCTTCCCCATGCTGAAGGCCGACTGGCTGCTCTCCGACGCCGCCCTCGGGTCGCTCAGCGGTGTCGTGGCCCTCACGGTCGGCGTGCTCACCTTCCCCATGTCCCTGATGGCCGACCGGTGGGGAAGGGTGCGCAGTCTGCTGCTCGCCGCCACCCTGTGGAGTGTGGCCACCCTCGGATGCGCCCTGTCGGCCGGCTACGGCCAGATGTTCGTCGGCCGGCTCTTCGTCGGCATCGGCGAGGCGGCGTACGGCAGCGTCGGGATCGCCGTGGTCCTCAGCGTCTTCCCGGTCACCCTGCGGGCCACCCTCTCCGGCGCCTTCATCGCGGGCGGCGCCTTCGGCTCGGTGCTCGGCGTCGTCATCGGCGGCGCCGTGGCCCAGGCGGCCGGCTGGCGCTGGGCGTTCGCCGTGATGGGGATCTTCGGCCTGGTGCTCGCCGCGGTGTACGGCGTCGTCGTCAAGGAGAGCAGGCTGGCACCGGGCGAAGGGCCCGCCGCCGGCGAGGCGGAAGGCGGAGCGCCCGAAAAGCTGCGCGTCCTGCTGCCCCGGCTGTTCTCCTCCGTCTCCGTCGTCGGTGCCTACATCGGCAGCGGACTCCAACTGTTCATCGCGGGCTCGCTCCTGGCGTGGCTGCCCAGCTTCTTCGACCGCTATTACCACATGGAGTCCGCCGAGGCCGGCGGGGCCGCGGGTGCCTTCGCGCTGATCATCGGCCTGGGAATGATCCTCGGCGGTCTCGTCTCGGACCGCGTCAGCACCACCGCCTCCAGTCGCAAGTGGGCCGTCGCCATCGGCTGCAGCCTCGGCTCACTGCTCCTGCTGACCGCCGCCTTCCAACTGCCCACCGGCCCCGCTCAGCTGGTGGCACTGGGCCTCGGCTGTCTGCTGTCCGCCGGTTCCGCGGGACCCGCGGCGGCCATGGTGGCGAACCTGACGCCCGCCGCCGTCGCCGCGACCGCGTTCGCCACCCTGACCCTCGCCAACAGCCTGCTCGGGCTGGCCCCGGGCCCCGCGGTCACGGGCGCGCTCGCGGACCGCCTCGGCCTGCTCGGCGCCCTGCGGGTCGTTCCCCTCGTCGCGCTCGCGGCCACGGTGGCCTTCCTGATCGGCCGACGCCGGTACGAAGGCGACCTCCTCCGCCTCGCCGCCGTCCCGGCCGGGACGGCGGAGCCCCGGCAGCCCACGGAGATCGCCTCATGAGCCCCACCGCCGAGCCCACCGTCGTCATCGTCCCCGGGCTGCGCGACCACGTCCCGGACCACTGGCAGACCCGTCTGGCCGAACGGCTCACCGGGGCGGGCCGCGCCGTCCGCACCGTCCCCCCGGTGACGGGTGAACGGCTCGCGCTGGACGTCCGGGTCGCGCGGCTGGCCGCGACGCTGGCCGCCGTGGACGGACCGGTCCTGCTGGTCGCCCACAGCGCAGGCGTCCTCGTCACCGTGCACTGGGCCGCGCGCCGTCGTGCCGAGGTGCGCGGCGCGCTCCTCGCCACGCCGCCGGACTTCGGGACACCGCTGCCGCCCGGCTACCCCACCCCCGCCGAACTCGCCCTGAACGGCTGGACGCCCGTGCCCCGCGGACCGCTGCCCTTCCCCAGCATCGTCGCCGCCAGCGCCGACGACCCGCTGGGCGCCCCGGACCGCGTCGCCGGGCTGGCCCGCGACTGGGGCAGCCGCCTCGTGGAGCTCGGCGCGGTCGGCCATCTGAACCCGGCCTCGGGACACGGGGAATGGCCCATGGCCGAGGAACTGCTCGGTCTGCTGGAGCCCGGCCGCCCCACGGCGGAGCGCCGGCGCCCCGGCCGGGAAGCCCGACGGGGAACCGGGTGAAGCCGGTGCCGAGGAGGACCGGGGCCGGTGAACCGGAGACGCCCGGGCCGGGGAACCGGGGCGTCGGCCGGCCGGGCGACCGGTCGCCGCGCGGTCGTCACGCCGGCTTCGCGGCCGGCGGGGAGGCGTAGGAGTGGAAACCCCGGCCGGACTTGCGGCCGAGGTGTCCGGCCTCGACCATCCGGGAGAGCAGAGGAGGCGGGGCGTACAGCGGTTCCTTGAACTCGGCGTACAGGGACTGCGCGACGGCCAGGGTCGTGTCGAGGCCGATGTGGTCGGCGAGGGCGAGGGGTCCCATGGGGTGGGCGCAGCCGCGCACCATGCCCTTGTCGATGTCGTCCGCGGTGGCGAACCCCGACTCGAACATGCGGACGGCCGACAGCAGATAGGGGATCAGCAGGGCGTTGACGACGAAGCCGGCGCGGTCCTGCGAGGTGATCACCTGCCGGCCCAGCCCGGTGGTGACGAAGGCGTGCATCCTCTCCCACGCGGTGTCGTCCGTGGTCAGGCACGGCACGAGCTCCACGAGGTCGAGGACGGGCACGGGGTTGAAGAAGTGCACCCCCATGACCCGGCCGGGACGTCCGGTGGCCGCCGCGAGCTTCATGACGGGGATGGACGAGGTGTTGGAGGCGAGCAGCGCCTCCGGCTTGGCCATCGCCTCGTCCAGCGCCGCGAACACCCGGAGTTTCAGCTGCTCGATCTCCGGGATCGCCTCGACGGCCAGATCGCGGTCGGCGAAGTCCGCCAGGTCGGTGGTGTAGCTGATGCGGCAGAGGGCCTGCTCGCGTTCGGCGGCGGTGATCCTGCCCCGCTCGGCGGCGCGGCCGAGGGAGTGCTCGATCCTGCGCCGGCCGGCCTCCAGGGCCGGCAGGTCGACCTCGTGGACGAGGGTGTCGAGCCCGGCCCGCGCGCACACCTCGGCGATGCCCGAGCCCATGAGCCCGCAGCCCACGACCCCGACGCGCTCGATGTTTCCGCCGCGTGCCGCGTTCACCGGGCCGCTCCCGCGACGCCGGGCAGGTTGCGGGCCATGACGATGCGCTGGACCTGGTTGGTGCCTTCGTAGATCTGGGTGATCTTGGCGTCGCGCATCATGCGCTCGACGGGGTGGTCGTGGGTGCAGCCGTAGCCGCCGAGGAGCTGGACGGCGGCGCGGAGCATGTCGTGCTCCTCGGACGGGCGGTACAGGTCGAAGTCGGGCATCTCTTCCTCGGTGGTTCACGGTGCGGGCGGCTGTCTGCCGCGAGGGGTTCCGCGGTGCCGGAGCACGGGGAACGCGGGCAGTGCGGGAGAAACGCGGGGAACGCGGGCAGTGCGGGAGAAACGCGGGGAGTGCGGGCAGTGCGGGAGAAACGCGGGGAGTGCGGGCAGTGCGGGAGAAACGCGGGAGTGCGGGAGAGGGGTGTGCGGCGCTGCGGAGCGGACAGGAGACAGCGCCGCACACCGACCGGGCCCGGGGACGGCGGGGGCGAGGGGCCGGGCACACCCTCGGGTGCCCGGCCGGCAGAGTGTGCGGTTCTGCGTGTCCGCCCGAACCGCCGTACCCGGGACCGGTGTTCAGGGGGAGCGGTGCGTCACGCCGCCGGGGGAGGAGGGCGCGAAGCGGGTGAAGTACTCCAGCGCGGCGATGTCGTCGACCGCCTCGCGGCCCGCGACCTGGTCGAGGCCGGCGCCCTGGAGCAGACGCTTGACGGGGACCTCCAGCTTCTTGCCGGTACGGGTGTGCGGCAGGGCCGGCACCTCGATGACGGTGTCGGGGACGTGCCGCGGCGAGGCGTGGGTGCGGATCGCGGCCGCGATGCCGTCCCGCAGCTCGTCGGTGAGTCCGTGTCCGGGCTCCAGGACGACGAACAGCGGCATCCAGTAACCGCCGTCGGGGAGTTCGGCGCCGATGACGAGACTCTCGCGGATGCCGGGCAGCTCGTCGACGACGGCGTAGATGTCGGCGCTGCCCAGCCGTACGCCGTGCCGGTTGAGGGTGGAGTCGGAGCGCCCGGAGACGACGACGCTGCCGTGCGAGGTGCGGGTCATCCAGTCGCCGTGCCGCCAGACACCGGGGAACGCGCCGAAGTAGGCGTCCCGGTAGCGGCTGCCGTCCGCGTCGTTCCAGAAGTACAGCGGCATCGAGGGCATCGGCCGGGTGACCACCAGCTCGCCGACCTCGTCGGTCACGGGCTCTCCGTGCGCGTCGAACGCCTGGAGCGCGACGCCCAGGAGCGGGGCGGAGATCTCCCCGGGCCACACCGCGGTGAGGGGGGTGCTCCCGGCGAAACCGCTGACGATGTCGGTGCCGCCGCTGGTGGAGCCGACCTGGACGCGCGGGCCGACATGCTCGTGGACCCAGTGGTACGACCGGGCGGGCAGCGGCGCGCCGGTGCAGCCGAGGACGCGCAGCGCCGACAGGTCGAGATCCCGTCCGGGTTCGAGGCCGGCCTTCGCGGACGCCTGGAGGTAGCCGGGGGAGACGCCGAGGACGGAGGTGCGGTGCTCGGCGGCCAGCTCCCACAGGCGTTGCGGACCCGGATGGGAGGGGCTTCCGTCGTAGAGCACGATCGTCGTGCCGACCAGCAGGCCGGAGACGACCATGTTCCACATCATCCAGTTGGTGGTGGTGTACCAGCAGAAGCGGTCGCCGGGGCCGAGGCCGAGGTGCAGACCGAGGAGTTTGTGGTGGTCCAGCAGGACCCCGCCGTGGCCGTGCACGATGCCCTTGGGGGTCCCGGTGGTGCCGGAGGAGTACAGCACCCACAGCGGCGCGTCGAAGGGCACATGCGCGAAGACGCACTCCGCGGGCTCGGCGAGCGCGTCCTCCCAGCGCACCGCGTCGCCGCCCGTGCCGCCCGTGCCGCCCGTGCCGCCCGTGCCGCCCGTGCCGCCCGTGCCGTCATCCGCGTCGTCGGGCAGGCCGAGGACGGGGATCCGCACGGTGACGCGGACGGACGGCAGCGCCTCCCGCAGTGCGGCGGCCTCGGCACGGCGGTCGTGCCGGTGCCCGTTCCACCGGTAGCCGTCGGCGGCGAACAGCACGACCGGTTCGAGCTGGGCGAAGCGGTTCGCGGCACCGTCGGCGCCGTAGTCCTGGCCGCAGGCCGACCACACGGCGCCGATGCTGGCCGAGGCCAGGAACGCGACCACCGAGTGGAGGGTGTCGGGCAGGTACCCCACCACCCGGTCGCCGGCCGTCACACCCCGGCCGCGCAGCCAGGCGGCCAGCGCGCCGACCTGCCGGCGCAGTTCGTCCCGGCCGGTGTACGTGGTGGTGCCGTCCTCGTCGACCGAGATCACCGCGGTGCCGTCGGGGTCGCCGGAACGCAGCGCGTGCTCGGCGTAGTTCAGCCGGGCGCCGGGGAACCACCGGGTGGCCGGCATCGGGGCGTCGTCGAGGACCTGCTCCCAGGTGCCGCCGAGCCGGATGTCGAAGAACGCGGCGACGGCCGTCCAGAAGCCGGGCAGGTCCTCGACCGACCAGGTCCACAGGGACTCGTAGTCGGGGTGGACGACGCCGGTGCGCCGGGCGACGAGGTCGACGAACCGCGCGAGGTGCGAGGCCGCCGCCTCGGACGGGTCGGGCCGCCAGATCGGCTCGGCGGCCGTGTCCTGCTGTGCCGTGCTCATCGGGGACCTCCGGGGACGTCGCCGCGGCCCGGACCGCGGGGGTGCTGGTACATGGCGGCCGTCCTCACTCGGCCGCGGTGTGGGCGCCGGTCATCAGGGCCGCCAGGTCGTCGGGGGCGAGGAAGGACGGCGGCGGGGGCGGGCCCCAGGAGTAGAGGGCCTTGGCGTCGTCGAAGTCGCTGACCTTCCACAGGGCGTCGTCGACGATGCAGTCGATGTCGGAGTAGTACTCGGAGAAGTTGCCGGCCGGGTCCTTGAGGTACCAGAAGAAGTTGGAGCCGATGTGGTGGCGGCCCAGCCCCCAGGTGTGCCGGCCGGGGTCCTTCTCCAGCATGGCGGTGGCGCCGCGGCCGATCTCGTCGACGTCCTCGACCTGCCAGGAGGTGTGGTGCAGGAAGGCCACGGGCGCCTGCTGCACGAGGACGTTGTGGTGGTCGGTGGAGCAGCGCATGAACGCGGCCAGGCCCTTGACGGTGTCGCTGACCTTGAAGCCGATGCCCTGCCGGAAGAAGCGCTCGGAGCTCTCCTGGTCGGTCGAGCCCAGGACGACATGGCCGAGCTTGCGCGGCCTGACCGGTCCTTCGCGCAGGATGCCCGGAGCGCGCGCGTGCAGCCGGGCGTCGACGCCCGGCGCGTTGTACGGGGCGGCCGGGGCGGGAGTCTGCCGCAGACGCGGGGCGAGCTCCACCCGGACGAGGACCCCGGTGCCCGGGTCGACCGCGGACACGCTGCCGGCGGCGCGCAGGACCGGCACGTCGAGCCCGGCGAGGGAGGCGGCGACCCGGTCGAGGTCGTCGGGGTCGTCGGCGCCCACGCCCAGTTCGACCAGGCGGCGGTACGGGGAGTGCACGATGCGCAGCTGCTCGCCGCCGTCGACGGTCGTGAACGCCGCGGCGGGCCCCTGCACGGCGGCGCCGGGGGAGTCGTCCGAGGGCGTGAGGCCGAAGTCGGTGTAGTAGGCGGCCGTCTGCTCGACGTTCGGCACGCCCATGACGATCTGGGTCAGTCGGTGCAGTGACATGGTTGCGGCTCTCTTCGGGTACGGCGTGAGGGGCGGAGCGGGGTCAGGAGGCGGCGAGCATCGGGCTGCGCAGGGTGCCGATGCCCTCGATCCAGGTGAGGAGCACGTCCCCGGGGGCGAGGAACTTCTGCGGGGTGCGGGCGCCGCCGACGCCGGCCGGGGTGCCGGTGAAGATCAGGTCACCGGGGAGCAGGGGGCACACGGCCGACAGGCGGGTGATCAGTTCCGGGACGTCGAAGACCATCTCGGAGGTACGGCTCTTCTGCAGCACCTCGCCGCCTTCGAGCCGGCAGCCCAGCTCCAGGTCGTCGGGGTCCGCGAACTCGTCGGTGCTGACGAGTTCGGGGCCGAGCGGGGCGAAGCCCGGGTAGGACTTGCCGAGGGAGAACTGCGGCGCCGGGCCGGTCAGCTGCAGGCGCCGCTCGGAGAGGTCCTGCCCGACGGTCAGCCCGGCCACGTGGGACCACGCCGTCCCACGGGTGGCGCGGTGGCAGTGGCGGCCGATGACGACGACCAGTTCCGCCTCCCAGTCGACCAGTCCGTCGGGCAGCACGACGGCCGACTCGTGGCCGGTCAGGGACGTGCGGAACTTGGTGAAGACGGCCGGTTCGGCCGGCACGCTCAGCTTCGACTCCGCGATGTGGTCGCGGTAGTTCAGGCCGACCGCGAAGATCTGGGCGGGCCGGGGGACCGGAGGCCCCCACACCGCGTCGTCGCCGGGGGTCACGACCGGGGCCCCGGCCGCTTCCGGCGACGCCAGGAACTCCCGTGCCCAGGACGAGAAGGCGTCCCAGTCGGCCAGTGCCGTCTGGGCGTCGGGCCCGAACCGTCCCCGGCTCGCCTCCTCCGCGTCGACGAAGCCCTCGGGGCCCCGGACGACCAGTCGTCCGTCGATGTGTGCCAGGCGCATGAAGCCCCTCCGTGCCGTGGGGATGTCTGTCTGTCCCAGCAGTCTCGCTCCGGGATCTCGGTAAAGCAAGAGATTAACGATAATCAATGAGTCTGGCGCTCGACAGCGTGATACTCGGCGTCATGATCTCGATGTTCTGCCTGATTGGCGTTATTGCTCTGAGCTGGCGTTTCGCTGCTACGGTGTGGTGCCATGGCTGGTGAGAAGGCGACTAGAGGCGGCATCGTCTACGCGCAGATCCGGGAGGACATCCTCCAGGGAGCCCTCATGCCCGGGCAGCGGCTGCGCCTGGTGGAGCTGGCCCAGCGCCATTCGGTCAGCCAGTCGGTGGTGCGCGAGGCCCTCACCCGGCTGTCGGAGCAGGGACTCGTCGTCGCCGCCCCTCAGCAGGGCTTCCGTGTGGTCTCCGTGTCGCTGCGGGACCTCGACGAACTCACCGAGGCGCGGATCGAGATCGAGACGATGGTCCTGCGCCGGGCCGTCGCGCGCGGCGACATCCAGTGGGAGGCGGCCGTCGTCGCCGCCCACCACCACCTCTCCGGCGTCCCGGCCGTGCTGCCGGACGGCACCCTGAGCGGCGAATGGTTCGCCGTCCACGAGCGGTTCCACGAGACGCTTCTGGAGGCGTGCGGCAACGCCCGCCTGCTGGCCGTCGCCGCGGGCCTGAGGGACGAGGCCACGCTGTACCGGCGCTGGTCGCGGCCCGTCGGACAGGACGTCGACCGCGATGTGGCGGGCGAGCACCAGCGTCTGGTGGACGCCGTGCTGAGCCGGGACGCCGATCGCGCGGCCGACCTGCTCGCCCAGCACATCGACCGCACCTCACAGGCCCTGCGCACGGTGATCGAGAAGGACCCCGGCGCCCTGGCCTGACGGCGGCCGCGGCCCTGCTCCGCCGGGGCGCCGCACAGCACGTGACAGGGAGCTCGGTGCGCCCGCGCGGGCTGATTCAGCAGGCTGAGGAAATAGCCCTTGACCTGCACAAAGGCAGGCAGGGAGCGAATCCGGGGAGTGCCGGATACTGCGTGCCGTGTTCAGGTCGAAGATCTGGCGTCCAGGTGTTTCCGCAGGCCAGAGCCTTGATGGCGGCGTGCGGGTCAGCAAACGGTCAGCATCGGGCCCGATCGTGTACCTGCTCATGTCCTGCGGCGAGGTCGAGGAGGCGCCCGAGTGCACAGCTGCACCGTCTCGCGTCGACCACAAGACCGGCCGGGCGCCCCCGCCCGAGTACGCGGCGGACGCGCTGTTCCAGCTGAAGTTCTACGCCCTGGTGCTGTGGCGGCTGCGTGGCACCGTGCCGCGCAGCCCGCGGCTGGTCCACCTGGGCAGCGGGGACGTGCTCACTTACGACCCGGCGGAGGCTGATCTGCGGGCCGTGGAGCGCAAGGCGTGGCGCTGTGGGACGCGATCGGGCGGGCGACGCGGACGGGCGACCTGCTCCCGAGCCCGAGCCGGCCGTGCGACTGATGCCCCCATCGGGCGCTGTGCCCGGCCTGGGGCGGCACCCCGCCGCCTTGTCCCCTGGCCGTCACCACGGACCCGGCCGCGGGGGAGGGCGAACGCCCGGCCGCTGACGCCGGCTGAGACCGGAGGCGTCCGACACCCGCACGAGTGCGGGGGCATTATACGCCTCGCTACCGACATTTCACTCTTTTCTATGTTTTTCTTGCGAAAAAAGGTGGATTGTCGCTTCTGGGGCGCCTAGTGTGAGTGCAGACAGCAATTCGAATACATATTCGATCCGAGCGACGGCCGCACGGGGGCACGTCCTGCCGGACGAGGACCGCGTCCCCTGCCGGCCAGGCCCACCCGGAACCGCCGTCGCAGACGCCAGGAGAACGGCGTGAACCTCACCTTCACCACCGCCACCAAGGAACAGGCCAAGGCCCGCATCGCGCTCGCCGGTCCCACCGGGTCGGGCAAGACCTACACCGCCCTGGTCACCGCCGCCGGGCTCGGCGAGCGGGTCGCCCTGATCGACACCGAGCACGGCAGCGCCGCCAAGTACGCCGACGAGTTCGCCTTCGACACCCTCCCGCTCACGACGTTCCAGCCCACCACCCTCGTCGACGCGCTCGCGGTGGCCGCCCACGAGGACTACGACGTCATGATCGTCGATTCCCTGAGTCACTTCTGGTCCGGCACCGGCGGGATGCTGGAGCAGGTCGACAACGCGGCCAAGCGCCTCGGGGCGGGCGGCAGCTTCGCCGGCTGGAAGGAGGCCCGCCCCCAGGAGCGGGCGATGGTCGATGCCCTGCTCGCCTACCCCGGTCACCTCATCGTCACCATGCGCACCAAGACCGAATACGTCGTGGAGGCCGACGAGCGCGGCCGCAAGGTGCCGCGCAAGATCGGGCTCAAGCCCGAGCAGCGGGAGGGCATCGAGTACGAATTCGACATCGTCGGCGATCTCGACCACGAGAACACTCTGGTGATCTCCAAGTCCCGGGCGAAGCCGCTGTCCGGGACGGTGCTCCACAGGCCGGGCCCGGAGTTCGCCGAGGCCGTCCTCGACTGGCTGGAGGCCGGCAAGCCCGTCCCCTCCGTTTCCGACTACGTCACGGCGGCCACCGCGCCGGGCGCCGGCCACGAGGAACTGCGCGATCTGTACGAGAAGGCCCGCCGGCACAACCTGCTCGGCGCCGCCGTCCTGGACGACACCGGGGAGACCCGCACGCTCGGCCAGCTGATAGTGCGCCACGGCACCGCGGCGGCGAGGAACAGGGTCGCCGAGGACGTCGAGTCCGGGTCCGGGACCAGGCGGGAGAACGGGACCGAGCGGAAGGACAAGTCCGCATGAGCCTCAAGGAGCACGCCACACGGGTCGCCGTGCTCCGGGTGCTGCGCGACGCCGTCGACGCCGAGTACCGGACCGAGCGCCACGAGGTCCTCGAGGAGCTGCTCGCGGCCCGCGCCGAGCTGAACCTGAAGTCGGTCCGGGTGACCCTGCCGGACGACACACCGGTCGCCACCCTCACCCTCGTCGACCCCAGACCGACGGTCGTGGTCGCCGACGAGAAGGCGTTCACCGCCTGGGTGGCCGAGAACCACCCCGGCGAGGTGGAGACGCTGGTCCGGGTGCGCCCCAGCTGGCAGCGGCAATTTCTCGCCCGGCTGACCTGCCTCGAGCCGGTCGCCGACCCGTGCACCGGCGAGACGATCCCGGGGCTGGGTGTGCTGTCGGCCTCCGAACCGCGGTCGTTCAGCCTGCGCCCCCTGCCCGGAGGGCGGGAACGGATCGCCCGCGCCCTGCACATCGGCACGCTCGACCTGCGCCGCCTGCTCCCCCTCGAAAGTGGCGAGGATCCATGACCGCTGTCGTCGCCCACCCCGACCGGGACACGCTCGACATGGTGTGGTTCCTGGTCTCCCAGACCGGTCACCTCGATTGCGGCCGCTGGACGTTCGAGGACGACAAACGGCTGCGGTGCGCCTGCGGGGCCGTCCTGTACGTGTACCAGCAGCCGGCGGATGCGGCGGGAAGCGGCGCACCGGCGTCAGCCGGGACGTCCCCCCGCGGAAGGGAAGAGCGCATGCTGCCAGCCGAGACGGCCCAGCTCGTCGCCCTGGTCGCGGCGATGTGCCCGTCGATGCACCTGGAAGACACCACGACGGACGCCTGGCACCTGCTGCTCGCCGACCTGGACGTCGCCGATGTACGGGCGGCCGTGATCCGGCTGGGCAGGCAGCGGTCCGACATCGCCGCCGCCGACATCCGCGCCGAGGTGCGGGCGATCCGGGAGGAGCGGCTCGCCCGCAACCCGCTGCCGCTCCCGGACAGCGACCCCGACGACCCGCGCCGTTATCGTGCGGAACTCCTCTCGCTGGTGACCGCGATCGCCTCAGGACAGCGAGTTCGGCGCGCACCCGCCGCCCCGGGCAGTCCGCCCTCCCACCTCACCGGCTCGAAGCGCGACGCGCGTGTCCGGTCCCTCCGCGTGCCCTGTCCCTGGTGCGGGGCCGCCGCAGGCCGTCCCTGCACCGTCCCCCGGCTCGGAATCCCGCTGAGGAGGGCCCCTGCCCACCAGGCACGGCTCCTCGCAGCCGGGCTCGCCGAGCCCGGGCCGAGACAGGAGGGGGAAACGAGGTGAACCCGGTGATCGCCCCGACTCCGGAAAAGCCGCGTACCGGAGCCCTGCCACCCCTCGCCACCGCGACTCCCCCGGAGACCCGCGCCGCCCAGCTCATCCCTCACACCTGGCCGGAGCAACGCAGCCTCCCCTCCGGGCACCGTCACCACCGGTACGGGGCCGCCCGTCGAACTCGAACCGGCACGGGTGAGGAACCACCCGCCGCACGAGAGGAAAACCGCCATGGTCGGTGAAACCGTCATCACCGTCGTCGGCAACCTGACCGACGACCCCGAGCTGCGCCTCACCCCGTCCGGCGACACGGTCGCGCACTTCACCGTCGCGTCCACGCCCCGCACCTTCGACCGGCAGAGCAACGAATGGCGGGACGCCGAGACGCTGTTCCTGCGCTGCTCGGTCTGGCGGAAGGAGGCGGAGCACGCCGCCGAGTCCCTGACCCGCGGCACCCGCGTCATCGTCCAGGGGCGGCTGCGCCAGCGGACGTACGAGACCCGGGAGGGCGAGAGGCGGACCGTCATCGAGCTGGAGGCCGACGAGATCGGCCCGTCGCTGCGGTTCACCGCCGTGACGATCGCCAAACCCCCGCACACCGGTGTCCCCGCCGGTTCCCGCGGCGGCCCCCGTCCTCCCGCCGAGGACCCGTTCACCCGACCCGACGGCGGCGAGTGGCCGGTCCCCGCCGAGGCCGGACGACGTGCCCCCCGCGAGGAGGCGGAGCCCTTCTGACGGGCCGGCGCACCCGTGCGCCGGCCGCGACCGCACACCGCACCCATCCGAGGCGGACCCCATGAAGGAACAGGACCGCGAGGAAGCGCTCGAGCTCGCCCTCGCCCAGATCGAAAAACGGTTCGGCACGGGCTCGGTGATGCGCCTGGGGGACGAGCCGGAGGCCCCCGTCGAGGTCATCCCCACCGGCTCGATCGCCCTGGATCTCGCCCTCGGCGTCGGCGGCCTGCCGCGCGGCCGCGTGGTGGAGATCTACGGCCCGGAGTCCTCCGGCAAGACGACCCTGGCCCTGCACGCCATGGCCAACGCGCAGAAGGCAGGCAGGATCGCGGCGTTCATCGACGCCGAGTACGGCCTCGACCTCGAGTACGCCAAGCGGCTCGGCGTCGACACCGACGCCCTGCTGGTCTGCCAGCCGGACAACGGCGAACAGGCCCTGCAGATCGCCGACACCCTCATCCACTCCGGTGCCCTGGGCCTCATCGTCATCGACTCCGTCGCCGCGCTCGTCCCGCGCGCGGAGATCGAGGGCGAGATGGGCGACCCGCACGTCGGCCTGCAGGCCCGGCTGATGAGCCAGGCCCTCCGGAAGACCGCCGGCGCGCTGGGCCACTCCGGAACCACGATGATCTTCATCAACCAGCTCCGCGAGAAGATCGGCGTGATCTTCGGCTCGCCGGAGACCACGACCGGTGGCCGCGCCCTGAAGTTCTACTCCTCGGTCCGCCTCGACATCCGCCGGATCGAGACCCTCAAGGACGGCACCGAGCCGGTGGGCAACCGCACCCGCGTCAAGGTGGCCAAGAACAAGGTCGCCCCGCCGTTCAGGCAGGCCGAGTTCGACATCCTCTACGGCCGGGGCATCAGCCGCGAGGGCGAGCTGATCGACCTGGGCGTCCAGCAAGGCATCGTCCGCAAGTCCGGCGCCTGGTACACGTACGAGGGCGACCGGCTCGGCCAGGGCAAGGAGAACGCCCGCAACTTCCTCAAGGACAACCCCGACCTCGCCGACGAGATCGAGAAGAAGACCAGGGAGAAACTGTGCATCGCGGCGAAGCCGGAGGCCCCGGCGGCGGAGCACCGGGCGGACACGGCGAACCGAGTGGCCGCACCCGGCACCGTGCCGTTCGACCCGGCCGCGGCCGGCCGGCGCCCCACCGGGCCGGCCTCGTCGGCCCCGAGCGCTCCGGCCTCCCGCGTCCTCCTCGACGGCACCCCGGCCGGGCCGTGAAGACCAGCCGGCCGCTCCCTCACCCCGGCGCGGGGCGAACGCCGGTGAACCGGGGCGGCACCGTGCTCCCCGGCGCCGCCACGCCCCGGGACGAGACGCCGGCCCCGGGCAGGACCGCCGTCGGCAGGCCCACTGCGGCGGAGCCGGTCCACCGGCCGGTCGCGGCCGCCGCCGACGGCGAGGACCGGGTCACCGAGGCGGCGTTGCGCCCCAAGGACCTGGACGGGTTCATCGGCCAGGTACGGGTCCGCGAGCAGCTCGACCTCGTCCTCAGGGCCGCGCGGCAGCGGAGCGTCACCGCCGACCACGTGCTGCTCTCCGGTGCCCCGGGGCTCGGCAAGACCACCCTGGCGATGATCATCGCCGCGGAGATGGGAGCCCCGCTGCGCATCACCTCCGGCCCCGCCATCCAGCGCCCCGGGGACCTGGCGGCGGTCCTGGCCTCGCTCACCGGGGGCGAGGTCCTCTTCCTCGACGAGATCCACCGGATGTCCCGGCCCGCCGAGGAGATGCTCTACCTGGCGATGGAGGACTTCCGCGTCGACATCGTCGTCGGCACCGGCCTCGACGCGACCGCCATGTCCCTCGAGCTGCCGCCGTTCACCCTCGTCGGCGCCACCGTCCGGGCCGGCCTGCTGCTCCCGCCGCTGCGCGACCGCTTCGGCTTCACCGCCCACATGGAGTTCTACGACCCGGCCGAACTGGAGCGCGTCATCCACCGCTCCGCCCGGCTGCTGGAGGTGGAGGTCGAGCCCGCGGGCGCCGCCGAGATCGCCGGCCGCTCCCGCGGCACGCCCCGCATCGCCAACCGGCTGCTGCGCCGGGTGCGGGACTACGCCGAGGTCACCGCGGACGGAGCGGTCACCCGCCGGATCGCGTCCGCGGCCCTGGGGGTCTACGAGGTCGACGCTCGTGGCCTGGACCGCTTGGACCGGGCCGTGCTGCACGCCCTGCTGAAGCTGTTCGGTGGCGGACCGGTCGGCCTGTCCACCCTCGCGGTCGCCGTGGGGGAGGAGCGGGAGACGGTGGAGGAGGTCGCCGAGCCGTTCCTGGTCCGGGAGGGGCTGCTGGCCCGGACGCCCCGGGGGCGGGTCGCGATGCCCGCCGCCTGGGCCCACTTCGGGCTCGTACCGCCGCCCGGGCCGTCCCGGGCCGCGCCCCAGGGACACCGGAACGGCAGTTCCGGACAGGACGACCCGCCCGGAGGCCGCACCGGACGGACCACCTCCCCGGCCGCCCCCCGGCACCGGCCCCCGCGACGGTGAGACCCATGGCTGCCCGTACGAGAACCGCTGAGGACCGGCCGTCCTGCCGCTACGGCTCGTATCTCGCCGACACGCTTGGCATCACCGTCCCCACCGTCACCGTCCCCACCGTCGCCGTCCCCACCGTCGCCTTCTCCGGCGTCGCGGATCCCGGCGGCACACCGGCCCTCGGTCCGGTGGAGCGGACCGCGTCCGCCTGCGAAGGGCACTGGTTCCCCACCCCGCTCCTCTCCTTCGTTTGGCAGGAGCGAGGAAGGACCGAGGAGGCCGGCGAGCTCGCTCAGGCAGCAGGGCGTGTGCGGACGAGGACGGCGACGGCCCGGCTCAGCTGTCCCGCCGACGCGTCAGGAAAGTCAGCAATGGGCCGGCGTGAGTTCTGCGACACCTGCGGACCGCTGACCGGGCATGCGAACCGTTGTAGGCTCCGAAGATCGCCCTTGACCTGTAGAAGCGGGCAGGGAGCAAACATCTCGGGAGTTTCTTCATGCTGCGTACCATGTTCAAGTCGAAGATCCATCGAGCCACCGTCACCCAGGCCGACCTGCACTACGTGGGATCGGTGACCATCGACGCCGAGCTGCTCGACGCGGCGGACCTGCTGCCGGGCGAGCTCGTGCACATCGTCGACATCACCAACGGCGCCCGCCTGGAGACCTACGTCATCGAGGGCGAGCGCGGGTCCGGCGTGATCGGGATCAACGGCGCCGCCGCCCATCTGGTGCACCCCGGGGACCTGGTGATCATCATCAGCTACGCCCAGGTCACCGATGCCGAGGCGCGGGAGCTGAAGCCGAGCGTGGTGCACGTGGACGCCGGCAACCGGATCGTCGCCCTCGGCGCGGACCCGGGCGAGCCGGTGCCGGGCTCGGACCAGCGGCGCAGCCCCCAGGCCGTCACGGTCTGACCCACGAGGACCGCACAGGGGCGGGCACCGGCGCACACGGCCGGTGCCCGCCCCTGTGGTGCGCCCGGGTGACTGACCGCTGCGACCGCGGGTAACCGGGGAGTAGTCCACAGGCCATGTCCACGTCGTGCCGGAGGACACCATGACCGACCCGTATCCCGACCCCGTGCCGCCGGGTCCCACGCCCGGCCCCGAGCCCCACCCGGACCCGGTCCAGCCGCCGCCCGCGCCGCCGGGACCGCCGCCCGTACCTCCGGTCCCCGGCCCCGGTCCCGGCCCTGAGCCGACGCCCCCGGACCCCGGCCCGGGGCCCGTGCCGGCACCGCCGCCCCCGGGACCCGTCCCGGACCCGGACCCGTCCCCGATCCCGCCGGGACCGGAACCCGTACCGAACCCGGAGCCGGGCCCGCCGCTCTCCTGAGGGGGCACGCTCCGGAAGGGGCGCGGGGAATTGCGCGACACGCCCGGGACCGGCCCGCGCCCGCTCGGCCGCCGGATGCCCCCGGAAGGTCGGGCGGACATCCGGCGGTGGCAGGAGGGCAGGTCCCGCAAGGGGTGCGGGCGACCGCACCCCGGGCCGCGCAGCCCCGGGCCGCGGACGGGCCGCGGACGGCCCGCGCCCGCTCGGCCGCCGAACTCCGCGGAGCGCTAGGCGGACACCTCCGCCCGGTCCCCGCCCCACAGCGTGTGGAACGACCCGTCCCGGTCCACCCTCCGGTACGTGTGCGCCCCGAAGAAGTCCCGCTGTCCCTGCGTCAGCGCCGCGGGCAGCCGCTCGGCCCGCAGCCCGTCGTAGTAGGCCAGCGCCGCGGAGAAGCCGGGCGTCGGCACGCCCTGCCGCGTCGCGGCGACGACCACCTCGCGCCAGTCGTCCTGCGCGTCGGCGATCTCACGGGCGAACGTCTCGTCGGACAGCAGGCTCGGCAGATCGGCGCGGGCGTCGTACGCGGCGCGGATCCGGTCCAGGAACGCCGCGCGGATGATGCAGCCGCCCCGCCAGATCGACGCGACCCTGCCCAGGTCGATGTCCCAGCCGTACTCGTCGCTGCCCGCGGTGATCTCGTGGAACCCCTGCGTGTACGACACGATCTTCGAGGCGTACAGCGCCTGCTCGACCCGGTCCGCGAAGGCGGCGGCCTCCGCCTCGCCGAGCGGCGACGCCTTCGGTCCGGCCAGCCCGCGGGACGCCTCCCGCAGGGCCGCGTGCCCGGACAGCGAGCGCGCGAAGACCGCCTCGGCGATGCCGGACACCGGGACCCCGAGGTCGAGCGCGATCTGCACGGTCCAGCGGCCCGTGCCCTTCTGCTCGGCCTGGTCCACCACGACGTCCACGAACGGCCTGCCGGTCGCGGCGTCCACGTGCGACAGCACCTCGGCCGTGATCTCGATCAGGTAGGAGTCCAGCCGGCCGGTGTTCCAGGTCCGGAAGATCTCCGCGATCCGCGCGGGCTCGTACCCGGCGACGTCGCGCAGCAGCTGGTACGCCTCGCCGATCAGCTGCATGTCGGCGTACTCGATGCCGTTGTGCACCATCTTCACGAAGTGCCCGGCGCCGTCCGGACCGACGTGCGTGACGCACGGCGCCCCGTCGGCGGCCTTCGCGGAGATCTTCTCCAGCATCGGGCCGAGCGAGTCGTAGGACTCCACGGGCCCGCCGGGCATGATGCTCGGCCCGTTCAGCGCGCCCTCCTCGCCGCCGGAGACGCCCATGCCGACGAAGTGGATGCCCTGCTCACGCAGGTCGCGTTCACGGCGCCTGGTGTCCGCGAAGTGCGCGTTGCCGCCGTCGATGATCATGTCGCCGGGCTCCAGGAGCGGCGCGAACTCCCGGATCACCGCGTCGGTGGGATCGCCCGCCTTCACCATGATGACGAGGCGGCGCGGCCGCTCCAGTGCGGCCACGAACTCCTTGGCCGTCTCGGCCGCGATGAACTCGCCCTCGCTCCCGAACTCCTCGACGAGCGCGTGGGTGCGCGCCGCCGTCCGGTTGTGCACGGCCACCGTGTAGCCGTTGCGCGCGAAATTGCGGGCGAGGTTGCGGCCCATGACCGCGAGTCCTGTGACGCCGATCTGGGCTGAAGTGCTCATTCCGCCTGCTCCTAGAAGATCCGGTGGCTGTGCTGGTCGCTGGAACGGACCGTGCCGGGCGTGTGGCCGTCAGTATCGCCCCCCGGGCCATCCTGGCGTGCCGGTACGCCAGGCGCACGTCCGACTCTCGGAGCTCAGTACGTACACGAGGCGCATGATCCTCAGCGAAAGCGCGCCGGACCTCGTCAACGAGGGGTGCATCCCGGCCACTTAAAGTGACCGTGAGGCCGATTGCCGTCTTGTCATGGCCTGTTAGCCACCTTTACTTTTGGCCCTCCTGACGCTTGTCGAGGGGGCACTTCATGGCCGTACGCGGCCGGCACCGCCGGTATCAGCCGAACATGATCAACCGAGCCTCACTCACCGTCACGGCGGGCGGTGCCGGTATGGCTCTCCCGCTCGTCGGCGCAGGTGCGGCCCAGGCTGCCGACGTGGAGACCTGGGAGAAGGTCGCCGCGTGCGAGTCCACCAACGACTGGAACATCAACACCGGCAACGGCTACTACGGCGGCCTCCAGTTCACCCAGTCCACCTGGGAGGCGTACGGCGGCACCGCCTACGCGCCCCGCGCCGACCTCGCGACGCGGCAGGAACAGATCGCGATCGCCGAGAAGGTCCTCGACGGGCAGGGACCCGGGGCCTGGCCGGTGTGCTCGCAGCGGGCCGGTCTCGAACGGGGCGGCGAACGCCCCGACGTCCGCCCCGGCGGCGAGAAGAAGGCGGCCAGGAGCACCGCGCGCGAGGTGCGCGACGTGCAGCCGCAGACCACGCCGCAGTCCCGGGCGGGCCGGGCGGAGATGTACACCGTCGTCCGCGGCGACAGCCTGTCGCGGATCGCCGACCGCGAGGACGTACGCGGCGGCTGGCGGGGCCTGTACGACGCCAACCGCTCCGTCATCGGCGCCGACCCGGACCTGATCGTGCCGGGCCAGCGGCTCAGCCTGGACGGCACCGCGGCCGGGCACCGCACCGGGCGTCCCGCCCCGCAGAAGAAGCGCCCGGAGGCCGAGCCCGAGCGGAAGCCGTCGAGGTCCGCGGAACGCACCGGGAACCGCGGCGCCGCCCTGGTGGCCCCGGTGGACGCCCCCTCCGGCACGCCGTACCACAAGGCCGGATCGTCCTGGTCGAAGGGCTACCACACCGGCGTCGACTTCCCCGTGCCCACCGGCACCTCGGTGAAGGCGGTCGCGCCCGGCCGGGTGGTCACCGCCGGGTGGGCCGGGTCCTTCGGCTACCAGGTGGTGCTGCTGCACGAGGACGGCCGCTACTCGCAGTACGCCCATCTGTCGGCGATCGCCGTGCGGTCCGGGCAGAGCGTGGGGGCGGGGCAGCGCATCGGACGTTCCGGGTCCACCGGCAACAGCACGGGCCCGCATCTGCACTTCGAGGTGCGGACGGGGCCCGGCTTCGGCTCGGACATCGACCCGCTCGCCTATCTGCGAGCGGGCGGCGTCAGGATTTGACACGCACACGGTGCCGGTCGAGCACCGGCAGCGGCACGTACGGCATGGCGTAGGCGGGGAGGAGTGCCACGGCCCTCTCCCCGGCCCGCCGGTCGTCGAAGGCGTCGGCGGGCCGGGGAGAGACGTCCGCCGGCCGGTCGTCGGGTCCGGCGGCCGCGCCACGGGCGGAGACACCCGCGGTGAGCGGCGCCGCCGCGAACACGTCCTGCACCGCCACCAGCACGTCCTCCACCGGCACGAACGCGTCCTCCGTCGGCGCGGCCACGGGCCCGTCGGCGGCGGTCCGCTGTGCGACGACGGACCCCCGGGGCACCGCGGCGGCACCTGGGCCGGCCGCCTCGGCCGGCCCGCCCGACGGTCCCGGCCGGGCCGCGGCGGCGCCCTCGGTCCGTGCGATGCGCTCGGTGGTCAGCAGGATCAGACCGCCGGCGGCGACCACACCGCAGCCCAGGGCGAGCACGGTGCCCGCCGTGCCGTAGCGGAAGGTCTCGCCGAACATCGTGATGCCCACCGCGGCCGCCACCACCGGGTTCACCACGGTCAGCGTGGCCAGCGGCGCGGCGAGTCCGGCGCCCCGGTAGGAAGCCTGCGACAGCAGCATCCCGGCGGTCGCCAGTACACCGATCGCGGCGAGCGAGGGCACGTCCGCCGCCGTCACACCGCCGGTCCAGTCGACCGCGACGGTCTTGGTGAACACCGAGGACATCCCGAAGGCGATACCGGAGCCCGTGGCGAGGATCATCGCGCGCACCGCAGGATGCCGGTGCGCGGCCCGGCCGGCCACCATCAGCGCGGCGACCACGGCGCCGGTGACGACGAAGATGCCGACGCGCTGCGGCCCGCTGAGCGACTGGCTCGCGGGCGCGCCGACGAGGGACAGCAGTCCGGCGAGGCCCACCGTGGCCATGATCGCGCCGCGCCAGGCGGTCGCGCCGGCCCTGCGGCCCACGAAGAGCGCCGCCATGGGCAGGGCGAACACGATGGTCAGGGCGCCGAGCGGCTGGACGAGACTGAGCGGGCCGTAGGCCAGCGCCACCACATGGAGCAGTCCGCCGAAGCCGTTCAGCGCGACCGCCGCCCACCAGCCCGGCCGGCGCAGCGGTGCGTACTGCTCGCCGGGGGAGGTCTCCGCCACACGCTCCTGCACGATCGCTCCGCCCGCGTACGCCACGGCGGACACGAACGACAGCAGCACGGACAACGCGAGGGCGCTCATCGGCTGCTCCTCTGCGCGAGGCGGGGCTGTGCGGCCCCACGCGGCGAACGGTCGGCTTCCATGAACAACACCTTGCCCCCTTCCGCTGTTCCCGTCGTCGTCCCTGAGCACTCAATGGCTCCTACTACCGATGGAGTACGCAGGTGATCCCATCCTCCCCAAGTCGGGTGACGGCGGCGCGACACCCTGAGGTCCCACCCCTTAGGGGGCTTGGTACTACTGCTGTTCGTGGAACTCGACCCCGATCTCGCCGCACTGCGGCCCCTCGGCCCCTTCTTCGCCGTGCGCCCCCTCCCGGGCACGGCCGGAGAGCCCGCACGCCCGCTGCCGACGCTCGCGCACGCCTACGGAATCCTCACATCGGATGTTTACGGGAATCCACTGACTTTCCGCGTCCGCAAGGTCGCCGCCGCCCTGCGCGCCCCCGAGCCGCGCGTCGCCGCGTCGGTGGCCCATCTGGGGCTCGCCGCGCGGCTGTGGTCGATCGCGCTGGGCTGCGCCGCCCGCTACGGCCGGCTCCCCGACCTGGACCCGGGTCTGCTGCACTGGGACCCCGACGGCGGCGCCCCCGAGGACCTGTGGCTGCGCGAGGTGCGGCCCGGGGCCCCGGCCGACGCGGACGGCCTCGCCGACGCCGTCCTGCTCGGACACCTGGAGCCCCTGGCCGCGGCCCTGCGCTCCGGTCACCGGCTCGCCCCGGGACTGCTGCGCGGCAACGCGGCGTCGGCGCTCGTGGGCGCAGCCCGTGAGACGGACCGCTGGGCGCGGGCGAACGGCGTCCCCGGCACCGGCGAACGGACCCGCGCCCTGGCCGCCGAGCTGCTCACCCACCCCCTGCTGTCCGGCACCGGCACCCTCACGGGCACGTCCTTCCGGCGGCGCAGCTGCTGCCTCTACTACCGGATCCCGGGCGGCGGTGTGTGCGGCGACTGCTGTTTCCCCAGCCCCCCGCGCTCTTCCCCGCACGCCGCATCTGGGTGACCATGAGGAGCCGGATGCGACGAATGGGGGTTCCTGGTGCGAGTGGGGCTGCTGACGCGGGAGTATCCACCGGACGTCTACGGCGGTGCCGGCGTCCATGTGGAGTTCCTCGCCCGGGAGTTGCGATCCCTGGTCGACCTCGACGTCCACTGCTGGGGCGAGGCGTCCCGCGCGGACGGGGCCGACAATGTCGTGCGCCATCGCCCCTGGGCCGCGCTCGACGGCGCCAACGACGCGCTGCGCACCTTCTCCGTGGACCTGGCGATGGCGGCCGCCCTGGAGGGCCGCGAACTCGTCCACTCCCACACCTGGTACGCCAACCTCGCGGGTCACCTCGCCAAGATGCAGTACGGCATCCCGCACGTGGTGACGGCCCACTCGCTGGAGCCGTTGCGCCCCTGGAAGGCCGAGCAGCTCGGCGGAGGGTACGCCCTGTCCTCCTGGGCCGAGCGCGGCGCGGTCGAGGCCGCCGACGCGGTGATCGCCGTCTCCGGTGCCATGCGCCAGGACATCCTCGACTGCTACCCGGCCCTCGATCCGGCCAGGGTGCACGTCGTGCACAACGGCATCGACACCCGTCTGTACCGGCCCGACCCCGGCACCGACGTGCTGAAGCGGACCGGGATCGACCCGGACCGCCCGTACGTCCTCTTCGTCGGCCGCATCACCCGGCAGAAGGGCGTGCCCCATCTGCTGCGCGCGGTGCGGGACATCGATCCGGCCGCCCAGGTCGTGCTGTGCGCGGGCGCGCCCGACACCCCGGAGATCGACCGTGAGTTCCGCGACCTCCACGAGGAACTGAGCCGGGTCCGCGACGGTGTGCACTGGATCCCGAGGATGCTCCCGCGCGCCGAGGTGATCCAGCTCCTCACCCACGCGGCCGTGTTCGTGTGCCCGTCGGTGTACGAACCGCTGGGGATCGTCAACCTGGAGGCGATGGCGTGCGGCACACCGGTCGTGGCGTCCCGGGTCGGTGGAATACCTGAGGTCGTCGAGGACGGCGGAACCGGGCTGCTGGTGCCCGTCGACGACGGCTTCGAGGCGGGTCTGGCGCACGCGCTGGACACCGTTCTCGCAGATCCGGCGGGTGCCCGGACCATGGGCGAGGCCGGACGGGCCCGCGCGGTGGAGGAGTTCGGCTGGGACGCGATCGCCCGGCGCACCGCCGCTCTCTACACGAAGATCCTCGAACAGGCTTAGCCCCCGCCGCCCAGGGGCAGGGAACGGTCAACCACCGTGAGGGGAGCGGCGATGCGTCGTGGGGGACCTTCAGTTCTCGGGATCGTGCTGGCGGGGGGCGAGGGCAAGCGCCTCATGCCCCTCACCACGGACCGTGCCAAACCGGCGGTCACGTTCGGCGGCACCTACCGCCTGGTGGACTTCGTCCTGTCCAACCTCGTCAACGCCGACATCCTGCGCATCTGTGTCCTGACGCAGTACAAGTCGCACTCGCTGGACCGGCACATCACCACCACCTGGCGGATGTCGAGCCTGCTCGGCAACTACATCACCCCCGTGCCCGCCCAGCAGCGGCTCGGCCCGCGCTGGTACCTGGGCAGCGCGGACGCCATCCTGCAGTCCCTGAACCTGATCCACGACGAACAGCCCGAGTACGTCGCGGTGTTCGGCGCCGACCACGTCTACCGCATGGACCCGCGGCAGATGCTGGCCCGGCACATCGAGACCGGGGCCGGGGTGACGGTGGCGGGGATCCGGGTGCCGCGCACCGAGGCGTCGTCGTTCGGCGTGATAGCGCCGGGCTCGGACGGCCGCACCGTGGAGCGGTTCCTGGAGAAGCCCGCCGACCCGCCCGGACTGCCCGAGGCCCCGGACTGCGTCTTCGCCTCGATGGGCAACTACATCTTCACCACCAAGGTGCTGGTCGAGGCGCTCCAGCGGGACGCCGAGGACCAGCGCTCCGTGCACGACATGGGCGGCTCGATCCTGCCCCAGCTCACCCACCGGGGCGAGGCGCAGCTGTACGACTTCAGCGAGAACCACGTCCCCGGCGAGACCAGCCGGGACCAGGGCTACTGGCGTGACGTGGGCACGCTCGACGCGTACTACGACTCCCACATGGACCTGATCGCCGAGCGCCCCGCGTTCAACCTCTACAACCGCAGCTGGCCCGTCTACACCCACTCCAACCAGCTCTCGCCCGCCCGGTTCAACGGCGGAGGCATCGCCGGCGAGTCGATCATCAGCGCGGGCTGCCTGATCCGCGGACAGGTCACCCGGTCCGTGCTGTCGCCCGGCGTGGTCGTCGATCCCGGGGCGGTGGTGCAGGGCTCGATACTGCACGACAACGTGCACATCGGACGGGGCGCCGTGGTCCGGGGCGCGATCCTGGACAAGAACGTGGAGGTCCCGCCGGGTGCGACCATCGGCGTGAATCCGGAGCGCGACGGCGAGCTGTACACCGTCTCGAAGAACGGTGTGATCGCGCTGGGCAAGGGGCAGCGCGTGCCGTGAACTTAACCGACTCTTAACTGTGTGTAGCCCGATCGTCCTTGACCGTGATCGCCGCCCCGGGTTTGACTGCTGGCTCATCCGCCGCCGACCCGAGGCAGGCCCGTGACTTCAGATCCGCTCGCACCCCTCGACCTGGCGTTCTGGAACATCGAGTCCCCCGAGCACCCCATGCACCTGGGCGCGCTCGGGGTCTTCACGGCGCGCACGCCCGCCGCGGGCGCCCATGCCGCCGACCTGCTGGCGGCGCGGGCGGCCGCCGTGCCCGGTCTGCGGATGCGCATCCGCGACGCCTGGGAGCCGTCCCGGCTGCTGCGCCCCCGCACCTTCGGCGGTGCCACCCGTGAGGAGTGTCCCCGCTTCGACCCGCTCGACCATGTCGTCCTGCACGCCCCGGCCGGTGACTTCCAGGCCCGCGCCGGGCAGCTCATGGAGCACTCGCTGGACCGTGGGCGGCCGCCCTGGGAGGCGCACGTCCTGCCGGGGGAGGACGGCGCGTCCTTCGCCGTGCTGTTCAAGTTCCACCACGCCCTCGCCGACGGACTGCGGGCCCTCACGCTCGCCGCGGCCGTCCTGGATCCCATGGACATGCCCGCGTCCCGGCCCCGCCGGCCCGAGGAGCCCCGGCGCGGCACGCTGCCCGACGTGCGCCGGCTGCCCGGGCTGGTCCGCGGTGCCCTGTCCGACGTGGGCCGCGCCCTCGACATCGGCGCCTCCGTGGCGGTGTCCTCGCTCGGCGTGCGCTCGCCGGACGCGCTGACCGCCGGATCCACCGGCACCCGCCGCACCGCCGGAGCCGTCCTCGACCTCGACGACGTGCACCGCGTCCGCAAGAGCGCCGGCGGCACCGTCAACGACGTCCTGATCGCGGTCGTCGCCGGCGCCCTGCGCCGCTGGCTCGACGAACGCGGCGACAGCAGCGACGGCGCCGCCCCGCGTGCCCTGATCCCCGTCTCCCGGCGCCGCCCGCGCACCGCGCATCCGCAGGGCAACCGGCTGTCCGGCTATCTGATACGGCTCCCCGTCGGCGACCCCGACCCACTCGGCAGGCTCGGCACGGTCCGCGCGGCGATGGACCGCAACAAGGACGCCGGACCCGACCGGGGCGCCGGAGCGGTGGCCCTGCTCGCCGACCACGTTCCCGCGCTCGGCCACCGGCTCGGCGGGCCCTTCGCCGCCCGGGCGGCCCGGCTCTGGTTCGACATCCTTGTCACCAGCGTCCCGCTGCCCGGCGTCGGCATGCGGCTCGGCGGCCATCCGCTCGCCGCCGTCTACCCGTACGCCCCGCTCGCCCCCGGTCAGGCGCTGGCCGTCGCCGTCTCGACGTACCGCGGGCGCGTCCACTACGGGCTCGTCGCCGACGCCGCGGCCGTACCGGATCTGGACCGCCTCGCCGAGGCTCTGGAGCGGGAGGTGGAGACGCTCGTCACCGCCTGCGGTCCTTGACCTCCGCGGTTTTTGGCGGTGCGGCCCGGCGCTCCGTAGAATTCCCCGTTCGAAAGCGGGCGCGACCGGAGCACCGCGACGAGGGAAACAGGGAACGGCAGCGGCGATGACGGTGACAGAGGACGGTCCGGCGATCACGGACGAGGTCGTGCACGGGCCCGGCATCGACCCCGAGCGGCTCGCCGTCTGCCTGAGCGTGCTGGAGGAGCTCGACCGGCTGGACGTCGACCACCCCGACGCGATCATGGTGCGCCGGGCCACGTCGCACGTCTACCGCACGGTCAAGCAGCGCCGCCGCCAGGAGCGCCGGGCCGCCAAGACCGCGCACGACAAGGCGGTCACCGAGGCGACCGCCACCGGCTCCGCCCAGCGCATCGACGACGAGACCGAGGGCATCCTGCCGTCCTCGAACACCGAGGAGGGCAGGATCGCGGGGATACTCCAGCGCCCGCGCTCCTGCTACACCTGCAAGTCCCGGTACGTCGAGGTCGACTACTTCTACCACCAGCTGTGTCCGGACTGCGCCCGGGTCAACCGCGCCAAGCGCGACGCCCGCGCCGACCTCTCCGGCAAGCGCGCGCTGCTCACCGGGGGCCGCGCCAAGATCGGCATGTACATCGCGCTCAGGCTGCTGCGCGACGGCGCCCACACCACGATCACCACGCGGTTCCCCAAGGACGCCATCCGCCGCTTCAAGGCGATGGACGACTCCGCGGACTGGCTCCACCGGCTGGAGGTCGTCGGCATCGACCTGCGCGACCCCGCCCAGGCCGTGGCCCTGGCCGAGCAGGTCGCCGAGCAGGGCCCGCTCGACATCCTGATCAACAACGCGACCCAGACGGTACGCCGGCTGCCCTCCGCGTACGCCGCGCTGGTCGAGGGCGAGAGCGCCCCGCTGCCGGCCGGTGAGCTGCCCGCCCATCAGGTCATCGGAGCCTTCAACTCGGGCGCGGTCGACGGTCTCGCCGCGCTGCCCGTGGGGGTCTCCGGGCTCGACGCGCAGAAGGTGGCCGACCTCGCCCTGGTCGCGGGCAACGCCAGCGTGGAGCGGCACCGCGCGGGCACCGCGATCGACGCGGGCGGTCTGCTGCCCGACGTCGTCGACACCAACACCTGGGTGCAGACCATCGAGCAGATCTCGCCGGTGGAGCTGCTGGAGACCCAGCTGTGCAACTACACCTCGCCGTTCATCCTGATCAGCGCGCTGCGGCCGGCCATGGCCGAGGCCGCGCGCAGGGCGGCCAGCAAGCGCGCCTACGTCGTCAACGTCTCGGCGATGGAGGGTGTGTTCAACCGCGGCTACAAGGGCGCGGGGCACCCGAACACCAACGCCGCCAAGGCCGCGATGAACATGGTGACGCGGACCAGCGCGCAGGAGATGTTCGACGCCGACGGCATCCTGATGACCTCGGTCGACACCGGATGGATCACCGACGAGCGCCCGCACTTCGACAAGCTGCGTCTGGCCGAGGAGGGTTTCCACGCGCCCCTCGACCTGGTCGACGGCGCGGCCCGGGTCTACGACCCGGTCGTGCGCGGCGAGGCCGGCGAGGACGTGTACGGCGTCTTCCTCAAGGACTACGCGCCCGGCAAGTGGTGACACCGGGGGCGGGCGTGTGACGAGCGGCGGGCCCCGCGCTCAGTCGACCGCGCCCGTCCGGGAGCGGCGGGCCGCGAGCAGTTCCAGCAGGGTGCGCCAGTCCTCCAGGACGCCCGCGTCGAGGCCGGGGACGCGGGCCGTCTCATGCGCCTGACGCAGGGTCAGCGCGTCGTCGGCGAGCGGACCGGGACCGGCCGGACGCGGATGCGTGTGCAGCCGTACGAGCCTGGAGACACGCTCGCCCAGCAGGGGGCGTACGGCGTCCGCGCCCAGGTCCGCGTGCTCGTGGGTCCCCTGGGTCCCACGGGATCCGTGGAGCTCAGGGGATCCGTGGGGGGTGCCGGGCCGCAGGACGTGGCCGATGTCGTGCACCAGCCCGGCGATCTGGAGCTCCTTGTCGGCGGGGCGGCCGCGGCGCAGCAGGGCGGCGGTCTGCAGGGAGTGCTCGTGCAGGTCGACCGGGGTGTCCGGGCGGCCGACGCCCCGGCATGCGCCCAGCAGGTCCATCAGCTCGTCGACGCCGCGCAGCTCCATGGGTTTCGTCCTCCCGCGAGACAGCCGTAGCGGTACGCCAGCAGATCATGGCGAGCTTTCGGCCGGACCAACGGGATCTGAACGCCGTTCCAGGGTCGAAAACAAGTTCGACCGGCTGGGCCGATCGAGTGGCCGCAGAGTGACCGATCGTGTACCAAAGAGGTACGAATCGCTCGCGCTCCGAGCGCGCCCGACTTCGGATAGTTACCCGATGTTTTCAGCCCGATCGAGCGGGCACCCGCTCATCTGGTTATCCTGGCTCGGACGGGCAGCACAGCGGGTCCTACCCACACCCACGGTCCGTCCCGGGAACGGCCGGTGACAACGGTCCGCTCTCGCACCGAACAATCGGCGCCACCGCGTCCGGACGGATTCAAGCCAGACCCGAGTGGCCGCCAGGTGCCGGAGTGCAACCTGACCGGACTGCCCGAGGGTGACCCGACACATAAGGAGTGCGCGGTGACACCGGAGAAGACTCACCTCGACCAGCGCCCCAAGGAACGCACGGACCGTGCCGGACGCCGTCCCGGCGACATCGGCAGCCTGGACGTGTGGGCCCGTTCGGCTCCCATCCGTCTCGCGGGCTACGAGGACGACCTCGCCGAGCCCCACATCCTGCCCAGCGTGGACTGAGGCGCTGCCCGTCGACTCCGTGGGGGCGTGTGGGACGCACGCCCCCACGGGTGTGTCCCGCCACGGCCCCCTTCGGCCGGCCCTTCTCGGCCGCCGCGGCTCCCTCAGCCGATCGGCGCCGTGCGCGTCCAGGGACGCAGCTTCTCCAGCAGCCCCGCCATGAACAGCAGTTCCGCCTCCGACCCCGGCCGCCCCACCAGCTGGACCGCGCAGGGCGCACCGGAGGGCAGCGTGCCGAACGGTACCGCCATGGCCGGCCACCCCGTCAGGTTCCACGGCGGCGTCGTCGGCGAACAGAGGCTGTTCACCGCGATGTTGCGCAGCCAGCCGCGCTCGTGCCAGGCCGCGGCCGCGGGGGCGTGCCGGGCCAGCGCGGGCATCAGCAGCACATCGTGCTCCGCGAAGAACGGCTCCAGCCGGCGCCGCAGGGCCTCACGGCTCCCGCCGTCGCGCACCCCCGCCACGAAACGCCGCCCCACCGCGGCGTGCACCCGGGTGCGCCGGGCCAGCAGCCGCGCGTCGAGCCCTTCGGCGTCCACCGCCGTACCCGCCGTCCAGTGCCGTACGGCCGTGACGCCCAGCGACACCGGATACGGCGGATCGGCACGCCGCACCCGGTGCCCGGCCCCGGCCAGCAGCCGGGCCGCCTCCCGCACGGCCTCCCGGTAGGGCTTCGCGATCACGGTCCCGGCCAGCGGGCTGCGCAGCGACACCGCCACCGAACGCGGCCGTCCCTCCTCGGGGACGGCCGCCTCCGTGTCCGCGAGCACCGACAGCATCAGCCGGGCGTCCTCGACGGTCGTGGCCAGCGGCCCGTTCTCCGACATGCCGAACCAGTCCCCCTCGCCGATACCGGCGGGGACGACGCCGTGTCCCGGCTTGACGGTGACCAGACCGCAGTGGGACGCCGGTATGCGCAGCGAACCCATTCCGTCGTTGCCGAGGGCGATCGGCGTGAACCCGGCGGCGACCGCGGCCGCGCTGCCCCCGGAGGAGCCGCCCGCGCTGCGCGAGGGGTCCCAGGGATTGCGGGCGGTGCCGTGCACCCCCTCGGTCGTGCCGAAGACACACAGCTCCGGGACGTTGGTCAGGCCCACCACCACCGCGCCCGCCGCCCTCAGCCGCGCCACCGCCACATGGTCCTCGGCGGCCGGGGTGTCCGGGGTCGCCGCCGAGCCGACACGCATCGGCTCACCGCGCACCGCAAGATTGTCCTTGACCGCCACGGGCACCCCCGCGAGCGGCAGTTCCGCCAGGTCGCCGCGCGCCCCCACCTCGTCGGCCTCGGCCCGTGCCGCCTCGCCGCGCACCGCCCGGAAGGCCCCGATCCGGCCGTCCAGCCGCTCGATCCGGGCGAGGTGCCCGGCCACCACCTCCCCGGGGGTGACCTTCTTCTCCCGCACGGCGGCGGCGATGTCGACGGCGGTCCGGCCCACCCAGCTGGTCACGGCGGCTCCTCGGGGCAACGGGGCTACTGGCGAGTACGCAGGGAGAACTCTGCCCGCCCACGGGGCCCTTCGTCGAGAGGCCGGAGCCCCTTCACGCGCGGCGCGGCAGCGGGAGCGCACGGAGCGGTTCGGCATGCGCGCGGCGGGGGAGCTGTACACCTCGGCGGCCCCCGCGACCGTGACCCGGGCCCGGCAGCACCGAGACGACCCACGGAGCACCCCATGCATGACGACCGCACCCTCGTCGAGGCCAGGCTGAGGCGTGTCCTCGACGAACGCATCCGCCCCGCCGTGTACCCCGAGTCCGTACCGCTGGAGGTGGCCGTGTGGCACGCCCCCGACGAGCCGGTCCCGGTCGCCGAGGGTCTCGCGGCCGAGCCGGAACCGATCGGGGCCGGCGCCCGGTGGGGCGCCCCCTGGGGCACCAGCTGGTTCCGGGTCACGGGGACCGTGCCGCGGGAATGGGCCGGGCGGACCGTCGAGGCGATCCTGGATCTCGGCTTCGACGAGAACATGCCCGGCTTCCAGTGCGAGGGACTGGTCTACCGGCCCGACGGCACCCCGGTGAAGGGCCTCAACCCCCGCAACCAGTGGGTGCGCGTCGCAGCGCCCGCGGCCGGCGGCGAGGAGGTGCTCCTGCACATCGAGGCCGCCTCCAACCCCGTCGTCCTCGGCCACCACCCCTTCCGGCCGACCCCGCTCGGCGACAAGGAGACGGCCGGCACCGAGCCGCAGTACACGCTGACCCGGATGGACCTCGCCGTCTTCGACCGGGCGGTGTGGGAGCTGGTGCTCGACCTGGAGGTGCTGGGCGAGCTGATGGCCGAGCTGCCGGTGGACGCGCCGCGCCGCTGGGAGATCCTGCGGGCCGTGGAGGCGGCCCTGGACGCGGTCGACCTCCAGGACGTGGGCGGCACGGCGCAGCGGGCGCGTTCCCTGCTGCGCCCCGCCCTGTCCGCCCCGGCCGCGCCCTCCGCGCACCGCATCAGCGCGGTCGGCCACGCCCACATCGACACGGCGTGGCTGTGGCCGCTGCGGGAGACGGTCCGCAAGGTGGCCCGTACGGCGGCCGGCATGGCGGCCCTGCTGGAGGACGAACCGGACTTCGTCTTCGCCATGTCGCAGGCCCAGCAGTGGGCGTGGGTGAAGGAGCACCGGCCCGAGGTGTGGGCGCGGGTGAAGAAGGCGGTGGCGGACGGCCGGTTCGTGCCGGCCGGCGGCATGTGGGTGGAGTCGGACACCAACATGCCCGGCTCGGAGGCGATGGCCCGGCAGTTCGTGCACGGGAAGCGGTTCTTCCTCGACGAGTTCGGCACCGAGAACGACGAGGTCTGGCTGCCCGACACCTTCGGCTTCGCCGCGGGCCTGCCGCAGATCATCAGGGCGGCCGGCTCCAGGCGGCTGCTGACGCAGAAGATCTCCTGGTCGCGGACGAACGAGTTCCCCCACCACACCTTCCGGTGGGAGGGCATCGACGGCACCCGGATCTTCACCCACTTCCCGCCCGTCGACACCTACAACTGCTCCATGAGGGGCGGCGAGATCGCCCACGCCGCCCGCAACTTCAAGGACAAGGGCGTCGCCCGCCACTCCCTCGCCCCCACCGGCTGGGGCGACGGAGGCGGCGGCACCACCCGCGAGATGGTCGCCAAGGCGGCCCGGCTGCGCGACCTGGAGGGCTCGGCGACCGTCGTGTGGGAGACCCCGGCGGCCTTCTTCGCCAAGGCCGAGGCCGACTACCCCGAACCGCCCGTGTGGGTCGGCGAGCTCTACCTGGAACTCCACCGCGCCACCCTCACCAGCCAGGCGCAGACCAAACAGGGCAACCGGCGCAGCGAGCACCTGCTGCGCGAGGCCGAGCTGTGGGCGGCGACCGCGGCCGTCCGCACCGGATCCCCCTACCCGTACGCGGAACTGGACCGCATCTGGAAGACGGTCCTGCTGCACCAGTTCCACGACATCCTGCCCGGCTCCTCCATCGCCTGGGTGCACCGCGAGGCCCGCCGGACCTACGCACAGGTGGCCGAGGAGCTGAACGGCGTCATCGGCGCCGCCCAGCGCGCGCTGGCGGGGGAGGGCGAGCGGGAGCTGGTCTTCAACTCCGCACCCCATCCCCGCAGCGGCGTCCCCGCCGGCGGAGCCGGCGCCCCGGTGAAGCCCCGGCCCGCGACCCGCGCACCCCGCGCCGAAGGCGGTTTCCTCCTCGACAACGGGCTGCTGCGGGTCGAGGTCGACGCCGCCGGGCTGGTCGTCTCGGTGTACGACGTCGAGGCCGACCGCGAGACCGTCGCGCCGGGCCGGGCGGCGAACCTGCTCCAGCTCCACCCCGACCTCCCCGTCATGTGGGACGCCTGGGACGTCGACGCGTTCTACCGCAACACGGTCACCGACCTCACCGGCGCCGACGAGGTCACCGGCGACGGCGACGGCGCCTCCGTGCGGGTCGTGCGCTCCTTCGGGGCCTCCCGTGTCACCCAGGTGCTCACGCTGGCACCGGGCGAGCGGCGGCTGGTGCTGGACACGGAGGTCGACTGGCACGAGACGGAGAAGTTCCTCAAGCTGGCCTTCCCGCTGGACGTGCACGCCGAACGGTACGCGTCGGAGACCCAGTTCGGGCATGTCCACCGGCCCACGCACACCAACACCAGCTGGGAGCAGGCCCGGTTCGAGGCGTGCAACCACCGGTTCGTGCACCTGGAGGAGCCCGGCTGGGGCGTGGCGGTCGTCAACGACTCGACGTACGGCCACGACGTGACCCGTACGGTGCGCACCGACGGCGACCTCGGCACGACCACCACGGTCCGGGTCTCCCTGCTGCGCGCCCCGCGCTTCCCCGACCCCGAGACCGACCAGGGTCTCCACCGCTTCCGGCACGCCCTGGTGCCGGGCGCGGGGATCGCCGACGCGGTCCGTGAGGGCTGGTGGACGAACCTGCCCGAGCGGCGGCTCACCGGGGCGCGCGAGGTCGCCCCGCTGGTGACCGTCGACGACGACGCGGTCGTGGTCACGGCGGTCAAGCTCGCCGACGACGGCAGCGGTGACGTGGTCGTCCGCTTCCACGAGGCGCACGGCGGCCGTTGCCGTGCCACGCTGACACCCGGTTTCCGGGCCGCGGCGGTGCAGGTGACCGATCTGCTGGAGCGCCCGCTGCCGCAGACCCCCGCGCCCCGGCTCGACGACGGCCGGATCGCCGTACGCCTGCGGCCGTTCCAGCTGGTCACCCTCCGGCTGAAGCGGGCCTGAACGCCTCGGTCGGGGCCCTGACGGGACCGGCTCAGGGGAAGGGCCGGTCCCGGAGCCATTCCTCCACCTGGGCCACATGGGCGGCTGCGGCGGCCCGGGCCGCCTCCGGGTCACGGGCCGTCAGCGCGCGGTGGATGGCGGCGTGTTCGCGGCGGGTGCGCTCGACGGCACCCTCCCCCTGGTGCCCGCGCAGGATCCGGGCGCGGAAGGTGCGGCAGGACAGCCCCTCCAGGATCGCGGCGAGGGTCTCGTTGCCGGCGGCCAGGGCGATCTCGCGGTGGAAGGCCAGGTCGTGCGCGAGGAGTTCGTCCGGGTCGTCGGTCGCGTCCATGGCCGACAGATGACGTTCGGCGGCGGCCAGCTGCCCGGGCGTGATGCGCGCCGCGGCCAGTGCCGTCGCCGCCGACTCAAGGACCCGGCGTACCTCCAGCAGCTCCATCAGCCGGGGCCCGCGCGACAGGTCGGCGACCACGCCGAAGGTCTCCAGCAGGTCCCCGGCCCGCAACTGGGTGACGTAGATACCGGATCCGTGGCGGGCCTCCAGCACTCCCAGCACGGTCAGCGCGCGGATGGCCTCGCGCATCGAGCTGCGGGAGATGCCCAGCCGGGCAGCGAGCTCCCGCTCGGTCGGCAGCCGCTCGCCCGGCTCCAGCAGGTCCTCCGCGATCATCGCCCTGATCCGCTCGATGGCGCGCTGTGTCACCGTGCCCTTCCGCGGGGTGTCCGCCCGGGCGCTCGGCATCGCGTTCACGCCGTTCCTCCTGTCACCGGTGGGCGCAGTCTAGCCAGCGGGGTGGTCCGACCAATGCGGCAATCTGGCCCGGCCGGAGGGTGTCATGGCCCCGGATTGGTCTGATAAGCATGCGGTCGTCGATGCCCCGGAACCGAAAGGCACTCCGTGTCCGCGATCGCCGCCCGCATCACCGCCGTCGACACCTTCGACGTCCGCTTCCCCACCTCCCGCGACCTCGCCGGCTCCGACGCGACGAACCCGGACCCGGACCGCTCCGCCGCCTGCGTCGTGCTGCGCACCGGCGAACCCGGCGAACCCGGCGAACCCGAGGGCCACGGCTTCGCCTTCACCGCCGGCCGCGGCGACGGTGTCCGGGCCACCGCGGTCGGCGCCGTCGTGGACGCCGTCCGGGACCCGGCCGCCGGACGGGCCGCCCTGGAGGCCCGCCGCCCCACCGGACGTCCGGTGGGCGCCGAGGAGACCGCGGCCGCCGTCGCCCGCCCGGCCGGCCCGCTCTCCGGCACCGCCCTCGCCGTGGACGGCGGCATGCAGGGCCTGCGGCTGCGGCCGGTGAGCCGGTGAACCGCCTCGGCTCCAGCGGTGTCGAGGTCAGCGAACTGGCCTTCGGGGCCTCCGCCGTCGGCAACCTCTACACCGAGGTCTCCGAGACGCAGGCGCACGAGGCCGTGGCCGCGGCCTGGCAGCGGGGCATCCGCTACTTCGACACCGCCCCGCACTACGGCCTCGGCCTGTCGGAACGCCGCCTGGGAGCCGCGCTGCGCGAACGCCCCCGGACGCAGTACACCGTCTCGACCAAGGTGGGCCGCCGTCTGGAACCCTCCGGCCGCGGCGGCGACGACCTCGCCCACGGCTTCGCCGTCCCCGCCACCCACCGCCGCGTGTGGGACTTCAGCGCGGACGGCGTACGGCGCACCCTGGAGGACAGCCTGGAACGGCTCGGCCTCGACCGTGTCGACGTCGTCTATCTGCACGACCCCGACGACCATGCCGAAGAGGCGTTCCGGGAGGGCTACCCGGCGCTGGAGAAGCTCCGCGCGGAGGGAGTGGTGGGCGCCATCGGGGCGGGCATGAACCAGGCCGCGATGCTCACCCGCTTCGTCCGCGACACCGACGTGGACGTGGTGCTGTGCGCCGGCCGCTACACCCTGCTGGACCAGCAGGCGCTCACCGAGCTGCTGCCCGCCGCCCAGGCCCGCGGCACCTCCGTCGTCATCGGCGGCGCGTTCAACTCCGGCCTGCTGGCCGACCCGAGGCCCGGCGCCACCTACAACCACGCCACCGCCTCACCGGAACTGCTGCACCGCGCGCTGCGGCTGAAGTCCGTCGCCGCCCGCCACGGCACCACCCTGCGCGCCGCCGCGCTGGCCTTCTGCGCCGCCCACCCCGCGGTCGCCTCCGTCCTGGTCGGAGCGCGCTCGGCCCATGAGGTCGTCGACTGCGCGCACCAGTTCGCCGCCCCGGTGCCCGCCGAGCTGTGGCAGGAACTGCGCGACAGCGGACTGCTGCCCGCCGAGGCGCCCGTACCGGGGGAGACGGCGCGGTGAGGGCCCTCGACGGCCCTCTCCTCCGGGGCCCCGCCGCGCGCGGGCAGCCCTGGAGCGCCGGGCCGGTCACGGCCGCCGGTCCAGCCGGGTCGGCGGCAGATACTCCCGTACGTACGTCCGCTCCCAGCACGCGCCCGTCTCCCGCAGCTCCCGCCACGTCGTGTAGCGGTAGCGGAACAGCCGGGCGCGCACGAAGCGCGGCGCGGTGTCCGGCGGGAACGGCGAGCTGCGCAGCAGCCGCAGCGTGTCCCGGTCGTTCTCCAGCAGCCGCTCCACCAGCGCCCCGAACCAGGCCCCCGCATAGGACGGTGACAGCGCGGCGAACCACATCAGCCAGTCGAGCCGCAGATGGTAGGGCGCGAACTGGCGCGGCCAGTGCCGGGGATCACCGGGCTTGCCCTTGAACTCGTACTCCCTCCAGTCGGATTCCGCGCGCGGCACGTCGTCCAGCGTGCCCTCGACCACCACCTCGTAGCGGATCCGGCTGACGCTGCCGAACGCTCCGTAGGTGTTGACCAGGTGCAGCGGATCGAAGGAGCGGTTCATGACCTGGCGCCGGGAGATCATGTTCCGCACCGGGTGGTACGAGAGGAACAGGATCAGCGCGGCGACGCCGAGCACGACGACCTCGTACCAGAGGGGGGCGTCCGGCACGGACGGCGGGTCGGCGGGGAACTCGATCGCGGACAGGGCCACCACGACGGTGATCCAGTTCAGCCAGGAGAAGTTGCCGGACAGCACCAGCCACAGCTGGGTGGCGATCATCAGCGCGGCCGCCGCGCCCGCGACCGGCTGCGGTGTGAACAGCAGGACGGGAACGCCGAGTTGCACGACATGGTTGGCGGCGGCCTCGACCCGGTGCAACGGCCGGGGCAGATGATGGAAGAACCAGCTCAGCGGACCCGGCATCGGCTGGGTCTCATGGTGGTACTCCAGACAGGTGAGCCTGCGCCAGCAGGCGTCGCCGCGCATCTTGATCAGACCCGCGCCGAACTCCACCCGGAACAGGATCCAGCGCAGCAGGAAGAGCACCACGACAGGCGGCGCGACCTCGTCGTTGCCGAGGAAGGCGGCGAGGAAGCCGACCTCCAGCAGCAGGGACTCCCAGCCGAAGGAGTACCAGGTCTGGCCGACGTTGACGACCGACAGGTACAGCACCCACGGCACCAGCCACAGCAGCATCGCGCCCCACAGCGGCAGGAGGCCGTCCGCCCCGGCGGCCAGCGCCGCGGACACCGCGCAGCCCGCCCAGGCGCAGGCGGCGAAGAAGCGGTCGGAGTAGTGCAGCTGGAACAGGCTCGGCGCCCGCCGCAGCGGCACCCGGGCGACGAACCGCGGCACCGGAAGCATCCCGCGCTCGCCCATGAGCGGGCGGAACTGGAGCACGGCCGTCAGGAAGGCCACGAGATACACGGCGGCCAGCGCCCGCTGGAAGACCAGCCGGCTCAGCCAGTAGTCGGGTGCGGTGAACCAGTCCAAGGCCGTCGCTCCTCATCTTCCGCCCCTTGTCCACCGTGCCCCGGTCACGGTGCGTCGTCACCCGCTCCGCTTGCGTCACTCGAGCGAGTGAAGCAGACAATGGTGAGGTATTGCCCGAATTCAGGCGGGAGAACGTGGTGCGCTCACCCGGGTCACCCATCCGAACCCTCGTCGTCGCCTGCGCGCTCTCGACGGTGCTCCTCTCCACCGGCTGCGGCGACGACGGCCCCGGCGCGGCGGGCGGCGGGGTCGTCCTCCAGCCGGCCGGCGTACGGGGACCCGACCCCTTCACCCCCTCCACGGACATCCCGTCGCCGCAGCCGTCGCCCGTCCCGTCCCCGCCCCGGCGGCAGGCGGCCGTCGCCGCGCCGCGGTCCGTCTCCGGGACCACGCCCGGCCTGTACGCGGGTACCCCGCGCACCGGCAGCTGCGATGTGCGGCGGCAGATCGGCCACCTCACCGCCGACCCGGCCAGGGCCGGCGCCTTCGCCGCCGTCGAGGGTGTCGCCCCGCGGGACCTGCCCGGCTATCTGCGCGGTCTGACCCCGGTCGTGCTGCGGGCCGACACCAGGGTCGGCAACCACGGCTACAAGGACGGCCGGGCGACCGGCTACCAGGCGGTGCTCCAGGCCGGCACCGCCGTCCTCGTCGACACCAGGGGCGTGCCCCGGGTGCGCTGCGCCTGCGGCAACCCGCTCCTGCCGCCGGCCGGGAGCGGTCCGGCGGCGGTGACCGAGGGCACCTCGTGGTCCGGCTACCGGCCCGCCGAGGTCGTCGTCGTCACTCCGGCGCCCCGGGCGGTCACCGGGATCACGATCGTCGACATCGCCGGCCGCACCTGGATCGAGCGGCGCTGCGGCCACGACACCCGCCACGACCGGTCCGTGCCGCCGCCCGCGTGGGCGACCCGGCCACCCGCCCCGAGCGACCCGGCGAGCCCGGGCACGCCGGTCCCGCTCACGTCCGTGGCGGGCACCCCGAGCCCGAGTCCGAGTCCGAGTCCGGGCACGTCCCGGCCGTACCCCCGTGACCTCGTCGCACCGCCCGATTCCTCGGTGCCGTCCGCGGCGCAGGCCGGCTGTGCGGCCCCGACGGTCACCGTCACCCCGGGTGCCGCGCGCCCCGCCGCATCGCCCGCGGCCACGGGCTGCCCGAGCGCGGCGGCGACCTCCGCACCCCCGCCGGCCGAGCCGCCGAGTCCGCCCGGCACGGGCACGGCACCGGGCGACGAGACCTCCGGGGACGTCGGCCCCGAGGCCGTTCCCGACAGCCCCGACGTCCCCGACGGCGGCGGCCTGATCCCCGACGATCGCGCGGGCACCGAGAGCGTCTCCGGCGGCCCGGCCGACGTCTTCGACGGGTGAGCGGCACGCCTTCCGCGGGGCCGCCCGGCCAGGCGGCTCCCACTCGAAGAATCGGGCAAATACTGGCAAGGTGGGCCCATGGTTGATCGGGGAGCGAACGAACTGTCACTCCCGGACGACTGGCCCGTCCACGCGAACGCGGTGCTCGCACTCAACCGCATGGGCAGCTTCGACTGGGATCTGGACACCGGCCTGATGGTGATGGACGCCCAGGCCCACGAGGTCTTCGACGTGCTGCCCCAGGAGTACGACGGCCGCCCCGAGACCCTCGGTATCCGCGTGCCGCCCGGCGAGGGCCGCCGCCTGGACACGATGGTCTCCCAGGCGCTGAAGAACGGCAGCGAGAACTACGGCGCCTACTTCCGGCTGCGCACCCGCGACGGCACCCTGCGCTGGACGCACACCCAGGGCTACATCCGCCGCGACGAGCAGGGCCGCCCGCGCCGCATCATCGGCATCGTCCGCGACGCCACCCAGGAACTCGCCGACATCGAGGCGCACAGCGAGCGCCTGGTGCGCGACGACGCCCGTCGCGAGCAGGCCACCGTCATCCAGCTCGCCACGGCCGCCCTCGCCCACGCCCGCACCGTCCAGGACGTCATCGACGTCGTCAAGGACACCCGCGGGCTGACCCATCTCGGCGCCACCAGCCTCGTCCTGGGCCTGGTCGAGGCGGGCCGCATCCGGCTGATCGCCGAGGGCCCCACAGGCAGCTTCGTCCCCGGCACCGACGTCACCGGCATCGACGAGCCCTACCCGATGAGCGAGGTGGTCCGCACCCTCAGCCCCCGTTTCATCGAGTCGCCGGAGGAGTTCGCGGCCGGCTACCCGATCCTGTGGCCGCACATCACCGACCTGCGGATCACCTCGGCCGCGTATCTGCCGCTCATCGTCCAGGCCCGCCCGATCGGCGCCATGGGCCTGCTCTACAACAACCGGCGCGGCTTCAGCGGCGAGGAGCGCAACATCCTCGTCGCCATGGGCAGCAGCATCGCCCAGAGCCTCCAGCGGGCCATGTTCTACGAGCAGGAGGCGGACATCGCCCAGGGCCTCCAGCAGGCCATGCTGCCGCGGACGATCCCCAGCGTGCGGGGCGCCGACGTCGCCGTCCGCTATCGCGCCGCCTCCATCGGCGGCGCCATCGGCCGGGACATCGGCGGCGACTGGTACGACCTCATCCCGCTGCCCGGCGGCCGGGTCGGCGCGGTCATCGGCGACGTCCAGGGCCACGACACCCACGCCGCCGCCGTCATGGGCCAGCTGCGGATCGTGCTGCGCGCCTACGCCGCCGAGGGCCACACCCCGGCCACCGTGATGGCCCGTGCCTCCGTCTTCCTGCACGAACTCGACACCGACCGCTTCGCGACCTGCCTGTACGCCGAGGCGGACCTGGCCACCGGAGTGGTCCAGGCGGTACGTGCCGGGCACATCGACCCGCTCGTGCGGCAGACCGACGGGACCTGCCGACGTGTCCCCGTCGAGGGCGGGCTGCCGCTCGGCCTGTCCGCGGAGTTCGGCAGCCTGGAGTACCCGGTCTCCACGATCGAGCTCGACCCCGGGCAGACCCTGCTGCTGTGCACGGACGGCCTGGTGGAGAAGCCCGGTGCCGACCTCGCCGACGGCATGCGCACCCTCGCCGGGCTGATCGCCTCCGGCCCGCAGGACGTACGGCGTCTCGCCGACATGCTCATCGACCTCGCCGAGGAACGCGGGGGCGACGACGACGTGGCGCTGCTCCTGCTGCACCGCCGCGGCCAGGACGTGCCCCAGGGCGGAGGGGGCCGGCTCCAGCAGCATGTGGCCTCCGGCGACCCGGAGGCGCTGCGCGAGGCCCGGCGCATGATCCGTACCGCCGTCCGCTCCTGGGGCGTCCTCGACAGCGCCGACGAGATCGAGCTCGTCGCCGACGAGATGATCACCAACGCCCTGATGCACACCGAGGGCGCGGCGATCGTCACCCTGCGGGCCCTCGCCGGCGGCCGCCGGCTGCGCGTGGAGGTCGAGGACTCCTCCAGCGCCCTGCCCCGCCGCCGCGAGGCCGGGGAGTCCGGCGTCTCGGGCCGCGGTCTGCTCCTGGTGGACCTGCTCGCCGACGACTGGGGCGTGGAGGCCCGGGGCGGCGGCAAGTGCGTGTGGTGCGAGTTCGAGGTGCCGCAGGAGACGTGAGCGCCCGTGTCCCGGACGGCACCGCGGACGTACGCCGGGACTCCCCGGGGCCGCGGCGCCCGCCGGGGCGGCCGGACGTTCCCGGGGCGGGGCCGCGGACCGGCTGAGGGCGGGGAGGAGGAGCGGCCCGCGGACCGTCCCGCCGAAGCGGGCCGCCCTCGTGCGCCGGGCCCGCTGCCGGAGGGGTGTCCTAGGCTGGCGGCACATGATCCACAGGTGAGGTTTTCCGACCCGGGAGGCACCGTGACCACCCTGCCCGACCGCCCGAACAGCGCGCTGCTCGTCATCGACTTCCAGAACGACGTCGTCACGGCGGTCCACGACCGCGAGGGCGTCGCCGCCAACATCGCAGCCCTGGTCGACCGGGCCCGCGCGCAGGACGTCGACGTGGTCTGGGTGCAGCACTCCGACGAGGAGCTGCGGCGCGGCAGCGAGGGCTGGGAGTTCGTGCCGGAGCTGGTGCGCCGCGAGCCCGAGCCCGTCGTGCACAAGAGCTACCGGGACTCCTTCGAGGACACCGACCTGGAGGAGGTGCTGGCGGGGCGGGGGATCGGCCGGCTCTACGTCACGGGCGCGCAGACCGACGCCTGCATCCGCTCGACCGTCCACGGCGCCTTCACCCGCGGCTACGACGTCTTCCTCGTCGGGGACGCCCACACCACGGAGGACCTGACCGCGTACGGGGCCCCGGCCCCGGCCCAGGTGATCGCGCACACCAACTTCTACTGGAAGGGCCAGAGCGCCCCGGGCCGCGCCGCGGGCACCGTGACCACGGCGGAGGTCGACTTCACGGGCTGAGCCGCGCCTGCCGGGGGGCGGCGGAGGATCAGGAGGCCGGGATCGCGACGAGCCGCTCCCCGGCCGCGGTGCGCACCTCGTAGCGGACGATGTCCCCGAGGTGCATCGCGGAGCCGCCCTCCACCTCGTTCGGGCGGGCGTCGTGCGTGGACACCTTCCAGCTGGTGACGGTCTCCTCGGAGCCGTCGCGGCCGACGGCCACCAGCCGGCAGGAACGCGGACCGGCCGCGTCCTTGACCTCCAGGTCCACCCGGCTGCCCCAGGGCTCGTCCTCGGTGGTCACCTGCGCCCACACACCGGAGCGTTCGTCGGTCGCCGAGACGCGGACCGCGCCGCCGTCCCCGCCCGCCGTCAGCGCGATCGTGGGCCCGGCCACGGCCAGCACCACGGAGGCCGCCACGGCGTACAGCACCCTGCGGCGTCCGGCGCGACGGCGGGCGGCCACCTCGCCGAGCAGCCGGTCCAGCAGCCGTGCGCCCGCTCCCGCCATGGGGTGCACCGAGCGCGGGGTCGCGCGCCGGTAGAGCATCAACTGCCGTGTGACCGGCCCGAACTCGGTCACATGAGCGGTGCACTGAGGGCACTCCATGAGGTGGTCCTCGAAGCGGAAGGACTCCGCCTCGTCCAGCACGCCGAGCGCGTAGGCGGCGACGTCGCGATGCCTTTCCAGGGACCTCATGCCGAATCCTCGTGCCGTTGAGTGCGGGTGGGGTTACTCCTTGCTCCCATCCGTACGCACCGGACGGCCGAATCACTCAAGTCACGCGGGAATCGGCGCCAGGGGATTCGGAGCCCTCGGGCCCGCGGATTGGTCGCCGACGGAAAAAAGTCGGAATCGGACCCGAACCCGTGGGACGAAGGCTCAGAACAGGCTGATGGCGAGGTGCCCCAGCGGCAGCCCGAGCTGCCAGGCCGGGGTCCACACCTCGGGCCCCTCCTCCTCGCCCGCCGTGCCGCCCGGCACCGCGTTCAGGTCCGGCGCGAGCAGCTCGGTCTCCTCCAGCCAGCGCCAGGCGGCGGCGGCCAGCTCCAGATCGGGCACCGGCCCCCCGGCCGCGGCCGCCTGTTCGGTGAGCTCGGCCATCCGCTCACGCACCCAGTCCTGCCACGGCTGGTCGTACGCGGTGAGCGACAGCCATGTCTCCAGCTGGGTGATCACCCGGATCCCGGAGAGCTCGCCCTCGGTGTCGGACAGGAAGACGGTGAGCGCCAGCGCGTCCCGGCCGGCGCGGAACTCGAAGGACGTCGGCGGCATGAGGTCGCCGGAGCGCAGCAGCTCGTCGGCGATGTACTCGGCGTACAACCAGGCCATGGGGACGGTGAGTTCCCCGCCGCCCTGGCCGTCCGTGCTCTGACCTCTGTGCAGCATCCCTTCCTGCCTTCCTCCGGTGCGTACGCGTCGCCCGGCCCCGGCCCCGTCGTGTCGGGGGCCCATCCGGAAAACGGATGAGGACAGCCGATTACTCAACCGGGGTCCTGGGCAAGGCGCTTTACGGAGGCTTGACCCGGCAGTCGGTTTCAGCGCAGGTCGGCCGCGTATCCCGGAAGCACCCGGCGCAGGGCGCGCAGCGCGTAGTACGCGCGCGACTTCACGGTACCGGGCGGGATCCCCAGCGTTTGCGCCGCTTCCGCCACACTCGCCCCCTGGAAATACACCAGCACCAGGACTTCACGGTGCTCCGGAGTGAGAGTCTTCACAGCCTCGCGCACATCGACCGTCGCGGCCGACCGCTCGGCGTGGTCGGCGCACACCCCGGCGCTGTCCAGGACGGCGTCGCCGACCTCCGCCGGGCGTGCCTGCCGGGCCCGCCGCGCGTCGATGGCGAGCCGCCGGGCGACGGTCAGCAGCCAGGGCCGTACGGACGTGAAGGCGTCGGCACGCAGCGCCTCGGGATGCTGCCAGGCGCGCACCAGCGTCTCCTGCACGAGGTCCTCGGCGCGTTGCCGGTCGCCGTCGCAGAGCCGCAGAAGCAGCGCGAAGAGGGGCCGGCCGTGCTCCCGCTGCAGTGCGGCGAGCTCGTGCTCGGCGGTCGTCGTCCCGGGAGTGAGCGTGGTGGCGGCCGTCATGGCCGTATGGCACCGCAGGGGCGCGCGGCAGGACAGGGAGCGCGCAGGGATGTGCGGCGGACGGTCGAACGCGTCGGCGAACGGTTCGACGAACGGTCCGGACAGCCCCGTACACGCGGACCGGACGGGTTAAAGGGGCCGGGCGGGCCGTTTGCGTGGCCTCTCACCTTCGTACCTATTGATGGGTAAATATGATCAATGTGAGGTGAACGGATGATCGCACGCAGACGCCAGGTCGCCCTCGCCCTGACGGCCCTTCTCACCGCGGGCGCCGCCTGCCAGGCCCAGCACCGGGAACCCCCCGCCCGGGCCGGACACCCCGCGCCCGGCGCCGCCTCCCGCGGCTTCACCCTCGTCGCCTCCGGGGACGTCCTGCCGCACAGCTCGATCATCGACCGGGCGCGCTACGACGCCGGCGGCACGGGCTACGACTTCCGCCCCATGCTCGCCGGCGTCCAACCGGTCGTCTCACGTGCCGACCTGGCGCTGTGTCACATGGAGACCGTGTACGGGGCGGACGGCGACTACTCCGGCTACCCCGCCTTCAAGTCCCCGCCCGAGGTCGCCCGGGCCCTCGCCGCCACCGGCTACGACGGCTGCTCCACCGCCTCCAACCACAGCCTCGACGACGGAGCCGACGGCATCCGGCGCACCCTGGACGCCCTGGACCGGGCGGGCGTACGGCACGCCGGCACGGCCCGTACCGAGGGCGAGGCGCGCACCGTCACCCTCCTGCGGGCCGGCGGGGCCGACGTCGCCCACCTCTCCTACACCTACGACACCAACGGCTACCCGCTGCCGGACGGGCAGCCCTGGGCCGTGAACCTGATCGACGAGCGGCGCATCGTCGCCGACGCCCGCGCGGCCCGTGCGGCGGGCGCCGAGGTGGTCGTCGTCTCCGTCCACTGGGGCACCGAGTGGCAGGACGAGCCCGACGAGCAGCAGCTCCGGCTCGCCCGCGCCCTCACCGCCTCCCGCACCGGCGGCCGGCCCGACATCGACCTGATCCTCGGCACCCACGCCCATGTGCCGCAGGCGTACGAGAAGGTCAACGGCACCTGGGTGATCTACGGCATGGGCGACCAGATCGCCGGCGAGATGACCAACCACGAGGGCCTTCCCGACCCGCGCGGCAACCAGTCCACGCTCGGCCGCTTCACCTTCGCCCCGCCCGCCGAACCGGGCGGCCGCTGGAAGGTCACCCGGGCCGAGTTCGTCCCGCAGCTGTTCGACGTCGACGCCGGACGGGTGGTCGACCTCGACGCCGCGCTCGCCCGGGGCGCGGACGTCCGGTCCGTGCGCGACCGGATCCGGGACGTCGTCCTCAGCCGCGGCGCGGCGAAGGACGGCCTGGTGACGGCCAGGTAGCAGAAGCTCAGGGCACCACGGTCAGCGGCCACCGCCCGGCCTTCACCAGCCGGATCGCCACCGACCCGGCGGTGCGGTGGCCGGCCTGCCCGGACGCGCCGACGACCACGGCGTCCGCCTTGAGCTCGTCGGCCGCCTGCACCAGGCCGTTGATACGGGTCGCCGCGGAAGGCGTGGAACTCCCGGCGCACCTCGAACGTCCCCCTGACCCGCTCGGCGGCCTCACGGATCTGCGCCACGAGGTCCTCGGCGACCGCCTCGGTGGCCTCTGCCGCCGGCACGCCCGGCGCCACCCCCGTCGTCGTCACCGGCTGCACGTACACCACGGCCGGCAGCGCCCGCTGCCGCCGGGCCGGACCGCCCGCGTGGGCCGCGGCCCGCAGCGAGGAGTCCGAGCCGTCCACGCCGGCCACGACGACCTCGGGCCCGTCGGTGCCCCGCTCGAACCGATGCTGTTCCGTCACGGCGCCGAGGCTGTCGGAACCCCTGCCTCCGGCAGCCGTCCGGTACCGGGAGCCGCGGACCGCGCCCACTGGGCCGAGCGAGTGCAATCGCACCGCCGCACCGGTGGCACGGGGGTGCGGCACCCTTCCCCCGGGCGACTGATGAGTCATGAAGAAGGATCAGTTGTTCACCAGGCGCCGGGTGTTGCTCGCCGGCGCGGCCGCCGCGGGCACGGCCGGTCTGCTGACACCGGGGGGCGAGCCCGCCGCGCCCCCGCCCCCCGCGGCCGGAGCCCCCGCCCGCGCGGTCCCCCTCAAGCCGTCCGCGTACCGTCTCCAGCCGCTCACCGGCTACGGCCCGCCCCGCACGGTCCCCGGCAGGACCCCGGTGCGCCACGAGCCGCTGCTGAAGATCTCCGGACGCGGCCGGACCATGGTCCTGACCTTCGACGACGGGCCCGACCCCCGCTACACCCCCGAGATCCTCGACACCCTGCGCGACCACGACGTACGCGCGATGTTCTTCGTGTGCGGGGAAATGGCCTCCTCCCACCAGGACCTGCTCGCGCGGATGTCCGACGAGGGCCATGTCGTCGGCAACCACACCTGGTCCCATCCCCTGCTGACCCGGCTCAGCCGCTCCCGGATCCGCGAGGAGATGGAACGTACCTGCGAGGTCATCGAGGAGGGCTACGGCGACCGCCCCGAGTGGTTCCGCGCCCCTTACGGCGCCTGGAACCGCGCCGTCTTCCAGCTCGGCGCCGAGCTGGGCATGGAGCCGCTCGCCTGGACCGTCGACACCCTCGACTGGACCAGCCCCGGCACCCGCGCCATCACCCGCCGCGTCGAGAACGGCGCCGCCCCCGGCGTCGTGGTGCTCTCGCACGACGCCGGGGGCGACCGCTCCCAGAGCGTGAAGGCGCTGCGCGCCTATCTGCCGCAGCTCCTGGACGCCGGGTACCACCTCACGGTGCCGCGCCGGCAGTACGCCTGAGCGCCACGGCCCGCCCGGCCGGGGCCGCGCTCAGCGCACCTCGGCCAGGCGGGCGAACACGACGACATTGCCGTCGTAGCCGTTCTGCTTGGAGAAGCCGCCGCCACAGGTGATCACCCGCAGTTCCGCGGCGCCCTTGGAGGCGTACACGCGGTCGCCGGGGAAGTTGTTCTTCTCGAACACCTCGATGCCGTAGATCTCGAACACGGCCGTCTTGCCGTCCTGGCGGGCGATCTCGACGCGATTTCCCTTCTTCAGGGCTCCGAGACCGTAGAACACGGCCGGCCCCTGCTGGTTGTCGACGTGCCCGACGACGACCGCCGTGCCCTTCTCGCCGGGGGTCACCGCGCCGGTGAACCAGCCCGCCAGATCGGGATCCTCCGGCGGCGGCGCGCCCACCCAGCCGTCCGAGTCCAGACCCACGGACATGACCGGCGCGTCGACCTGGATCGCCGGGATCCGCACCCGGTCCGGCACGGAGTACGGCAGCGCGTCGGGGGCCCGTCCGAGGAGGCCGCCCGGCGCGGTGCGGCTGTCGGCGGCCGCGGCGGACGCCGGCTGCGGCGGGCCCACGTCGAACTCCCCTGACCCGTTGCGAATGAGCGCGAGGCCGGTCAGCAGGACCAGCGCTATCACGCCCCAAGGGGCGCGCTTCTTCCGCCGCTCCTCCTCTTCGGCCAGTTCGGCCAGCTCGGACGCAGACATTCGCCATCCCCTCTCGACGCGGCCGTCGCCACGTCAATTCGCGCATACGAGAACGCTAAGTGCCGCGCGCGGAACCGGCGACGGGTGCGGAGACGAACGGGTTATGCGGAAGAGTCCCGGTGCGCCATCCGAGTAGCGCCGAACAGGAATTTTCTGACGGTCCGTGACCTGCGGCAATATCCGATTGTGCGGTTTTCCTTCGGCGTGTCGCCTCACCAGGACGGACCATTGCCGAAATGCGGGCGCGTGCAGGGCGTCTGAGGGTCGTCTGCGGGAGGCGTTTTCTCGCCGATCGACCGGGGACGGGCCCCGGGGCGCCTTCCGCGGAGGATCACATGCGCAACTCTCGTGCCCTGGCGGTCTCGGCCGTCGCGGTCGCCGCGTTCGGACTCGCCGCCCCCACGGCCGTCGCCTGGGACGGCGGAGGCAACAGCGGCGGCAACAGCGCAGGCAACAACGGCGGCGACGACGGCGGTGGAAACGGCGGAAACGGTTTCGGCGGCGGCAACGGCGGCAACGGTTTCGGCGGCGACGGCGGCGGAAACGGTGCCGGCGGCAATGGCGGCAATGGCGGCAATGGCGGCAATGGCGGCAACGGGGGTGGGAACGGCGGGAACGGCGGCGGAAACGGCGGCGGGAACGGCGGTGGAAATGGCGGCGGGAACGGCGGGAACGGCTTCGGCCACGGCGGCGGCAACGGTTTCCCCAACGTCTCCAGCAACATCGTGGCGCTGCCCAGCGTCATCGCGCGGGGCGGCCAGCTCACCATCAGCGTCGACGGCTGCCCGCGGGGCGGCACCGCCACGTCGCACGCCTTCCCGGCGACCCGGCTCGAACCCGTCAACGGTCCCAACCAGACCGCGCGGGGCACCGCCACCGTCAACAACGACGCGAGCCCCGGCCCGTACAGCATCACGGTCCACTGCACCGGCCGTCAGCCGCTGACGCGGGACAACGCCTTCACCGTCATCGGCGGTGTGCGCGGTGGTCTCGGCGGCAGCAGCACCAGCGGTGCCACCCCGACCGACATGGCCATCGGCGGCGGTCTGGTGGCGCTGGCGGCGATCGGCGGCGGCGTGTTCTGGATGCGCCGCCGAGCCGAGAAGCGCGCCTGAACCGGGAGAACCGCGCCCTCGTCCCCCGATCCACGTCATCCACAGCGCACATACGGCTTCGCCCCCGGTCGAAGGATCCGGGGGCGAAGCCGTCACGGGTGCCGTCAGGCGCCGTCGTCGCCGGTGCGGCGGCGGGAGAGGTGGTACGCCGCGCCGATCGAACCCGCGATGAGCGCGGCACCGAGCCCGATCTCCTTCAGGTCGAACCCGGCGAGGCTGCCGCCCTCGCCGGCGTGCACGCCGTGCGGTGTCAGAGGAACCGGAGTGGGGACGACCGGGCGCCCGCCCGCGATGCTCACGTCCGTGGAGCCGCTCACGCCGTCGCAGGTGAACGTCACCCGGTACATGGCGCCGATCTTGACGTCCCAGTCGATCACCGCGGTGCCCGAGGAGTGACCCGGCCGGATGGTCACGGTGTCGAAGATGCCCGACGTCACCGTGACGCTGCCTCTGCATCTGCCCAGCTCGCGGTCGACGCGCAGCGTGACCTGACCGCCCGCGGCGATGGTCGTGGGCAGGACGCTGAAGCCGAACGGTGTGATGTCCGGGTCGCCCTTCGCGGCGGCGGCCGGTGCGGAACAGGCGAGGGCGGTCACGCCCAGCAGTGCGGCCGAGGCGACGCGTCGTATCGCGCGCATGGTCAATCCTCCGGTCCCCGAGGAGCAGCTGCGGACCTTTTCCGCGTGCGCCAGAAATGCACCTCGATGACCGAAACGCTAGGAAGGTACGCACAGGTGCGCTAACGCAGTCGCGCGAATGGGGCAAGAGCGTGCGCCGCCCGGGGGACGGCGACGGCGTGGCGGCCGCCCCCGGGGGCACCGAGGGTGAAGGGCCGTCAGCCCCGAAGGTGCGGGAACAGATGCAGGAACGGCTCCGCCGACGCGGTGATGCCCCGGCTGTAGGGCGCGTCGAAGTCCCAGATCAGGAAGAGCAGGAAGGCGATGAGCGCGGAGAACAGCCCGGCGAGGACGAGTTCGCGCGGGGTCCGCCGGATCTGCAGCGCCAGCACCATGCCGATGGTGATCACGGCCCCCGCGAGCAGCCCGAACCACACCACCCCCGGCATCGTCGCCCCGATCGAGGTGGCCCGGGAGCTGCGGGCCTGGTCGGCGGCGGCGACCTGGTCCACCAGCGGCTGGTACGCCTGGGCCTCGAAGTCGTTGCGGGGCTCGTAGTCGGTGACGTCCTGGCGGATGCGCGCCAGGAGCTCCTCGCCCCGCTCGCTCACCTCGTCGTGGTCGGCCATGTGCTTCCACTCGGCGGTGACGACGTGTCCGACATAGGCGTTGACATCCTCCCGGATCCGGTCACGGACGTCGGGCGGGTAGACCCGGACCCGCTCCGAGACCTCGTGCAGCGCCTGGGCCTCGGCCCGTACCTGCTCCTGGGCGCCGCTGCGGGCCTCCCAGACGCCCGCGATGGCGAGGCCCAGCACGATGGCGTACACCACACCGATCCACATCGTCATGTACTCGATGACGTCCGGGGTCTCGCTGGGATCCTCGTCGTCGCGCGCCGCGCGGTTGCGCAGCAGGGTGATCGCGACGACCACCGCGCACGCGGCGAGCATCGCGAGGGTGAGAACAAGCCATTCCGGCAACACATGCCTCCGGGGGGTCAGCGCGCCCGCAGCGCGGCCACGGCGATCACCGCGGGAACGGTGATGAGCAGGACGAAGGTGAGCGGTGAGGTGCCGTGGCGCGTGGTCCGCCGCAGTACGGGGGCCTTGTACGGCGGGTAGCTGACCGCGGCCGCCGAGGGGCGCGGTGCGGGGTTCGGCCTCGGCTGCGGCGGTGGTGCGGGGGCGGGGGTCGGTGCCGGTGCGGGGGGCGGCGGCGGTGCGGGTGCCGGTGTGGGGGAGGGCGGCGGCGCGGGTGCCGCCGGCGGTGCCAGGGGCGGCGGCGTCGGCCGGGGCCTCGGCGGCGGGGGCGGCGGCTCGGGCGTCGGCGTCGGCTCCGGCGGCGTGGGGGACGGCTTCGGGGGCGGCGGTGTGGGTGTCGGCGTGGGTGTCGGTGTGGGTGTGGGTGTGGGCGTCGGCTCGGGGCAGGGCGGCGGAGGAGGCGGAGGCTCGGGACACGGCGGGAACGCCGGCCGGTCCGGGCCGTCGCCCGCGACGACCGCTGTCCCGCCGTCACCCGCGACCACCGCGTGGCCGCTGCCCGCGGCCGTCACCGCGTGGCCGTCGCCCGCGATCACCGCCACGTGGCTGTCGCCCGCCACCGCCACCACCTCCGTGCCCCCGGGCCCCGTCGACACGTAGGCGCAGGCGTCGGCCACCGCCGCGCCGGCCGGCACGCCCGCCAGGGCCCAGGTCAGCGTCACCAGGGCCAGCGCCCGCAGGGCGGCGGCGCGGCAGGTCGGTTCGGGTCGGTGCACGACCGAGATCATGAGCCCCGCGGACCGCTGGTACGCCCGGGCTGCGAAGGATTGCCCCGAACGGGGGACGTGTGCCCGCACCGGGTTTGAACGGCGCCGTCGCGCGGCGGCGGACGGGCCCGGAAAAAGAAATCCTCGCCGCGCTTGAACGCGGCCGTGACCCGCTGCGTACCTCATGCCGTGCGGCGGCTAAGACAGCACGCTGCAACATCTCTGTGACTGTGGGGAGTTGAAATGAAGACCTCCTGGCGGAGCGCCTCGTTCGTGGTGGGTGCCGTGGCCGTGCTGGCGCTGACGACGGCGTGCGGTCAGGAAGAGGGAGCCAAGTCGGCCAGCGAGAACGTGGGCGCGGCCGGCGTGGCCGCCCCGGCCGCCGGCTACGGCTCCACCGGTGGTGGCTACGACGCCGGCACCGGCGGCACGGACGGACAGGCGGCCGGGGCCGGTGCGGCCGACGGCCAGCCGATCGCGGCCGAGGGCGCCGGCAAGCTCGCCGTGGCGACCGACGCCGAACTGGGCGAGATGCTCACCGACAGCGCGGGCCGCACCCTGTACCGCTTCGACCAGGACACCGCGGAGCCCCCCAAGACCAACTGCGACGGCGACTGCGCCACCGCCTGGCCGCCGGTCCTCTCGGACGACGCCAGCGCCGGTGAGGGCATCGACCCGGCACTGCTCGGCGAGGTGACCCGCTCCGACGGCACCAAGCAGCTCACCGTGGGCGGCTGGCCCGCGTACCGCTACGCCAAGGACGTCAACCCCGGCGACACCAACGGCCAGGGCGTGAAGGGCACCTGGTTCGCGCTCGCCCCCGACGGCAAGAAGGCCACGCTGGCCTCGCTGCCCGGTCTGTCCACCCGCAAGGACCCGAAGCTCGGCGAGATCGTCGTGGACCGCAACGGCATGACGGTCTACCGCTTCATGAAGGACGAGGCATGGCCGAAGCCCGTCTCGGCGTGCACCGACGCCTGCCTGGACAAGTGGCCCGTCGTCGAGCCGGTCGCCACGAACGACACCAAGGGCGTCGCGAAGAAGGGCCTGATGAGCTTCACCCGTCCCGACGGGCAGAAGCAGCAGACGGTCAACTGCTGGCCGATCTACACCTTCGCCGGCGACAAGGCTCCCGGTGACACCAACGGCCAAGGCGTCGGCGGCACCTGGTACGCCGTGGCGCCCGACGGCAAGCCGATCGGTGCTCCCAAGGAGTAACCCGGCGGCCTTGCCCACCGGTCCGCCCCTCCGCCCCCACGGAGGGGCGGACCGCTTTGGCATGCCCGCATTGGCTCACCGGAACAATTCGGCACATGCCGCAGGCAGTGACCGGGAACGGATGGTCAATTTCCGTTTCCACTCGCTCCTTTGGCAGGCGATCAGTAGCCTCAGCTCGAACACCGGATCGCCTATGCCTTGGAGAAGTTGATGGAGCGTCCTGCCTGGGCCCCACGGAGCATCGACATCTCGGTGCCGAGCATCTCCCGCATCTGCGACTACTACCTGGGCGGTTCGCACAACTTCGAGGTCGACCGGGAAGCCGCTCGAAAAGCGATGGAGTTCCTGCCGGGCCTGCCCAAGATCATGCAGGCGAACCGGGCGTTCATGCGGCGTGCCGTACGTCACGCGGTGGACGAGGGCGTCACCCAGTTCCTGGACATCGGCTCCGGCATTCCCACCTTCGGCAATGTCCACGAGGTGGCGCAGCGGGCCCACCCCGGAGCGCGTGTCGTCTACGTCGACCACGACCCGGTGGCCGTCGCGCACAGCCACGCGGTGCTGGACGGCAACGAGGACGCCGACGTCGTCGCCGCCGACCTCAGAAAGCCCCACGACATCCTCGGCAGCCCTCAGGTGGAGCGGCTGATCGACCTGAACCGTCCGGTGGCGCTCCTCCTCGTTGCCATACTGCACTTCGTGGAAGACACGGACGACCCGTACCGGGCGGTGGCCGAGCTGCGCGACGCGCTCGCCCCCGGCAGCATGCTGATCCTCACGCATGCCTCGTACGAGGGAATTCCGTTGCCCGCCGAGCGGGCCGAGGGCGCGGTGGACGTGTACAAGGACATCCGCAACCCGCTGATCATGCGCTCGCGCGAGGAGATCGCGCGGTTCTTCGAGGGGTACGACATGGTGGAACCCGGACTGGTGCCGATGCCGCGCTGGCGGCCCGACACCGCACCGGAGGACGAGGATCCTTACGCGTTCTCCGGTTTCGCGGGCGTGGGGCGTACGGCGTGATCGCGGAACCCGACGGGCCCGAGGGCAGAATCCGCCGGTTCGCGACGATCTGGAGCCGGGCGGTGTTCCCGGTCACCGTGACGTCCCTGACCCGGCCGGAGTTCGAGACGCAACTGCTGCCGCTCGCCCGGCGGCTGAGCGAGGCGCTGCGGGCCAGGACCTTCGACGCCGCGGAGGGCAAGGCGGTCGGCGCGGAGCTCGTCTCCGCCCACTGCACCGACCCGGAGGCGCTCAGCCGCACCCTCGACTGCGTCGACGCCTACCTGGTGCTCTACTGCGGCGAGGACGGCCCCCAGGAGGACCTGCGGGCGCGTTCGGCGCGGCTCCAGCACGCCATGGCCGCCGGGTTCGCGAAGGCGCTGCGCGCCCGCACCCTCGCCGAGCAGGAGGCCATCGCCCAGGCCGCGCTGCGCGCCCAGGGCGTGGTGGCCCAGGCGCTGCACGCCAGCGAGGCCCGCTTCCGTGCGGTGTTCGAGGGCGCGGCCATAGGGATCGGCATCGCGGACCTCGACGGCAACGTCCTGGAGGTCAACGACGCCCTGCTGCGCATGTTCGGCGGCTCCGAGCAGAACCTGCGCGGCCGCAACGTCTGCGACTGGACGCACGCCGAGGACGCGCCCCAGGTGCGGCGGCTCTACCAGGAGCTGGTGCGCGGCGAACGCGAGCACTACCACGTGGAGAAGGCCTTCTACCGGCCCGACGGAACGGCCCTGTGGACCAACCTCACGGTCTCCCTGCTGCGCGACCCCGAAGGTCGCCCGCAGTACCAGCTGGCGCTGATGGAGGACACCACCGAGCGCCGCCTGCTCAACCTCCGGCTGCGCTACGAGGCCACCCACGACGCCCTCACCGGCCTGCCCAACCGCACCCTGTTCTTCGAGCGCCTGGAGAAGGCCCTCAACGCGGGCCCGGACCAGCGCTTCGGCCTGTGCTACCTCGACCTGGACGGCTTCAAGACCATCAACGACAGCCTCGGGCACGCCGCCGGCGACCGGCTGCTCGTCGAGGTCGCCGACCGGCTCCAGTCCTGCGCCACCGCGCCCGGCGAGATGGTCGCCCGTCTGGGCGGTGACGAGTTCGTGGCGCTGACGACGGGCCCGGACACCCGGCACGAGGTCGACGAGCTCGCCGCCCGCATCATGAACGTCCTGCTCGCCCCCGTCCGGATCGACGGCCGCGAGCTGACCGTGCGGGGCAGCATCGGCATCGTCGAGGGCCCGGCGGGCGGCCAGCGCAGCCCCGCGGAGGTGCTGCGCAGCGCCGACATCACCATGTACCGGGCCAAGTCGGCGGGCGGAAACCGCTTCGAGCTGGCCGACCCGGAGGCGGACGCCCGCGCCATCACCCGGCACGGTTTGACCACGGCCCTGCCCGCGGCCCTGGAGCGCGGCGAGTTCTTCATCGAGTACCAGCCGCTGGTCCATCTCGGCGACGGCGGGGTCCGGGGCGCCGAGGCCCTGGTGCGCTGGCTGCACCCGCAGCACGGCGTCCTCGGCCCCGACCGGTTCATCCCGCTCGCCGAGGCCACCGGCCTGATCGTCCCGCTGGGCCGCTGGGTCCTGGAGCAGTCGGTGCGCCAGGCCCGCGAGTGGCGCGAGCGGTACGCCGACGCCGGCCCGCTGCGGATCAACGTCAACCTCTCGCCCTGCCAGCTGAACCATCCCGGCCTGGTCCAGGACACCGTCGACATCCTGGAGGCGGCGGGCGTCACCCCCGACGCGCTCTGCCTGGAGGTCACCGAGTCCGCCCTCATCGGCGCCGACGACGACCTCCTCAAACCCCTGCGCCGCCTCGCCGAGATGGGCGTGGACATCGCCCTCGACGACTTCGGCACGGGCTACTCCAACCTGGCCAACCTGCGCCGGCTGCCGGTGAGCGTCCTGAAGCTGGACCGCTCCTTCACCCAGAGCATGCAGCGCTTCCCCGCCGACCCGGTCGATCTGAAGATCGTGGAGGGCATCGTCTCCCTGGCCCACAGCCTCGACCTGGCGGTGACGGTGGAGGGCGTCGAGACGGGCGCCCAGGCGGAGCAGCTGCGCATACTGGGCTGCGACACGGCCCAGGGCTGGTACTACGCCCGGCCGGGCCCGCCGGACCGCCTGCACGAGCTGGCCCTGGCCGACGCGACGGGGTGATCTCCCGTCCCCGGGGGCGCGGGGCCGCACCGTCCTGGGGCTTTGCCGCGTGGGCGCGAGGGGCCACGACGGACGGACGGCGGGGCACCACCGGAACCCCGAGGGTGCGCGTCACCGCTCCAGCAGCATCCGCTGCAGCTCCCGCGCGGCCCGGGGCGGAGCCACGTCGCTGCGGTGCGCCAGCGCGATGGTGCGATGGAGTCCGGGCCGGGCCAGCGGGGTGACCCGCAGTCCGTGTCCGGACCGGGCCGCGACCATCCGGGGCACCACGGCCACCCCCAGCCCGGCCCGTACGAACCCCAGCACGGCGTCCATCTCGCCGCCCTCCACCGCGAAGTCCGGTTCGAAGCCCGCGGAGCGGCACGCGGCGACGGTCAGCTCCCGCAGGTCGTACCCGTGCCGGAACATCACCAGCCGTTCCCCCTCCAGATCAGCGACCGCCACGGTCCGCCGTCCGCCACCCGGCCGGGGCGCGTCCGGCGACGACACGACCACCAGGTCCTCCCGCAGCAGCGCGACCGTGGTCAGCGCGGGCGACGGCGTCGGCAGCGGCAGCACCACCAGCGCCAGGTCCAGCGCCCCGCGCGCGAGCTGCCGTACGAGGTCGTGCGAGCCGCCCTCCTCGATCAGCAGCCGGATGCCGGGATACCGGTCGTGGAAGGCCCGCAGCACGTCCGGCAGCAGACCGGTGCACAGGCTCGGCGTCGCGCCCAGACGCACCCGGCCCCGCTGGAGCTGCACCAGCTCCTGCACCTCGTGCCGCGCGGTGTCCGCGTCCGCGAGGATGCGCCGGGCCAGCGGAAGCAGCGCCTCGCCCGCGTCGGTCAGCGTGATGTTGCCGCGGGCCCGCTGGAACAGATCGGCCCCCAGCTCCCGCTCCAGAGCCTTGATCTGCTGCGACAGCGACGGCTGGGCGACATGGACGACCTCGGCCGCCCGGGTGAAGTGCCGGGTCTCGGCGACCGCCACGAAGTACTGGAGCTGCTGGAACTGCACCCGGCCAGCATAGCCGTTGCCTATCGAAACGAGCTGTTCCATGTCTTGGACCGATGGGGACCTTCGGCCCTAACGTCGTGACCCATGGCTCTGGCAACGCGGACGGACCGACGGCCGTCCATGGCGCGCACGATCTGGGACAGCTCCGTCGGCAAGAAGACGGTGATGGCTGTCAGCGGGCTGATCATGCTGCTGTACCTGGTCGTCCACATGATCGGAAACCTGAAGATCTTCTTCGGGGCGGGCGAGTTCGACCACTACGCGCACTGGCTGCGCACCGTCGGCGAACCGTTCATGCACTACGAGTGGACCCTCTGGCTGGTCCGGGTCGTCCTGGTGCTCGCCGTCGTGGCCCACGCGACGTCCGCGTACCAGCTCAGCCGCCGGGACATCAAGGCCAGGCCGAACAAGTACGCCCACCGCAGGGCACGGGCGAGCTACGCCACCCGCACCATGCGGTGGGGCGGCATCATCCTCGGCCTGTTCATCGTCTGGCACATCCTGGACCTGACCACCGGCACCGTGCACAGCGGCGGGTTCCAGGAGGGGCACCCGTACCAGAACGTCGTGGACACCTTCTCCACCTGGTACGGCAACGTCGTCTACATCGTGGCGATGCTCGCCCTCGGCCTGCACGTCCGGCACGGCTTCTGGAGCGCGGCCCAGACCCTGGGCGCCGGCAGCCGCACCCGCGACCGCGTCCTGAGGGCGACCGCGAACGCCCTCGCCCTGCTGCTCACGGCCGGCTTCATATCCGTGCCCGTGGCCGTCATGACCGGAGTGGTGAGCTGAACATGACCTACACCGACTACACGGCCGGCGCACCTCTCGCCGACACCAAGGCCCCCACGGGCCCCGTCGCCGAACGCTGGGACAAGCGGCGGTTCGAGGCCAGGCTGGTCAATCCCGCCAACCGGCGCAAGCACACGGTGATCGTGGTCGGCACCGGCCTCGCGGGCGGCTCGGCCGGCGCCACGCTCGCCGAACAGGGCTACCACGTCGTCCAGTTCTGCTACCAGGACTCCCCGCGCCGCGCCCACTCCATCGCCGCCCAGGGCGGCATCAACGCGGCGAAGAACTACCGCAACGACGGCGACTCGGTCCACCGCCTGTTCTACGACACCGTCAAGGGCGGCGACTTCCGCGCCCGTGAGTCCAACGTGCACCGCCTGGCACAGATCTCCGTCGAGATCATCGACCAGTGCGTGGCGCAGGGCGTGCCCTTCGCCCGTGAGTACGGCGGTCTGCTCGACACCCGCTCCTTCGGCGGCGTACAGGTGTCCCGCACCTTCTACGCCCGCGGCCAGACGGGCCAGCAGCTGCTGCTGGGCGCGTACCAGGCGCTCAGCCGCCAGATCGCGGCGGGCAACGTGGAGCTGCATCCGCGCACCGAGATGCTCGACCTGATCGTCGTCGACGGCCGGGCGCGCGGGATCGTCGCCCGGGATCTGGTCACCGGGAAGATCGACACGTACTTCGCGGACGCCGTCGTCCTCGCCAGCGGCGGCTACGGCAACGTCTTCTATCTGTCGACGAACGCCATGAACTCCAACGCGACCGCGGTGTGGCGGGCGCACCGGCGCGGTGCCCACTTCGCCAACCCCTGCTTCACCCAGATCCACCCGACCTGCATCCCGCGCACCGGCGACCACCAGTCGAAGCTGACGCTGATGAGCGAGTCGCTGCGCAACGACGGCCGGATCTGGGTGCCGAAGGCGAAGGGCGACACCCGCCCGGCGAACCGGATCCCCGAGGACGAGCGCGACTACTACCTGGAGCGCATCTACCCCTCCTTCGGCAACCTGGTGCCCCGCGACATCGCCTCCCGCGCCGCGAAGAACGTCTGCGACGAGGGCCGCGGCGTCGGCCCCGGCGGCCAGGGCGTCTACCTGGACTTCGCCGACGCCATCGCCCGGATGGGCCGCAAGGCGGTGGAGGCGAAGTACGGCAACCTCTTCGACATGTACCAGCGGATCACCGACGAGGATCCGTACGAGGTGCCGATGCGGATCTACCCGGCCGTGCACTACACGATGGGCGGCCTGTGGGTCGACTACGACCTCCAGACCACGGTCCCCGGCCTGTTCGCGATCGGCGAGGCCAACTTCTCCGACCACGGCGCGAACCGGCTCGGCGCGTCCGCGCTGATGCAGGGGCTCGCCGACGGCTACTTCGTCCTGCCGGCCACGATCAACGACTACCTCGCGCGCAACCCGCACCAGGGCGAGGTGACCGGTGAGCACCCGGTGGTGCAGGAGGTGCTGGCCGAGACCGAGGACCGGCTGAACCTGCTGCTGTCCGTCGACGGCGACCGCACGCCGGACTCCTTCCACCGCGAGGTCGGCGAACTCATGTGGGAGTTCTGCGGAATGGCCCGCACGGACGCCGGACTGCGCAAGGCCCTGGAGCGGATCCCGCAGATCCGCGAGGAGTTCTGGCGCCGCATCAAGGTGCCCGGCACCGGCGAGGAGTTCAACCAGTCGCTGGAGAAGGCCAACCGCGTCGTGGACTACCTGGAGCTCGCCGAGCTGATGTGCCTCGACGCGCTGCACCGCGCGGAGTCCTGCGGCGGTCACTTCCGCGAGGAGTCCCAGACCCCGGACGGCGAGGCGGCCCGCCGGGACGAGCAGTTCTCCTACGCCGCCGCCTGGGAGTTCACCGGCACCGGTGAGGCGCCCGTCCTGCACAAGGAAGACCTGGTCTTCGAGTACGTCCATCCCACCCAGCGGAGCTACGCATGAGGCTCACCCTGCGCGTCTGGCGGCAGAAGAACGCCGACGCCGACGGCGCCATGTCCACGTACGAGGTGGACGGCATCTCGTCCGACATGTCCTTCCTGGAGATGCTGGACACGCTCAACGAGGAGCTCATCCTGCGCGGTGAGGACCCCGTGGCCTTCGACCACGACTGCCGCGAGGGCATCTGCGGCGCCTGCTCGCTGGTGATCAACGGGGACGCGCACGGGCCCGAGCGGACCACCACCTGCCAGCTGCACATGCGGTCCTTCCGCGACGGCGACACGATCGACATCGAGCCGTGGCGGGCCTCCGCCTTCCCGGTGATCAAGGACCTGGTGGTGGACCGGACGGCGTTCGACCGGATCATCCAGGCCGGCGGCTACGTCACCGCGCCGACCGGTGCCGCACCCGAGGCGCACGCCACGCCCGTGCCCAAGCCCGACGCCGACTTCGCGTTCGAGCACGCGGAGTGCATCGGCTGCGGGGCGTGCGTGGCCGCGTGCCCGAACGGGGCGGCGATGCTGTTCACCTCCGCCAAGGTCAACCATCTCAACGTGCTTCCCCAGGGGGCGCCCGAGCGGGAGACCCGGGTGCTGGACATGGTGGCGCAGATGGACGAGGAGGGCTTCGGCGGCTGCACGCTGACCGGCGAGTGCGCCACCGCCTGCCCCAAGGGCATTCCGCTGATGTCCATCACCGGCATGAACAAGGAGTGGCTGCGGGCCGTACGCAAGTCCAAGCGGTAGGGCCCGGCACCGGGGCTCCCGCGCGGCCCCGACGGGGGACAGCAGACGTTCGCCGACAAGGTGCGGACGGGCAGGGCCGGGCGTGGTGCTCAGGCCCGGCCCTGCCGAGGTTCTCCCTGCCCGCCACCCGCGCGACACCGGCCGGCCGGCGGAGCCGTACACCCCGGACACCCGGTCCGAGCCGTTCAGCGTCCGCACATCCGGCCTCTCCAAACCGGTCACGTACACGACAACCGACGTCGGAAGAACAGGGGTGTTCCCCGTTCCGCCCGACCGGCCCGTGTCCAGGAGAGAGCCATGACCGGTGTCACCACGCTCGACCGCCCCCCGCAGCCCGCGGCACCCACCCGCTACACCGTCGGTCTGGCCCGCGACGAGGAGGACGTGCGGGCGGCGCAGCGGCTGCGGCACGACGTGTTCGCGGGGGAGATGGGTGCCCTGCTGTCCACCCCGCAGCCCGGCCTCGACATCGACCCCTTCGACGCGTACTGCGACCATCTGCTGGTCCGCGACGCCCTCACCGGCCAGGTCGTCGGCACCTACCGGCTGCTCCCGCCCGAGCGGGCCGCCGTGGCCGGACGGCTCTACTCCGAGGGCGAGTTCGAGCTGTCGCGGCTGGACGGGATCAGGCCCGGACTGGTCGAGGTCGGGCGGTCCTGTGTGCATCCCGACCACCGGGACGGCGCGGTCATCGGACTGATCTGGGCCGGCATCGCCCGCTACATGGTGGACGGCGGCCACGAGTGGCTGGCCGGCTGCTGCTCCCTGCCCCTCGCCGACGGCGGCGCGCTCGCGGCCGCCACCTGGGACCGGGTGCGGGCCAGGCACCTCGCCCCGGAGGAGTTCCGGGTACGGCCGCTGCTGCCGTGGGACGCCGACCGTGTGACCCGCCCCGCCGGACGCACGGAACTGCCGCCGCTGCTGCGCGGATACCTGCGCCTGGGCGCCTGGGTGTGCTCGGAGCCCGCGCACGACGTGGACTTCGGGGTCGCCGACCTGTACGTACTGCTGTCGATGCGCCGGGTCGACGCGCGCTATCTGAAGCACTTCCTCTCGCTCGTCCCGGCCTGATGAGCGTCTGGCTGCCCGGGGCGCCCTGCACCCCGCGGGAGTGCGTGGAGGCGACGGGCGTGTCCGTCGTGACCGGAGTGCTCGGCGCGCTGCGGCTCACGGCGGTGATCGGGCTCCTCCTGGCCGGGATCGCGCTGGCCCCGTTCGGCGCGCGGATCCCGGCCGGGGCCGTGCGCCGCTGGAGCCGGTGGATCGTACGGGCCGCGGGGGTGCGGGTGCGGATCACCGGCGGCGCCGCGCCCGCCGGCGGGCTGCTGCTGGTCGCCAACCACATCTCCTGGCTGGACGTCCCTCTGCTGGCCGCCGTACGGCCCGCCCGCATGCTGGCCAAGCGGGAGGTCCGGCAGTGGCCGGTGGCGGGGGCTCTCGCCGCGCGCGGCGGCGCCCTGTTCATCGACCGGGACCGGCTGCGGGCGCTGCCGGACACCGTCGCCCGGATCGCCGGGGCGCTGCGGTCCGGCGCGGCCGTCGGTGTCTTCCCCGAGGGCAGCACCTGGTGCGGGCGGGCCCAGGGGCGGTTCCGCCGCGCGGTGTTCCAGGCCGCGCTCGACGCCCGCGTCCCCGTCCAGCCGGTCCGCATCCGCTACTTCCTCGCCGACGGCGCGGCCACCGCCCTGCCCGCCTTCGTCGGCGAGGACGCGCTGCTCACCTCGGTGTGGCGGGTGGTCACCGCGCGGGGGCTGACCGCCGAGGCCGACGTCCGCCCCGTCATCCCCCCGCACACCCGCCCCGACCGCGGAGCCCTGGCCCGAGCAGCGGAACGAGCCACGACGGACACCCGGGAGGGAAGCGCGGGGACCGACGCGACGAGCGGCGCCCGCCCCGCACCCGCGGTGCACGGCGGCTGACCGCCCAGGAGGGCGGGGAACCGCGCGGCGAGCAGCGGGGAACCCGCACCCGTGATGTGCGGCGGCGTGGACCGTGCCGAACGCCGGTGACGACCTCCCGGAGCCGGACACGCCGGTGCACACGGTCCCGTCGTCACGCCGCCCCGCGGGACGCAAAGACGGCGGGACCGTGTCCGCCGTTCTCCAGGTGTGCTCCCGGCGCCTCCGACACGGGCGCAGGGGCCGTGAGGGGGGCGCACAAGGGGCAGCCCCAGGGCCTGTCTGACGATTCGCGTCGTCGCCCGAAGGGCGGCCGCGCGCCGTCAGGTGCGTGCTCTCGGCGTGCCGGCCCCAGACCCTCGTGCCGGACGTACTCGGGTCCGGGGCCGGTGCGTCGAGAGTGCGTGCACGGCGGCGCGCGGCAGACGGGAACGGTTCAGACAGGCCCTAGCCGCCGATGACCGAGGCCAGTCGCCGGTAGGAGTCCAGCAGCGCCTCCCGGTCGTACGTGCTGGTGGTGACCAGCACCTCCTGCGCGCCGGTCTCCTTCAGCACGGTCTCCAGTTCATGGGCGACCTGCTCCTCGGTGCCCGCGAGCTGCCCGGTCAGCCCGGACTCGTAGAAGCCGCGCTCCCTGCCGCTCATCGCGAGGGCCTCGACGCGCTCGGCGGGCGGCAGCGGCGGGAAGGTGCCGTGCGTCCGGGAGTACGCCATCGACCATGCCTCCGGCACCAGCAGCCGTCGCGCCTGCTCGGGCGTGGCCGCGACCGCGATCGTGCCGGAGGCGATCACGTACGGCTCGGCGGCCCACTCGGAGGGGCGAAAGCGCGTGCGGTAGAGGTCGATGCCGCGCAGCATCTTCTCGCGGTTCCTGAGATCGCCGATCACCATCGGCAGGCCCGCCTCGGCCGCGATCGCCGCGCCCTCGCCCATGGCCAGCACGAACGGCGGCACGGTCAGGCCCTCGGCGGGCCGGGCGCGCACGCCCGTCGGGGAGGTGCCGCGGAACCAGCCCAGCAGCTCCTGGAGCCGGCCCGCGAAGTCCTCCGCGTCCTCCTTGTCACGGCCCAGCGCCTTGCGCACCCCGGTGGTGAAACCCACCGAGCGTCCGAGACCCATGTCGACACGGCCCGGGAAGAGGGACTCCAGCACGCCGAACTGCTCGGCGACGACCAGAGGGTTGTGGTTGGGCAGCATCACCCCGCCGGTACCCACCCGGATCGTCCGGGTCGCCGCGGCGACGGCGGCGGCCAGCACGGTCGGCGCGGACCCGGCGACCCCGGGCACACCGTGGTGCTCCGACACCCAGAACCGGTGATAGCCGAGCGCTTCCGCCTCCCGCGCCAGCTCCACGGTGTCCCGCAGCGCCTCGCCGGGGGAGCGGCCCTCGCGGATGCGCGAGCGGTCGAGCACGGAGAAACGGGCCGAGGCGATCACGGAAGTCACACAGGGTTCAACGCCGCCCGGCCGCACGCATTCCCGCAGGCCCGTAAATCGCTGGCATGCTCACGCAGCCCACCCCTACGGTGATGCTCCGGCCCCGCACCGTCCGGTGCGCGGGCGCCGGAGTGCCCGGTGCGCGGGTCACGCGTTCTTCGTGGTTCGAGCCCATGCAGCTCCACCCCTGGGGCTGTCGCCCGCCGGGGGCACCGCGTCACCACCTCGACCTCGGGCACCTCCGGCGGTCCCGTCCTTCTCCCCACCTTCCCTCCCGATCCGAGGAGACCTGTCATTTCCCGTTTCAACAGCCGCCGTTCGCGTGTCCTCGTCCCGTCCGCGCCCCTCACCACCACCGGTGCGCGCACGGTCACCCACGAGGGCGGTGCCGCGTACGTGCGGGACGCGAAGAGCGAACTGTTCCTGCTGTCGGTCGTCAACATGGTCGGACAGCGCACCTTCTACGAGAAGGCGGGAGACAGGGACGCCCGGTACCGCGACCTGGTGCGCGGGCTCGCGGTCCAGGACCCGCAGTGGACGGCCGGACTGCTCGGCTGGCTGCGCGGCTCCGCCCAGATGCGCACCGCATCCCTGGTCGGCGCCGCCGAGTTCGTCGCGGCACGCCTCGAAGCGGGCCTGAGCGGTCACTCGCGGCAGGTGGTCGACGCCGTGCTCCAGCGCGCCGACGAGCCGGGCGAGCTGCTCGGCTACTGGACGCAGACGTACGGCCGTTCGCTGCCCAAGCCGGTCAAGCGCGGTGTCGCGGACGCCGTACGACGGCTCTACACCGCCCGGTCGCTGCTGAAGTACGACACCGCCTCCAAGGGCTTCCGCTTCGGCGACGTCCTCAACCTGGTGCACGCCGCGCCCGACCCCGGCAAGCCGTGGCAGGGCGAACTGTTCCGCCACGCCCTCGACCGCCGGCACCACCCGGAGAGCGCCGAGGCGCCCGAGACCGACGCCACCCTCACCGCGCACCGCGCGCTGACGGCGCTGCCCGTCGACGAGCGCCGCGCGGTGCTCGCCTCCCCGCAGGGGCGGCAGCGGCTCGTGCAGGCGGGCATGACCTGGGAGGCGCTGGCGGGCTGGCTGCAGGGGCCGATGGACGCCGCCGCGTGGGAGGCGATCGCCCCCGCCATGGGCCTGATGGCGCTCACCCGCAACCTGCGCAACTTCGACGAGGCCGGGGTGGGCGACGAGGCCGCCGAGCGGATCGCCGCGCGCCTCGCCGACCCGGAGGAGGTACGCCGCTCGCGGCAGTTCCCCTACCGGTTCCTGTCGGCGTACCGGACCGTGCCCTCGGGGCGCTGGGCGGACGCCCTGGAGCGGGCGCTCGCCGCCTCGACCGCGAACGTCCCGGCGCTGGACGGGCGCACGCTGGTCCTGGTGGACACCTCCGGCTCGATGCTCGGCACGGTGTCGGAGAAGTCCATGATCCGGCACGTCGACGTCGGCGCCCTGTTCGGCACGGCCCTCGCCGCCAGGGGCTGCGAGGTCGACCTGTGGGGCTACGCGGACCGCGCCTTCCCGCACCCGCTCGTCCGGGGCGGCCCGGTGCTGCGGCAGACCGAGGAGTTCTGCGCCCGCGTCGGCGAGGTCGGCTACGGCACCGAGACGGTCGCCGCGCTGCGCGAGGCGTACCGCGGCCACGACCGGGTGGTGATCGTCTCCGACATGCAGGCGTTCGCCCACCCGGGCAACGGAGGCCCCGGCGCACGCGAGTGGGGTCCGCGCGGATGGCAGCGCAAGCGGGTGAACCTCTCGGTGTCCGAGGCGATCCCGGCCGGGGTGCCGATGTTCGGCATCGACACCACCGGCTACGCCAATGCCTCTCTCGACGCGGGCGCACCGCACCGTTACGAGGTCGGCGGCTTCTCCGACCAGCTGTTCACCATGGTGGACCTGCTGTCCCGGGGGCTCGACGCGGGGTGGCCCTGGGAAGCCTGAGAGCTGTCGTACGGATCGGGGCGGCCCCTAGGGTGGGCGGAATGACCACCGGACCCCGACGGCCGATCGCCGTGTTCGATCTGGACAACACCCTCGCGGACACCGCCCACCGCCAGCGTTTCCTCCAGGCCCGGCCGCGCGACTGGGACGCGTTCTTCGCGGCCGCGCCCCAGGACCCGCCGCTCCCCGAGGGGGTGGCGCTGGCGCGGGCGAGCGCCGGGGAGTGCGAGGTCGTCTACCTCACCGGGCGGCCCGAGCGCTGCCGCCGCGACACGCTGGCGTGGCTCGCCGCGCACGGACTGCCCGAGGGGCGCGTCCACATGCGCGGCAACGCCGACCGCAGGCCCGCCCGCCGCACCAAGCTGGAGGTTCTGCGCCGGCTCGCCCGGACCCGCGAGGTGCGGATGCTGGTGGACGACGACGAGCTGGTGTGCCAGGACGCCGAACGGGCGGGCTTCAGGGTCGTCCGGGCCCGCTGGGCCGCTTCCTCCGCCGAGCTGAGGACGGCGCAGGAGCGGGAGGGGCGGACCTGACGGCGGGAGGGGCGTGCCTGACGGCGGGAGGGGCGGACCTGACGGCCCTCGGCCCTCTTCCCGGCCCCGGAGCCCTCTTGCCGGACCCCGGGGCCCGCGGACCCCGGCAGCCCTTCTCGCGGGCCGGGTCAGTCGGTCTCCTCCAGGCGGAAGCCGACCTTCAGGCCGACCTGCCAGTGAGCGATCTCCCCGTCCTCGATCTGGCCCCTGACCTGGGTGACCTCGAACCAGTCCAGGTTGCGCAGGGTCTGCGAGGCGCGGGAGACGCCGTTGCGGATGGCCTTGTCGACGCCCTCGGGCGAGGTGCCGACGATCTCGGTGACCCGGTAGGTGTGGTTCGACATGCGGGTGCTCCTCCTGCGAAGACGACAGCCGGTGACGTCAGCGGGTGACGTCGGCGCCGTGTGGCGCGCGTCACTCCACCGTGCCCCAGGCTGCGGCGGAGCGCGAGGCGTCGGCCCGGTGTCCGGATGCCCCTTGACCTACGCATTGGTCCATACCAAAATCCAGCACACCCGTACGAGTCCGTGTGGCTCGATCCCCCACGTCGGGTTCCTCTCCCCTGTCCGTCAGGCAGAACAGGACCGACCCAGTGAAACGCCGTCTCCTCGCACTCGTCTGCGTCTCCGCCTCCCTGGCCAGCGGCTGCGGCCTGCTGCCGGGCGGCAGCGAACGGCAGACCGTCACCGTGTGGCTGATGAAGGACAGTGCCTCCCGGGACTTCCTCGACCGGTTCACCGAGGACTTCGAGCGCGACAACTCCGGCATCGACCTCGACATCCGCATCCAGGAGTGGACCGGCATCGGCCCCAAGGTGCAGACCGCCCTGAAGGCCAAGGGCGCCGAGGCCACGGACGGCCCCGACGTCATCGAGGTCGGCAACACCCAGGTGCCGCAGTACGTCGACGGGGGCGGACTCGTCGACCTGACGCTGGAGTCCGTGCGGGACTGGGGCAGCCGGGACTGGCTGCCCGGCCTCGCCGAACCGGGCAAGCAGCGCGGCCATCAGTACGGCGTCCCCTGGTACGCCGCCAACCGGGTGGTGATCTACCGCAAGGACCTCTTCGCGCAGGCCGGCATCGACACCCCGCCGAAGACCCGCGAGGAGTGGCTCACCGCCACGGAGAAGCTCGACTCCGGCGGCAACCAGGGCATCTACCTCGCCGGACAGGACTGGTACACCCTCGCCGGGTTCATCTGGGACGAGGGCGGCGAACTGGCCGAGGAGGCCGGCGGCACCTGGCGGGGCACCCTGGACAGCCCCGACGCGCTGCGCGGCATGGACTTCTACCGCGAGCTCCAGGCGCTCGGCGACGGCCCGGTCGACGCCGACGAGGAACACCCGCCCCAGGCGGGCGTGTTCGCGCAGGGCGAGGTCGCCCAGATCGTCGCGGTGCCCGGTGTCGCCCGGGCGATCCTCCAGGCCGATCCCGGTCTGGAGGGCAAACTGGGCTTCTTCCCGGTGCCCGGCCGCACCGCCGCCGAGCCGGGCGCCGTCTTCACCGGCGGCTCCGACCTGGTGATCCCCGAGAACACCGACGACCGCGAGAGCGCCATCGCGGTCGTCGAGGCGCTCGCCGGAGACAAGTGGAACACCGAGCTGGCCCGTGCCATGAACTACGTGCCCAACAAGACCACCCTCGCCTCCGCGGTGGCCGGTGAGGAGGGCGTCGCCGCCATGGCCGCGGGCGCCGCCCAGGGCCGGGCCACCCCCACCACCCCGGAATGGGCGGCGGTGGAGGCGGACAACCCCATCAAGGCGTACATGACCAAGGTGCTGAACGGCGCGGACAGCGAGAAGGAGGCCCGCCGCGCGTCCGAGCGCATCACGGAACTGCGGGCGACCCCCCGGGCCTGACCCCGGGGGGCGGGGCCCGCCCCCGCCACCGCGGGGTCAGGCCAGGGGTCCGGGCCGGCGGTTCACCGGACCGTGCTCAGCGACAGTGCGAACCTCCCCTGAGCGTCCGTCCACCAGTGGCTCAGCTCCAGCCCGGCGGAGGCCAGTTCGGCGCGGACACCGTCCTTGCGGAACTTGGCCGACACCTCGGTGCGCAGTTCCTCGCCCGCCGCGAAGTCGACGGCGAGGTCCAGCGCGGGGATCTTCACGCTCTGGTCGCTCCGCGCGCGCAGCCGCATCTCGATCCACTCGCGCTCGGTGTCCCACAGGGCCACGTGCTCGAACGCGTCGGGGTCGAAGTCGGCGTCCAGCTCGCGGTTGACGACGGTCAGCACGTTCTTGTTGAACGCCGCCGTCACCCCGGCGGCGTCGTCGTACGCCCGGACCAGGACCTGCTCGTCCTTGACCAGGTCGGTGCCGAGCAGCAGCGCGTCTCCCGGGGAGAGCATCGCCCGTACGGACGCCAGGAACCCGGCCCGCTCCGCGGGCAGCAGGTTGCCGATGGTGCCGCCGAGGAACGCCAGCAGCCGCGGCCCGGGGGTGTCCGGCAGGCTCAGTTCGGCCGTGAAGTCGGCGATCAGCCCGTGCACGTCCAGCCCCGGGAAGTCCGCCACCAGCGACTTGCCGGCCTGGGCGAGCGCGCTGTCGCTGACGTCGACGGGGACGTACGTCTCCAGCGACGTCAGCGCGGCCAGCAGGTGCCGGGTCTTGTCGGAGGAGCCCGAGCCCAGTTCGATCAGGGTGCGGGCGGGCAGCGCGGCGGCGATCTCGCCGGACTTCTCCAGCAGGATCTCCCGCTCGGCGCGCGTCGGGTAGTACTCGGGCAGTTCGGTGATCTGCTCGAACAGGTCGCTGCCGTGGGCGTCGTAGAACCACTTCGGCGGCAGCGTCTTGGGGTGCGCGGTCAGGCCGTGCCGGACGTCGGCGCGCAGGGCGGCCTCCATGGCGTCCTCGGCCAGGATGCGGGTGAGAACGAACGGGCTCACGGACGGGGCTCCTTCACGGTTGCGTCGGCCGAGGCGTCGCTCGGTTGTTTGAGCGGGGAGAGCAGCACGTCGGCGTCGGTCGCCACGAGCAGCGTGCGGTCGGGGACCTCCCGCCACAGGGGGTCGTCGTCATGGGGCTCCGAGGCCACGACCGTGCCCTCGCCGGGCGCCGTGCGGTACCACAGGGTGTCCCCCCAGGCCGTCGCGGCGACGGACGTGCCGTCGGTCAGCAGCAGGTTGAGCCGGGAGCCCGGGGCGGCGGCGGCCACCTCGGGGACCGTGTCGGCCAGCGCCCGGCCCATGTCGTCCCCGGCCCGCAGCCGGGCCAGGACCAGCGCCCAGACCAGCGCGGAGTCGTTGCGCGCGGCGAGCGAGAGCAGATCCGCCGGCGGCAGACCCGCGGCGACCCGCGCGAGGGAGTCCGGCCAGCCGGTGACGGCGCCGTTGTGGCTGAACAGCCAGCGGTCCCCGGCGAACGGCGCGGCCGCGGCCTCCCCGTCGGGGCTCGGCACGGTCGCGTCCCGCACCGCGGCGAGCAGCGCGCCCGTCCGCACCACCCGTGCCAGGTCGGTCAGTCCGCAGTCCGCCCAGATGGGCCCGAATCTGCGGTAGCGCGCCGGCACGGGGTCGTGCCCGGCGTACCAGCCGATGCCGAACCCGTCGGCGTTGACCGTTCCGTGCCGCTGACGCCGGGGCGCCCACGACTGGCGGAAGAGCGAGTGCGACGGTTCGGACAGCAGCCGCCCGAGCGGCACCTCGGGCCCCACATAGGCCAGATGACGGCACATCAGACGGACTCCGAGCGCGCGGTGCGGAACCCGGAGAAGATCTGCCGGCGGATCGGGTAGTCCCAGTTGCGGAAGGTGCCCCGGCAGGCGACCGGGTCCACCGCGAACGAACCGCCGCGCAGCACCTTGTACTCGGGTCCGAAGAACACCTCCGAGTACTCCTTGTACGGGAACGGCGCGAAGCCGGGGTACGGCAGGAAGTCGCTCGACGTCCACTCCCACACGTCGCCGATCAGCTGCCGTACGCCGAGGGGCGACGCCCCCGCCGGGTAGCTGCCCGCCGGGGCCGGGCGCAGATGCCGCTGGCCGAGGTTGGCGTGCTCGGGCGCCGGGTCGGCGTCGCCCCAGGGGTAGCGCCGGGAGCGCCCGGTGGCGGGGTCGAAGCGGGCGGCCTTCTCCCACTCGGTCTCGGTGGGCAGCCGGCGCCCGGCCCAGCGGGCGTAGGCGTCCGCCTCGTACCAGGACACGTGCAGCACCGGCTCCTCGGGCGGCACCACCTCGGTCACCCCGAAACGGCGGCGCAGCCACTGACCGGCCTCGCGGCGCCAGAACAGCGGCGCTTGCACCGAGTTGAGGCGGATGTGGGCCCAGCCCTCGGGTGCCCACCAGCGCTCCGTGTCGTAGCCGCCGTCCTCGATGAACGCCTGGTAGGCGCCGTTGGTGACCGGCGTCGTGTCGATCAGAAAGGGCGCCACCTCACGCCGGTGCGCGGGGCGTTCGTTGTCCAGCGACCAGGGTTCGGCGGAGGTGCCCATGGTGAACGGGCCGCCGGGCACGAGGACCTCGGCCGGGCCGGTGAACGGCGGCACCGGGTCCGGGTCCGGGGCGGTCAGCGCCTGCGGGCCCCGGCGCAGCTGATGGGTGATCAGCATCGTCTCGTCGTGCTGCTGTTCGTGCTGCGCGATCATCCCGAACGCGAAACCCGCCTCGGTCAGCCGGGTGCCCTGGAGCGTCGCGCCCTCCAGGACGTCGAGGACACGCCCGCGCACCTCGGCCGCGTATCTGCGGGCCTCGTCGGGCGGCAGCAGCGGCAGCCGGGGCCGCTCGGCGCGCGGGTGCTCGAAGGCGTCGTAGAGGCTGTCGATCTCGGGCCGTATCGCCTCCTGCCCGGCGACGGCCCGCAGCAGCCACTGCTCCTCCTGGTTGCCGATGTGCGCCAGGTCCCACACCAGCGGCGACATCAGCGGCGAGTGCTGCGCGGTGAGATCCGGGTCCTCCACACAGCTGGTCAGCAGGGTGGTGCGGGCGCGGGCGGTGGTCAGGGTGGTGAGCGCCCGCTCGCGGAAGGGCTCGGTGTCGAGGGCCGGCTCGGTGGTCATGCGGAGATGTCCTTCCCGTGCGGGACGGACCTCGCCCCGGCGGGCGGGGGGAGGTGCGTGCCGTGGACGCGGTCGAGCAGATCGTCGGCGGGGCAGCGGCCCCGTGCCACGTAACGGTCCGTGTACGCCGCGACGGCGTCCGTGACCTCGGTGCCCGCCCCCATCCGGGGCAGGGCCTCCAGCGCCGCCGCGAAGCAGATCCCGGCGACCTCGCGCAGCTCGGGGTCGGCGAGTCCGAGACGGGCGGCGTCCCGCCACAGCGGATTGTGCGGCGCGGGCAGCGACAGGGACCGCTCGGACAGCGGCTTGACCGCGCGGTAGGCGGTCTCCGCGGCCTCGGGGTCGTCGAACAGGGCCGTCGTCACCGCGAGCGGCACGATCCAGCCGTCGTCGCCGGGCTGCGCGTCGATCATGCGCAGCTCCAGATGGCCGCGCGGTCTGACCGGCGGGAACAGCGTCGTGACGTGGTAGTCCAGGTCCTCCCGGGTGGGCGGCCGGGGCACGCCGGAGCGGGTCCACTCCCGGAAGGTGAGCCCCTCGGGCACCTCCCAGGCCCCGTCCTCCTGCCGTACGCACATCACCGGCGCGTCCAGCACGTGCCGGGCCCAGGCGGTCCGCGGGTCGCCGTCCAGCGGGGGCGCGCCCGCCCGGCCGGGCCCGATCCGCGTCCACGTCAGCTGCCGGGTGGAGCGCCAGCCGGTGGGCTCGCGGCCGGCCAGCGGGGAGTTCGCAAAGGCGGCCACCAGGACCGCGCCCAGCTGGTGGGCCAGCCACCAGCGCCGCCCGAGGCCGAGCGGCCCCGGCTCCTCGTACCCGGCGTCGAGGCACACCTGCACCGACGCCGAGGTGCACATCATGGCGCGGCCCGCCGGACCGGTGCGGTCCAGGCAGGTCTCCATCGCGTCGTAGCGCGGGGACCGCAGATAGCGCCGGGGCGGGCGCCACGGGTCCTGGCCGAAGCCGAGGAGCGCGAGACCGTCCTCACGCAGGACCGCCCGTACGGCGGCGAGGTCGGCGGAGACGGTCGTGATCGCGTCCGTCAGGGACGCGGCGGGCGGCGAGCTCAGCTCCAGCTGGCCGCCGGGTTCCACGGTGAGCGCCGATCCCAGCGGGACGGCGCGCAGTGCGGCGTAGAGCGCCGCGAGACGTTCGGGCGCCACGGGGAGCCACGGCCGGTGCGGCTCGTGGATCAGCCATTCCACCTCGACCCCGACCGTGCCGGGTGGTCCGGTCTTGAAGCATATGCCCCGTACGAGGGCCTCGACCTCGGCCTCGGTGATGGCCCTCCGGGGCTCCGTACAGTCGCCTGCCGAATCGGACATCTCAGGATCCTCCAGAGAATTCCTTCGTGCCGCCGACCCGGTTACCCAGGGCCCCGGCCGGCCTCATCCGTCCCAGCCAAGACCCTCGCAACGATTCGCACAAGGGTGCCCCGCACGACTTCCGGGAGTATGAACCTCCGATTCCGCGACCTCGTCTTGATCTTGCCTGGTCACTCCGGGGCGGGGGCCGGGGCGGCGCCGTCCGTTTCCCGTGAGCCTCGGAAAACCCTTTGCCCGCACGTCCCAGCATTGCGCAGGATGCATGCATGAGCACCACGGGGGAGGGCGCGGGACGCGCGCTCACGGCGCCGACGGGGGTGGCGCCGTGAGCGCGCGTCTGCGCGATGTCGCGCGGCAGACGGAGGAGATCGTCGCGGCCGGGGTCTACCGGGCACCGGCCGGGCACGAGGTGACGATCGCCGGGGCCGTGGCGGCGGCCCGGGCGGGCACCCGCCTGTACGGCCCCGGACCGGTGCCGGTCCCGCCGGCCGATCCGGTCGTCACGACCGTCGAGGTCACCGGGGAGAGCAGTCTGGAGGCCGCTCGCCGGGTCGGCGGCCGCGTCGCCGTGCTGAACTTCGCCTCGGCCCGCAACCCGGGAGGCGGTTTCCTCAACGGTGCCCAGGCCCAGGAGGAAGCGCTGTGCCGTGCCTCGGCGCTGTACACCTGCCTGCGCGCGGTGCCCGGCTTCTACGACCATCACCGCGCCCACCGTGACCCGTTCTACACCGACCGTGTCATCCACTCGCCGGCCGTGCCGGTCTTCCGTGACGACCGCGGCGGCCTGCTGGACGAGCCGTACCCGGCCGGCTTCCTCACCGCTCCCGCCCCGAACGCGGGCGTGGTGCGCCGCACGGCACCGGAGCGCGCCCGCGAGCTGCCGGACGCCCTGCGCGTGCGCGCCGGACGCGTCCTGGAGACGGCCGCCGCCGAGGGCTACGGCCGGCTGGTCCTGGGCGCCTGGGGCTGTGGGGTCTTCCAGAACGACCCGGCCCAGGTGGCAGGTGCCTTCCATGCGCTGCTGAGGCCCGGCGGCCGGTTCGCGGGGAGGTTCGGGCACGTGGTCCTCGGTGTGCTGGACCGCACCCGGGACGCGACCGTCCGCACCACCTTCGAACGCGTGTTCGCGGACCTCTGAGGGTCTGTCTCAGGTCCAGCCGTAGCGCTGGTGCAGACGGTGCCGGACCCGGTTGAACCGCCCGAGGTCCAGGGCGCACGCCTCACGGCGCATGCCCTGCTCGTGCAGGCGCAGCACACGGTCGACGTCGACCCAGGACTCCCGGCCCGAGCGGTCCCAGGGGCCGCAGCCGATCGGGACCCACTCCCGCTGATGGTCGTGCCGCTTGCTCGACAGCTGCACGGCCAGCAGGGTGCCCCTGCGCTCACGGGCCACCACCAGCACCGGCCGGTCCTTGCCCCGTCCGTCGTGCTCCTCGTAGGGAACCCAGGTCCAGACGATCTCACCGGGGTCGGGGTCGCCGTCGTGGGCGGGCGCGTACTCGGTGTGCACCCGGCCCACCGCGTGCGGATCGACCTCGACGGTCGCGTGCGGGCCCCAGCGGCCCGGGCTGTTCTCTTCGATGGAGGCGGTCACGGGGGCACCCTAGAGGGTGCCGCCGCGACCGTGTGCGCCGATCCGGCTCAGCCCTTGTCGACCTGGACCTTCCGTACGGATTTCACCGGGACTTTCTGGACCGGTACGTCCGCGTCCCCGTTCGCCGGCGGAACGACGCCGTTCGCCGGCGAAGTGCCGTTCGGCCCGCTCTGGTTCATCGAGGCGAGCAGTTGCCGGGCCAGCCCCAGCCCCGTGCCGCCCATGGTGAGGGCCTTGGCGAACAGATCCGCCATGCCGTCCGCGCCGTTCAGCAGCACCATGTTGTCGACGCTGCCGAACGCGGACGCGCCGGCCTGGACGATCTCCGGCCACTTCTCCGCGAGTTGCTGGGCGACGACGGCCTCCTGGTTCTCGGCCAGCGCGGCGGCCCGCGCCTTGATGCCCTCCGCCTCCGCGAGGCCCTGGGCCCGCATCGCCTCGGCCTTCGCCAGACCCTTGGCCTGGGTGGCGGCCGCCTCGGCCTCACCGGTCGCCCGGGTCTCACGTGCCTTGGCCTCGGCCGCGGAGATCCGCGCGTCCCGCTCGGCCTCGGCGAGCGTGCGCTTCTCGTACGCCTTGGCGTCGGCGGGCTTGCGCACGTCGGCCTGGAGCTGCTGCTCGCGCCGGTTCGCCTCCAGCTGGGCGACCCGTGTCTCCTGGACGACGACCTCCTGGCGGGCCGCGGCCTCGGCGAGGGGCCCCGCCTGCCGGGCCGCCGCGGACGCCTTGTCCTGCTCGGCCTGGTAACCGGCCTTGAGGATCTCGCTGTCGCGGGTCGCCTCGGCCATCCGCGCGAACGCCTGCTGCTCCGCCTCGGTGGCGAGCCGGTCGGCCTCCGCCTGCGCGATACGGGCGTCACGCCGCACGGCCGCGGTGTGCGGGGCGGACAGGTTCTTGATGTAGCCGGTCGGGTCCTCGATCTCGTGGATCTGCAGCGAGTCGACGATCAGGCCGAGCTTCTCCATCTCCGTGCCACAGGCGGCGCGCGCCTGCCCGGTGAGTTTCTCCCGGTCCCGGATCATGTCCTCGACCGTCAACCCGCCCACGATGGCGCGCAGATGACCGGCGAACACCGTGTGCACCCGCTCCGCCATGAGCTTCTGCTGGTCCAGGAAGCGGCGGGCGGCGTTCGCGATCGACACGAAGTCGTCGCCGACCTTGAAGATGACCACGCCCCGCACCTTGAGCGGGATGCCCTGGTGGGTCACGCAGTCCACGTGCAGTTCGGTCTGGTTGAGGTCGAGGGACAGCTTGCGCACCGCCTGCACCCCCGGCAGCACGAGCGTCCCCCGTCCGGTGACGATCCGGAACCCCATGCCCTCCTCCAGCCCCTCCAGCCTGTGCTTGGAGCCGGAGATGATCAGAGCCTCGTTGGGTTCCGCGACGCGCCACATCAGTTTGAACAGACCGATCAGAACGAGCAGGGCGGCGAGCGCCGTCCCTGCGATGACGCCGACGGACATCGGCATGCACCCCCTGTTCCGGGTGCCTCTCGGCACCGAGCGTACCCGGAGTGTGAGGCACGCCACAGGCGGTGTACAGGGGCTTCCGGGCCGCTGTTGCCCGCTTGGTACAGAGGCCGGCTGCGCCTCAACTGCCGTACACCGCCGAGACGTAGACGGTCCGCGGCGGCAGATACTCCACGACCGTCACCACCGTGCCCCGCTCGATGCGCTCCGTGCCGGTGGCCGCGTAGGCGAGAAAGTGCTCGGCGCCGCCGCGCACCCGGACGATCACCTCGCCCACGAGCCCGGGCCCGACCGTGCCGGTGACCCGCCCCAGGAGCCCGACCATCGTGGTGTCGTCCATGGTCACAGCGTACGGGTCGCAACCGCCTTACGCCGCCGGTGAGTCCACCCCGGCCTCCCACGGCGGCCGGTGCTCGTGCCAGCGCAGCTCCGCCTCCAGCTGTGCGGCGAGGGACACCAGCAGCGGCTCGCTCGCCGCGGGCCCGAGCAACTGGGCGCCCACGGGCAGCCCGCCGGTGACGAACCCGGCCGGCACGTTGACACCCGGCCAGCCCAGGACGTTCCACGGCCAGGCGTAGGGGCAGGCCGCGATCATCGCCCGGTCGGTGGCGAACCCGCCGAGCCCGAGCATGGCCCCGATCCGGGGCGGGGGAGCGGCCGTCGTCGGGGCGAGGACGACGTCGTACGAGGTGAAGAACGCGCCGATACGGCGGTGCAGCACCGCCTCCGCCCGGCGTGCCGCACGCAGCGGGACCCCGCCGAGCAGCCGGCCCAGCCGGGCGGCGTCCCGGGTGCGCGGGTCCAGCAGCGCGGGGGAGGGCGCCTCGCGCACGTACTCGGCGATGCCGGCGGTGGCACGCGGCACGAAGGCCAGCCCGATCTGCCCGTAGGGCGGGTCCGCCTCCTCCACGGTGTGGCCCCACGCCGCCAGTTTCTCGGCGAGTCCGACGACCCGGGCGCGGATCTCCGGGTGCAGCCGGGCGGGCACGGCGGTGAACGGGGGCTTGAGCGCGAGGGCGATCCGCAGCCGGCCCGGGTCGCGGCCGACCGCCGCCGAGACGTCGAGCGGCGCGGGCCGGTGCGGGTCCAGCGGGTGGCTGCCGCTCGCCGAGTCCAGCAGCAGGGCCGCGTCGGCGACCGTGCGGGCGAGGGTGCCGTTGACGGTGATGCCCTGGAACGCCTCGCCGCGCGGCCAGGTGGAGATGCGTCCGCGCTGCGGTTTGATGCCGATCAGATGGGTCCAGGAGGCGGGGATGCGCACCGACCCGGCGCCGTCCGAACCGAGCGCGGCCGGGACCAGGCCCGCGGCGACGGCGGCCGCCGAACCGCCGGACGAACCGCCGGGCGTGTGGCCCGGGTTCCACGGATTGCGGGTCGCGCCGAACGCGGGCCCCTCGGTGAACGGCCACTGCCCCAGCTCGCAGGTGTTCGTCTTGCCGACGATCACGGCACCGGCCGCGCGCAGCCGCCGTACCGCCTCGCCGTCCTCGGCGACCGGCGGGAACTCACCGGGGCAGCCGAACGCGGTCGGCTCGCCCGCCACGTCCATGTCGTCCTTCACCGCGACCGGCACCCCGAGCAGCGGCCGGCGTGTCCCGGCGGCCAGTTCCCGGTCCGCCGCGTCGGCCTCGGCGAGCGCGGCCTCGGCCCGGACGACCCGGAAGGCGTTGAGCGAGCCCCGGGTCGCCTCGATGCGGGCGAGGCTCTGCTCGACGAGCGCGCGCGAGGTCACCTCCCCGCAGGCCAGCGCGCGGGCGGTCTCGACGAGACCTGCGGCAGGGTCGAGCGTCATACGGACACCTCCGGGGCACGTGGGCACGCGGTCCTACCGAACGGTAACGTCCGCGGCCCGCACACGGAACGCCGTCGGCGGAGAAGATCGGCGTGCGCGGGGCGCGGCTATCGTGGGACGGCCGTTTCACGTTCGTCACCCTGTCAACTCCTCCTAAGGACCGGCCAGATGAGTCTCGACGCCGAACTGCGCACCTTCTTCGAGTCCCGGTACGCCGAGTTGCCCGCCGCCTCCCGCGCGGTCATGGAGCGCGCCGCGGCCGAACTCGCCGAGTCCGGACAGGCCGAGCACGCGCTGGGGGCCGGGGACCGGGCGCCCCGCTTCGTCCTTCCGTCCGCGGCCGGCGGCACCGTCGACCTCGACGGCCTCCTCGCCGAGGGCCCGGTCGTGCTCACCTTCTACCGCGGTGCCTGGTGCCCCTACTGCAACATCGCCCTGCGCGCGCTCCAGCTGCACCACGAGGAGATCCGGGCCCGCGGGGCCCGCCTGGTGGCCGTCTCGCCGCAGATCCCCGACGAGTCGATGTCGCTGGCCGAGAAGCACGACCTCGCCTTCGAGGTGCTCAGCGACATCGGCTCCGACACCGCCAAGCAGTACGGTCTCGCCTTCGACCTGCCCGACGACCTCGCGGCCGTCTACGATTCGTTCGGCATCGACCTCCCGCGCGTCAACGGCGGCCACGCCCGCACCCTGCCGCTGCCCGCGACCTATGTCATCGGCCGCGACGGCATCGTCCGCTGGGCCTTCGTCGACACCGACTACACCCGGCGTGCCGAACCGTCCGACATCCTCGCGGCCCTCGACGCCCTGTAGGGGCCTGGCGGGTTATGGACCTGTGAACCCCGCCCTCTTTGGATCTGTCCGCCGTACCAGTACCCGGGCACAGTGGCAGACACCTGGAGCTGAGCGGAGATTCCCTTGAGCGTCGCCTTCCTGGTGACCACCCTGATCGTGGTGGTCACCCCCGGCACCGGCGTGGTCCACACACTCGCCGCCGGACTGTCCCGAGGCCGCAGGGCGAGCGTGGTCGCCGCCCTCGGCTGCACCCTCGGCATCGTGCCGCACCTGGTGGCGACGGTCACCGGGCTCGCGGCGCTGCTGCACACCAGCGCCGTCGCCTACCAGACCGTCAAGTACCTCGGCGTCGGCTACCTGCTGTACATGGCCTGGGCCACCCTGCGCGACCGGGACGCCCTGACCGTCGCCGCCTCCGGCGAACCGCGGTCCGCCGCGCGGACGATCGTCTCCGGGGTGCTGCTCAACCTGCTCAACCCCAAACTCACGATGTTCTTCGTGGCCTTCCTCCCGCAGTTCGTCCCGGCCGGCGCGGAGGGCTCCGCCCCGGCGATGCTGCGGCTCGGCGGCGTCTTCATGGCCCTCACCTTCGTGGTCTTCACGGCCTACGGCCTGTGCGCCGCGGCCGTCCGCGACCGGGTGCTCGCGCGGCCCGGGGTCCTCACCGGGATCCGCCGGGTGTTCGCCGTCTGCTTCGTGGGCCTGGGTGCCCGGCTGGCGGTGGCGTGAGATGCGCTTCCGCCATGCGTCCGCCGTGCGCGCGCAGTACCCCGAACTGACCGCGGGCGCGCTGTACGCCTCCGGCGTCGGGACCCTCGCCGGAACCGGCCCCGCCGTCGAGGCCCACACCGCCCGGGCCGTGGCCCGGCTGGCCGGTTCCACCGAGGGCGAGTTCCCCGAAGTCCTCGCCTGGCGAAGGGCGTTCACCAGGATGGGCCTCAGACCCACGCAGTACCGCTGCGCCTCGGAGTCCCTGCTGCGCCGGCTCCGCAAGGAGGGCGGTCTCCCGCGCATCCACCCCGTCGTGGATCTGTGCAACGCGCTCTCCGTCGCCTGGGCCGTCCCGGTGGCCGCGCTCGACGCCGACCGCATCGCGGGTCCGCTGCTCGAGGTCCGTCACGCCGAAGGCGGCGAACGGTACACGCCGTTCGGGGGCGGCACCGAGCATCCCGTGCCCGGCGAGGTGACCTTCGTCGACTCCGGGGGACGCGCGCACGCCCGCCGCTGGACCCACCGGCAGAGCGGCCACTCCGCGGTCGGCCCGCACACCCGGCGGATCCTGGTGGTCACCGAGGCCATGCACGACGACGGCCCGCTGACCGTCCCGCTCCTGCTGAAGACACTCGCCGAGGAACTGGCCGCACACCGGCCGGCCGTCGTCGAGTCCGCCGTGCTCACCGCGGAGCGGCCGGAGTTCACCTTTGCCGGCGAAGGCGCGTGACACCATCGGCGGCGTGGACGACGAGGTGGCGAGGGGGACGACCGCAGCCGGGGACCCCCCGCACCCCGACGCGCCACGACGGGCCGCCGCCGACGCCGCGCCGGGGGACCCGCAGGGGCGCGGTTCCGACTTCCTCCTGCTCGACGCCGCCGCCGTGCCCGCCACGGGCAAGGCGGACTGGCTGGCCGGGCGGCTGCGCCAGGCGATCGCCGACGGACGGCTGGCCGTCGGCGGCAGGCTGCCGTCCACCCGGCTGCTCGCCGCCGAACTGGGCCTGTCCCGGGGCGTGGTCACCGAGGCGTACCGGCGCCTCGCCGAGGACGGCCGGACCGAGGGCCGCCGGCGCGGCGGCACGGTCGTGGTCGCGGCACCCCGCCCGGAGCCCGCGGCGCCCGAGGCACCGCCGGACCCGGCACCGGACGCCCTGTTCACCGGGGAGCCCACGACGGACGTCTTCGACGCGCTGCGCGCCGCACCGGCCCGCGTCGACTTCACCCCCGGCCGCCCCGACCTCGCGGTCTTCCCCCGTACGGCCTGGCTGCGCGCCGAACGCGCCGTGCTCGCCGAGCTGTCCGCCGACACCCTCGGCTACGGCGACCCGCGCGGCGCCCCCCGGCTGCGCCGCGCCGTCACCGACTGGCTCGCCCGCAGCCGGGGCATCCGGGTCTCCCCGGACGAGGTGATCGTCGTGGCCGGCACCGCCCAGGCGCTCGCCCTGCTGAACCCCGTCCTGCGCGCGGAGGGCGTCGACGCCGTCGCCGTGGAGGAGCCGGGCTCGCTCGGCACCCGTCAGCATCTGCACTACGCCGGCCTGGCCACCCCGCCGGTGCCGGTCGACGAGGACGGCGTACGCGTCGACGCGCTGCGCGCCACCGGAGCCCGCGCGGTGCTGCTCACCCCGGCCCACCAGTTTCCCACCGGGGTGGTGACCAGCGGCGAAAGGCGCCGTGAGCTGCTGCGCTGGGCGCAGGAGGGCGGGCTCATCCTGGAGGACGACTACGACGCCGAGCACCGCTACGACCGGCCGCCGGTGCAGGCGCTGCGCGCCCTGCTCGCCGACCGGGTCTGCTATCTCGGCAGTGTGTCCAAACTGCTCGCGCCCGCGCTGCGGATCGGCTGGACGGTGCCGCCGCCCCGGTACCGGGCCGCGCTGACCGACGCCAAACGCTTCACCGACCTCGGCAACCCGGTGCTGCCCCAGCTGGTGCTCGCCCGGCTGATGGAGTCCGGCGATCTGGAGAGGCATCTGAGGATGCTGCGCGGCCGTCACCGGCGCCGCCGTGACGCCGTGATGGCCGCTGTCGGCGAGCATCTGCCGGGCGCGGTCGTGCACGGTGCCGCCGCCGGTCTGCATCTCACCGTCACCTATCCGCAGGACGTGCCCGACACCGCGCTCGCCGCGGCCGCGCTGGCCCGTGGAGTGAAGTGCCATCCCCTGTCGTGGCACCGCCAGCTCCCGGGCCGCCCCGGTCTGGTCCTCGGCTACTCGGCCACGCCGCCCGGTGTCGCCGCCGAGGGCGTGGCGGCCCTCGGCCGCGCCCTGCGCGAGCTGTCGTCCTGAACGAGTCCGGCGGCGTGCCGCCGGGCCCGTCCGTCCGGCCCGTCCGTCCGGCGGCGTGCCGCCGGGCCCGTCCGTCCGGCCCGTCCGTCCGGCGGCGTGCCGCCCAGCCCGTCCGTCCGGCGGCGTGCCGCCGGGCCCGTCCGTCCGGCCCCTCCGTCCGGCGGCGTGCCGCCGGGCCCGAGGGGCGTCCGACGGCTTGGGACAGCCGCCGGACGCCCCTCGGGTGCCGTTCGCCGGTGACCCGACCCGACCTGGCGTGATGCCGGTCAGCGCGCGCCGAGAAGCCGGTTCATCTCCTCGATCTCGGCGCTCTGCGCGGTGACGACCTCTCCGGCCATCGTCCGGGCCGGGCCGTACCGGCCCCGCTCCTTCTCGGCGGTCGCCATCTCCACGGCGCCCTCGTGGTGTTCGACCATCAGGGACAGGAACTTCGTGTCGAAGTCCCGGCCGGACGCCTCGGCCAGCGCGGTCATCTCCTCGTGGTCCGTCATCCCGGCCGTGCCGGAGTGACCGGCGTGGCCCGTGCCGGACGCGGGCGCGTCCTCGCCCCAGGCGTCCAGCCAGCCGGACATCGTCTCGATCTCCGGCCCCTGGGCCTTCTCGATGCGCGAGGCCAGGTCCCGGACCTCGGCGGAGGAGGCCCGGTCCGCGGCCAGCCCGGCCATCTCCAGGGCCTGCCGGTGGTGCGGGACCATGCCCTGCGCGAAGGACACGTCCTGGGCGTTGTGGGTGCCGCCGGACGCGCCCGCCGGGGCGGGTTCCCGGCCGGCGGAGCTGTCGGCGGAGGGAGAGCCGGAGTGCGAGGCGGAGTGGGAGCCGGAGGTGCCGTCGCCGCCGCAGGCCGCGAGGACGAGGGCCGCGGCGACGGCCGCCGCGCCGGACGCGGCGCGGCGGAAGAGCGTACGAGTGGTGCTGGACATGCGTGGACTCCTGCGGTGTGCAGTGGTGTCGCGCCCGGGGGCGCAGGACATGGCCGGGGACCGCGCGGCGCCGCCGGGGGCGGCGCACGGCGGGGCCGTGTCCTATATCCGCAGGAGCTGCAGCTCGGCGAGCGAGGGAGGGGAGCGGCCGCCCTCGGGGCCGCCCGTCGCGGCGGGCCGCCCGGCGTACGGCGCCGCGGCCCGGTCGGCCGGGCCGGGCAGCGGCGGGTCCAGCGAGGGGCCCGCGCCGACGGCACCGGAGGCACAGGTCGCGTCGGCGTGGTGCAGGTGTCCGCCGCCGTCGCCGTGGCACACCGACTCGGCGTCCCGGTCCGGCCTCATGGCCGTGCCGTCCTGCGCGGCGGCCATGGCCGGGTGGTGACCGGAGACGGAGGCGGTCCCGCCCGGGGCGAGGCCGTGCATGCCGAGCAGCCCGACCAGCAGCCCCCACGCCAGGAGCACGGACCACCGGTTCGGCGGCACCGCGCGGCGGAGCGGGGTCGGGGCTGTCACGCGGCACATGCTACGGAAACCGGTCGAGTCCGGCCGCAGGGGCCCGCCGTCGGCCGCGTCAGCGCACGTGAGGCCCGCCGGTCGTGCGCGGCCACCTGACGCGCCAGGCCGCCCGGCTCGACGCCCGCCGGTGCCGCTGACGCGGAGCGTCCGGACCCCCCGGCGGCATCGGGCACGCCCCCGGGGAACCAACCGGTGGCGCACGATCTCCGCCCCGGGGCTAGCCTGAACCACAGGGACGAGGCGCTCCCCCTGGAGGTTGCAGCCATGGCCGACTGGCGCGGTCGCGCGGTACGAGCGGGCAAGCGGCCCTTCAACCGGCCGCAGCCCGTGCTGGTCGGCCCCGGCGAGGAAGCGCCCGAGCACACGATGGACCCGAGGGCCGACGAGGAGCAGGAACCGGCGTCGGCCTCCCTGGCGCGCAGCGTCGTCGACGCGGGCCTCTACCGCAACGGGCACCGGATCGAGACCCCCTCCTCGCTGGCGGAGATCTACCGCAGGCTGCCGGGCGAGCCGGGCACGATGGCCTGGATCGGCCTGTACCGGCCCGCGGCGGGCCAGCTGCTGGCGGCGGCCGAGCAGTTCGACCTGCACGAACTGGCCGTCGAGGACGCCATCGTCGCCCATCAGCGGCCCAAGCTGGAGCGCTACGGCGACACCCTCTTCGTGGTCCTGCGCGCCGCCCGCTATCTGGACGAGGTCGAGGAGGTGGACTTCGGCGAGATACACCTCTTCATCGGCCCCGACTTCGTCCTCACCGTCCGCCACTCCCAGGCCCCCGACCTCGGCGCGGTCCGCGCCCGCCTGGAGAAGGACCCGGAGCTGCTGGCCCTCGGCCCGGAGGCGGTGCTCTACGCCGTCCTGGACGCGGTCGTCGACGGCTACGCGCCCGTCATCGCCGGCCTCCAGAACGACATCGACGAGATCGAGACCGAGGTCTTCGGCGGCGACCCCAAGGTGTCGCGCCGTATCTACGAGCTGTCCCGCGAGGTCATCGAGTTCCAGCGCGCCGCCCGCCCCCTGCTGGGCATCATGCGCGACCTGGAGGCGGGCTTCGAGAAGTACGGCACCGACGAGGAGCTGCGCCGCTACCTGCGCGACGTCGCCGACCACGCCACCACCGCGGCCGAGCGCGTCGACGGCTTCCGGCAGATGCTGGAGAACATCCTCACCGTCAACGCCACGCTCGTCTCCCAGGCGCAGAACGAGGAGATGAAGCTGATGGCGGAGGCCGGGCACGCGCAGAACAACGAGATCAAGAAGATCTCCTCCTGGGCGGCCATCCTCTTCGCCCCGACCCTCGTCGGCACCGTCTACGGCATGAACTTCGACCACATGCCGGAACTGCACTGGATCTTCGGCTACCCCTTCGCCCTCGGTCTGATGGCGGTGGTCTGCGTCAGCCTGTACCTCGTCTTCAAACGCCGCGACTGGCTGTGACCCCGGCGGGGACCGTCGTGCGGATCATGCCGTTCCGAGCGCCTGCCGCAGCCGGGCCGCCGGGACCGGGGTCCGCTTGCTGCGGGTGAGCAGCAGGCGCAGGAAGTCGTCCAGGACGAGCGAGGCCCGGGCGTGCCGGTCGACCAGCGCGGCGATCCCGGGCGGGACGGCCACGGGGGAGCGGCCCGCGACCCACGCCCGCAGGAACTCCTCGTGCGGGACCTCGCCGCGCAGCCGGTCGAGCAGGTGATGGCGCAGGAGGTGCGCGGGCGCGTAGGCGCGGTCGTAGTCCAGGTGGCCGGTGAGGAAGGCGCTCTCCTCGGGGGAGAGGTCGAAGTCCCGGCTCAGCGCCAGACCGAAGTCCGCGAAGTACACCCGGTGGCCGTCGGTGAGCAGATTGTCGAAGTGCGTGTCGAAGTGGACCAGGCCCCGCGCGCGCAGGAAGGACGTGCCCCGGGCGAGGGCCTCCTCGGCCCACCGGTAGACCCGGGCGTCGGCCGCGCCCCGTGTCCCGCGCGCCTCGGCGAGCCACGCGCCCAGGGTGTGCGGCACATGCTCCAGGAAGAGCACCAGCGACGAGGAGGCCCGGCCGATCGCCTCCAGCCGGCGCCGTACGGCCCGGGAGCCGTCCCAGTGGGCGACCGCCCCGTCGATGCCGCCGAACACGTCGGCGAACCCGGACGGCGGTTCGTCGGGCAGCACCCGCCAGTGGTGCAGCAGCGGAAACCCGGCGTACTCCTCCCGGAGCACCCAGCCGGTGGTCATGAGCTGAGCGGCCAGTTCGCGCCAGGCGCCGAACCCGGCCGAGCCGATCCCGTACTGGTAGAACAGCGGAAGTCCGAAGACGTTGGCGGTCGACCGCAGATGTCCGGGCCGCAGTTCCAGCTCCGTCAGCGGCACCCGCTTGACGAAGACCGGGGTGCCCGCCACCTCCAGCCGTGCCGACCGCCCGCCGACCCCGGAGCCGAGCGGCTGCGCGCCGGCCACCGCCTCGGCGAGCCGGCGGTCGCTGAGCAGCGACAGCCGGGTGCCCACCGTCACATGGGAGGCCAGCCGGTCCCGGTGCGACGCCCCTGACTCCTCCATACGCCCCCTCCGCGCCCCGCACTTCCGCGACGAGAGCCGATCATGTCAGCCGGGGGTCGCCCCGCGCAGCCGGGCGTGCCCGCCCCGGACACGAGGAAGGGGCCGCCCCGGGCATGCGGACGTGCCCGTCCCGAGCATGTGGGAGGGGCCGTCCCGGGCATGCGGGAGGGGCCGTCCCGGGCATGCGGGAGGGGGCGTCCCGGGCATGCGGACGTGCCCGTCCCGGGCATGCGGAAGGGGGCCGCGCCCAAAGGCTGCGGCCCCCTTCCGGGACTGCGGCGCCGCTCAGGCCGCAGCCGCCTCACCCGCGTGGCCGCGCACGAGGGAGAGAACCTCGACCAGCTGCTCGACGACCTCGGCGTCGTCGGCCGGGTGGATCTCGGCGAAGCGGGTCACCGAGCCGGCGACGGCCAGCTTGACGTCCTCCAGGACCTTGGCACCGGCGATGCCCACGGCCTTGCGGGCCTCGTCCTGCGCCCATACGCCGCCGTGCTGGCCGAAGGCGGTGCCGACCACGGCCACCGGCTTGCCCGCGAGGGCACCGGCGCCGTACGGACGGGACAGCCAGTCGATGGCGTTCTTCAGGACGGCCGGGATGGTGCCGTTGTACTCGGGGGAGAACAGCAGCAGGGCGTCGGCGGACCCGGCGGCCTCACGCAGGCGCAGGGCGGACTCCGGGACGGAGCCCTCGACGTCGATGTCCTCGTTGTAGAAGGGGACCTCGGCCAGACCCTCGTACAGCTCGATCTGCGCGCCCTCGGGAGCGTGCTTCACGGCCGCCTCGGCGAGCTGGCGGTTGTGCGAACCGGCGCGAAGGCTGCCGACGAGCGCGAGGATGCGGACAGACATGACTACTCCTGAGGGCTGGAACTGTGCCGTCTAACTATCCGGACCGGGGTCCGTTGAAAGTTGTACCACTAATCCGGACCGCGGTCCAGTTCTCCGGACCGGCTAACCGGACCCTGGTCCATTTCTGTGTACCAGCTAACCGGACCGCGGTCCAGTTTCATTCCCGATGGTTTACGCTGGTGTCATGTCCGCCGACCTCCCCCTCCTGTCGTCGCCGCCGCAACAGCCGGACACGGGCGTCGAGTTGATCCAGCTCGGAGCGCCCGACGACGAGCCGTGCCTGCGCGCCGACGCCGCCCGCAACCGGGCCAGGCTGCTGGACGCCGCCGCCCGCCTGATCGCCGAGCACGGCGCGGCCGGCGTGACGATGGAGGCCGTCGCCGCGGCCGCCGAGGTCGGCAAGGGCACGGTCTTCCGCAGGTTCGGCGACCGCACCGGACTGCTCACCGCGCTGCTCGACCACTCCGAGCGCCGGTTCCAGGCCGCCTTCATCGGCGGGCCGCCCCCGCTCGGTCCCGGCGCGCCGCCCGTGGAGCGGCTGCGGGAGTTCGGCTGTGCCGTCCTGCGCCGCACGATCGAGCAGCTGGACCTGATGCTCGCCGCCGAACCCAGCAGCGACCGCCGGTTCGCCGCGGCGGCCCGGCGCGCGCTGCACGCCCACGTCGCCATGCTCCTGCGGCAGCAACTGCCCGGGGCGGACGCCGAACTGCTCGCCCACACCCTGATGGGCTACCTCAGCCCCGTGCTCGTCCACCACCTCGTGAGGCAGTGCGGGATGCCCGTCGAACGCCTGGAGGCCGGCTGGCTCGACCTGGTCGCGCGGGTGACGGGCACCGAACCGCCCCGCTGATCCCGTGCACGGCCCCGCGAAAACCTCAACTGCCGTCTACGCGCGGCAAGTCGGTAGAAAACTCAAGCACCGGATCCCGGCCGAAGCCCCCTGCCCCGGCTCTGCCAAGATGCCTGAGTCATGGTGCAGATACCGAAACAGTCCGCCTCGTCGCCGTCCGTGCAGCCCGCCGTCCCCACCAGCGCGGACGTGGCGCGGCTGGCCGGGGTCTCGCGTGCGACCGTCTCCTACGTCCTGAACAACACCAGCGCCGTCCGGATCAGCGAACCCACCCGCCGCAGGGTGCGCGAAGCCGCCGAGGAACTCGGCTACGTACCGCACGCCGCGGCCCGCAGTCTGCGCGCCGGGCACAGCCGCACCGTGCTGATGCCCGCCCCCGCCGTCCCCGTCGGACCGCTCTACAGCCAGTTCCTGAGCGACCTCCAGTGGGCCCTCGGGCGACTGGACTACACCGTCGTCCAGTACGGCACCGTCGGTCTCACCGGCGACGACGCCGCCCGCGCCTGGGCCGAACTGCGCCCCGTCGCCGTCCTGGTGCCCGGTTCCGGCCTCGGCCCGCAGGGCGTGGCCGTGCTCAAACGCTCCGGCGCCCGGGCCGTCGTCACCATCGGACCCGCCTCCGTCGACGGCGCCCACGCCCTGCTGATGGACCACGAGGAGGTCGGCCGCGCGGCCGGCGCCCATCTGCACGCCCGCGGCCGCCGCCGTGTCGGGGTCGTCGTCCCGGCCGAACCCGGTCTGGACGCCTTCTCCGCACCCCGGCTCGCCGGGGTGCGCCGCGCCCTGCACGGCACGGGCGCCGACGTGCGTGAACTCCCCCTCGCCTACGAGGAGGAGTCCGCCGCCGGGCTCGCCGCGCGCTGGCGCGGCCTCGGTCTGGACGCGGTGTTCGCGTACAACGACGAGTACGCGATGCTGCTGATGCGCGCCCTCCAGGACGAAGGCGTCCGGGTCCCCGAGGACACGGCCGTGATCGGTGCCGACGACCTGATGCTCGGACGGCTCCTGAGACCGAGGCTCAGCACCGTCCACATCGAACTGCCCTCCGCGCGCGACCTCGCCGAACTCGTCGACCGCGCGGTCCGCGACCCGGGAGCCGCTCCCGAGACCCACAAGGTCCTGGGGGCCACGGTGATCCCCCGCGACTCCACCTGACCCGCGGGGATCACACCCCGGCCGGGACCCGGCCCGTGGGGGTCACGCCCCTGGGACCCGGCCCGCGGGGTCACGCCCCCTGGGACCCGGCCTGCTGCGCGGCGACCGCCTTGCGCACCTCGTCCATGTCCAGCTTCCGGGCCTGCCCGATCACGTCCGCCAGCGCCGCCTCCGGGAGCGCGCCCGGCTGCGCGAACACCGCCACCTGGTCACGGACGATCATCAGCGTCGGGATCGACTGGATCCCGAAGGCCGCGGCCAGCTCCGGCTGCGCCTCGGTGTCGATCTTGCCGAAGACCAGGTCCGGGTTGTCCTGCGCGGCCTTCTCGTAGACCGGGGCGAACTGACGGCACGGCCCGCACCAGGACGCCCAGAAGTCGATGAGGACGAACTCGTTCTCCGTGACCGTCCGGTCGAAGTTCTCCTTGGTGAGCTCCACAGTGCTGCTCATGGCGTGAATCCCTCTTCCTGGTGTCGGGTGAGCCGTCCGCACCAACGCGAGAGGACGGGCGGGTATTCCAGGCGTGCACCGTCACGCAATCGCGCGCGTACCCGTGTGGCCACGCCGCACACCACCCGCAAGACTGGCCCCATGACGGAAACGGATTCCAACGCGTACGACGTCGTGGTGCTCGGAGCCGGGCCCGTGGGGGAGAACGTCGCCGACCGCACCCGCGCGGCCGGCCTGTCCACCGCGGTCGTGGAGAGCGAGCTGGTCGGCGGCGAGTGTTCCTACTGGGCCTGCATGCCCAGCAAGGCCCTGCTGCGCCCGGTCATCGCCCGCGCCGACGCCCGCCGCCTGCCCGGTCTGAGCCAGGCCGTCCAGGGCCCGCTGGACACGGCCGCGGTCCTCGCCCGACGCAACGGCTTCACCGGGGACTGGCACGACGACGGCCAGGTCCGCTGGATCGAGAGCATCGGCGCCGACCTGTACCGCGGCCACGGCCGCCTCGCCGGACCGCGCACGGTGGAGGTCACCGCCCCCGACGGCACCCGGCACACCCTCACCGCCCGGCACGCCGTCGCCGTGTGCACCGGCACCCGCGCCCAGCTCCCCGATCTGCCCGGCCTCGCCGACGTCAGGCCCTGGACCAGCCGCGAGGCCACCAGCGCCCGGGCCGCGCCCGCCCGGCTGATCGTCGTGGGCGGCGGCGTGGTCGCGACGGAGATGGCGACCGCCTGGCAGGCACTCGGCTCGCAGGTCACCGTACTGGTCCGCGGCAAGGGCCTGCTGAACCGGATGGAGCCCTTCGCCGGGGAACTGGTGGCCGAGGGGCTGAAGGAGGCCGGCGCCGACGTCCGCACCGGCACCTCCGTGGAGTCCGTGACCCGTGAGAACGGCACGGTGGTCGTCACCACCGGCTCCGGGGAGCGTATGGAGGCCGACGAGATCCTCTTCGCCACCGGCCGCGTCCCGCGCACCGACGACATCGGCCTCGACACCGTCGGCCTGGAGCCCGGCACCTGGCTGCCCGTCGACGACAGCCTCCGGGTGACCGGCACGGACTGGCTGTACGCCGTCGGCGACGCCAACCACCGCGCCCTCCTCACCCACCAGGGCAAGTACCAGGCCCGCATCGCCGGCGCGGCCATCGCCGCCCGCGTCTCCGGCGAAGCGGCGACGGAGCCCTGGAGCGCGCACACCGCCACCGCCGACCACGCCGCCGTCCCGCAGGTCGTCTTCACCGACCCGGAGGCGGCCGCCGTCGGACTGTCCCTCGCCGAGGCGGAGCAGGCCGGCCACCGGGTCCGCGCCGTCGACACCGAGTTCTCCTCGGTCGCGGGCGCGGGCCTCTACGCCGAGGGCTACCGCGGACGCGCCCGGATGGTCGTCGACCTGGACGACGGGACCCTGCGCGGGGTCACCTTCGTCGGACCCGGCGTCGGCGAGCTGATCCACTCGGCGACCGTCGCCGTGGCCGGACAGGTCCCGGTCGGCAGGCTCTGGCACGCCGTACCGTCGTATCCCACGCTCAGCGAGGTCTGGCTGCGGCTGCTGGAGGCGTACCGGGACAACTGACGGCCCGGGGCGGGCTGTTCAGCCGGGCAGGTCGAAGCCGAGGGCCCGCGCGGCGGCCGCGGGCGTCGGCTGGGCCCAGCGCTCGGCCATGGCCTGCGCGGACGCGAGCGAGCGCAGCTCGGCCCGGTCGAGGTACAGCGTCCCGTCGAGGTGGTCCGTCTCGTGCTGGACGATACGGGCGGGCCAGCCGGTGAACACCTCGTCGAGCGCGCGGCCGTGCTCGTCCTGCCCGGTCAGGCGGACCATCGCCGGCCGGGCCACGACCGCCTGCCAGCCCGGCACGCTCAGACAGCCCTCGAAGAACGCCGCCCGCGACGGGCCGACCGGCTCGTACGACGGGTTCACCAGCACCCGGAACGGCTGGGGCACCCGGCCCCGCGCCAGCCGCACCTCCTCCGGCACCGGCGCCGGGTCCTCGACGACGGCGATCCGCAGTCCCACTCCCACCTGCGGCGCCGCCAGGCCCACTCCCGGCGCCGCCCGCATCGTCACGCGCAGTGCCTCCACGAACCGGGCCAGCAGAGCGGGCCCGAGCTGTCCGTCGTACGGCTCGGTGCCCTGCCGCAGCACCGGGTCGCCGGCCGCGACGATCGGCAACGGGCCTTCTGCGGCGAGGAGTCGTTCGACCTGCTCGGCAACGGTCGCGTGCGTGTGGGGAGATGCCATCCGGCCAGGATGCCACGCCGCCCCCTGACACCTGTCACCGAACCTGTGGCGCAGGTCACTTCACTTCGCGGGAACTCGCTGCCGGTCGCTCCCGACTACTGGACCGCAACGGCTGACACCCACCGTTTTCCAGCCACCGGAGAGACCCACCGATGACCACCGCTCCCTCGCCCGAGACGGACGAGGCTCCCCAGACCGCGACCCCGGCCGGCCGGCCGGGCGCCCTCAGACCCCTGCGTGCTCTCGTGCTGCGTCTGCACTTCTACGCCGGCCTGCTCGTCGCCCCCTTCCTGCTCGTCGCCGCCACCACCGGTTTCCTGTACGCCGGCTCGTTCCAGGCCGAGAAGATCCTGTACGCCGACGAGATGACCGTCCCCGTCGGCGACACGAAGCTGCCCGTCTCCCAGCAGGTCGCCGCCGCCCGCAAGGCGCACCCCGACGGCGACGTCACCGCCGTACGGCCCTCCGCGCAGGACGACGCCGCCACACGCGTGATGCTCTCCGGTGTCCCGGGCGTGGCCGAGGACCGCTCCCTCGCCGTGTTCGTCGACCCCTACACCGGCGAGGTGCGCGGGTCTCTGGAGCAGTACGGGGGCAGCGGCGCACTGCCGCTGCGGACCTGGATCGACGAGTTCCACCGCGATCTGCGTCTCGGGGAGAGCGGCCGTCTCTACAGCGAACTCGCCGCGAGCTGGCTGTGGGTGATCGCGGGCGGCGGACTGGTGCTGTGGTTCGCGCGGGCGCGCGCCCGGCGCAAGGTGCGCGGCACCAGCGGCCGTCGGCGCACGCTCGGCCTGCACGGCACCATCGGCGTGTGGGCCGCGGTCGGCTTCTTCTTCCTCTCCGCGACCGGCCTGACCTGGTCCACGTACGCCGGCGCGAACATCGACGAACTGCGCACCGCCCTCGGCCACTCCACCCCCTCGGTGACGGCCACCGTCGGCGGCGACCACGCCCAGCACGCCGGAGCGGGAGGCTCCGGCGGTGACGCGGCCGCGGACGGGGTCGGCATCGACAAGGTCCTGGCCGCGGCGCGTGCGGAGGGGCTCGGCGACCCGGTGGAGATCGTCCGGCCGGCCGACGCCTCCTCGGCGTACGTCGTCAAGCAGATCGAACGCACCTTCCCCGGGAAGGGGGACTCGGTCGCCGTCGACCCGGCCACCGGCGAGGTCGTCGACGTGCTGCGGCTCGACGAGTACCCGCTGCTGGCGAAGCTGACCCGGTGGGGCATCGACTTCCACACCGGCACCCTGTTCGGGCTCGCGAACCAGATCCTGCTGATGGCGCTCGCGCTCGCGCTGATCGTGCTCGTCGTGCTGGGCTACCGCATGTGGTGGCAGCGCGGGCGCGGCAGCGCGTTCGGGCGGCCGATCCCGCGCGGTGCGTGGGCCGAGGTCCCGCCCCAGGTCTTCGTCCCGATGCTGGCCGCCGTCACCGTCCTCGGCTACTTCGTCCCGCTCTTCGGCATTCCGCTCGCGGCCTTCGTCGCCGTCGACGTGCTCCTGGGCGAGATCGCCCACCGGCGGGGCCGGCGCCGGTACGGCAGAGGGGTGACGGCGGACGCCGAGTAGCGCGACCGGGGACCGCCCGTGCGCGAGACGGGCGGGGAACGCCCGAAGGGCCCGGCATCCGGGGGGATGCCGGGCCCTTCGGGCGTCCGGGCGGAGGTGCCGCCGCCCGGTCAGTGCCCGTCCGCGGCCTCCAGCGCGGCCAGTTCGGCGTCGGCGCGCTCCCTGATGCGGGCCAGGGCGCGGCCGGCCGCGGCGAGGTCCTCCTCGGGGATCCCGTCGTAGATCCGGGCCGAGATCGGCGCGGTCTCGGCGGTCGTGGCGGTGTGGAGCGCGCGGCCGGCGTCCGTGATCAGCAGGCCGTCCCCCTCCGGCGCGACCAGGCCCCGGTCGGCCAGCTCGCCGACGGTCGCACGGATCTCCGCGGCCGGGACCTTCAGCGACGCCGTGGCCTGCGCCACGACGGCGTCGTGGCCGACGGGCCCCTCGGCGACCGCGAACAGCCGCAGTGTCACCGACTGCCGGAACGTGATGCCGTGCCGGGCGAGGACGCGTTCGAGGACGGCGCGGCTCGCGTAGTGGGCGAGGGCGATGGCGCGGGGGTCGAGAGCGGGGACGGACGTGGCTGCGGTGGTGGTCATGACTGCTCCTGCCTGTTCTCGTGGGATGGATCAAGCGGTGCGTCGAGCAGGGTCGCGAGGTCGCGGGCGAACTCCCGGGTGCGCTCGCCGTCGAGCCCGCCCAGCGGTGCCAGCAGCCGCTCCAGCAGGGCGTGGACGACCTCGACGGCCTGCAGGGTCGTCGCGCGGCCCTGCTCCGTGAGCGAGAGCCGGACCGCGCGGGGGTCCCGGGGGTCCCGCTCCCGCCGGACGAGCCCGGCGCTCTCCAGGGAGCGCGCCAGCTTGGACACGTACAGCGGTTCGAGCCCGGTGCGGTCGGCGAGCTGCCGCTGGCTGGGCCGTTCACCCGTGCGGGCCATGCCGTGCAGCGAGGCGACGACGGAGTACTGGGCGTGGGTGAGCCCCAGCGGGGCCACCGCGCGGTCGACGGCCGTGCGCCATTTCATGGACAGCCGCCACACCAGGAAGCCGGGCGTCGCGCCCTCGGAACCGTTGCTCATGATGAATACAGTACATGGCTACTATGTACATGGCTACTATTTCTTCGGGGAACCCCACGATCGCCCGGTCGCCGCACTGACGGGAGGGTGCCCGCGGGTCTAGGTTGTCCGTCATGAGCAATCTCGACCGCGAGGCGGTTCCCGCCGTGTGCGGCGGCCGCGGATTCGTGGTGGCGGAGCCCGTACGCGAACTTCTCAGCCCGCGCAGCGTCCGGCTCGGCGAGTCGACCGAGGTCCGCCGGCTGCTGCCGAACCTGGGCCGCCGCATGGTCGGCGCCTGGTGCTTCGTCGACCACTACGGACCGGACGACATCGCCGACGAGCCCGGCATGCAGGTGCCCCCGCATCCGCACATGGGTCTGCAGACCGTCAGCTGGCTGCACGAGGGCGAGGTGCTGCACCGCGACTCGACCGGCAGCCGGCAGCTCATCCGCCCGCGCGAACTGGGCCTGATGACCTCCGGCCGGGCGATCAGCCACTCCGAGGAGAGCCCCCGGTCCCACGCCCGCCTGCTGCACGGGGCCCAGCTGTGGGTCGCCCTGCCCGACAGCCACCGGCACACCGACCCGCACTTCGAGCACCACGGCGACCTGCCGGTCGTCACGGCGCCCGGCCTGAGGGCCACCCTGATCCTCGGCGGCCTCGACGGCGCCGCGTCGCCCGGCACGACGTACACCCCGATCGTCGGGGCCGACCTCGCCCTGACCCGCGGGGCCGACGTACGTGTCCCCCTCGAACCGGACTTCGAGTACGCCGTACTGTCGATGTCGGGCGAGGCCCATGTCGACGGCGTCCCCGTCCTGCCCGGCTCCATGCTCTACCTCGGCTGCGGCCGCACCGCACTCCCGTTGCGCGCGGAGTCGGACGCCGGTCTCATGCTCCTGGGCGGCGAGCCGTTCGAGGAGGAACTGATCATGTTCTGGAACTGGATCGGCCGGACCCAGGAGGAGATCGTCCAGGCGCGGCGGGACTGGGCGCAGGGCACCCGGTTCGGCGAGGTGAAGGGCTACGACGGCGACCCGCTGCCGGCCCCCGCCCTGCCGGCGACACCGCTGAAGCCGCGGGGAAGGGTGCGGTGACCACCCGGGCGGGGTGACCGCGGGAGCCCGGTCCGGGCCCGGTTCACAGGGTCGACGCGTGGTCCGGGACGTAGGTCTGCAGGTCGCGCGGGGGGCGCTCGTAGCCGGTGGACGGCGGGCGCTCCGGCAGCTCCAGGACCGGTGGCGGGATCTCCTTGTAGGGCACCGTGTCCAGCAGGTGCGCGATCATGTTGAGCCGGGCGCGGCGCTTGTCGTCGCTCTCCACGATGTACCACGGGGACTCGGCGACGTCGGTGTGGACCAGCATCTCGTCCTTGGCCCGGGAGTACGCCTCCCAGCGGGTGATCGACTCCAGGTCCATCGGGGACAGCTTCCACTGCCGCAGCGGATCCTCCAGGCGGCGCCGGAAGCGGTCCTGCTGCTCGGCGTCGCTCACCGAGAACCAGTACTTGCGCAGCAGGATGCCGTCCTCCACGAGCATCCGCTCGAAGATCGGGCACTGGTGGAGGAAGCGCCGGTACTCGTCCTGGGTGCAGAAGTCCATCACGTGCTCGACCCCGGCCCGGTTGTACCAGGACCGGTCGAACAGCACGATCTCCCCGGCGGCCGGCAGATGCTCGATGTAGCGCTGGAAGTACCACTGGGTGCGCTGGCGCTCGGTCGGCCTGGGCAGTGCCGCGATCCGGGCGAAGCGGGGGTTGAGGTGCTCGGTGACCCGTTTGATGGTGCCGCCCTTGCCCGCCGCGTCCCGGCCCTCGAAGACCACGACCAGCCGCGCGCCCTCCGCCCGCACCCACTCCTGCAGCTTCACCAACTCGGTCTGCAGGCGCAGCAGTTCGTCCTCGTACGTCTTGCGGGACAGCTTCGCCGTCTTCTTGTCGCTCATGTGGCCGCTCCACTGCCGGTCGAACACCAGGACGCCACCGTACTTTCCCGCTCCCCGCCCCGCACGCGGACATCCCGGCTTCACCCGGACTTTGGGACAACGTTCCTTTCCGGGCGTCGACTTCGGGCCGCTCCCGCCCTCGTCAGACCGGACCGGAGTGCTCCGCCGAGGTGTCCGGGAGGGCGAGGTGCGAGGTGAACCAGTCGCGGGCCAGCGAGGCGACCGTGGCGAGCGCTCCGGGCTCGGTGAACAGATGCGTGGCCCCGGGCACCACGGCCAGCCGGTGCTCGCAGTGCAGCCGCTCCGCGACGAGCCGGTTCAGGCTGAGCACCTGGGTGTCCGATCCGCCGACCACCAGCAGGGTCGGTGCCCGCACCCGTGACAGCACGGGGGCGGAGGCGAGGTCGGGACGGCCGCCCCGGGACACGATCGCGAGGATGCCGTCGTCGTCCGCGGCGGCCTCCAGACAGGCGGCCGCCCCGGTGCTGGCCCCGAAGTAGGAGACGGGAAGCCCGGTCTCGCGGCGCAGCCAGCCGGCTGCGGCCCGCAGCCGCCGGGCCAGCAGCACCGTGTCGAAGACGTTGCCGCGGTCGTCCTCCTCGTCCTCGGTGAGCAGGTCCAGCAGCAGGGTGCCCAGGCCCGCGCGGCCCAGCTCGGCGGCGACGTACCGGTTGCGCGGGCTGTGCCGGCTGCTGCCGCTGCCGTGCGCGAACGCCACCACGGCCGGGGCGTCACGGGGGAGCGCGAACCGGGCGGCGAGCCGCGCCCCGTCCGCGGGCACCTCCAGTTCCGGGTCCTCGGGCACGTCCGCGGCCGCCGGTGCCGCGGCGGCCGCGTGTGCCAGCAGGGACGTGACCTCGCTGTCGGAGGTCTGGCCGAAGTCGCGGTACCAGGCGCCGACCGAGCCGAACGCGCCGGGCGTCTCCAGGCACACGACCTCGTCGGCGACGTCGCGAAGCCGTGTCAGCGTGCGGCCGGGTGCGACCGGGACGGCCAGCACGATCCGGGCGGCGCCCTGCCCCCGCACCACCCGGCAGGCGGCCAGCGCCGTGGCGCCGGTGGCCAGGCCGTCGTCCACCACCACGGCCGTCCGCCCGCGCAGTCCGGCCGGCGGGCGTCCGGCCCGGTAGACCCCCACCCTCCGCTCCAGCTCGGCGCGTTCGGCCTCCTCGACCGCCGCCTGCTCGGCGGAGTCCACCCCGGTCGTCACCAGGATGTCGTCGTTGAGGACACGCACGCCGTGCTCGCCGATCGCGCCGAAGGCGAGCTCGGGCTGCCAGGGCACCCCGAGCTTGCGCACCACGAGCACGTCGAGCGGCGCCTCCAGCGCGCGGGCCACCTGGTAGGCGACCGGGACACCGCCGCGGGGCAGGCCCAGCACCACCGTGTCCGCGCCGCGCAGGCCGCTCAGCGCGTCCGCCAGGCGGCGTCCGGCGTCCACGCGGTCGTCGAAGCGCATACGGCCACCTCCTCGCGGTGCCGTCAGCCCGTCTTGTGACCGCCCCAGCGCGGGCCGACCAGCTCCCACTCGCGGCCCCAGCGGTCCAGACACCGCTTCTCCAGGCGCCACCGTGCGACGGCTCCCACGCCCACGGCCGCACCGGCGAAGGCGACGGCCGCGGCCGTGCCGAGCAGGCCCGCCTCCACGGCGGCCTCGGCCCCGGTCGGCGGCCGGGTGGCGAGGGACCCCTGTGCGTCCTGCCAGACCACGACCCGGGCCCCCGGCCTGGTCCCGCCGTCCACGAGGGCGACGCCGGTGCGGGCCCTCCCGTCCGGCGCGGTCCACCGGACCTTGGCCCTGACCTCGTCGGACACGGTCCCCGCGCGCGGGGCGTCGGAGGGCACGTCCTGCACGACGACGGCCTGCACCGGCCTGCGCTCGGCGCGCTGCTCGGCGAACGTGGCGCCGGCGGCGAGTGCCGTCACGGCTCCGGCCACGGCCCCGCCGACGAGGGTGAGCAGCCACACGGCCAGCAGGACCCAGCCCTCGACGACGTCGTGACGCCGCCGGAGCGGGTTCGCCCGCCATCGCCAGAACCATGGCCTGGAGTGCCTGTTGCCGCGCATCCGTTCGCACCTCCCTCCCAGGGTCACACCCCGGGCCCGTGACGGCGACTCCACGGGCCCGCGGGCCGGGCCGGGTGCCCGGGGCCCGGCCCGCCACGGCGGGCGTCTCAGGTGGTCACAGGCCCCGCCAGCTCGACGATGTCGTCCGCGGCCACGTCGTGCAGCCGGACGGCGAGATCCTCCAGGGCCCGGCTGGCGGCGAGTTCGTCGCCGATCTCCGGCACGGGCCGGTCCATGGGGTTGCGCCGGGCCGTGCCCCGGCCGGTGACGCTGTCGCTCTCGTCGGCGTCGCTCGTGGCCAGGACGGCACGGGCCCGGGTGTCGTCGCCGTCCTCGGTGATGTAGATCTGCACGGTCCACTGCTTGTCTTCCATGGCGATCACTCCCGTACGGCCCCTTTTGTCCTTCCTGTACAGCCTGCGCTCCCGGGGCATTCCGGTCCAGATCCCTCTTCCGGGGCCTTGTGCGTCCGGCGCCCCTTCCGTCTAGACTGCTGGTACAGCGATTGGACTGCCAGTCCAGGACGGTTCGGTGAAGGGAGCGACCCATGGAGGCCGATCAGGCCCTCGACCGCGAGCGGGACGCGATCGTCGGCGCGCTCACCCCGCTCGTCGACGGCATCGTGGCGACCTTCGGCCCCGTCTGCGAGGCGGTGCTGCACGACTACCGCCGGCCGGAGAGATCCGTGGTGGCGGTCGCCGGTTCGGTGACGGGCCGCACGGCCGGCGGCGCGATGAGCGAGATCGGCATGCGCGTCCTCGCCCGCGGCGACCAGGCGGAGGACGAGCTCAACTACCGCACACGCACGGCCGACGGCACGCTGGTCAAGTCGTCCACGATGGTGCTGCGCGACTCCTCCGGCGCGGTCTTCGGCGCCCTGTGCCTCAACCTGGACACGGACGCGCTCTCCCGGGCCCACACCCTGCTCGGCGCGCTGGCCGGCCTCGGCGCCGAGCCCGCGGCGAACGTGCCCGTCACCACCTTCGGCCACGACATCGACTCGGTCGTCGACGCCATCGTCGACGCCCACCAGCTGCACGCGCACCACCACTGGGCCGGCCTGGACCGCGCCGCCCGCCTGGAGCTGTTCCGCAGCCTCGACGAACACGGCGTCTTCGCCGTCCGCAGGGCGATCGAACAGGTCGCCGTCCGTCTCGGCATCTCCCGCGCCTCCGCCTACACCTATCTGTCCCGGTCCAGAGCCAGGGGCCGGACCGACACCGACACCGACACCGACCCCGCTCCGAAGGGAGCCCGCCCGTGACGACCACCGCCCCTCCGGTCACCCTGGAGGACATCCGGGCCGCCGCCGCGCGCCTCGACGGCGTCGCCCACCGCACCCCCGTGCTGCGTTCACGCACCCTCGACGCCCTGGCCGGCCGCGAGGTGTTCCTCAAGTGCGAGAACTTCCAGCGCGTGGGCGCCTTCAAGTTCCGCGGCGCCTACAACGCCGCCTCCCGTCTCGCCCCCGGGCAGCTGGCCCGGGGCATCGCCGCCTACTCCTCCGGCAACCACGCCCAGGCCGTCGCCCTCGCCGCCCGCGAGCTGGGCACCACCGCGGTGATCGTCATGCCCGAGGACGCGCCCCGCTCCAAGCGCGAGGCGACCGAGGGCTACGGCGCCGAGGTCGTCACCTACGACCGCTACACCGGCGACCGGGTCGCCCTCGCCGAGGCCCTCGCGGCGGAACGGGGGCTGGCGCTGATCCCGCCGTACGAGCATCCGCACATCATCGCGGGGCAGGGCACCGCCGCGCTGGAGCTGATCGAGGAGACGGGGGAGCTGGACACCCTGGTGGTCCCCGTCGGCGGCGGCGGCCTGATCGCCGGCAGCGCCACCGCGGCCAAGGGGCTGCACCCCGGGACCCGGATCGTCGGGGTGGAGCCCGAGAGCGGGGACGACACCAAGCGGTCCCTGGAGGCGGGCCGGCGCGTCAGCATCCCGGTGCCGCGCACCATCGCCGACGGACAGGCCCTGCACACCCCCGGCGAGCTGACGTTCTCCGTCAACCGGCGGCTGGTCGACGAGATCGTCCTGGTCGGCGACGACGAGATCCGGGCCGCGATGCGGTTCGCCTTCGAACGGCTGAAGATCGTGCTGGAGCCCAGCGGCGCCACCCCGCTGGCCGCGCTGCTGGCCGGCCGGGTCGGCGGCGCCGGCCGCTCCTCGCGCCGGACCGGGCTGATCCTGTCCGGGGGCAACATCGACGCCGACCGGTTCGGGCGGCTGTGCACCGGGGGCGAATGACCGTTTCCCGAATGGCGGCGGCCGGTTCGGCGGGCGGACGATGAGAGGGAGGGGCCCGGTCCTCACCGGAGTCGTTCCCGGCCCGGGAGCGGCAGACGGGGACCGGACCCGGCCGTCGGGAGACGGCCGGAGAGGAGGAGCGTCATGCTGGAAGTGAAGACGCTCGACAAGCCGGACGAACGGCGCGACTTTCCCCGCGGCCACCTCGAAGCGGTCCATCTGACCGGCCTCGACTTCGCCGTGGGCACCTTCGAGCCGGGCTGGCGCTGGTCGGAGTCCGTGGGCCCGATCGCGGGCACCGAGAGCTGCGAGGTCCATCACAACGGCTACGTCGTCCAGGGGCGGATGCACATCCGCATGGACGACGGCGGCGAGAGCGAACTGGGCCCCGGCGACATCTTCGTCTGCCCGCCCGGGCACGACGCCTGGGTCGTCGGCGACGAGCAGGTCGTGGTGTACGACTTCGCCGGATCCATGGCCAGGGACTACGCGAAGGCGAAGGACAGCTGATCCGCCGGCCGACGGAAGGCCGCGGGGTGCCGGTGCCTCTCGGCCCGGCACCCCGCGCCGCCGTTCACACCGGCAGCAGCCGGCCGACGATCTCGCCCAGCTGCCGGGCGTTGCGGCACTCGTGCATCTCCACCAGCTCCGCGTACTGCGGAGCGACCGAGTCGCCCGTGCCCCACTGCGGGCGCGGCTCCGGGTTCAGCCAGTACACGCGGCGGGCCCGGCCGGCGATCCGCCCGAGCGCGGGCAGATCGGGATCGGTCATGTTGGTACGGGCGTCGCCCAGCACGAACACGGTCGTGCGGGGTCCGACCGCGTCGCCGTGGCGCTCCGCGAACTCGCCCAGCGCCATCCCGTAGTCGCTGCTGCCGTGCCATCCGGTGAGCCTGGCCTCGGCGCTGATGCGCGCGCCGAGACCCTCGGGGTCGGCACGGCCGTGCACCAGCAGACCGGTCACCTCGTCGACCCGGTTGACGAAGGCGAACACCCGCACCTTGCTGAACTGGTCGTGCAACGCCTGCACCAGCAGCATCGTGAAGTCGGAGAAGCCGGACACCGAGCCCGACACGTCGCACAGCAGCACCAGCTCGGGGCGGGCCGGCCGACGTCTGCGCAGCACCGGACGCATCGGCACCCCGCCGGTCGACAGCGAGCCGCGCAGCGTCCGCCGCAGATCGATGCTGCCCCGCGCGGCCCGGCGGCGGCGCGCGGCCAGCCGGGTGGCCAGCTTGCGCGCCAACGGGTGCACGGTACGGCGCAGTTCGGCGAGCCGGTCCTTCCCGGCGTACAGGAAGTCGACCCGGTCGGGGGTCGGGGCGACGGCCCGCCGGGCGATCTCCTCCCGGCCGCGGCGCTCGGCGACCCGGCGCCGGGCCTCCGAGGCGGCCAGCCGGCGGAACTCCTCGATGCGCCGGCGGATCTCGTCCTCCAGCAGCCGGTCGGCGAACCCCGTCCGCGCGCCGCTCGCCCGTACGTCGTCGCGGACCCGGGCGAACAGGGTCTGCGGGCGGATCCGGTCCATCGCCTGGTACGACGACCAGCCGTCCGAGCCGGAGGAGCCGCCGTACCCGCCGAAACCGTCGACGGCCTCCACCGCGAGACGGGCGAGGGCCGCCCGGTCGTCGTCGGCGAGCGCCCTCGCGAGCCTCTCGCGCAGCTCGTCGCGGTCCGCGCGGGACTCCTCGGGCCCGCCGACCGCGCGCGGGAAGTAGAGGTCGAAGACGGGGTCGAAGACCTGCCGCTGGGCGGGGTGGTGCAGCAACGTCGCCGCCAGGCCCTCGCGCAGCAGCTCGCGGTCGGCGAAGCCCAGCTCGGCCGCCGCCCGCGCGGCGTCCACGCTCTCGCCGGTGCCGATCCGCAGACCGTGCGCGCGCAGGGCCGCGACCAGGCCGGTCAGCCTGGCCGTGACGTCCGCCGGGGCCGTCACACGGCGTCCAGGTCGAGCTTGGCGGCCGCCCTCAGGACGTCGTCCTGGTGCTTGAGGACGACGCCGAGGGTGTCGCGCACGACCGTCTCGTCCAGGGTGTCCGCGCCCAGCGCGAGCAGGGTGCGGGCCCAGTCGATGGTCTCGGCGACCGACGGGACCTTCCTCAGGTCCATGGCGCGCAGCGCGCCCGCGACCCGCACCACGGACGCCGCCAGGGACTCGTCCAGCTCGGGCACCTTCAGCCGGACGATCCGCCGCTCCAGTTCCTCGTCGGGGAAGCCGATGTGCAGGAACAGACAGCGGCGGCGCAGCGCCTCCGACAGCTCACGGCTGGCGTTGGAGGTGAGCACGACGAACGGGCGGCGGGTCGCGGTGACCGTGCCCAGCTCCGGGACGGTGACCTGGAAGTCGCTGAGGACCTCCAGGAGCAGGCCCTCCACCTCGACGTCGGCCTTGTCCGTCTCGTCGATCAGCAGCACCTTGGGGTCGTCGCCGCGGATGGCGGTCAGCAGCGGACGGGGGAGCAGGAACTCCTCGCTGAAGATGTCGGTGCGGGCCTCGTCCCAGGTCTCGTCGCGGCCCGCGCTGATGCGCAGCAGCTGCTTGGCGTGGTTCCACTCGTACAGCGCACGGGACTCGTCCACGCCCTCGTAGCACTGGAGCCGTACCAGACGGGCGCCCGCGACCGCCGCCACGGCCTTGGCCAGCTCGGTCTTGCCGACCCCCGCGGGGCCCTCCACCAGCAGCGGCTTGCCCAGCCGGTCGGCGAGGAAGACCGTGGTGGCCACGGAGGGGGAGGCGAGGTAGCCCGTCTCGGCGAGACGGGCGCTGACGTCGTCGACGGAAGTGAACAACCGGGCCTCCGGCAGTCGGAAGAGAACGGACCAGCCTATCTAAGCGCTTGTTCAGTCCGCTGTCACGGTCTCGCCGACGCCGTGCGGGAGCCCTCGCCCCGCCTATGCGCGGTCCAGCGCCGTGCACACACAGACCCTGTTGCCGTCCGGGTCGGCGAGCACCGTGTACGAGGGGGCGTTCGAGGCGTCCACGACGGTGCCGCCCGCGGCGACGGCCGCCGCGATCCGGGCGTCGGCCGCCTCGGGCGCCAGCCACAGGTCGATGTGCCAGCGCTGGCGAGGCGTCTCGTGCGGGTCGGTGGACTGGAACCACACGTTGGGCACACGGTCCGTGGGGTCCAGGACCGTGTCGTCCACCAGGCGGCCGGGCTCGCCGGTGAGCAGCGCGGACCAGAACGGCGCCAGCGCGGACCGGTCGGCGGCGTCGAGCCCCAGCTCCACCTGCGCCACCTCGCCCGGCACGGCGGTGAGCCCGTGCTTGCGGGCGATCTCGCTGACCGCGGCGGCGAGTTCCAGGTCCGCCGCGGTCACCCCGCGCTCCCCGGTGGCACCGTCCACCGTGCACAGCGCCACGTCCACGCCGCCACGCCCCCAGCGGATCTCCGGCTCGCGCCCGGCCTCGCCCGCCGCCTTCGCGACGGCGGCCACGAACACGGCCGCCGTCACCCGGTCGGCGACCCGGAAACGCGTGGCGATCGGCTGGGCCAGCTTGCGCCAGTCACCGAGGCGGGCGTCGAGCGCCCGCAGGACGTCACGATTGCTGAGTGTCTCCATGGAAGGCATCGTCCCAGCGGCCGTGCCCGGCGCGGCGGAGCACCGCCGTGTTGCGCCGCCCCCTCTCCGTACGACCGGGGCGCCCGGCCCAGGACCCGCTCCGCACCGGTGACCGCCCCGCGTTCCCGGTCGCCCCGTCACCACCGTCATGTCCAACTTCCCCGGGAGGAAAGGCGATTGACGGAGCCTTCGGGAAGCCGGCGGCTCCCCGTGGCGCCTGGGGCGACGCCGGCGGCGCCGGTACAGTAGGCACCCAGAGGAAAGCGACTGCCCCGGAGGGACCCGCATGGCCGCCGCACTCCCCGGCTCCGATCCCCGGCTGGCCTGTCCGATCGCCCCGGTCGTGGACATCGTCTTCAGCCGCTGGACCACCCCGATCCTGTGGGTCCTGCACACCTACGGCCGCCAGCGGTTCGTCGAACTCGAACGCCGGATCACCCGGATCACCCCGAAGGTGCTCACCCAGCGGCTGCGTCAGCTCGAACGCGACGGGCTGGTCGTCCGCACCTACCACGCCGAGGTCCCGCCCCGCGTCGAGTACGAGATCAGCGAACTCGGCCGCAGCCTCGCCCCGCTCTTCGCGCACCTCGCCGACTGGTCCACCGAGAACCTGCCCCGGGTGGAACAGGCCCGCGCGGCCTACGACGCCGGATCCTAGGCGGTGTCCCCGCCCGGGTCCGCGTCCGGGCCCGGCACCGGGCCGCCGACGAGCACCACTTCGAGGGTGCGCGGGCCGTGGACGCCCTCCACACGGTCGAGTTCGATGTCGCTGGTCGCGGAGGGCCCCGAGATCCAGGTCGACGGGCGTACGGGGTCGAGACGTCCGAGCGCCTGGGGCACGGAGCCGACGACCTGGCCGGGGACGCGGACGACACAGACATGGTGGTCGGGGATCAGGGTGATGCGGCGGCGGCCCTGGTCGGGGGAGCCGTCCAGGACGATCGTGCCGGTCTCGGCGACGGCCAGGGCGCAGCCGGTGAGCACGCTGTCGACCCGGTCGAGGGCCTGCGGGGTGCTCACGGAGCGGTCGTGGATCCGGGTCGCGTCGACCTCCGCGAGCCAGTACGGCGGCAGGCCCGGCGGCACCAGCAGGGTCTGCGTGCCGCGTTCGGCCAGCAGCCGTGCGAGAAGACCGGGCAGCTCGGTGTCCGTGCAGCGGTGCACCACCGCCCGGTAGTCCGCCAGATTCTCCGCCAGCAGCTCCACCGTCTCCGCGGCACTCCGCCGCCCGTGCTCGCGCGGACGGTCACGCGGGTCATGCGGGACGCCGTCGTCGCCCGGCGCGTCCGCCAGCGCCCTCCGCACCCGGCCCAGGATCCGTTCCCTGCTGCTCACTCGGTCTCCTTCTTGCCGCCGTCGGTGCGCTGCCACCAGTCGCGGAACGACTCCGCGGGGACGCGGGGCAGTTCGCGTGCGGCGCTCCAGGCGCGGCCGGGGCCGGGCAGGGTGCGGGGGTGCAGACGGCGGGTGCGCGAGGCGAGGCGCTGGCCCGTGCGCAGGACACCGGGACGGACGAGGGCCCAGCGGGCGGCGCGCATGGCCGCGCGTTCGGCCGCGTGTCCCTTGGCGGGCTTGAGGACGACCTTGTCGCCGCCCCGGGTGACGGTGCCGCCCTCCACGACGCGTTCACGCAGATGCACGAGCACTTCGGGGATGTCGATGGCGACGGGGCAGACGTCGTAGCAGGCGCCGCACAGGGAGGACGCGTACGGCAGCGAGGCGTCGATCTCGCTCGCCGTGCCGCGCAGCTGGGGGCTGAGGATGGCGCCGATGGGGCCGGGGTACACGGAGCCGTAGGCGTGGCCGCCGGCCCGTTCGTACACCGGGCAGACGTTGAGACAGGCCGAGCAGCGGATGCAGCGCAGGGCCTGCCGGCCGACCTCGTCGGCGAGCGTGTCGGTGCGGCCGTTGTCGAGGAGGACCAGGTGGAACGCGCGGGGTCCGTCCTTCTCGGTGGTGCCCGTCCACATCGAGGTGTACGGGTTCATGCGCTCGGCCGTGGAGGAGCGGGGGAGGGTCTGCAGGAACACCCCCAGGTCCCGCCAGGCGGGTACGACCTTCTCGATGCCGACGACCGAGACGAGCGTCTCGGGCAGGGTCAGGCACATCCGCCCGTTGCCCTCGGACTCCACCACGACGAGGGTGCCGGTCTCGGCGACCATGAAGTTGGCGCCGGAGATGCCGACCTTGGCGCGCAGGAACTTCTCCCGCAGGTGCAGCCGTGCGGCCTCGGCCAGTTCGGCGGGCGCGTCGGTCAGTCCCTCGGGCGCCGGGCGGCCCCACGCACCCATCTCGGAGCGGAAGATGTCGCGGATCTCGCCGCGGTTGCGGTGGATGGCCGGGACCAGGATGTGCGAGGGGCGGTCGCGCCCCAGCTGCACGATCAGTTCGGCCAGATCGGTCTCGTAGGCGCGGATGCCCTCCGCCTCCAGCGCCTCGTTCAGCCCGATCTCCTGCGTGGTCATCGACTTGACCTTGACGACCTCCCGCTCGCCGGTCGCCTTCACCAGGCCGGTGACGATGCGGTTGGCCTCGTCGGCGTCGGCGGCCCAGTGCACGACGCCGCCCGCCGCGGTGACCGCCTCCTCCAGCTGCACCAGGTAGGTGTCGAGATGCCGCAGCGTGTGGTCCTTGATCCGCCTGCCGGCCTCCCGCAGCTCCGCCCAGTCCGGCAGCTCCGCCACGGCCCTGGCCCGTCTGGCCCGGATGGTGCGGGTGGCGTGCCGCAGATTCCCGCGCAGAGCGGTGTCGGCCACCGCCTCGCGCGCGGCCGCCGGAAAGGCCGGCATCCCCATGAACGTGCCGCTCATACCGCGGGTGCCTCCTTCGTGCTCGCCAGGATCTCCGCGAGGTGCACCGGCCGCATCGCGGTGCGCAGCCGCGCCATCGTGCCGCCGATGTGCATGAGGCAGGAGTTGTCGGCCGCGCACAGCACGTCCGCGCCCGTCGACACCGCGTTGCGCACCTTGTCCGCGCCCATTGCCGCCGACACGTCCGCGTTCTTCAGCGCGAACGTGCCGCCGAACCCGCAGCACTCCTCGGCGCCCGGCAGCTCCACCAGCTCCAGCCCCCTCACCGCCTCCAGCAACCGCCGCGGCCGCTCGCCCAGCCCCAGGCCGCGCAGCCCGTGGCAGGTGGGGTGATAGGTCACCCGGTGCGGGTAGAAGGCGCCGACGTCCGTCACGCCCAGCACGTCCACCAGGAACTCCGTCAGCTCGTACGTCCTCGGCACGACCGGCGCCAGCGCCGCCGCGAGCGTGTCCCCGCGCCCCTCGGCCCGCGCCCGCTCGCCCATGCGCGGGTACAGCTCCCGCACCATCGCCCCGCACGAACCGGACGGCGTCACGATCGCGTCGTGGCCGCCGAAGACCTCGGCGAAGTGCCGCGCCAGCGGCTCCGCCTCGTGCCGGTAGCCGGTGTTGTAGTGCGCCTGCCCGCAGCACGTCTGACCCGTCGGGAAGTCGACGTCCACACCCAGCCGGGTGAGCAGCTTGACCACCGCACGCCCCGTGCCGGGATACAGCGTGTCGTTCACGCAGGTCAGGAACAGGGCGACACGCATCGCGGCTCCTCGTGATCGCTCGTCGGACGGTTGCAGGTTAATCGGCCCGCCGGGGCTGCGGGCTCACCCCGCCCGCAGGCGGGCCTCCGCCTCACGCCGGCGGGCGGCACCCCGGGGCTCGTAGCGGTTCGGCGGCTGCGTCCGGGTCAGCAGCCGCCGCATGCCGGCCGGGCCGCCGGCCGGCCCGTGCGTCCGCGCCTGCACGAGTACGTCGCCCGGCGGGCCCCTCGGCCTCGCCGACCGGCCCACGGCCGTGTTCCGCGCCGGCGGCCTGCTCGCCCCCGGCGTGCTCCGGGCGCTGTACGCGGCCGGGGCCGACGTGCCCGGTGACCTGGCGATCGTCGGCCACGACGACATCGAGTCCGCCGTCACCGAGGCCGTCCCCCTCATCTGCGTGCGCCGGCCCGCCGTCACCATGGGCGACCTCGCCGCCGGACTGCTCATCGAGGAGACCGAGACGGAACCGGGCACGGCACCGCACGGACACCGCCGTGTCGTCCTCCCGCCGGAACCGGTGGTCCGCCGCTCCAGCCTGTCGGCCCGCCGACCCCGGGCCCCGTGCGGCCGGCGCACCCTCGGACGAGCCCTCACCGGGCCTGTCACCGGGCCTGTCACCGGGCCTGTCACCGGGTCCGCCGCCCGGCCGGTCCGGCGTTCGGCCGTGGTGGCCGGTCCCCGGGTCGGCCGTGGTCCGGGCATGTGCTGAACTGGGGCGTGACCTGCACTCCGACCGTATCGGGAGCACCGTTGACCGTCAGCTACCGTCAGCCCGGCGTCGTCCTCACCGACCGCCGCTTCACCGTGCCGCTCGACCACGACGACCCGGCGGGGGAGACGATCGAGCTGTACGCCCGTGAGGTCGTCGCGAGCGACAAGGCGCGGCAGGGCCTGCCGTGGCTGGTCTACCTCCAGGGCGGTCCCGGCTTCGGCGCCAACCGGTTCGTCGGCAGGCCGGCCTGGCTCGGCCGCGCCCTGAAGGAGTACCGCGTCCTGCTGCTGGACCAGCGCGGCACCGGCCACTCCACGCCCGCCAACCGCCAGACGCTCCCGCTGCGCGGCGGCCCCGCCGAGCAGGCCGGATACCTCACGCACTTCCGCGCCGACTCGATCGTCCGCGACTGCGAGGCGATCCGCCCCGAGGTGACCGGCGGCGCCCCGTGGACCGTCCTCGGCCAGAGCTTCGGCGGCTTCTGCACGGTGAACTACCTCTCCACCGCCCCCGAGGGCCTGACCGCCGCGCTGATCACCGGCGGCCTCCCCTCGCTGCACGCCCACGCCGACGACGTCTACCGCGCGGCCTACCCCCGCGTCGAGCGCAAGGTCGCCGCGCACTACGCCCGCTATCCGCAGGACGTCGAGCGGGCCCGCCGCATCGCCGACCACCTCCTCCGGCAGGAGGTGCGCCTGCCGAACGGCTACCGGCTCACCGTCGAGGCGTTCCAGTCCCTCGGCATCCTCCTCGGCGGCGGCGACGGCAGCCACCGGCTGCATTTCCTGCTGGAGCACGCCTTCGTGCCCACCCCGCAGGGCCCGGAACTCTCCGACGCCTTCCAGGAGGAGGTCCAGGGCCTGCTGTCGTACGCCGGTCATCCGCTGTACGCGCTCGTGCACGAGGCCATCTACGGCCAGGACACCCGCCCCACCGCCTGGTCGGCCGAACGGGTCCGCGCCGAGTTTCCCCGGTTCGACGCCGCCAAGACCCTCACCGGCGACGGCCCCGTCCTCTTCACCGGCGAGACCGTCCACCCCTGGATGTTCGACTGCGACCCCGCCCTGCGCCCCCTGCGCGAGACGGCCGCTCTCCTCGCCGCCCGCACGGACTGGAAGCCGCTCTACGACCCGGCCCGCCTCGCAGCGAACGAGGTTCCGGTGGCCGCCGCCGTCTACCACGACGACATGTACGTCGACACCGCCCACTCCCTGGAGACCGCGCGGTCGATCAGGGGCCTGCGCCCCTGGGTGACGGACGAGTTCGAGCACGACGGGGTGCGGGCGGGCGGCCCGCGCGTCCTCGACCGGCTGCTGGCCCTGGTGAGGGACGAGGTCTGAGACGACGCCCGGCCACCGGGCGCGCACGGCCGGGACCGGCGCCCCGCACGGCGTTACCCTGCGCCCATGACAGAGATCCCGCAGCTGAAGCCCATGCCCGAGGACTGGCGGCGTGCCCTCGCCGTCGTCGCCCACCCGGACGACCTCGAATACGGCTGCGCCGCGGCCGTGGCCCGGTGGACCGACGACGGCCGTGAGGTCGCCTACGTCCTCGCCACCCGGGGCGAGGCCGGCATCGACACCCTGGAGCCGGAGAGGTGCGGCCCGCTGCGCGAGCAGGAGCAGCGGGCGAGCGCCGCGGTCGTGGGCGTGTCGAGCGTGGAGTTCCTCGACCACCGCGACGGTGTGGTCGAGTACGGCGCGGCCCTGCGCCGGGACATCGCCGCGGCGATCCGCCGCCACCGCCCCGAGCTGGTGATCACCCTCAACCACCGCGACACCTGGGGCGGCGTCGCCTGGAACACGCCCGACCATGTGGCGGTCGGCCGGGCCGTGCTGGACGCGGCGGCCGACGCGGGCAACCGATGGATCTTCCCCGAGCTGGCCGAGCAGGGACTGGAGCCGTGGAACGGTGTGCGCTGGGTCGCCGTCGCCGGGTCCGGCACGCCCACCCACGCCGTGGAGGTGACGGCCGGCCTGGACCGCGCGGTGCGCTCGCTGCTGGCGCACCGCAGCTACATCGAGGCGCTGACCGACCGGGAACCCGAGACCTACGCCCGGGAGTTCCTCACCGGCAACGCCGAGGCGACGGCGGAACGGTTCGGCGGGCGGCCCGCGGTGGCCTTCGAGGTGTTCGCCCGGTCATAATCGCCTCGGTCCTGATCACGAACGGGGGAACGGTCGTGCACGACGGGGACATCGGGGCGGATGCCTTCGAGGAGCACCGCGCCCATCTGCGGGCGGTGGCCTACCGCATGCTGGGCTCGCTCGCCGAGGCGGACGACGCGGTGCAGGACACCTGGCTCCGCTACAGCGGGGCCGACGTCGAAGAGGTGCGCAACCTCGGCGGCTGGCTCACCACCGTGATCAGCCGGATCTGTCTCAACATGCTGCGCTCCCGGGCCTCCCGGCGCGAACAGCCCATCGACGAGACGTTCGTGCCCGACCCCGTCGTACGGCCCCTGTCGGAGATCGACCCGGAGCGGGAGGTGCTCCAGGCGGACTCGGTGGGCCTCGCCCTGCTGGTGGTGCTGGAGAACCTGGAGCCGGCCGAGCGGCTGGCGTTCGTGCTGCACGACATGTTCGCCGTGCCGTTCGACGAGATCGCCCCTGTCGTGGAGCGCAGCGCCGACGCCACCCGGCAGCTCGCCAGCAGGGCCCGGCGGCGGGTGCGCGGAGCCACCCCGTCGGCCGACCCCGATCTCGGCCGGCAGCGCAAGGTCCTGGACGCCTTCATGGCGGCGGCCCGCGGGGGAGACTTCGACGCCCTGCTCGCCGTGCTCGACCCGGACGTCGTGCTGCGCGCCGACTCCGGCCCGCTGGCCGGCGGCGCGGCCGCGTCGAAGGCGGTGCGTGGTGCCCGGCCGGTCGCCGAACAGGCCATGATGTTCCGCCGGTTCGCGCCGCACGGACGCTTCCTGCTGGTCAACGGCACGGTCGGGATGGCCAACGTGGTGGACGGGAAGGTGCAGTCCGTCATGGGGGTCACCGTCGTCGGCGGCCGTATCACGCAGATGTACATCCTGGCCGACCCGGAGCGGCTCGCCCGTCTCGACCCCGCCGCGTTCGGCGAGGTCTGAGGGCGCGTCGGGACCGGTGCGGCGCGGACGGCGGGGACCGGTGCGGCGTCAGACGGCGGGAGCCGGTGCGCGGCGCGGGCCCACCACCCGTCCGTCCGGCAGGAGTTCACCGGTGTCGTCGAAGACGATCGTGCCGTTGCACAGCAGGGTCCAGCCCTGTTCGGGGCAGGTCGTGACGACGACGGCGGTGTGATGGCGCGGGCTCTCGGCGGCGGGGCACTGCGGCTGATGACTGCACATGACGTCTCCTCGGTCCGTGGGGCTCCTGCCTCGGCTCGATGGCTTCCCCCAGTGGTAGCCGAGGTTGTTTTCGGCCGGATGAGGAGACCCCCACAACAGCGGAAACTCAGCGGTGAGTTCGCGCGTCGGCGGGCGTTTCCGGCTCGGACGCGGCGGTCCTCGGGCGCAGATGCAGCCGCAGCCCGTCCGGCATCAGGGTGAGCCGCTCGGTGACCGTCAGCCGGTAGCCGGGGTCGGGCACCAGCTCGTAGCGGCGCAGCAGCAGACCGAGGACGAGAGTGGCCTCGTGCAGGGCGAACTGCCGTCCGATGCAGGCCCGGGCGCCGGTGCCGAACGGCTTGAAGGTGTGCGGCGGCCGGGCGCGGACGGCGCCGGCGTCGAAGCGGTCCGGGTCGAAGCGCTCGGGGTCGGGCCCCCACACCTGCGGATCGCGGTGCAGGGACGCGACCAGCACCAGCGCCCACGCCCCGCGGCGCATCGGGTGCGTCCCGGCGAGCACGGTGTCCTGCCGGGCCTCCCGGGCGAACGCGGGCGCCGTCGGCCACAGCCGCAGCGACTCGTCCAGCACCCGTCGTACGTACCGCAGCCGGGCCACCTGCTCGTAGCCGGGGGCGCCGGTGGCGCCCCACACCCGGTCCACCTCGGCGCGGGCGCGGGCGGCGGCCTCGGGGTGCAGCGCCAGGTGGTGGAGGGCGAAGGACAGCGCGCCCGAGGTGGTCTCGTGGCCCGCGACGAGGAAGGTGATCACCTGGTGCCGTACGTTGCGCGCGGCGAGCCGCTCGCCGGTCTCCGGGTGGGCGGTGTCGAGCATCCGGTCCAGCAGGTCGCCGCCGCCGGACGCCCCGGACGTGCGCCGGGCCCGCACGAGGTCGTCCACGGTCCGGTTCAGGAAGGCGATGTCGGCGTCGTTGCGGCGCGCGGCCCGGCGGATCAGCAGCGGTGACGGCACGGTGTTCAGCCGCTGCGCGTAGCTCAGCGTGCCCACCATCGCGGTGACGAACGGGTGCGGTCTCTCCCGCTCGAAGGAGCCGAAGTCGTGCCCGAAGCCGGTCCGCGCGATCGTCTCCAGCGTCAGCTTGGTCATGTCGCCGGGCACGTCGACGGACCGGCCGGCCGCGGCCGCCGTGTCCCAGCGGTCGGTCAGCCGCGCGGCCACGTCCAGCATCATCGGGTGGTAGCCCGCCATCGCCTCCCGGCTGAAGCCGGGCGCGAGCACGTCGTGCGCCAGCTGCCAGTTCGGCTCGTGGTTGTAGGCGGTGAACAGTCCGTCCCCGGCGACCGGGCGCAGGTTGGCGATGCCGAGCCCCACATGCTTGGCGAACCGTGTCTCGTCCGCCAGCTCGGCGGCCAGGTCCGCGCCCCCGACGAACACGAACTCCCGGCCGAACACCCGCCGGCGGAAGATCGGGCCCAGCTCGCGGCCGAGGCGTATCGAGTCCTGCACGGGTGTGTGCCGGTCGACGCCCAGCACATCGCCCAGCAGGGGGAGGCGGCGGGGCGGGTGGGGGATGCGGTGCAGCTGCGGCCAGCCCTGCTCCGCGCTGCGGAATCCCCTGGGCAGACCGTCCGGTGTCGTCTCCGCCATGGTGCCAACTCCCTTTATCCAGCGGCAGGTCGAGCGGTGTTGTACATGGGTTCAACAGTGCGCCCCAGTCTCGGCCCGTTGTTGAACCTGCGTCAAGTAAGGTGCGGACATGGCCGCGAAGCAGGGTGAGCGCACACGTCGCCGGCTCAGCACCGAGGAGCGCCGCGAGCAGCTCCTGTCGGTCGGGGCGAGGCTGTTCTCGGAGAATCCGTACGACGACGTCCGGATCGAGCGGGTGGCCGAGATCGCGGGAGTCTCCCGCGGCCTGCTCTACCACTACTTCCCGACCAAGCGGGACTTCTTCGCGGGGGTCGTCGAGCGGGAGAGCGCGCGCATGCTGCGGATGACGGCGGCGGTGCCGGGCATCCCGGTCCGTGACCAGCTCGCCGCCGGTCTCGACACGTTCCTGGAGTACGTGGAGTCCCACGCCCACGGCTACCGCGCCTTCCATCGCGCCGACGCCGCCGGCGACCAGGCCGTCCGCCGCGTCTACCGGCGTGCCCTGGCCGCCCAGGAGCGGCAGATCCTCGCCGCCCTCGCCGCCGACCCCGAGTTCGGCCCCGCCTTCGCGGCTCTTCCCCGGATCCCGCTCGCCGTGCGCGGCTGGCTCGCGTTCACGACCGCGGTCTGCCTGGAGTGGCTGCGCGGCTCGCCCCTGACCCGCGCGGAGGTCCGCGACCTGTGCGCGCGGGCGCTGCTGGGGGTCGTGGGCGGCTGAGGGGGGCGCCCCGGCGGGGCCGCCGCGGCGCGAAAGCGTTCCCCCTGCTTGGCGGCACGCCCGAACTCCGATAGGTTAGGTGAGCCTTACCTAAGGAGGGTTTACGGATGGGTGACAGCCACACGTGGACCGCCGCGCCCGGCGCGGCGGAACAGGCACGGTCGGTGCTCGCGACGGCGTGGTCCTGCGCGGTGACGGCGGACGGCGGCCGGGAGGAGTTCGTGGGCGCGCACACCGTCGCCGAGGACGGCCGGGTGCTGCTGGAGGTCCCCGAGGACAGCGCCCTGCTCGCGGCCGCGATCTGCGCACCCCGCGGAGAGCCCTCCGCCGTCCTGGAGTTCGCCGACGTCGCCCCCGTCCCCGTGCGCCACCGCATCCGCGCCCGGCTCTGGATCGCCGGCTGGTTCGCCCCCGCGGAGGGCGGCCTCGCACTGCGGCCCACCCGCGTGGTGCTGCGCCGCTCCTCCGGCGCCGAACTGGTCGGCGTGGACGAGTTCGCCGCCGCCCCCGACCCGCTGGCCGGCGCCGAGGCGCATCTGCTCGCCCACCTCGCCGACGCGCACCCCGACGCCGTCGAGCGGCTCACCCGCCTCGTGGAGCCCGACAGCCTGCACGGCGCGGTCCGGGTCCGCCCCCTCGCCGTCGACCGCCACGGCCTCACCCTGCGGATCGAACGCGTCCGCGCCCACGGCGACGTACGCCTGGCCTTCCACACCCCCGCCGACACCGTCGCCCAGCTCACCGAGCGCATGCACGTGCTGCTCGGGCAGGCCGCCGCTGCCGCCTGCCCCCGCGCCCTACAGCGGCAGCGCGCAGACCGCGAGCGGTGACGCGTACGGCTGCCCCGCGAGCCGCAGCCCGCCGCTCGCCCCGTCCACGTGGAAGACGCTCACCGTGCCCGAGCGCTGGTTCGCCGCGAACAGCAGCCTGCCGTCGGGCGACAGCGCGAGGTGCCGCGGGAAGTCCCCGCCCGCCGGTACGGTGTCCAGCAGCACGAGCCGCGCCCCGTCCTCCTGGACGGCGTAGCGCGTGATGCTGTTGTGGCCGCGGTTGGCGAGGTAGGCGAACGCCCCGTCCGCGGTGACCACGAACTGCGCCGGATGATTCGTGCCCTCGCCCGTTCCCGTCGGCTGCGGCTCGCCGATCGTCAGCCGGCCCGTCGCCCGCTCGTACGTGCACACCGCCACCGTGTCGTCGGCCTCGTTGGCCAGATAGGCGTGGCGGCCGCCCGGATGGAAGGTGAGATGGCGCGGCCCGGCACCCGGCCGGGTGTGCGCCTGGCCGATCTCCTCCAGCGTGCCCCTGCGCCGGTCCAGGCGGTAGCTGTACACGGTGTCCGTGCCGAGGTCCACGGCGAGGACCGTCCCGGGGTCGGGGCCGGTGAGGAACTGGTGGGCGTGCGGGCCCTGCTGCCCGGGGCCCGGCGCCGGGCGGGAGTGCGTGACGACGTCGGTGGGCTCACCGGGCACGCCCGACGCGTCGACGGGGTGCACGGCCACACCGCCCGACCCGTAGTTCGCGCAGAGCAGCCAGCGGCCGTCCGGGTGCACCGACACATGGCACGGCCCCGACCCGCCGGTGCGGCGGCTGCCCAGCACTTCGCGGTCGGCGAGCCGCACCGCCGTCACCGACCCCTGCTCGCGTTCGTTCACCGCGTACAGGGTGCGGCCGTCCGGGTGCACGGCGAGATACGACGGATCGGCGACGCCCGGGACGGTGCCGGACCCGCTCACACGGCCCGTGCGCGGGTCGTAGGAGGCCACCCCGATCCCTTGGCCCCCGCCCTCGGCGGAGGTGTAGGTGCCCAGGAACAGCGGGCGCGGCCCCGTCGCCCGCGCGCCGGGCGAGGCGCTCGGCCGGTCCGGGGTCGCGGGCCCGCCCGCCGAGGGGCGCTCCCGCCCGGAGGGCGCCGGCCCGCCGCAGCCCGCCGCCGTGAGGGCCGCTCCGGCCGCCAGGAACCCGCGTCGGCTCCAGCCCATCCTCCACCTCTCGTCGACGTCCGTTCCGGCGGACCACCGTGCCCGTGACGCCCGGCCGGGGCCGGACGGGGCGCCTCAGCCGCGGCGCCCGCGGCCGAGGCGCCGCGTCCGGTCCCGTACCCAGACCAGCCACGGCAGGCGCTCGCGCTGCTCCTGCGAGAAGCGGTCCAGCTCCTCCAGCAGCCGGCGGGAGCGGTGCTCGGTGTCCATCTCGTCGATGATCCGGTTGACCTCGGCCAGCACGGCCCCGCGCAGCTGCCACTGTGCGGCGTCCTGGCGCACGTCGTCCAGCAGCAGCACGGCGAGCTTGTCACGGGTGGCGGCGGCCTGGCGCAGCTCGGCGGTCAGCCGTTCCTCGGCGCTCTCGGCGTTCTCGCTGACATGGGTGGTGACGAGCACGGCGAAACTCACGATCGCGTCGGCGACCTCGGACAGCAGCTGCTCCAGGACCGCCCCGGTCTCCCTGGGGAAGAGCGGCTCCGGCTCGCGCTCCTTCGCCAGGTCGGTGAGGGTCCGCGCGAGCACCCTGAGCACGACCGTGCAGATCTCCAGCGTGTCCAGACCGGTGCGCAGCACGATCCGGTGCAGCAGTCCCTCGCGGACGCGCGGGTTGAGCCGCAGGCTGTCCTCCGCCTGCCGCAGGGCCGCGTCCACCCCGACGATGTCGTGGTCGAGGCGCCGCGCCTCGTGCAGCCGGGCCGCCGCGCGCTCGGGAGGGGTGCGGCCCGCGGCCTCCTCGCCGATGTGCAGCATCAGCTGCCGGACCCGGCGGGCCAGTCCCTCGATGGACTCGCCCGCCTCGCCCACCCACACCGGCGGGGGCAGCAGCACATTGACGGCGAGCCCCACCACCGCCCCGATCAGCGTCTCCAGCACCCGCGCCCAGGCGTAGTCGCCGACGGCGGTGACGCCGAGGACCAGCATCGCGCTGATCGCCACCTCGGGGACGTACTCGTCGACCCGGACCAGATGGCCCACGGCCAGCGAGGCCACGATCAGCAGCGCCAGGCTCCACCAGGTCAGGCCCACCAGCAGGCTGAACGCGATGGCCACCAGGACGCCCGCGACCACGGAGTTCACCCGGCGGACGCTGTTGGTCAGGGTGGCGTAGAGAGTGACCTGCACGACCAGGAGCGCGGTCAGGGGAGCGGTGAGCGGGGCGGCCTCGGGACTGAGGTGCAGCGCGATGACATACGCGACCGTCGCCGCGGCCGTGGACCGCAGCGCCTGTACGACCACCGGTTCCCGGCTCCATCTCGCCATGCGCACCAGGGGCGCCGGCCACTCACGTACCACGTGCATCCCTTCGGCTGTTCCCGTCGAAGGGCGGTCGAACACCCCTCAGCTGTACAGCTTGTCCAGGAACGCGGTGAGATTCCCGGTCGTGCGGGCGATCTGCTCCTCCAGAGTGAGGCTCTCCTCGAAGCGGGCGCCGGTGTCGGGGTCCTTCTTGCCGCGGATGTAGAGCGAGCAGGCGAGGTCGGTGCACATGTACACGCCCACCGAGTTGCCCTCGCGGCCCGCCGTGCCCGCCTTGCGCGCGGTCATCAGGGACACGCCGCCGCCGCGGTGCGTGGTCAGACAGAGCGAGCACATGCTGCGGTGCAGGAAACCGCGCTGCGAGGCGGGAAAGCGCATGGAGAGGCCCACGAGCCGCCCTTCCCGCTCGGTCACGAGATAGCTCCGGTCGGGCGCCCCCGGGTCCCGCCAGCCCAGGAAGTCCAGGTCCCCCCAGGGGCGCTCCTCCAGGTCGCGCGGCACGGCGATGCGCTTCGCCTCGCCCTTGGAGCAGTTCACGAACGAGTCGCGGATGTCCTGCTCGGTGAGTGACCTCATGGCCCATCCTCCATAAACCTAAAGCCTTTAGGGACTGACCTAGAGTAGATAGACAGGGGGAAGGGATCCAGCGGATTTCGGCCGGGCGCACCGGCGATGCCGCCCGCGGCGGGTGCCGTGCGGTGCAGGGCCGGGCGGCGGCCCGGCGTACCCTCGACCGATCGGGCGTCCCGCCGGGCGGGGCCGGTCCCGCCCGAGGGGGCGCGGCGGGGCGGCGCCAGGCTTTGCTCATTACATGAATTAAGTGCTGTCGAATGTCGCGTGCGAGCCCGTCGTGAGGGTATGTTGCAGGTCGGCGGGGTTGAAGGGAGCCACATGGCGGGGCGGAACGGGCGTACGGTACGGGATCTGCGGCGGGCCAACCGCTCGGCCGTACTGCAACGGCTCTACTTCGACGGACCGCTCAGCCGCTTCGAACTCGGTCCGGCCACCGGGCTGAGTTCCGGCTCGGTCAGCAATGTCGTCGCGGACCTCGTGGCCGACGGGCTCGTCGAGGAGGCCGGCAGCGTCGACTCCGACGGCGGCCGCCCGCGCACCCTGCTGCGCGTCGCGCCCGGCAGCGGCCACATGATCGGCGTCGACGTCGGCGAGACCCGGGTGCGCGTCGAACTGTTCGACCTCACCCTCACCGAACTCGCCCGCACCGAGCGTCCGCTGGCGCCCCGGCGCTACGACGCCGATGTGGTCGCCGGCCATATCCGCGACGGTGTGGACGAGGTCCTCGCCGCCACCGGCATCGCCCCCGACCGGCTCCTCGGCGTCGGCATCGGGGTCCCCGGCATCGTCGAGCGCACCTCCGCGCAGGGAGCCGTGGTGCACGGCCAGACCATCGGCTGGAACGCCGTCCCCCTGGAGGCGCTGCTGCGCGAGGGCTCCCGGCTCCCGGACACCGTCTCCTTCTTCATCGACAACGGCGCCCGCACCCTCGGCCAGGCCGAGATGTGGTTCGGCGGCGGACGCGGCGCCCGCAACGCGGTCGTGGTCCTGTTCGGCTCCGGTGTCGGCGCCTGCCTGGTCACCCCCGAGGTGGAGCACGGCCGGGCCGTGGAGTGGGGGCATCTGACCGTCCGGGTGCGAGGACGCCGCTGCCGCTGCGGCGCGCTCGGCTGCCTGGAGGCGTACGCGGGCGCCGAGTCCCTGCTGGAGCGCTGGCGCGAGGCGGGCGGGCAGCCGCCCGAGGGCACCGACGAGGAGACCGCCCTCACCGCCATGCTCGGCGCCGCCTACCCGGCCGACGGGACCGAGCCGGACCCGGTCGCCCTCGGCGTGCTGGAGGAGACCGCCGAGTATCTGGGCGCCGGCCTGTCCGACCTGATCAACCTCTTCCAGCCCGAGCGGATCCTCATCGGCGGCTGGGCGGGCCTCCAGCTCGGTCCGCGCTTCCTGCCCGCCGTGCGCCGGCACGCCGTCTCCTACGCGCTGCGCCACCCGGCCGAGAAGGTCACCGTCGACCTCGGCCGCCTCGGCCCCGACGCGGTCACCGTGGGTGCCGCGATCCTGCCGCTGGCCGACTTCTTCGCCCGCGGCGGCCGCCGCCGCGAGCCCGTCCCCGAGGAGCCCGCTCCCGCTTGGCGCGCGGCACTGGAGGAGCGGGCCCTGCACTGATCCCCGGCGCCGGCTCCGCGCCGGGCGCGTTTCGCCGGGCGCGGGCCGCGGTACCCGCGTGTGGCCCGCCGCAGGACGCCGGGCGGAAGGAGCGCGCCATGGACGACCACCGGGAAGAGACACCGGGCGGCGAGGGCACGCCCGTGCCGCACGACATGCAGGACCAGGAGGCCGGGACCGGGGACCGCTGGGACGCCCGTCCCGAGCCGGCCGCCGCAGAGCCCCGGACGTCCGACGGCGACGTGCCGGACACCGAAGCGCCCGACGGCGACGTGCCGGACACCGACGTACCGGACACCGACGAGGCGGGCACCGGGCGCCGCGGCGCCCCCCACGCCGCGGGCACGCGCCCGGACCAGCCGGTGCCGGACGAGCCGACGGGGTAGCGCCCCGGCCCTCCTCCCCTCAGCCCGCCTTGCGGCCCCGCAGCGGCTCCGTGTCGGCACCCGCGCCCTCGCGGAGCCCCTGGAGGAACTCCCCGACCGCCTCCGCGGCGGTGCGGGCCGGCTCCCAGCCCAGCTCGGTACGCGCCCGTGCGCAGTCCATCAGGGGCAGCCGCAGCACCGCGTCGAACAGATGCGGCGACGCCGGCAGCAGCCGTACGTTCCAGGCGGCCGCGATGGCGGAACGGACGGCCGAGCGCGGCAGCCGCACCGGACGGGCGCCGAGCATCCCGCCCAGCAGTTCCGCGTCCACCGGCGGGTCCGCGGCCAGGTTGAACGCCCCGCGGACGTCGGAGTGCACCGCGAGCCGGTACGCCTCCGCCGCGTCGTCCGTGTGCAGCGCCTGCACCCGCAGCCCCGGGACGTCGGGCAGGAACGGCAGCAGGTCGGGACGCGCCAGCGACCCCGGCAGGAAGCGGCCGCCGAAGATGCGCAGCTGCTCGTCGGCGGCCTCCCGCTTGAACAGGAACGCCGGCCGCATCCGCACCACCCGCACCTCGGTGTGCTCCCGCTCGTACGCGTCCAGCGCACGCTCCAGATACGCCTTCTCCCGGCAGTACGCGGCGTCCGGCCAGCCGTGCGTCGGCCACGACTCGTCGACCGCGCGGTCCTTCGGCCCCGGTGAGTAGGCACCGACCGAGGACGCGTGCACCAGCACCGGCACCCCGGCGGCGGCCACGGCCTCGAACACGCGGATCGAGCCGAGGACGTTCGTCCGCCAGGTCGCGGCCGGGTCGTGCGTCGGCTGGAACGCCCAGGCCAGATGGATCACCGCCGAGGCGCCCGCGAACTCCCCGGCCGGATCCGCCCCCTCGTCGGCCAGGTCGAGCGCCGACCACTCGGTCTTCGCCGGCGACCACTCGGGACGCCGGCGGGCCAGCCCCCGCACCGACTCCACCCGTGGGTCCTCCGCGAGCAGACGCACCACGCTCGTGCCCACGTTCCCGGTGGCCCCTGTCACGACGATCCTGCTGCCCGCTGTGCTGCTCACTGTCGGCTCCTCTCGGCCGTACGCTGCGGCGGGTCACCGAGTACCCGGCGGCGGGGGGCGCACGCGGTGCGCACGAGGGTCGATAGGGTGGCCCGATGACCGGCTTCGACGCCATCGACGCCCTGCTGGCGAACGCCCGCCGGGAGGTGCCCCTGCCCCCGCCCGAGGAGCGGCGCCCGCTGCGGGAGCGGCTGAACGTCTCGCGCGCCCAGGTGGCCCAGGCCCTCGGGGTGAGCCCCTCCACGGTCGCCGGCTGGGAGACGGGCCGCGACCCGGGCGGCGAGGTGCGCGAGAAGTACGCGTACTTCCTGGAGGGAGCCCGTACGAAGCTGGCCGAGCGGACCGGCGTCGAGGAGGCCGGTGTCGAGGAGGCCGGTTCCGGACGGGTCGGCGCCGAGGAGGCCCACGGCACGCAGGCTCATGACGCGCAGGCCCACGGCACGCAGGCTCATGGCGCGCAGGCCGTCGCCGACGAGAGTCCCGACGACGTGGAGCCGCTCCCCGCTCCCCGCCCCTGTGTGCTCTGCGGCGCCCCCGCCCACCACCAGGTCGCCGGGTTCCCCCAGCACCTCGACCCGGCCGACTGCCGTGCGGCCGCGCCGGTCGCTGAAGCCCCTGTCACCCCCAGGACCCCCGTCACCCCCGGCCCCCCGGCCGCTCCCGGAACCCGGACCGCCTCCGGGGCCCGGGCGGCCGCGCGCCGGGCCCCGGGCAGGCCGGTCCGGCTCGTCCCGGTCGGCCGGCGTGTGCGTACCGCGGCCGCCGACGCGCCTGACCGGATCGGGGAGGCCGTCGCCGTGGCCCTGGACGAGCACGGCGGCGATCTGGAGGCGGCCACCGCGGCGCTGGTCAAACGGGCCATCCCGGACGCGATGGCGTTGCTCGACGAGAGCCGCAAGGGCGGCCGCTACGACGTCGTGGCGCATCCCTGGATCCCGGACGTCCTGCGCAAGCAGACCGCGCGCGGCGCGGACCAGATCTGGGAGGCCCGCCCCAAGTGGGCCCGCCCCGCGCTGCCGGAGGGCGCGCACGAGGTGACCGCGCTGGACGTCAACGGCGCCTATCTGTCGGCGCTGAAGACCCATCTGCCGATCGGTCAGCTGGAACACTCCACCGGCTTCGGGCACGACCGCCGCCGTGCCGGCGTCCACCTGATCACGCCGCCCGACTGGGAGCACGGCGACCGTCTGCCGAACCCCATCGGCAACCGCGACGAGCCGGGTCCGCTGTGGGTCACCGAGCCCACGCTGCGGCTGCTGCTGCGGCTGTCGGGACCGAAGTACGGGCTGTGCGACCCGCCGGAGATCCACGAGTCGTTCACCTCGGGCGCCACCGAGAGTCTGCTGGAGAAGTTCCGCGTCGCCCTCAAGGACGCCCGCGACCGGGCCATCGCCGAGGGCGACGAGGTGACGCTGGAGTACGTCAAGGCGATGTACTCCAAGTTCGTCTCCACCATGGGGGAGTCGAACTACAACCGGGAGCTGTACCGCCCGGACTGGATGCACATCATCCGCTCCCAGGCGTTCGCCAACCTCTGGACGAAGGCGTACAAGGCGCACGAGGAGGGCCTGCTCGTGGTCCGGGCGATGGGCACGGACGAGCTGCATGTGACCGGCGACTGGCGGAGGGTCTTCCCCGAGGGGCGCGGGGTCGCCGAGGTGAAGATCAAGGACGTCTACACCGTCGGCGAGGACCCCGTCCCCGCCGCCCCGGGCGAGCCGGAGGAGTGAGCGCGCGGCCGGGCGGGCCCCGGACCGGTCGGGCGAACGCGTCCACGCCGGTGCGTTCGGCCGACAGGGCCCACAGCCGGGCCGCCTCGTCCGGGTCGACCGCCCGGTCCCGGTCCCAGTCCCTGACCCCGGCCGGCAGGCCGCTGTCCGTGTCCGCGGGTCCGGCGATGTCGCAGTCCTCCAGGCAGACGGCGCCCATGCCGTCCGGCCGGGGCGAGGTCGCGGGCGCCGGCCCGTGCGAGGGCACGGGTGGTCTCCAGGCCGATCCCTGAGCAGCCGCCGGTCACGACGGCGAGCCGGCCGCCGAGGCCGATGCCCTTCAGGGCGTCGTCGGCGGTGCCGCGGGCTCCGAAACCCGAGTCGATGCTGTGCTGCGGTGTGATCGGTGCGGTCATGCCGGAACGCTGCGAACGGGAGCGCGCTCGAAGCCGAGGAGGCCGGGCATGAGGAGCCCCGGCCGCGACGGGGGAATCACGGCCGGGGCGGCACTGAGGTGGGTACGCACGGCGGTCGCCTCTCGGCGAAAGGCTCCACAAGGCTTCAGCCGGACGATCGTCCTCGTGGGCGAAAGGTGAGGCCCGGGGACACTGTCCCGTCCGCACCCACGGTCTGTTCAACGGACAACCACCCCTCTCTGTTCCGTCGAACGCACCGAAGAAGGGTGATCCCGGTCACCGCCGGCCGTCAGCCGCCCGCCCGGGCCGGCGGTTTCTCCTGTCGCCGGGCGGCGGTCACCCGCTCGGCGGGCGTCCCGGGCTCCTCAGGCCGGTGCGGCCGGGGGGTCGCCCGTCCGCCCGTTGCCCGTGCGCGCGTCCGTCCGCCCGTCCGGGCCGGCGGTTTCTCCTGTCGCCGGGCGGCGGTCACCCGCTCGGCGGGCGTCCCGGGCTCCTCAGGCCGGTGCGGCCGAGGGCCTGCGGGTCCGCCCGTCCGTCAGCGCGTTCGTCGCCCGTCCGGGCCCGGTGGCTTCTCCGGTGGCCGGGCGGGTGGCTCGGCGGCGGTCACCCGCTCGGCGGGTGTCCCGGGCTCCTCCGGCCGGGTGCGGCCGAGGGGCTGCCGGTCCGGGCGGCCGGCCGAGGGCGTGCGCGCCGGTGGGTGCGACCCGCTCCGGCGCCCGCACGGGGTCCGTGCCCGACCGCCGCCTTCCGCGGGCCGGGTCAGGGTTCCGTGTCCGGGGCCGCCCGGCATCCCGCGCCCCGCACCGTGGACCGGTCATATCGGTCGATTCCGCTCTACTCTCTATGACATGACCGAAATCGCGAGCCCTCACATCTCCCAGCCGAGGATCATGGTGCTCGGTGTCCAGCCGGGCACACCGCCGTTCCGGATCATGGAGATCGACGGCGAGGTCGTCGGTATGGCCCGGGCCGTCACCGACGTGCTGGAGACGGCGGCCGCCTTCGGCATCACGGTGCACGACCTGGACGACCCCGACGTGGTCCGCTGGGTCGGCGGCGACAAGTTCACCTGGACGCTCCGCTAGCCGGGCGGGTCCGCCGCCGGGCGTGCACGGCCCGGCCCAGCCTGCGGCCGAGCAGCAGGTGGCCGAGCAGCGCGCCGGTGGTGTTCAGCAGCACGTCGTCGATGTCGAAGGCGCGCCCGGTCACCATCGCGCCCTGCGCCAGCTCCACCAGCAGCATGACCGTGGCGGTGAGCAGCAGCACGCGCAGCAGCCCCCGCGCGCCGGGCGCCACCACCGGCACCAGCACCCCGAACGGGACGCCCAGCAGCACGTTCCCGCCGATCTGCCGCACGGCGTCCCCCGGCTCCGCGGTGTCGAAGTAGAAGCGCAGAGAGCTGCCGGGGCGCAGGTTGCTGTGCGTCAGCGCCTCCGAGGCGGGAGAGGGCTCCAGGGTGAGTCTCGCCAGCACCACCGCGAAACCCACCATGCACACGAACGCGAGCATCATCGCGAGCAGGCGTACCGGCAGGGGCAGCGGGCGTCTGTCGTCCACCGGGCCCGTCGGGCGCGGTCGGGCCCGCAGGCGGGCGGGCAGTACGGCACGGCCCATCAGATCCTCCCCATGTCAACTTCCGTACGTGAAAGCCCTGTTACCCGGGGCATGCGGACACATGCCCGGCCCCGCGCGGCCGCTGTTTCCTTTCCCGTCGGCGGGGCACTCCGGCCGGGACCCGCGCGCGCCGCCGCCCCGGCCGTCCCGGCCGGTGCTTGGATGACGCGCAGTGACCGACCGCGACGCGCGGTGACGAGCCGTGCACATGGAGGTGCGACGACCATGACCCGCCGCCCCGGTCTCCTCGCCGTGGCCGAGTTCCTGGCCTGGTGGACGGCGCTCGCCGCGCTGTGGCTGGTCCTGATCGGCACGGTCGACACGCTCGAACTGGCCGTCGGCGCCTGCGCCGCGGCCGTGGGCGCCCTCGCGGCCGGGGCGGCCCGGCGGGCGGTGGCCCGCCCGTGAACGGCTGGACGTGGACGGCTGCCGTCGTCCTCGGCTGCGGACTCGCCGGAGCCCTGTGGGGCGTGACGACCGGACCGCTCGCGCGCCGTGTCGCCGCCCAGAACCTGGCCACCGCGGCGATCTGCCCCGGCCTGCTTCTGCTGGCCCAGGGCTACGACCGGCCGTCCTACATCGACCTCGCGCTGGTCCTCGCCGTCCTCGGCCCGGTCGGCACCCTCGTCTTCGCCCGCCTCCTCGCCGACGAACTCACCGCCGCCGCACCGGCCGCCGAGTACGCCGGCCGGTGCCTGGCCGCCCTCGGCGGGGGCGTCGTTCTCGCCGTGTGCGCGGCCGCGGACCCGGGCCGCGAGACCCTGAAGATCCTCGTCACCGGCGCCCTCCTGATCGGCGGCAACCTCGTCGTGTCCCGCGCCCTGTCGGGCGGCCTGCGGGAGGTGCCCCGTGGGTGACCCCGTGGTCGTCGTCTCCCTGCTGGGTGTCGCGGCCGCCGCGACCGCCGCCGTCGCGGTGCGCGATCCCGTACGGCAGGCACTCGTCCTGTCCGTCCTCGGCCTCGCCCTGGCGGTGCTGTTCACCGCACTCCAGGCACCCGACGTGGCACTGTCCCAGCTGGCGGTGGGCACCGCGGTGACCCCGCTGCTGCTCCTGCTGACCGTCCGCAAGGTCAAGCGCCGTGCCCGAGGCGAGGGAAGGCGGGAGTGACCCGGCGCGCACGGCTGTGGCTGCTCCTCACCGGCGGCACGGGACTCGCCGTGCTGCTCGTCGCCGCCTGCCTCGACCTGCCCCGCTTCGGCGGCGCCCACCACCCCTACGGCGACCGGGCGGTGCACGAGTCCCTCGCCCGCAGCACCGCCAACACGATCGCCTCCGTCAACTTCGACCAGCGCGCCTTCGACACCCTCGGCGAACTGGCGATCCTCTTCGCCGCCGTCCTCGGCTGCGTCGTCCTGCTGCGCCAGACCCGCGACGAACACCGCGCCCGCCCCGAACCCGCCGAGGTCGCCCCGCCGGTGCGCCGCTACGCCCTCGCCGTCCTGCCGGTCGCCCTGCTCACCGGCCTCTACGTCGTCGCGCACGGCCAGCTCAGCCCCGGCGGCGGCTTCCAGGGCGGTGTGATCGCCGCGACCGCCCTGCATCTGCTGTACCTCGGTGCCGACTACCGCGCCCTGGAACGCGTCCGCCCCGTCGGCCTGTACGAGGCGGGCGACGCCCTCGCCGCCTGCGCCTACGTCGTCACCGGGCTGGCCGGCCTGCTCGGCGCGGCCGCGTTCCTCGCCAACACCCTGCTGCCGTACGGGACGTTCAACACCCTCTCCTCCGGCGGCACGGTCCCGCTGCTGAACGCGGCCATCGGCATGGAGGTCGCCTGCGCGGTCGTGGTCCTGCTGGCCCGCTTCCTCGACCAGGCCGTCGAGATCGACGAAAGGAGGGCCAAGTGAGCTCCGTGACGGACGCGTTCCCCTGTCTGGTCGCCGTGTGGGTGTTCCTGGCCGGCTGCCACGGCCTGGCGACCAGCCGCAACCTCATCCACGCCGTGGGCTGTCTGGCCGTGTGCCAGGCGGCCACCTATGTGCTGCTGCTGGCCGTCGGCTACCGCGACGGGGCCACCGCGCCGGTGTTCTCCGACGTGACGCCGGGCTCGCGGCCCGTGGTGGATCCGGTCGTGCAGGCGCTGGCGCTCACGGACGTGGTCGTCGGGGCCACCGTGACCGCCCTGCTGCTGGCGCTGGTGGTGCAGATCTCCAAGCGGCACGGCACGGTCGACCCCGACGCGCTGTCGGAGCTGCGCGGCTGATGCACCGACTGCTGCCGCTGCTCGTGGCCGTCCCGCTGCTCGGCGCCGCCCTGCTGGTCGCCGGAGGGCGGCGGATGCCGCGCTTCGCCGCCGAGACCACGGGCTGCGCGTTCTCCGCCGGCACCGCCGCCCTCGCGCTGACACTGCTGCCGGACTCCTCGCCGCCCATGACGGAATGGGTCGGCGGCTGGACCCCCGAGGGCGGCGAGACCGTCGGCATCGTCCTCGTCGGGGACGGCCCCGGGCTCGGCCTCGCCGCGCTCGCCTCCCTGCTCACCCTCGCGGCCCTGGTGTACTCCTGGCACTACTTCGACGAACCGCCCCGCCGGCACGCCGGGTCCTTCCCCGCGCTGCTGCTGGCCCTCCAGGCGGGCATGTGCGGATTCGCCGTCGCGGGCGACCTGTTCGACGCGTTCGTGTTCTTCGAGCTGATGGGCGTCGCGGCGTACGCGCTCACCGGCTACCGCGTGGAGGAGGCGCGGGCCGTGCAGGGTGCCCTGACCTTCGCGGTCGTCACCTCCCTCGGCGCGTACGCCATGCTGATGGGGATCGCGCTGCTGTACGCCCGTACCGGCGAACTGGGCATGGAGCGCATCGGGCGGGCGCTGGACGCGCACGGCCGGCCCGACGCGCTCGTCCTCGCGGCCTTCGTCCTCGTCCTGACCGGCCTGCTGGTCAAGGCGGCCGCCGTACCGTTCCACTTCTGGCTGCCGGACGCCCACGCGGTGGCGCCCACACCGGTGTGCATGCTGCTGTCCGGCGTCATGGTCGAGCTGGGCGTGTACGGCGTGTGGCGGGTGTACGGCACCGTGTTCGCCGGCCCCGGCGGAGTGCCCGCGGCCGAACTGACGCGTGTCCTGGTCGTGCTGGGCACGCTGACGGCGGCCGTCGGCGCGGTGATGTGCTGGTACCAGCGGCACATCAAACGGCTGCTGGCCTACTCCACCGTCGCCCACACCGGCCTGTTCCTGGCCGGCGCCGGCGTGCTGCGGCCCGGCGCCGACGAGGGCGTCGCCCTGTACGTCGTCGGGCACGCCGGGGTGAAGGCGGCCCTGTTCGCCTGCGCCGGCATCCTCCTCGACCGCTTCGGCAGCGTCGACGAGCACGCCCTGCACGGCCGCGCCCGCCGGCTGCCCGGCGTCGGGGTGATGTTCGCGGCCGGCGGGCTCGCCCTCGCGGGACTGCCGCCCTTCGGCACCGCGCTGGGCAAGACGGCCACGGAGGAGGCGGCCGGCGGGCCGCTCACCGTCCTGTACGTGCTCGCCTCGGCCGTCACGGCCGCAGCCGTGCTGCGGGTCACCGCCCGGGTGTTCCTGGGGCTCGGCCCGCCACCGCCGGACGAGAGCGCCTACGAGACGACGGGCTCCGGGGAGCGGCCGGAGACGGGCCGGCCGCTGCGGCGGGTCCCCGACACCATGACGGCCGTCCCCGCGGTACTGCTGGCGGGCGCGCTGGCCGTGGGCGCCCCCGGCTTCGGCGGCGTGGTGACCCGGGCGGTCGCCGCGGCCCGGCCCGGCACCGAGGCCGTGGCCGTGCACTGGTCGGCCCACGGCATCCTCCTCGGCCTGGTCCCGGCCGTGCTGGCCGTCGCCCTCGCCGCGGTGGCCGTCGTACGTCCCCGCGCCCTATCGGCGACCGACCGGATCCTGCCGCTGCGCCGTCTGCAGTCCGGTCACGTCGGCGACTACGTGGCCTGGCTGCTGGCGGGCGCGGCGCTGCTGGCCGCGCTGGCGGTGCCGGGTCTGCCGCTCGGCTGACGGCGGGGGCCGGAGGACCGCACGGCCGGCCGGGCGGAGCCGTCAGCGGCCGTAGACGACCTTCACCCGGCTGAAGCCGAGGGAACGCAGCAGGCCCTCCAGCATGTCCGTGGTGTTGCGCTCGGCGCGCGCGGTCAGGCCGCTCTCCTTCGCGGCGGCCGAGATGTGCCGTACGGCGAGCCGCTGCACGGCCTGTTCGCCGTTGGGGTTGTCGGAGAACAGGTCGCCGAGCCGGTCCAGCAGGCCGCGCTGCTTGGAGACGGCGTAGGAGCGGTCGGGGTCGAGGGCGGGCCTGCCGAGCGCCGCGTGCGGCAGCCGCAGTGTGGCCGAGGCGCGGTCCTCGTCGACCTGGACGTCGTCCTCGCCGACCTTGCCGAGATCGACGTAGGCGTCGACGGTGCCCGCGCCCACGTACAGGGTGCGGCTGCCGCGGACGGCGTCCGGCAGGAACTTCGTGTCCTTCTCCAGGTCCACCACCACCTGGAAGTTTCCCGAGGCCGCCTCGTAGCGGCTCATGTCCTGGACGGACTGCAGCAGGGCGGGGCCGGACCGGTCGCGGGTCTCGGTGCCGAAGACGTCCTTCAGCGCCGGCAGCGCGCTCAGACCGAGCCCCGCGGCCAGCAGGGCGAGCACCAGGACCGCGGTACCGGCGGCCCAGGCCCAGCCGGGCAGGCGCCGGGGCGTGCGTTCGCGGGTCGTCGTCACGGGGGGCCTCCTTCCTTCGTGCTCTCCGGATGCCCGCCATCACCCGCTCCAGACAAGCGGGTCGGCGTCAGAGGGAGCCGGACGCGGCCTCCCGCCGGCCGAGGGCCGCCTCCAGCGACGGCTGCGGCGGCAGCAGCCGGGCCAGGCCCGTGACCCGCAGCACGCGCAGGGTCAGCGGATGGACGCACACCAGGTGCAGCCGCCCGCCCCGCTCCAGCACCCGGACCCTGGCGCGGGCGAGCAGCCGCAGCCCGGAGCAGTCGAAGAACTCCACCCGCGTCAGGTCGAGGACGACACGCGCGCCGAGCGGGGCCGTGGCGGCGTCCACGTGCGGCAGGATCTCCGCCGCGGCGGCGATGTCGATCTCACCGAGGAACTCCAGGACCGTGTGACCACGGTCCGTGCGGACACGCAGATGCCGGGTGAGCGGCGCGGGACTCTGCTGCACGACGACTTCCCCTCCGACCCGGACGGCCTCAATTCCGTTCCCTGTTCCGCAAGTTACCCTCGAACGCATGCATTGCAGCATGTTCGATTGACATATGTCGTCGAATTGCGACCGGGATCGCCCCCGGCGTTCGCCCCGGGTTCGCGGACGGCGGCGCGAGGGGAGCCGGGACCGAACGTTTCCCGCCGCCGCGGCGTCGTAGGAGGACAGGACGGTGTCGGACAGGGGGAGACATGCGCGCAGGACTTCCGGCCGCCGGGGCGGCACTTGCGGCGGTCGCGGCACTCGCGGCGATGACGGGGTGCGGGTCCGGCGGCGAGGACGTCGTCGTCGACGGCACACCGCCCGCCACCCCCTATCGCGGGCCGCTGTCCGTGCCGGCCGTGAACCTCGACGAGGACGGCCCGCAGGCCGTGCGCGCCGAGTCCGGCGCGGCCGGCCGGGCCCTGGAGTGCGACGGGGAGATCTTCTCCGGCGGCCCGGGCGAGAGGTGGAGCGAGGGCGACGGCGGAGACACACCGGAGGAGGGGCTGGAGACGTACTTCGCCGTCGAGCAGCCGGACCTGCCCCGGCACGGCTACCGCGTCGAGCGCCGGGAGAAGGACCGGGTGCTGTTCTCCCTCGACGTCGGCGGCCGCACCAAGGTCGCGGTCGTCGTCGCCGAGGACCGTGCCGGCGCGCCCGGCTGGGGCCCGGAGACCAGCGCGGCCTGCGACCCGTCCGAGCTGCCGGACGACTTCGTGGCCGGTATGCCCTACGACCTGTGGACCGGCGCCGACGGCAGGCGGCTGCCGTACACCACGATCCACAGCCACCGGGGCGCGGAGCACTGCGACTGGCAGGACGCCGACTTCATCGCGCTCGGGCCGCACAGCTACGGCCGCGACCCGCACGGCGTCCTCCCCCCTGGGGGTCTCACCGGCCCCTACGACGCCGACGCCCGCCTGCCCGCCGACGCCCGGCCCACCGGCTACCACCACGGCGACGACACCCTCTGGCGCACGGACGACCCCTCCCGCGTCTACGTCCGCACACCGGACGGCGTACAGGCATGGCCGCGGGTCCGGGACGACTTCGGCTGCAAGTGACACGCGCGGGGCGCCGTCCGGACGGCGCCGGGCGCGGCCACGGGCCCGGGATACAACCGCGGGTGCGGGATATCCGGGACGACAGGGCGCGACCGCGTCCCGGACCCTTCGGAGGAGACATGCCCCTGGTGACCGCGGGCGTCGTGGTGCTCGACTGCGCCGAGCCCGAGCGACTCGCCGAGTTCTACAAGGAGTTGCTGGCGGCGGAGGAGACCCACACCACCGCCAACCGCATCGAGATCGAGAGCCCCGCCGGCACCCGGCTGGCCTTCCGGCGCGACGTCAACGCCACGCCGCCGAGCTGGCCGCGTCCCGAGAACTCCCTCCAGGTGCATCTGGAGCTGGAGGCCGACGACCTCGACGAGGCCGAACGCCGGATCGTCTCCCTCGGCGGACGCCCCACCGAGACCAGCGCCCCCGGCTCCCACGAGGAACGCGGCTACGCCGACCCCTCCGGCCACTCCTTCGTCCTGCGCCGGACACCACCGCTGGAACCCAAACGGGGCTAAGGGCCTGTCCGACCGTTCCCGTCTGCCGCGCGACGCCGTGCACGCGCTCTCGCCGCACCGGCCCCGGACCCGGGTACGTCCGGTACGAGGGCCTGGGGCCGGCACGCCGAGAGCACGCACCTGACGGCGCGCGGCCGCCCTTCGGGCGACGACGCGAAGGGGCGGACAGGCCCTGGCGGCTGCCGTCCGGATCAGGTCGGTGTCGCGACGCACGCACGCCGCACGGTGTGAAGGGCCAGGTGGCTCCGCCGCACGACCGTTCGCACCGCACGCCGCTCCCGCTCCCACGGAGATCCGTCGGAAGGGCCCCGGGGGCCGCTGTCCGGACCGGGCCGGCCGTGAAGGGGCCGCCTTCGGTGGCTCCGGGAACGAGGCGCGGCGTCCGGGGCGGGCCGGGGAGAGCCCGAAGGCCCCCGGCCCGCCCCGGACGGCTCCGTGCCCCGTCCGCCGGGTCCGGGTGCGGACTACGCCCGGCCTGTCTTCGGGTCGCCCGGCCAGACGCCCGTGGAGCGTTCGATGGCCTTCGCGCCGCTGCGGTCCACGGCGCTGCGGACCGCGGCGAAGATGGCGCCCTGGATGGCGGCGGCGAGGATGATCTCGCCCCAGCCGCGGTCGCGGTCCAGGGGGTCGGGGGCGTCGTCCTCGTGCCGGATGGCCCGCCAGGTCTGGCGGAACGCGAGACCGGACAGCGCGCCGCCGACCCAGCCCAGGGCGAACCCGAGCGGCTTGTACACCAGCGGGAGCTTCTGCTTCTTCTTCTTGTTCTTCTTGGCCACGTAGGACTCCTTTCCGGCACCGACCGGCGGCACCGCGCCGTCAGGGGCGCCCGGCCGCGGGGACCTTCTCACCGGCCGGGACGGGGCCGGGCGGCGTTCCGTCGCCGAAGGGGCTCCCGCCCAGCTTCTCCCGGTGGTGCGGGGTCAGCCAGCCGGACGGGTCCGGCCCGAGCGGCACCACCCGGGTCGGGTTGATGCCGGTGTGCACCTGGTAGTAGTGCCGTTTGATGTGGTCGAAGTCGACGGTGTCCCCGAACCCCGGCGTCTGGAACAGATCACGGGCGTACGCCCACAGCACCGGGTTCTCCGCCAGCTTCCAGAGATTGCACTTGAAGTGCCCGTGATAGACCGCGTCGAACCTGACCAGCGTGGTGAACAGCCGGATGTCCGCCTCGGTGACGGTGTCGCCGACGAGGTAGCGCTGCCGCTCCAGCCGCGCCGCGAGCAGCTCCAGCCGGCGGAACACCGCCGCGCACGCGGCCTCGTACTCCTCCTGCCCCGTGGCGAAACCGGCCCGGTACACCCCGTTGTTGACGTCCTCGAAGACGTCCGCGGCGACCTTGTCGATCTCGTCCCGCAGGTCCTCGGGGTACAGCCGCGGCGCACCCTTGCGGTGCAGGGCCGTCCATTCGGTCGCGAGGTCCAGGGTGAGGCGCTGGTAGTCGTTGGTGACCAGCTTCCCGCTGGGCACGTCCACGACCGCGGGCACGCTCACCCCGCCCGGCGGGTCCGTCTCCCGGCGGGCGTACGCCTCACCGAGGAACCGGATCCCGAGGACCGGGTCGCGGCCGCCCGGGTCCAGCGTGAAGCGCCAGCTGCGGTCGTCCTGGACCGGGTCGGCGACCGCCATCGGCAGGGCGTCCTCCAGTCCCAGCAGGCGCCGGGAGATCACCGCCCGGCTCGCCCAGGGACAGGCCCGGCTGACGACCAGCCGGTAACGGCCGGCCCGCACCGGCCAGCCGTCCCGGCCGTCCGCCGTGATCCGGTCGGTGAAGTGACTCCTCGACCGCCGGAACGACTTCCTGCCGTACGCGCTGTTGCCGTCGCCGCTGTCGCTCATGCCGGTTCCTCCCCGCACACGCTCCGCCGGTCCGGGCGGCCCGGCACGGCTTCTGCCAGGCCGGGTTCCCCCGTTCCGGCGGACGGAACGGTGTGATCCGCACCCGCCGGGGCAGTCGGCGGGGGTGACCGATGCCCCGAAGCCTCGGAAGGCCGACCGCAGGACCCGCGTCACCGTGCTGGTGGCCCTGGCCGCGAACCTGGTGATCGCCGTCGCCAAGGTGCTGGGGGGCCTCCTCGCGGCCTCGCCCGCCCTGCTGTCGGAGGCGGCGCACTCCGTCGCCGACAGCCTCAACGAGGTCTTCCTGCTCACCGCGCTGCGCCGCAGCCGCCGCCCCGCCGACCGCCGCCACCCCTTCGGCTACGGCAAGGAACGCTTCTTCTGGACGCTGCTCGCCGCCGTCGGCATCTTCGTCACCGGCGGCTGCTTCTCGTTCTTCCAGGGCGTGGAGGCGCTGCGCGGCGGCGGCCAGGAGAACTTCGACGGCTATGCCGTGGGCCTGGCCGTGCTGGCCGTGGCGTTCCTCGCCGAGGGCGCCTCACTGGTGCGGGCCCTGTACCAGGTGCGCACGCACGGTGCCCCCGGCGGGCTGCACGACCCCGCCCTGCGCACGGTCGTCGCCGAGGACGGCACGGCCGTGATCGGTGTGACCCTCGCCTTCGCCGGGATGGCGCTGCACCGGGCCACCGGGCAGGCCGTGTGGGAGGGGGCGGCCTCGCTCGCCATCGGCGCGCTGCTGGTGTTCGTCGCGTTCCGTCTCGGGCGCGACGCCCGGGACCGGCTGATCGGGCAGGCCGCCGACCCGGAGGCGAGCGGCAGGATCCGGGCCCTGCTGGCGGCGCAGCCGGAGATCGACAGCGTGGAGGCGCTGTTCACCATGCAGACCGGGCTGGATTCGGTCCTGGTCGCCGCCCGGATCGATCTGATGCCCGGGATCGACAGCGAGCGCGTCGAGCGGGTCTCGGTGCGCATCAAGCGCTCGATCGCCCACACGGTGCCCGAGGCCACGCAGATCTTCCTCGACGTGACCGACCGGACCGCGGGAGAGGCACGGGAGAGCCCCGCCGCGACGGGGGAGCGCGGCGGGGCCTGACACCCGGATGCCCGGCCCGATGGCCTTCATGCGCGCCCGGCGCGGAAAATCTCCGGGTCCCGCAGGACCGCCCGGGTCCGGGGGTCAGTCGTGGGCCACGACCGGTTCCAGCACGAAGACGGGGATCGTGCGGTCCGTCATCCGCTGGTACTCGGCGTACTGGGGGAAGGCTTCGACCGCCCTCTCCCACCACGCCTGGCGCTCCTCGCCGGTGACCTCGCGGGCCTTCATGTCCTGCTTCACCGGACCGTCCTGCAGCTCCACCCGGGGGTCGGCCTGCAGGTTGTGGTACCAGACCGGGTTCTTCGGGGCGCCGCCCACGGAGGCGACGGCCGCGTAGCTGCCCTCGTGCTCGACCCGCATCAGCGGCGTCTTGCGGATCCTGCCGCTGCGGGCACCGACCGTGGTCACGACGACCACCGGCAGCCCGGTGTCGAACAGGGTCGTGCCCTCGGTGCCGCCGGAGCCCTCGTACAGCTCCACCTGGTCGCGGACCCACTTGGTCGGGCTCGGTTCGTACTCGCCCTCGAGAGGCATGGAAACTCCGTTCCGTCGTCGGGTTCGGGGTGACGGGCACCGTGCTGCAACAGCGGGCGGCGCCGGAATCATCCCTACCGCTCCTGCCGTCCGCCACGGCCGGTTTCGGCCACCGCCGCAGGCCGGCGGGGGTGCGGCGGCGCGGCGCGATTGTCACCGGCGTGATCGCGCCGGACCGGACGGGTCGGGCACAGTCGTGATCATCGTGTGCGAGACCGGCCGAAGGAGAGCGAAAGCCCATGACCGCGACCACCGACCCGACGACCCGCGCCGTCGTCGGGGAACTGCTGCGCCGCATCGGCCAGGGCGACCCGGACCGCATCGCCGAGCTGTACGCCGGACACGTCGACTGGCGGCTCGACTGGCCGGAGGACGAGCACGGCGGGGCGCGGACGCCGTGGATCCGGCACCGCTCCACCCGCGCGGACGCCGCCGCCCACTACCGGGAACTGGCGGAGCACCATGTCGCCGACCAGGTGGCCACCCGGGTGGAACGGATCCTGGTGGACGGGGCGGACGCGGTGGTCCTGGGCGAGATCCGGCAGACCTCGAAGGCCACCGGGCGTCCGTATCGCGCCAGATTCGCCCTGCATCTGACCGTCGAGAACGGCCTGGTCGTCCGTCATCACGTGTACGAGGACAGCCTGACCGTGGCCCGCGCGTTCACCGCCGGACCGGCCGGGCCGGGGCCCGTCTGACCCGCGTGTCAGCCGGCGGGGGACAGCACCATCCGTACGGCCAGTGCGGCCATCACCGCGCTCGACACCAGGGCCGTCACCAGGCGGCCCCGGTGTCCGGTCAGCGCACGGCCCAGCAGGGCGCCGCCGCCGGCGAGGAGAAGCTGCCAGCTGGCGGACGCGGCGAAGGCCGCCAGCACGAACACCGCCTGCGCCGCGGCGCCCGCCTCCCGTGCCCCGCCCGCGCCCAGCACGAGCGCGGCGAAGTAGATCACGGTGGTCGGGTTGAGCAGGGTGATCCCCAGCAGCCCGAGATAGGCCCGTGCGGGGCCCGGTGGGGGCGGGTCGGAGCGGGTGGCGAGCCGGTGCCCGCGATAGCGCCGGACCGCGCCGGCGGCACCCACCGCGGCGAGGGCCAGCAGCACCAGCACCGACGCCCAGCGCAGCGGCGTCAGGGCGGGCCGCAGCGCCGCGGCGAGCGCGGAGCCGCCGAGCGCGGCGAGGAGGGCGTAGAGCCCGTCGGCGGAGGCCACACCGAGGGCCGCCGCGGTCCCTGTGCGCAGGGTGCTGCGGGCGGTGAGCGAGACGAGATAGGTGCCGACGGCGCCGACGGGTACGGCGATGCCGTAGCCGGCGACCAGCCCGGCCACGAGCGGTTCCATGTCCGGATCCTGGGGCTCGGGGCTCCTCGGGGGCAACCGAATATCACCGCAGTCTCCCCGAGGTCTCTCCGGTGACCGGGGGCCGGGCGGGGTTCCTACGGCGGCCCCTCCTGCGGTCCTTGGGAGGCGGCCAGCAGCCGCCGCGCCGCCTCTCTCGCCTGTGCGGCGGGGGCGGTCGTGGCGGTGATGCCCGCGGTGACCGTCGCGCCCTCCGCCAGGAGGAAGAGAGGGTCCGCGAGGGAGGCGGGGCGGCCGGCGGCGGCGACCAGGGCGGTGAGGTAGTCGCGGAAGGCCCGCTTGTGCGCGGTGACCTGGTCCGCCACGGGACGGGAGGTCGCGCCGAGCTCGCCGTACGCGTTGATCCAGGCGCAGCCCCGGAAGCCGTCCTCGGCGAACCACAGCTCCAGCCAGTCGTAGACGGCGACGATCCGCCGCTCGGGGTCCTCGTGCCGCTCGACATGGGCGGCGAGGCGGTCGCGCCAGCGGGCGTCACGGCGCTCCAGGTAGGCGACGACCAGCTGTTCCTTGGCCGGGAAGAGCTGGTAGAGACGCTTGAGGGAGACCCCGGAGGCGCCCCGGAGATCGTCCATGCCGACCGACTGGACGCCCCGCGCGTAGAAGAGCGCCTCGGCGGCGTCCAGGGCCCTCTCGCGGGCGGTCGCGCTGTCCATGGAAGGACCACTCCTTGACCTGAGAACGATCGTTCTCCTATGGTAGCAGCCAGACGGAGAACGCCCGTTCTCCCTTCTCGCAGCCGTCAGCCCGTCCCGGAGGACGCCATGACCAGCCGACCGCCCCTGCCGCCCTTCACCCGGGAGACCGCCGCACGCAAGGTGCAGGCCGCCGAGGACGCCTGGAACACCCGCGACCCGCACGAGGTGGCGCTCGCCTACTCCGAGGACTCGGTGTGGCGCAACCGCGACACCTTCGTCACCGGCCGCGCCGGGATCGTCGGGTTCCTCACCGCCAAGTGGGCGCGCGAACGGCGGTACGCCCTGCGCAAGGAGCTGTGGGCGTTCGACGGCAACCGCATCGCCGTGCGGTTCCAGTACGAGAGCCAGGACACCGACGGCCGCTGGTGGCGGTCGTACGGCAACGAGCTGTGGGAGTTCGACGAGCAGGGCCTGATGACCCGTCGTGAGGCGTCCGTCGACGACGTGCCGATCGAGGAGCACGAGCGCCGCATCCACGGCCCGCGCCCCGAGGCCGAACGCGGTCTGTCCTTCCCGCTCCAGTAGGGTTCCCGGGTGACCGAACAGGCCGGGAGACCCTTCCTCTACGTCGTCGTCTGCGCGGCGGGCATCGCCTCCGGCGTCGGCGAACTCGTCCGCGCCGCACAGGAGAAGGGCTGGGAGGTCGGTGTCCTCGCCACCCCGGCCGCCATGAACGGCTTCTTCGACACGGCCGCCGTCGAGTCCCTCACCGGACGCCCGGTCCGCTCGGCCTGGCGCTCGCCCGCGGACCCGCGCCCCTTCCCGCCCCCGGACGCCGTGGCCGTCGCGCCCGCCACCTTCAACACCGTCAACAAATGGGCGGCCGGCGTCGCCGACACCCTCGTCCTGGGCACCCTCAACGAGGCATGCGGCCTGGGTGTGCCCGTCGCGGTGCTGCCGTGCGTGGCCGACGCCCTCGCCGCCCACCCCGCCTACCGGGAGAGCCTGGCACGTCTGCGGGGCATGGGCGTGCGCTTCGGCGGTCCGTACACCGGCGAGCCCGAAGAGGACGGCAGCCGACCGGAGTTCGGCTGGACGCGGGCGCTGGAACTCCTCCACGCCGATTAGGCTCGCTCCGACAGCCACAGCCGACGGCGGGAGCAGCGACGATGCAGTACGTGAAGCTCGGTTCGACGGGTCTGGACGTGTCCCGGATCTGTCTGGGCTGCATGACCTACGGAGATCCCGCCCGGGGCACGCACGGGTGGACCCTCGACGAGGAGAGGTCCCGCCCGCTGATCCGGCAGGCGCTGGAGGCCGGGATCACCTTCTTCGACACGGCGAACGTCTACTCCGACGGCAGCAGCGAGGAGATCGTCGGCAGGGCGCTGCGCGACTTCGCCCGCCGCGACGAGATCGTGCTGGCCACCAAGGTGCAGGGCCGGATGCGGCCCGGCCCCAACGGCGGCGGGCTGTCCCGCAGGGCGATCCTGACCGAGATCGACCACAGCCTGACCCGGCTGGGCACCGACCACGTCGACCTGTACCAGATCCACCGCTGGGACCCGCACACGCCCGTCGAGGAGACCATGGAGGCGCTGCACGACGTGGTCAAGGCGGGCAAGGCCCGCTACATCGGGGCGAGTTCGATGTACGCGTGGCAGTTCGCCAAGGCCCAGCACACCGCCGAGCGGGGCGGCTGGACCCGGTTCGTGTCCATGCAGAACCACTACAACCTCCTCTACCGCGAGGAGGAACGCGAGATGCTGCCCCTCTGCGTCGACCAGGGCGTCGGTGTCCTGCCCTGGAGCCCGCTGGCCCGCGGCCGTCTCACCCGCGACTGGGGCACCGTCACCGGCCGCAGCGAGACGGACGGCTTCGGCAGCACGCTGTACCCGGACAGCGACCGCACCGTCGTCGAGGCCGTGACCCGCGTCGCCGAGAGCCGCGGCGTCCCCCGCGCCCAGGTGGCCCTCGCCTGGCTGCTGCACAAGGCCCCGGTGACGTCCCCGATCGTCGGCGCGTCCGAGCCCCGCCACCTCCAGGACGCCGTGGCCGCGGCCGAACTGCGCCTCACCGACAAGGAACTGGAGGAGCTGGAGCAGCCGTACACACCGCACGCCGTCTCCGGTCACTGAGGACCGCGGACGCCCGGCGGCCCCGGGCGGCATCCGCACAGTGGCCGAGAATCGACCGCTCCCAGGGATGACGCGAGGCCGTCAGACCGTCCCCGGCTCCTCGAACAGTCCGAGCTCGGCCCAGATCGTCTTGCCCTCGGCCGTGTGTCTGCTGCCCCACCGCTGCGTCAGCTGGGCGACCAGCAGCAGCCCGCGGCCGCCCTCGTCCCAGGTCTTGGCGCGGCGCAGATGCGGGGCGGTGTGACTGGTGTCGGACACCTCGCAGATCAGGGTGGCCGTGTCATGGATCAGCCGGAGCCTGATGGGGCGGGCGCCGTAGCGGATCGCGTTGGTGACGAGCTCGCTCACCACCAGCTCGGCCGTGAAGGACGCCTCGTCCAGCCGCCAGGTGGCCAGCTGCTCGACGACCTGCTTGCGGATCGGCGAGACCAGCGCGGGATCGGCCGGGATGTCCCAGGTGGCCACCCGGTCCGAGGGCAGCCCCCGGGTGCCGGCCACCAGCAGGGCCACGTCGTCGGCGATGCCGTCCGCAGGCAGCAGCGCGGCGAGGATCCGGTCGCAGGTCTCCTCCAGCGAGGCGGTGTGCCGCGCCAGCGCCTCGCCCAGCATGCCGCGCCCGGTCTCGGCGTCCCGCTCCCGCGCCTCGATCAGCCCGTCGGTGTAGAACGCCAGCAGGGTGCCCTCGGGCAGATACAGCTCGGTGCTCTCGAACGGCAGTCCGCCGAGCCCCAGCGCCGGACCGGCCGGCACCTCCACCTCGTGGGGCGTCGCGCCGGGCGGCAGCATCAGCGGTGCCGGATGCCCGGCCCGCGCCAGGGTGCACCGCCGGGACACCGGGTCGTACACCGCGTACACGCAGGTGGCGCCCAGCTCACCGGGCCGGCCGCCGTCCCCGTTCTCCTCCGCCAGCCGTACGACGAGATCGTCGAGGTGGGTGAGCAGTTCGTCGGGGGCCAGGTCGATGTCGGCGAGCGTGCGCACGGCCGTGCGCAGCCTGCCCATGGTCGCCGACGCCTGCACACCGTGGCCCACGACGTCGCCGACGACCATGGCCACCCGCATGCCGGACAGCGGGATCACGTCGAACCAGTCGCCGCCCACCCCGGCCCGCGCCGCCGGGAGATAGCGGGAGGCCGCCGTCACGGCGGCCGTCCGCGGCAGCCGGCGCGGCAGCAGACTGCGCTGGAGGGCCAGGGCCGTCTCCCGCTCCCGGGAGAACCGGCGGGCGTTGTCGATGCACACCGCGGCCCGGGCCGTGACCTCCTCGGCCAGCAGGACGTCGTCCGGGGTGAAGGGGTCGGGCCGCCGGAAGCGGGTGAACACCGCGACACCCAGGGTGGTGCCCCGGGCCTGGATGGGCACGGACATCGTGGAGTGGATGCCGTACTCCTGGATCCGCTCGCGGCGCGCCCGGGAGCGGGCCAGCCACGCCGCCAGGCGGCCGTCGGCCGCCGAGACGACCGTGGTGCGGCCCGCGACGAGCGAATCGGCCTGAGGCGAGCCGGCCGGGTAGGAGTCGAACTCACCGGGCTGCACCACCGCCTCCGGCGTGCCCGGGTTCACCGACCGGTGGGCGATCCGGCGCAGCCCGACCGGCACGGTGACCCGCGCCGGCGGGTCACCGCTCTGCTCGTCGGCGTCCAGCAGGTCGACCCTGACGAAGTCGGCCAGCGCGGGCACGCACACATCGGCGAGTTCCTGGGCGGTGCGGGTGACGTCCAGGGTGGTGCCGACCCGTACGCTCGCCTCGTTGACCAGCTGCAGCCGTTCACGGGCGAGGTAGTTGTCGGTGAAGTCGTGGGTCGCCATGCACACCCCGCGCACCTGGCCGGCACCGTCCACGACGGGTGTGATCCGGGCGTGCCAGGCGTGGGCCTGCTTCCTGCCGCCGCTGGGCATGTGCGTCTGCAGTTCGCGGGGCAGTCCGGTGGAGAGCACCTCCAGCGCACTCTTCTCCAGTTCCTCGCTCTGCGGCTTCCCGCCGACCTCGGACGGCCTCAGCCCCCGGATCTCCTCATGGGGCAGACCGAGTGTCCGGGCCATGGCGTCGTTGACCGAGTGCAGCCGCAGATGCTCGTCGTAGACGGCCAGCGCGCACGGGGTCTGGGCCAGCAACGACACCTCCAGCGGGTCGCCGGGCGGGCGCGGCGCGGGGCGTTCCAGCGGGGCGACGACGAGCCAGTGGGCCGATCCGGCCCCCGGACGCCACTGATGGTGCGCGAGCAGCCACACCGCGACCGTACGGCCGTCACGGTGCCGCAGGGCGAGAGACCCGTACCAGCGGTCGTCGCGGACCTGGGGAGCCGCGTCCGCGACGAGGTCCCGGGCCGGCCTGCCCAGGACCTCTTCCTCGGTCCAGCCCAGCAGCCGACGTGCACCCTCGTTCCACGAGGTCAGCGTGCCGTTCTCGGCGATGACAGCCCGGGCCGTCGCACCCTCGTCGAACGGGTAGACCAGGCTCATCGGCGCCACTCCATCGCGCACACTCACAGTGAACAGGTGCGTCCGTCCGTTCCAGCCTAGTGGCTCAGGCCCTCCCGGCGCGTGCTGCGGCCGCCTCCTCCCCGGCCGGCGGCCCCGGGCGCCAGACCCAGGTCCGCCAGCGCGGCCGCGCCCGCCGCGGTGTGCGGGCCTCCGGCGAGCAGCAGCGTGCGGGCCGACTGGTAGGGGCTGCCCGCGGCGTCGAGGGCGGCCGCGGCGGAGAGCTGCCCGGACAGGTCGCCCTCCAGCAGGGCCTCGGCCCGGTCCACCTGGGCGGCGGCGACGGGGTTCCCGGCGACCACGGCCCGGGCCGCGTCGATCCGGGCCCGCGCCTGCGGATGCCCGGCGAGCACCGCCGTCTCGGCGCGCAGTGCCACGTACCAGTGCAGCCACACCCAGGACACCCACTTCCACACCTCCTCCGGCTCCGGCGCGACCCGCTCCAGCGCCTCGTCCACGTCCCCGTGGTGCAGCAGGAACACGGCGTCGAAGACCGCGCCGTAGCCGTGCCGGTGCTCGGGCGCGCTGCCCGCCCGGCCCACGACACGGAGCCAGTCCGCCCGGGCGTCGTCGTCGCCGCGCAGCCCGTGGAGCATGGCGACGGCCGCCGCGGCGGGCCCGAGCGAGAAGGACCGCTGCCCCCCGCTCTGCTCCCACGCGTCGAGGAACCGCACGCTGTCCGCGAGCAGTTCGTCGGCGCGGCCGGCGAACGCGTCCGCGACCAGCAGCCACGACGTGGCGTGATGGCCCACCTCGGCGAGCAGCGGATGCCCGGCGAGCTGCCGGCCCCACCGGCGGGCCTCCGGCAGCCGGCCCGCCCCGACGGCGGTCCCGGCGGCCATCGCGAGCGCGTCCATCAGCTCGTGCGCGGCGGCCGGTCCCGGCGGTGCCGACGCCAGCACGTCGATCCGCCGCCGGGCGGCGGACGCCGCGGCGAACGGGTCGCCGTCCCAGCTGCGGGCGCCGGAGAGCGCGTCGAGCGCGGCCGACTCCGCCACCGGGTCCCCCGCGCGCCGGGCGAGCCGTACGGCCTCCTCGGCGCTCTCCACGGTCTCCCGCACGCTGTTGTCGGTGTCGCCCTGGACCGCGCCGAACGCGTCGAAGACCACCGCCGCCTCGGCCAGCGCGACAGCCGCCTCGGCCGCCGGGTCGGTCCCGGACAGCTCGCGCGCCCGGACCAGCAGGGAGGTCACCTCCTGCCGGGCCGGAACCTCGGTGAACGTGCTGGAGAAGCGGTACGCGATCGTCGCGGCCCGGGCGAGGTCCCGGCCCGCGCCGGCGAGGTCCCCGGCCCGTCGGGCGGCCTCGGCGGCGGCGCGGTGCAGCCGCAGCATGTCGTCGCCCAGCCTGCGGCACCCGGCCACCTCGGCGGCCCGGCGCAGCGCCTCGGCGCCCCCGGCGTCGTCGTCGGCGAGGGCGGCCGCCTGCTCGTACCGCTGCTGGGCCTCGCCGAGCAGCGTCCGGTCGAAGGCCGGCCCGGCCAGGGACAGCGCGAGCCGGTGCGCCTGCGGGCGCCGTCCGGGCAGCCCGGCGGTCCGGGCGAGGGCGGCCCGCAGATCGTCGGCGACGGCGTCGAACCGGGCACGCCAGCCCGCCGCCCCGCTGTCCCCGAGGGCCGCCGCGGCGGCCAGGCACCACTCGGCGTGCCGGTCCAGGACGTCGTCGAGCTCACCGGCGCCGGCGAGCATCTCCCGGCCGTACTGGCGGATGGTCTCCAGCGCCTGGTAGCGGGTGCCGGCCGGGCCCGGCGTCACGGTGAGCAGGCTCTGCTCGGCGAGCCTGCCCAGACCGTCGGCGACCTCGGCCGGGTCCAGCGGGGCGAAGCCGGCCACCTCGGCGGCGGCCTCGGCGGTGAACGGCAGCACGAACGCCGACACCCGGCGCAGCAGCGCCCGGTCGCATGGCCGGAGCAGGTCGTGGCTCCAGTCCAGCACGGCCCGCACCGACCGGTGGCGGTCGTCGGCGCGGGACCCGCCCGCGAGGATGCGCAGCTGGTCGGAGAGGCCGGCCGTGAGACCGTCGAGGCCGAGCGTGGGCAGCCGCGCCGCGGCCAGCTCGATCGCCAGGGCCATCCCGCCGAGCCGTTCGCACAGGGCCGTCACCCGCTCGCGCGCCCCGGGATCCGGCGAGGCCCCGACCGCCGCCGCCCGGTCCAGGAACAGGGCCACGGCGTCCGACCCGCCCCCGCCGTCCCGCGACAGCGGCGGCACCGGGAAGACCCGCTCGAACGGCACCATCAGCCGGGCCCGGCTCGTCACCAGCACCCGCACGCCGGGGCAGGCGGCCAGCAGCTTCTCCAGGAACGGCGCCACACCGTCGCGGACCTGCTCGCAGTTGTCCAGCACCAGCAGCGCCCGGCGGTCCGCCAGCGCGGTCGGCACCGCGTCGCCGGGGGAGCCCCCGGGCTGCTCGCCCACCCCCAGGGCCGCCGCGACCGCCGCCGGTACGCGCGCCGGGTCGGTGACCGGGACCAGGTCCACGAACCACACCCCGTCGGCGAACCCGGCGGCCGCGTCCGCCGCCACCGCCAGCGCCAGCCGGGTCTTGCCCACCCCGCCGGGGCCGACCGCGGTCACCTGCCGGTGCGTCGTGAGGGCCTCGGCCAGCTCCCCGCGCTCGTGGGCCCGTCCGACGAACGCCGTCAGCGGCGCGGGCAGGGCGGCCGCCGGGCGGGACCGTTCCTCGCGGGCGAGCGCGTTCGCGTGCCGGGACAGCGCCCGCCGGTCCGGCATCACCAACTTGCGCAGCAGCGCCGAGACATGGGACTCGACGGTGCGCACGGAGATGAACAGCCGCGCGGCGATCTCCGCGTTGCTGAGGTGCTCCCCGAGGAGCGCGAGCACGTCGGTCTCCCGGGCGGAGATCACTGGAGTGGCCACCTGATCATTATCCGTGGTGTCTTTCCGTGGTGGGCACGGAGGCGGCCACCGGCCTCGCGGGGAGAGGCTGTGACCACTGCCGAACCCGCCTTCCAGGAGGACCGATGACCGCCGCACCCCGCTCCCTCGCCCAGCGCCGCCACGACACCGGGCACCGGCTCGCCCACGACGTGGACGTCTGGGTGGCCAGCGCCTCGGCGGACGGTGTGCCGTACCTGGTCCCGCTGTCCTTCGACTGGGACGGCGAGACCCTGCTGCTCGCCACGCCCGCGGACAGCCCCACCGGACGGAACCTCGCCGCGGGCCGCGCCGCCCGCCTCGGCCTGGGCCCCACCCGGGACGTGACCCTGATCGAGGGCCGGGTCGAGGTGCTGGACCTCGACGCCCTGCCGCGGGAACGGGCCGACCGGTTCGCCGCCCGCACCGGCTTCGACCCCCGCACCCTGACCACGGTCTACCGCTGGTTCCGTGTCACCCCGCACCGCGTCCAGGCGTGGCGGGAGGCGGACGAGCTGACCGGCCGCGATCTGATGCGCGCGGGCCGCTGGCTGGCGTGACGGGCGTGCCCTCGCGCACACCAGGTGTGTCAGGACGGTTGACGGGGTGTCATGACTGCAACAAGCATGTGCCCCGACCGCCTGCTTGGGAGCGCTCCCATCGCGCACCCGACTCCTTGAGGAGCCGAGACGTGAACCGACGCAGAACCTCCTTGTTGCCTCTCACGGCACTTCTGGCCGCCGCCCTGACCGCTTTGCCGGCGCCCGCCGCCACGGCCGACGAGGCCGAGCAGCTCAGGAACGGCACCTTCGACAGCGGCACCGACCCCTGGTGGTCCTCCGCCGGCGTCACCGCGGGCCTGACGGAGGGCCGGATGTGCGCGGACGTGCCCGGCGGCACCGCCGACCGCTGGGACGCGGCCGTCGGCCAGAACGACGTGACCCTGGTGAAGGGGGAGTCCTACCGCTTCTCCTTCAGCGCCACCGGCACGCCCGAGGGCCACGTCGTCAGGGCGGTCGTCGGCCTGGCTGCGGCACCGTACGACACCTGGTTCGAGGTGTCGCCGCAGCTGGGCGTCTCCGGGAACGACTACGCGTACACCTTCACCTCGCCCGTCGACACCACCGGGGCGCAGGTCGCCTTCCAGGTCGGCGGCTCCGCCGACCCCTGGCGCTTCTGCATGGACGACGTCTCGCTCCTCGGCGGCGTACCGCCCGAGACGTACGAGCCGGACACCGGGCCGCGCGTGCGCGTCAACCAGGTCGGCTATCTGCCCGCCGGGCCGAAGAACGCCACGCTCGTCACCGACGCGACCGCGCGGCTGCCCTGGCAGCTGAAGGACGCGGCCGGTTCCGTCGTCGCGCGGGGCTGGACCGTGCCGCGCGGCACCGACGCCTCCTCCGGGCAGAACGTCCACTCGATCGACTTCGGCGCCTGGCGCAGGGCGGGCGAGGGCTACACCCTGGTCGCCGACGGCGAGACCAGCCGCCCCTTCGGCCTGGGCACGGACGCCTACGAGCGGCTCCGCCTCGACGCGCTGAAGTACTACTACACCCAGCGCAGCGGCACCCCGGTCCGCGACGACCTGCGCCCCGGCTACGGCCGCCCCGCCGGTCACGCCGGCACCGCCCCCAACCAGGGCGACACCGCCGTGCCCTGCCGGCCGGGCGAGTGCGACTACACCCTCGACGTGGCCGGCGGCTGGTACGACGCGGGCGACCACGGCAAGTACGTCGTCAACGGCGGCATCTCCACCTGGGAGGTGCTCAGCACCTACGAACGCGCCGGGCTGGCCCGCACCGGTGAGCGGGAGCGGCTGCGCGACGGCACCCTCGCCGTCCCCGAGAGCGGCAACAAGGTGCCCGACATCCTCGACGAGGCCCGCTGGGAACTGGAGTTCCTGCTGCGGATGCAGGTGCCCGACGGGCAGCCGCTGGCCGGCATGGCCCACCACAAGATCCACGACGAGCAGTGGACCGGCCTGCCCCTGATGCCGCACGCCGACCCCCAGAAGCGCGAGCTGCACCCGCCGTCCACCGCGGCGACACTGAACCTCGCGGCGACCGCCGCCCAGGCGGCACGGCTGTACGCGCCCCACGACCGCGCGTTCGCGGCCAGGGCCCTGACGGCCGCCCGCAAGGCATGGTCGGCGGCGCTCGCGCACCCCGCGGTGTACGCCTCCGAGAGCGACGGCGTCGGCGGCGGCACCTACGCCGACGGGAACGTCACCGACGAGTTCTACTGGGCGGCGGCGGAGCTGTATCTCACCACGGGCGAGAAGCGGTTCGCCGACCACGTCGTGAACTCCCCGGTCCACACCGCCGACATCTTCGGCCCGGTCGGCTTCGACTGGGCGCGCACCGCGGCGGCGGGCCGGCTGGACCTCGCGACCGTGCCCAGCTGGCTGCCCGGCCGGGACAAGGTCCGCCAGTCGGTCCTCCGGGGCGCCGACCGCTATCTCGCCGCCCTCCGGGCACACCCGTACGGGGTCCCGTACGCCCCCGACGACAACAAGTACGACTGGGGCTCCAACCACCAGATCCTGAACAACGCGGTCGTGCTCGCCACCGCGTACGACCTCTCCGGCGCCGCCCGGTACCGTGACGGCGCGCTCCAGGCCATGGACTACCTCTTCGGCCGCAACGCGCTGAACATCTCCTACGTCACCGGCTACGGCGAGGTCAGCGCCCACAACCAGCACGCCCGCTGGTACGCCCACCAGCTCGACCCGAGCCAGCCGAACCCGCCGCGGGGCACGCTGGCCGGCGGGCCGAACTCCAGCATCCAGGACCCCTACGCGCAGAGCCTGCTCCAGGGCTGCGTCGGCCAGTTCTGCTACGTCGACGACATCCAGTCCTGGTCCACGAACGAGCACACGATCAACTGGAACGCGGCTCTGGCCCGGATGGCGTCCTTCGTCGCCGACCAGGGCTGACGCTCTCCGGCCCATGACGACCGGTACCGTCTCGGGACACAGGTGACCTGGGAATATTTACGGTCGAGTACCCGAGCGGTACCGTGTCGTCATGCCAGCCCTGAATGTGGAGTTCAGCGAGCGCGAGCTCGAGGACCTGCGGCAGATCGCCAAGGAGCGCGGTACGTCGATGAAAGCGCTCGTCCGGGAGGCGGCCGCGGCCGACATCGCCCGGCACCGCGCGCTCCAGGAGGGCGCGGAGGCGTTCCGCCGCTTCTTCTCCGCCCACGCGGACGAGTTCGCCGCCGCGTTCCCGGACGACGAGACGCCCGCCAGGGGCGAGGGGCGGGTCGCCTGACCGATGACACCCGTCATCCACATCGACGTGCCCTGGCTGCTCCAGCGCCATGAGGAAGTGCTGCCGGACCAGCCCACGATCAACGACTTCTCCGCCCTGGTCGCCGCCGTGGCCCGGCATCGTGTGGACCCGCCCCGGCTGGGCGTGGACTCCGACCCGGCCTGGCGTGCCGCCGCCCTGCTGCACACCCTCGCCCTGCTCAAGCCGCTGCCGTCGGCCAACGCCCGTTTCGCCTGTGCCACCGCGGTGGCCTACATGTTCGTCAGCGGCGTCGGCATCGACCCGCCCTACGGCGCCCTGGTGGATCTCGCCCGCGCGCTCATCGACGGCAGGACGGACGTCTTCGGGGCGGCCGACCGGCTGCGCTCCTGGCAGATATAGCCGGCCGCGGACACGGCCCGTGGCGGGGCCGCCGGCCCCGCGGAGACCGTACCGCCTCCGGCCGGACGCTCGGGGCCGCCGGCCGAGGGCGGAGGAACAGGGCCGGCGGCCGTTTCGCGCGGGAGAGCCGCCGTCCCGCGCGGGCCTGCCGAGGAGGCCGGTACACAGTCCACTACGCGGTCCCCGGCGCCGGGAGCGTGCGCGGGGAGCCGGCGTGTGCGTGTGTTTCACACGGGGCGCATGCGAGAGCGAATAGCAGTGCGATCCGACCGGGGAATAGCGCTTGCTGACTTTCTTTCAGTAATGCGGATGTCGCCCGAGCGCCTTGTTGGCATTGTGAGCGCTGTGAAAAGGTGAACCGCCCGATGTCCGGGCTCCCATTCCAGTCGGCCGAACTCCTGTGTGCCGCATACGCGTGGGAAGGAATCCGCTCAGTGCCACCCACCCCCCACCCCGTCCGTCCGTCCTACCCGCCGCCCGGCGCGTTTCCCGGAGAATCCGACGAGTCGCTCGTCGGCCGGCTCCGGGGAAGCCCGGACGCGGAAGTCTCCCGTTCCACCGCCCTGCTGATCGCGCGGCACTGGCGTCCCGCGCACGAGTACGCCGTCATCTGCCTCGCGGATCCCGGGCCCACCGCGGCCATGGTCACCGCGGCGGCCGTCCACCAGCTCCTCGACCGTCTCACCCTCGGCGAACCCGGTGTCGCCCTGCGCCCGCGCCTGCTGGTCGCCGTACGGGACACCGTGCGGTTCTGGGCCGCCGAGGAACGGATATCCACCGTCCTGCCGGGCCTGCGCAAACCGGCCGGCGGCCGGGGCCTGAAGGCGGCCGTCGCCGTGACGCCGGAGAACCGCCGGCTCGCCGAGCGCGCGTTCCACGCGCTGTCACCCGTCGACCAGTGCCTGCTGTGGCACACCGAGGTCGAGGCGGAGCCCGTCGCCGTTCCCGCCGCGCTGCTCGGCATGGACGCGGGACTCGCGGCGGCGACCGTCGAACAGGCGCGTGAAAAACTCCGGGAAGGCTGTGTGCGAGCCCACCGGGAACTCGCGCCGACAAAGGAATGCCGCTTCCACAACCGCCTTCTGGACATACCGATCCGGCGCGGCGGGTCGCTCCTTCCGGATGTGCGGCGCCATCTCGCCGAGTGTCCCTACTGCCGTGCGGCGGCCGAACAACTGAGTTATTTCGACGGCGGCCTGGGTGATCTTCTCGCCGAGGCCGTGCTCGGCTGGGGCGCCCGCCGCTATGCCGACTCCCGCCCCGGCCGGGTCCGGCCGGGCCCGGGCCGGCGCGGTGCCAACCGGCACGGCGGCGGCCGGGCCCGGGGCGGGCGCGGCCGCCGCGGACCGGCCCGCGCACCCGCCGGCACCCGCCGCGCTCCCGGTGACGGGCGCTCACCGCGGGTGCTGCTCACCGGAGTGGGGCTCGCCTCGGCGGGACTGCTCGCCCTCGCCCTCACGGCCGGGCTGTGGGGCGGCGACCGGGCCGAGCCGATGTCCTCGACCGGGGCGAGCGAGCGTGATGCGTCCTCCGGCGACGACTCCGCCTCCCCGGGGACACCGTCCGCGCCGCCGGGAGACGCCCGGGTCCCGGTGGCTCCCGGCCGGTCCGGTCTGCTCAACACGGGCGCGGGCCTGTGCCTGGACATCGAGGGACCGGCCCGGGCGGGCGCGGCCACCGGGCTCGCGCCGTGCACATCGGCCCGGACCCAGCAGTGGTCCTACGCGGCCGACGGGCTGATGCGCAGCGCGGCCGCCCCCGGTCTCTGTCTGGACTCGCACATGGACGCGGGTGTCGTGCTCCTCGCCCGGTGCGCCGGCGCCGGCTCGCCGCGGGCCGACGACGTCCGCTACGGGATCACGGACCGGGGCGAACTCGTGCCCCGCTGGGACGAGAGCCTCGCCCTGGCGGTCACCACGCCCGACACCGGCGCCGACGTCGTGGTCAAGGTCCGGGACGGCTCGCCGGCGCAGCGCTGGCTGGCGGCCCGGCCCGGCTGACGAGGCGCGGGGAACCGCGCGACGGGCCGCGGCCGGCCCGCGAGGCGTCCGGCCGCGGCCCCTTCGGGTCAGTCCGTCCCGTCCGCCAGGTCGGCCGGGGACACGGTTCCGGGCGTCGTGTGCCCCGACAGGGCCAGCGTGAGGTCGAACTCCGCCAGCAGACACCGCAGGACGTGCTCGACCCCGGCCTGCCCGTCCAGGGCCAGCCCGTACACGTAGGGCCGCCCCAGCAGCACGGCACGGGCGCCGAGGGCGAGGGCCTTGAACACGTCGTCGCCCGTGCGCACCCCGCTGTCGAACAGCACGGTCAGCCGGTCCCCGACGGCCCCGGCGATCCGCGGCAGCGCGTCCGCCGCCGCGACCGAGCCCGCGACCTGCCGGCCGCCGTGGTTGGACACCACCACCCCGTCCATGCCCGCGTCGGCCGCGAGCCGGGCGTCGTCGGGGTGCAGGACGCCCTTGAGCACGATCGGCCCGTCCCAGTTCTCCCGCAGGAACGCCAGGTCCGGCCAGGTCTTGCCCGGGTCGGCGAACATGCCGACGAAGTGCATCACGGCGGCGTCGGGGTCCTCGTGCACCGGCTTGGCCAGGCCCGCCCGGAACGCCGGGTCGGAGAAGTAGTTCGCCGTGCCGACCCCGTGCAGGAACGGCAGATACGCCCGGTCGAGATCACGCGGCCGCCAGGCCAGCGCCGGAACGTCCAGCGTGACGACCAGCACCGAGAACCCGGACGCCTTCGCCCGGTCCAGGAAACTCCGGGTCACCTCGCGGTCCTTGGCCCAGTACAGCTGGAACCACCGCTCGGCGTCCCCCATCGCCTCGGCGACCTGCTCCAGGGGGGTGCTGGAGGCCGAGGACAGGATGTACGGCAGTCCCTGCGCGGCCGCGGCCCGCGCGGCCCCGGTCTCGGCCTCCGGGTGCATGATCGACAGCACGCCGACTGGGGCGAGCGCCACCGGGGCGGGCAGCGCCCGGCCCAGCACCTCGACCGAGAGGTCCCGCTCGTGCACGTCCCGCAGCATGCGGGGCACGATCCTGCGCCGCTCCAGCGCGGACCGGTTGGCGCGGACCGTGCTGCCGTCGCCCGCGCCGCCGGCCACGTAGCCGACCGGTCCTGGGCCGAGCCGCTGTTCGGTCAGTTCCTCCAGCCGGGTGAGATCGGTGGGCAGCCGGGGCACCGCGCCCGACATGCCGTTGAGATAGATCTCGTACTGGAAGTCCGCCCGGTGCCGTCCCATCCGTGGATCCCCGCCTCTCGTCGTCGGGCCGTCGTGCCGCCCCGATCCTGGCGGCCGCGGGCGGGCCCGTCCACCGTGCGGGCCGGGAGGATCAGTCCGCGTCCGGGCCCCGCTCCCTGACCTCGTGCACATGCTCCAGCGAGTCCTGCAGCTCGGTCAGCCAGTCGTCGGTGTGGCGGCGGACCAGACGGACGCACCAGGCGAGGGCGTCGCTGCGGCTGCGGGCCACGCCCGAGGCGACCAGGGTGTCCAGCACCTGCCGCTCGCTCTGCCGCAGCCGGGTCATCACCGGTGCGGCGAGATGGGTGAACAGGGCGCGGTCCGGCCCGCACTCCACACCCCAGGACACCTTCCTGCCGAAGCGGTGCTCGGCCTCGCGCGCGACCGCCATCCGGTCCTCGCGGGTACGTTCGCGGAATTCCTCGATCCGGCCCCGTACGGCCGCCTCGCGCTCGGCGGGCGGGGCGTCCTCGGCGAGCCGGGGTTCGGGGATGCGCCCGATGACGGTGATCTCCTCGCGGTCGGCCGAGACCTCGGTCAGCTCCTCGAAGAGGCCGTCGGGCAGACGGCCGGCGAACCAGCCGCGCAGTTCCTCCTGCTGCTGTTTCGTAATCATGTAATGACGATTACTCGCGGCTTCCATGAACGCAAGGGGCCGCAGGGGGGTCTTCGGGGGCTCGATCCGGAATGTTTCCGGCCGATTACTCAGCGTGAGAAAAGCGGCCATTCGGCCACTCCACATGATCATGGAGCGGACTAATCGGGGCCTGGAACGGTCGATTCCGTGACTTCACGCCACTGTTTCAATACGCAAGGTTACTGAAACCTATGGGTTCGATGTGAATTCCGGCGCCGTTCTCGGCAGACTCGCGCTCGCCGGTCCGGCACCGAACCCGGGGCCGTCCGGCACCCTCGAATCGAGCGGAAGGATGCACACAATGCGGAACACCGCGCGCTGGGCAGCGACCCTCGGCCTCACGGCCGGCGCACTCTGCGGACCCCTGACCGGGGCCGCCCTCTCGGCCCCCAGCGCACCGGAGTCCCTGTACGCCCCGTCGGCCCTGGTGCTGACGGTCGGCCACGGCGAGGCCGCGGCCGGCGTCACCCCCGAGCGGGCCGTGACGCTGGGCTGCGCCCCCGGGCCCTCCGGCACCCATCCCACGGCCGCCCCGGCCTGCGCGGAACTGCGTGCCGCCGGGGGCGACTTCGACGCCCTGAGCGGCGACGGGGACGTCATGTGCACACGGGAGTGGGACCCGGTGGTCATCACCGTCGAGGGCGTCTGGCAGGGCAAGCGCGTCTCCTACGAGCGCACCTTCGCCAACGAATGCGTGAAGAGCGCCTACGGATCCAGCGTCTTCGCGTTCTGAGACCGGGGCCGCAAGAACGCGTGAATCGCGGCCTGACCCGCGGATGGGGAGTGCGGGCACGGTCGCAGGGTTCCTGCGGTTCCCAGAACCGGGGACCGGCCGGGCGGAGTGGGGCCGCCCGGCCGGACCCCGGCTTCATGCCGTCCGGCGCCGGACTCCCGGCGTCACGTCCCCCGGCCGGAGCGCGAAGGCGGTTCGCGGCGCCGGTGGCTGGTGTCGCACCAGGGGAAACGGCGGCTGCGGCCGCAGGTGCACAAGGCCACCAGGAAGCGGTCGGAGGAGACCACCGACCCGTCCTCCAGCTCCACCTCGACAGGGCCCTCCACCAGCAGCGGCCCGCGCCGCCGGGCGGTGATCCTGCGCGGCGGGCCGGCGGGGGAGCGCGCCGGGTCAGCGGGGGAGTTCGGCACGGACGACCACCAGTTCCTCCGTCTCGTCGGCGGCGGACAGCGCACCCCGCTCGCGCAGCCACTCCAGCCGGCCCCGCAGCACCCGCCCGAAGGCGATCCGGCGGCGCCGGACCACGGCGGCCCGCAGGCCCGCGGCGGCCAGCCGCCCGAGGGTGCGGTCGGGACCGCTGAGCGCCGAGTGCACCAGCAGGAGCACACCGCCGGGGCGCAGCAGCGCCGGGGCCTCCCGGCAGATCCGGTCGAGCACGAGCCTGCCGTCCGGCCCCGCGTCCCAGGCCCGGGCCGCCCCGCGCGGCCGCCCGCCCCCGGGCGCCGGTACGTACGGCGGATTGGCGAGGATCAGGTCGAACGACTGGCCGCGCACGGGCGCGAAGAGGTTCCCGCGCCGCACCCGGACCGGAAGGCCGGCCCGCCAGGCGTTGACCCGGGCCGCGCAGGCCGCCCGCCAGGACACGTCGACCGCCGTCACGCACGAGCCCTGCCGTGCCGCGTCCAGCGCCAGTGCGCCGGTCCCGGTGCCGAGGTCGAGGACGGCCGCGCCGGGTGCGAGCGACTCGTCGGCCAGCACGTCGGCCAGCAGGGCGGTGTCCTCCTGCGGCGCATAGACGCCCGGCGGACTGAACGGGATCATGCGGGCCAAGTACCCGGCATCACCGTGAAGTACCGCATACGCCCCGGCTGTCTCCGGCGCCCCGACGCCCGTCAGGGCGAGACCCTCGAGGGAGATCTCTCAGGGCGAGACCTCTCAGGGCGAGCCCGTGAGCGGTGCGTACAGCGACGACGAGCCCGCGCGCCAGGCGCCCAGCAGACGGTCGGCCAGCAGGTCCTCCAGCCGGCCGGTGGCGTCGGCGCCGAAGACCACGTCCGCGGCGAGGTACGGCTCGGCCTCCAGCAGTCCGCCGACCACCTCGTGCCGTACGACCTGCTCGTGCACGGCGTCGGCCTCGACGTGCTCGTCGTAGAAGAACACCGCGTCCGGGCCGGCGCCCGCGCGGCGCATCGCCGTGGCCAGCCGCCGGGAGGCGGGGGAGGAGGTGACCTCGACGGCGGCGAAGTGCCCGACGAGCGCGCCGCGCAGGGAGCGGTGCAGACCGAACAGGGACATCAGGTTCACCGTGGCCAGGGCGGGCGCCGAGGCCGCGTCCGCGTAGCGGCCGTACGCCGTGTCCAGGCCCAGGTCGGCCATCAGCCGGGCGAACAGCCCCGCGTGCACCCGGTCGGCGCGGCCGCCGCCGTACTCGTCGAACTCGACCGCCGCCATCGCCGCCTTCGCCCGGCCGTGCAGCCGGGGCAGCACCCAGGCGTGCGGGTCGGCCTCCTTCAGGTGGTACACCGAGCGCTGGGCGGCGTACTCCCGCAGGTGCCACAGTTCGCCCTCCGCGCACAGGAAATGGCTCACGCCGAAGGCGTCCGCGGGCTCGGTGAGCAGTTCCTCCAGCACGCAGGCCACGTCGTCGCGGGCCGGGACATCGGAGCGCAACGCGGTCAGGAAGCGGTGCTCCAGGGCGGCCCGGGTGCGCAGCAGCTCAGGATCCCACTCGTGCTCGGGGGCGACCCCGGCCAGCCCCCGGTAGTGCAGCTCGTAGCACAGGTACAGCGCCAGCTGGAGATCGTCCCCGTAGGCCGGCGCGACCGCCACGGCGCCGGACGGCGGCAGCGGCCCCGTCCCGAGCAGATGGCTCAGCACGGCGGTGGAGACCGGGCCCCTGGGCGCCGGCGGGCGCGGCCCGGTGCGGTCGTGGTCCATGCGCCCCGGGTACCCGGCCGGCGGCGGGCCATCGCCCGGACGCGCCGGCCGGCCGCGGCGGGATGCTCCGGAGCGACAGGCCGGAGCGACAGGAGGGCACCCGGGGCCGACCGCGCCCCGAAGCCGCCGCCGGAGCGTCCGGCACCGGGTCCCCGGCTTGCACGGCACGGCCCGGGGGCCGGCCGAACGGTCCTGTCCGCGCCGCCCGGCCGGGGGGCGCGCACGGGGTCGGTCGCCCCGGGACTCCTCCCGGGCCCGGGTGCCCGGGGTGACGGCCTCTCCGGCCTCGTCCCGGCGGCCGCGTCGTGCGTCGTCCTCGCGGGTACGGCGTCCGGCGTCGCGGATCGCGCGCGGCACCTTTTCGCGTGCGGTCCCGGGGTGCTCCTCGGGCCGGGTGTTCCCCTCCGGCGCGGCGGCTCCTTCGTTCGTACGGGAGTGTTCGTGCGGGAACGGGGTCAGCTGCTCGCGGCGGCGACGCGCAGGGGCACCGGCTCCGTGGGGGCGAGGTCGTCGTCGGCGCGGGACACCGCCGCCCACCAGGAGGGACCGTCCTCGATGTGGCGCAGCAGGATGCCCTCGCGGATCGCCCAGGGGCAGATCTCGGCGGCCGGGACGCCCGTCAGTTTCATCGCCGTGTGGCCCACGACGGCGCCGGCCAGGCTCTGCGCGGCCCGCGGTGCCGAGATGCCCGGCAGCAGGGCCCGTTCGGCGGCGGGCAGGGCGGCCAGCCGCTCGGCGGCCGAGCCCAGGTCCGACCGCCGCAGCAGCCGCGGGGTGAACGGCCCCTGGCGGCCGGGCGCGGCGCCGCACAGCCGCCCGAGCTGCTGGAAGGTGCGGGACGCCGCCACCGCGGTGCGCGGCCCCTCCCAGCGGATCCGGGCCGCCACGTCCCGCAGCTGATGGCGCACCGCGCGCCGCAGGTCCCGCACCCGGGCCGGGTCCGGCGGGGCGTCGCCCGGGAAGTACTCGCGGGTGAGCCGGGCCGCGCCCAGCGGCAGCGAGGCCACGAAGTCCGGCAGCCGGCCCCGTCCGAAGGCCACCTCCAGCGAGCCCCCGCCGATGTCCAGCACCGCGAGCGGTCCCGCCCGCCAGCCGGCCCAGCGCCGCGCGGCGAGGAAGGTCAGCTCGGCCTCCACCTCGCCCGGCAGGGTGCACAGGCCGACGCCGGTCCGGGAGGCCACGGCGTGCTGCACCTCCGCCCGGTTCGGCGCGCTCCGCACCACGGCCGTCGCGAAGGCCAGCGGTGGCTCAGCGCCCCATCTGTGCGCGGTTCTGCGTGCCGCGCCCACCGCGGCCACCAGCTGTTCGACGGCCTCCTGGGGCAGGACGCCGTCCGGTTCGACGCAGTCCGACAGCCGCAGCCGCCATTTGGCGGTGTGCACCGGGAGCGGCACCCCGCTCCCGGCGTCCGCGACCATCAGCCGCACCGTCTTCGACCCCACATCCAGGACACTGATCCGCATGCCCGGGCGAGTACCCGGTGGCGGGCCTGCGAGAACGGGCGTCTTCTCGCCACTCAGGGGTGTACATGTGCCCTCATTGCGGGAGGAATGGGGCATAGTACGGCTCCCGAAGGAGTGATCACGCCATGCCCGCCGAGCTCACCGGTACCTTTCTCGCCCTGGACGACGGCCGCCCCGCCGTCGTGGTCGGCCGCGTCTACGCCCATCCCGCGGATCGTGTCTGGACCCATGTGACCGACCCCGGCGACCTCGCCCGGTGGTTCCCCTCCCGGGCCGAGTTCGAGCTGCGCCCCGGCGGCACGGTCCGCTTCGGCGGCGACCCGGACCGGCCCGACTCCACGGGCCTCGTCCTCGCCGTCGACGAGCCCCGCCATCTGTCCTTCGAGTGGGGCGGCGACGAGATCCGCCTCGACCTGGCCCCGGAACCGGCCGGCGGCACCCGGCTGACCCTCACGAACGTCCTCGCCGACGCGGAGGCGGCCGCCCGCAGCGCGGCCGGCTGGGAGGTGTCCCTGACCGCCCTGGACGCCATGACCCGCGGCGAGCCCCCCGAGCAGCCGCCCCGCGGACCCGGCCCCCTGTGGCAGGAGGCGTACGACGGCTACGTCCGGGCCGGCTTCCCCTCGGGCGCGCCCGTCCCCGGAGTCCGCTGACCCGGGCGGCTCAGGCCAGCTGCCGCCGCACCAGCTCGTGCAGCCGCCCGCCGGTGTCCGCGAGCAGCGCCGCCGGCGGGCCCTGCTGGACGACCTTGCCCTGCTCCATCACGATCACCCGGTCCGCGTCGAGCACCGTCGAGAGGCGGTGCGCGATCACCACCCGGGTCGCGTCGAGCGCCTTCGTCGACTCGATCACCCGGCGCTGCGTCTCGTTGTCCAGCGCGCTGGTCGCCTCGTCGAGGAAGAGGACCCGCGGGCGGCGGACCAGCGCCTGGGCGATCATCAGCCGCTGGCGCTGCCCGCCGGAGACGGCGCCGCCGGAGACGATCGTGTGCAGCCCCATCGGCATCCGCCGGATGTCCTCGGCGAGCCCCGCCAGCTCGGCCGCCGCCATCGCCTCCTCCGGCGTGTACGGCTCGGTGCCGCAGATGACGTCGAGGACCGAGCCGCCGATCGGCTGCGCGTGCTGGAGCACCACCCCGCACTGCCGCCGCACCGCCGGCCGGTCCAGCGCCGCGAGATCCTGCCCGTCGTACAGCACGCTGCCGGACACCGGCCGCTCGAAGCCGATCAGCAGCCGCAGCAGGGTCGACTTGCCGCAGCCGCTCGGGCCGACCACCGCCACGAACTCGCCCGGCCGCACCTCGAAGGACACGTCGTCCAGCACCAGCGGCCCGTCGTCGGACCAGCGGAACGACAGCCGCCGCGCCTCCACCGCCCCCGACAGCGGACCCGGCCGGGTGTTCGCCGTCCGCACCTCGGGGACCGCCGCCAGCACCGGCTCGATCTCCTCGTACAGCGGCAGCGCCGCCACCACCGACACGAACGCGCCCGTCAGCTGGGTCACCGAGGCCAGCAGCATGGTCACCGCCGTGTGGAAGGAGAGGAAGTCGGCGGCGGACATCGCCCCGCGCGCCGGTCCCGCCAGCAGCACGAACATCAGCAGCGAGCACAGCGGCAGACACACCGCCCCCAGCACCGCCGACAGGTTCTTGATCCGGCCGACCCGCTGCTGGAGCTCCCGGCTGCGCGCGAACTCGCCCGCCCACGCCGCGTACGCGTAGTTCTCCGCCGCCGCCACCCTGAGCTTCGGCAGCCCCCGCAGGGTCTGGAACGCCTGGTTGTCCAGCCGGTTGGTGAGCTTCACCAGCCGCCGCTGCCAGCGCACCTGCCACAGCCCGAGCCCGAGGAACACCACCGCCACCACGGCCAGCATGCCCATCGCGGCCAGCGCCATGGGCACGCTGTACCAGAGCAGCAGCCCCAGGTTCACCGCGCCGACGGTCACCGACTGCGCCACCGTCGGACCCACCCCCGCCAGCAGCCGCCGGATCGCGCCGATCCCCATGGCCGCGCTGGCCAGCTCACCGGTGGACCGGCCCGCGAAGAAGCCCGTCGGCAGCCGCAGCAGCCGGTCCCACACGGCCGGCTGGAGCGTGGCCTCGACCCGCCCCTCCAGACGCAGGATCGTCAGGTTCTGCAGCAGCGCGAACGCGGCCGCGACCAGCGCCCCGGCCATCACCGCCAGACACACCCGGCCGATCGGCCCGGACTGCGCCGTCGGCACGTACTCGCCGAGCACCTTGCCGGTGGCCACCGGCACCAGCGCGCCGACCGCCACCGTCACCAGACCGGCCCCGAGCAGCGCCCCGAGGTCGCCGCGCGTGCCGCGCAGCACGAAGCGGGCCAGGCCCAGGGGACCGAGCCGGCGCTCGGGCAGCGGACGGTAGAACATCACCGCACGCGCCTCGAACTCACCCGCGTTCGCCTTCTCCACCGGTGTCTCGCGCCCGGTGGCCGGCTGCACCGCCACATAGCCGCCGCGCCGCCACAGCAGCGCCACCGGCGCACCCGACAGCGCCCGCCGCCCGACCAGCGGGCCCACGTCCTCCCGCCACCAGCGGCCCTCCAGCCGCACCGCCCGGGTGCGCACCCGCGAGGCCAGCGCGATGCGCTCGACCGGGTCGAGCCGCTCGCTCTCCGCGCCGCCCCGCGCGGGCTCTGCCAGCGCGATCCCGGCCGCCTCCGCCACCAGCCGGCACGCCGCGTGCGTGGCGTCCGTGTCGGCGGCCGTGTGCCGCCGCGCCGACGCCCTGCCGATCGACGCCAGCAGCGTCCGGTCGGCCTGCGCGCGCACCGCCTCACCGGCCCGGATCCCGGCGGCCGTACGGGTCTCGTGGGCGCTCTCCAGCTGCTCGATCCAGCGGTCCAGCGTGGTCAGCAGCCGGTACTGCTGCTCGACCATGCTCTGCCACAGCGCCGGGTCCATCAGCAGATCGGCCGCCGCCTCGGCGCCGTGGAGGGAGCCGTGCACCACGCTGCCCGGCGGGACCTGCATCCAGAACACGTCGTCGTCGGCCGCTGCCGCCGGCTCACCGGCCATCGGCGCCTGGAACAGCACCGACAGCCCACGGCCCACCCCGAGGGCGAGCGCGTGCTCCAGCGGACCCGCCGCCGGGGCGACGTACTGCGCAGTGCCCCACTCGTCGTACGCCCAGTCCTGGGCCTGCGCGCCCCGGTACAGCTCGCGCAGCCCGATGCGGTGCACCACGCAGTCCCGCAGCGGCCGCGCCACCAGCGTGTGCCGGGCGCCCGTCACCGGCCCCAGCAGCAGCGCGCCCGCCTCCAGGCGGCCCACATGATGCCAGTGGCCCTGCTCCACCGCGTCCACCGCGAACAGGTCCAGCGCACCGGACGCCACCAGCCACAGCACCTGCGGACCCTCCAGGTCCAGCCTGCCGAAGCCCGCGCAGTCCGTCCGTGTGCCCATCGCGCCGAGCGCGGAGAGCACCAGGTCGCCCTCGTGCACAGCCGTCATCTCACCGCTCCCCGACCAGCGCCGCGTACGCCCCGCCGCGCGCCGTCAGCTCCTCGTGCCGGCCGCGCTCGACGACCGTGCCGTGCTCCAGCACGACGATCTCGTCGCTGTCGCGCACGGTGCTCAGCCGGTGCGCGATCACCACACAGGCGCAGCCGCGCCGCCGCAGGTTGTCCATCACCACCTGCTCCGTCTCCGCGTCCAGCGCGCTGGTCACCTCGTCCAGCACCAGGACGCTGGGCCGGCGCACCAGCGCCCGCGCGATCTCCAGCCGCTGCCGCTGGCCGCCCGAGAAGTTGCGGCCGTCCTGCTCCACCCGGCTGTGGATGCCGCCGGGGCGGCGCATCACCACGTCGTACAGGGCCGCGTCCCGCAGCGCCTCCACCACCGCGTCGTCCGGGATCGAGGGGTCCCACAGCGCCACGTTGTCCCGCACACTGCCCTCGAACAGGAACACCTCCTGGTCGACGAAGGAGACCGAGGCCGCCAGCGCCCCGCGCGGGATGTCCTCCAGCCGTCTGCCGTCGATGCGGATCACCCCCTCCCACGGCGTGTACAGACCCGAGATCAGCCGGGACACCGTCGACTTGCCGCTGCCCGAGCCGCCGACCAGCGCCACCTGCCGCCCCGGGCCCACCGTCAGGTCGAACCCGGCCAGCAGCGGCTCGTCCAGCGGGCTGTAGCCGAACGTGACGTCCACCAGCTCCACATGGCCGAGCAGCCGCCGCGCCGACTCCCCGCCCTGCCGCTCGTACAGCGGATCGGCACGGAAGTTCTCCACGTCCTTCAGCCGGGCCACGTCCGCCGCGAAGTCCTGGATCCGCCCGGCCACCCCGTTGAGCCGGGTCAGCGGCGCCGTGAACCGGGTCACCAGCGCCTGGAACGCCACCAGCAGCCCCACCGACACCTGCCCCTCGACGGCCCGCAGGCCCCCGATCCACAGGATCAGCGCGCTGTTCAGCGCCGCCAGCGCGGGCGCCACCACCCCCAGCCACGCCCCCGGCACCCCGAGCCGCTGCTGCTCCTCCAGTATGATCGCGTGCTGCCCCGCCCACTTGCGGAAGTAGCCGTCCTCCCCGCCGGTCGCCTTCATCGTCTCGATCAGCTGCAGCCCGGTGTACGCCGTGTTGGCCAGCCGCGCGTTGTCCGCCCGCAGCTTCGCCGTCCGGGTGGCACGCAGCCGTACGACGATCCGCAGCGCGATCACGTTCAGCAGGGCCACGCCGATGCCGACGCCCGTCAGCTGAGGGTCGTACGTGTACAGCAGGACCGCGTACAGCACCACCACGACCGCGTCCACGCCGGCCGAGGCCAGGTCGCGGGCGAGCGTCTCGGCGACCGCGTCGTTGGACTGCAGGCGCTGCACCAGGTCGGCGGGGCTGCGCTGGGCGAAGAAGGTGACCGGCAGCCGCAGCAGATGACGCAGGAACCGAGCGCTGGACAGGGTCGAGGAGATGATCCGGCCGTGGTGCAGGTTCGCCTGCTGGAGCCAGGTCAGCACCAGCGTCAGCAGCACACAGGCGCCCATCGCGGTGAACAGCGTCCCCAGCAGCGAGGTCCGGCCACCGATCAGGAACGAGTCGATGTAGGTGCGGCTCAGCGCGGGCACCGCCGCGCCGACCAGCACCAGCAGCAGGCTCGCCAGCACGGCCGCCGGAAGGGTGCCCGCGGTGCCGCGCAGCCGGGCCGGCATCGCGCCCCACACCCCGGGGCGGCGCCCGCCCCGGCGGAAGTCCGCGCCGGGCTCCATCACCAGCACCACACCGGTGAAGCCGCCGTCGAACTCCTCCAGCGGCACGAAACGGCGGCCCTTGCCGGGGTCGTTGACGAACACGCCGCGGCGTCCGAAGCGGCGGCCCATGCCGTCGTAGACGACGTAGTGGTTGAACTCCCAGAACAGGATCGCCGGCCCCCGCACCCCGGCGAGCGCCGCGAGGTCCATCTGCATGCCCTTGGCGGTCAGACCGTGACTGCGGGCCGCCTTCAGCAGATGGGAGGCGCGCGAGCCGTCGCGGGAGACACCGCAGGCGATGCGCAGCTCCTCCAGCGGCACATGCCGGCCGTGGTGGCCCAGCACCATCGCCAGCGAGGCGGCGCCGCACTCGACGGCCTCCATCTGGAGCACGGTCGGTGTGCGCACGGCCTTGGCACGGGGGACGGGCGGGGCCGCGGCGGCGCGGCGGCGGGTCGCGGTCACGGCAGCAGCCAGTCGACGGGGCGGCGGTCGGCCAGGCGTATCGAGCCGTCGGCCAGGGTCATCGACGCCAGGCGGTGCGGCGGGCCGTCGGAGGTGGACCAGCGGTAGCCGCTGCGGGTGCCCGGCGCCCGGTCCAGCCGCACCAGCACCGCCACCGGCCGGCCCTCCCGGGTGAACTGCTCGCCCAGCCGGGCGTCCCCGAGGAACACACCGATCTCCCGCGCCGACTGCGGGGAGCGGTCCACGGACGCCACATGCCCGCGCAGCACCCCGTACTGCCGGGCGGGCACGGTCTGCAGGGCCAGGTCCACCGCGGCGCCCGCCGGGACCGACGCCGCCTCCCGCGCGGGCACGTACACCGTCGCGTACAGCGGGGCGTCGGCGTCGGTGACCTTCTCCACCGCCGCGATGTCCGCGCCGGTCGGCACGATCTGCCCGACGGAGGCCGCGAGCGCGGTGACCCGGCCCGCGGCGACCGCCCGGACCACGGACTCGCCCTCGGCCGTACGCACCTTCAGCACCGGCGCGCCGGCGCCGAGTTGCTCGCCCTGCCCGGTCAGCACGGCGGTGACCTGCCCGGCCACCGGGCTCTGCAGGACGTAGCTGCCCCGGCCGTGGGTGAGCACGGCCGGCGCGCTCACGGTGGAGGACACCGAGCCCGTCACCGCCCACACGGCCGCGGCCGCCGTCGCGGCCAGTGTCACGAACAGCACGAGCCGGCCCTGCGGGCGGGCCAGCCGCACGGGGAGGTCCAGATCGTCGGGCGACCGGAGTCTGGAGAGGGCCTGTTGACGGAACTGCACGGGATCTTCCTCACCCTGTGGCGCGCGACCCTGCGGTGCGCGTCGGAACAGCAGGAAGTCCCGGGGCCGGTCGTCCGGCCCCGGGACTCAGGAGCACGTCAGGGTGTGCTCGCTGCGCGGGTCAGAGACCGGCGACCAGGTTCGCCACCGGGGCGGTGTGCAGACCGGTGACACCCTCGACGGTGCCGACGGCCGTGTTCAGCAGACCCGAGACCGGGGCGATGCCGTCCACCAGGCCGGTGACGGTGCCGAGGGCGTTCGCCGAAAGGCCGCCGGAGACGTTGTCGAGGTCGGCGTCGGAGATCTCGACGGTCTCTACCTGGGGGGTGGAGTTCATGAGGGAACTTCCCTTCGTATTGATATTCCGCAAGGGGGGAGAGCGGCCCCCTCCGTGAGACGGACGAACGGCCGCGGTGCGATGGATAAAAGCACGCACCTGTCCCGCGCTTCCACTCGACAAGGCCCCTCACCTGGGCTTTTGTGGGCCGTAGAAGACCTATTGGTGCAGGTGCGCGCACGGCTTGGTGGCGAGTTCTTCACACGGTGCGCGATATCGGGGTGAGGGGGCGGCGGGGCGGTACCGGTGAATTCCGGCACTCCCGTCCCAAAGGAGGCAACCGGGCGCGGGCGATTGTGCAGATCCGCCGGGCGCGGTGCGCCGGTTGGGCATGCGGTGTGCAGATTCGCCGAAGCGGGGATTCGGCCCCGTCCGGCGACGGAGCGTCGCCGGACGGTCGCCCGGTGTGTCAGCCGAGCAGGGCGTAGACCGTGCTCGCCCGCGCCGCGAGCTCACCGCTCGCCGCGTCCGTCAGCGCGATGTCGGCGAACGCCGTGCGGCGGCCCAGCTTGGTGAGCACCGCCTCGATCAGGACGTCCGAACCGGTCACCGCCCGCTGGAACGACGTCGACTGCTGGACCGTCGTCATCGGGACGAAACCGCCCCGTGCCGCCGACACCGCGATCACCGTCGCCGTGTCCGCCGCGGCCATCAGCGCCTGCCCCGACAGCGCCCCGCCCTCCCGTGCGAGCGCGGCCGACCAGGGCATCCGCAGCACGGCGCGGCGCTCGTCCAACGCCTCCACCGTCAGACCGAGTTCCAGGACCCAGGGGGCGAGGTTGGCGGAGAGGATCTTGTCGGCATCGGCCGTGGTCATCGTCATACGGGGGATTGTGACCGGCCCGGCCCCGACCGGCGAGAGGCGTGGCCGGATCGGCGTGGCGGACCGCCGCGCGCCGAAACGGAGTTGAACGCACCGCGCACCCGCTGCGTACCTCTGGCCATCCAGGCGCCCCGAACCGGCCGCCGTCCGGCGGCCCGAGACCCCGTCCCCCAGGAGGTCGAGAAGTTTGAGTCACAAGCGAATGCCGAAGCGCAAGGCCGCGATCGCGGCGGGCAGTGTGGTGGCGCTCGGAGCGGCGGCCCTGCTGCTGCCCCACGCCAACGCCTCCCAGGACGGCGCGGCGGACGCGGCGGCGCCCAGGACTCTGAAGTCGGCCGACGCCTCCTCCCTCGCCGAACAGCTCGCCGCCGCTCTCGGCGACTCCTTCGCCGGTTCCTACTACGACGCGGACAAGCAGCAGCTCGTCATCAACGTCGTCGGTGACAACAACCAGCTCGTGGTCCAGGCCAAGCAGGCCGGCGCGGTCGTGCGCCAGGTCGACAACAGCACGGCCGAACTGCAGGCCGCCGCGGGGACCCTGAAGTCCGAGGCGACCATCCCGGGCACGTCCTGGGCGGTCGACCCGCGCACCAACAAGATCCTCGTCACCGCCGACCGCACGGTCACCGGCGACAACTGGGACACGCTGGAGTCGACCGTCCAGAGCCTCGGCTCCGGCATGGCGACCCTGCGCAAGTCCTCCGGGACCTTCAAGCCGTTCGTCTCCGGCGGCGACGCCATCTTCGGCGGCGGCTCGCGCTGCTCCCTCGGCTTCAACGTCACCGCGGGCGACGGCAGCCCCGCCTTCCTGACGGCCGGTCACTGCGGGGTCGCGGTCGAGCAGTGGTCCGACTCCCAGAACGGCGCGCCGATCGCCACGGTCGACCAGGCCGTGTTCCCCGGCGAGGGCGACTTCGCGCTCGTCAAGTACGACGACCCGGCGACCCAGGCGCCCAGCGACGTCAACATAGGCAACGGGCAGACGGTCGAGATCGGCCAGGCCGCCGAGGCGACGGTGGGCCAGCAGGTCTTCCGGATGGGCAGCACCACCGGTCTGAACGACGGCCAGGTCACCGGCCTCGACGCGACGGTGAACTACCCCGAGGGCACGGTCACGGGCCTCATCCAGACGAACGTCTGCGCCGAACCCGGCGACAGCGGCGGCTCCCTGTTCACCCAGGACGGCAGCGCGATCGGCCTCACCTCCGGCGGCAGCGGCGACTGCACCTCCGGCGGCGAGACCTTCTTCCAGCCGGTGACGACCGCGCTGGAGGCGGTGGGCGCGACGCTGGGCGACGGCGGCGCGGGCGCCGGGGCCGGTGCGGGCGAGGAAGCCGGAGCCGGTGAAGAGGCCGGCGCGGGCGGAGAGGCCGGCGCGGGCGGCGACGCGATCGGCGGCGAGGAGGCCGGAGCAGGAGAGGGAGCGGGAGCCGGCGAGGGCGCCGGAGCCGGTGAAGAGGCCGGCGCGGGCGGAGAGGCCGGCGCGGGCGGCGACGCGATCGGCGGCGAGGAGGCCGGAGCCGGTGAGGAAGCCGGTGCCGGCCAGGGCCAGGGCCAGGGCCAGGGCCAGGGCCACGGCGCCGACGCCGGCCAGGAGGAGCAGCCCCCGGCGGAGGAGCCCTCGCACTGACGAGAGCCCGCCCCGGCGGGACACCACCAGCCCCGTCGGCCGTACCCACCAGCGGCCGGCGGACGCGGCCCGGTCCTCGGCGGGAGGACCGGGCCGCCATGCCGTACAGGGTCCCCCGCCGGTCACGGGGGACCCGTAGCAGCAGCAGTGCGACGTCGTCGAGGCGTTCCTCCGCCGCCGGGTGGCCGACCGGGATGTCGGCGAGGCGGTCCAGGGGCTGCTTCCCGGCCTCGGCGGGGTGTCGGCCGGGGGTGCGGTGAGGGTGTTCTCGGTTCAGCGGGGGACCCGTAGCAGCAGCAGTGCGACGTCGTCGAGGCGTTCCTCCGCCGCCGGGTGGCCGACCAGGATGTCGGCGAGGCGGTCCAGGGGCTGCTCCCCGGCCTCGGCGAGGCGCCGGCCGAGCGCGGCGAGGGCGTCCTCGATGTCGACGCCGGGGGACTCGATCAGGCCGTCGGTGTACAGCACGAGCACCGAACCGGGCGCGAACGCGACCTCCGTCGTCGGGTAGGCGGCCGAGCCGTCGATGCCCAGCAGCGGCCCGCCCGCCAGGTCCAGCACCCGCACCCGCCCGTCGGGGCGCAGCAGCAGCGGCGGCGGATGCCCCGCCCGCGCCATCACGGCCCGCCCGTGCGCCGGGTCGAGCCGCAGATACAGACAGCTGGCGAACAGATCGGCGCCGAGGTCGATGAGGAGCCGGTTGGTGCTCGTCATGACCTGCTCCGGCGCCTGGCCGACCGTCGTGTAGGCCCGTACCGCGGTGCGCAGCTGCCCCATCAGCCCGGCCGCCGTCACGTTGTGCCCCTGCACGTCCCCGATCACCGCGGCCGCCCCGCCCGGCGTGGGCACCAGGTCGTAGAAGTCGCCGCCGATGTCCATGCCGCGGGTGCCCGCCAGATACCGGGCCGCCGCCTCCACCCCGGGCATCGACGGCAGGGTGTGCGGCAGCAGCGCGGCCTGGAGACCGTGCGCGAGCTGATGCTTGGCGTCGTAGAGCAGCGCCCGCTCCAGGGCCAGCGCGATCAGGCCGCCCGCACTGGTGAGCACGGCCCGCTCCTCGGTGGGGAACGCGTGCGGCTCGGCGTAGGTGAGCACACAGGTGCCGACCGGGCGTCCCGAGGCGAGCAGCGGCAGATAGGCCCAGGCGGCGAAGCCGTCCGGGGTCGCGCCCCGCGCCGGGTACAGCCGCTCCAGCTCCGCGCGCGAGTCGAAGAACGCGGGCACCCCGCTGTTCAGCACATGCACGCCGGGGGTCTGCGCGGTCAGCGGCGTGCCGTCGAACTGCTGCACGAAGTCCGGGTCCGGATAGCCCCGCTGCCCCAGCACGTGCAGCCGCCCGGCCCGCGAGGCGAGCAGGACGACCGCCTGCGCCCCGGCCGCCGGGACGATCTCGTCGGCCACCAGCTGCACCACGTCCTGCACCCCGACGGCCTCGGTCAGCGCCCCGGCGAGGTTCAGCACCTGGGAGATCGTCACCAGCCGTGACGGGGGGTCCTGCGCCTCGCCGGACGCCGTCCCGGCCCTGCCCCGCCGGGCCACCCCGCGCGCCCGGGTGATCCGCACACTGAGCCCCGTCGTGCTCGGGTACAGCCGGAACGACAGCCAGTCGCCCGGCGGGCGCAGCGCCACGAACGACGCCACCTGCTGGCTGAGCAGCGCCGCCCGGTACCGGTCCTCGTACACGGGGTCGTTGAGCCAGGGCACCGACGCCCACAGCTGGGTGCCGAGCAGCCGGTTGACGGGGACCCCGATCAGCTCGGACGCCGCCGCGTTGGCGAAGGCGACCCGGCCGTGCAGATCGAGCGAGCACAGCCCGTACGGCAGCCGGGACACCATCCGTGCCGCCTCCACCGCGCCGAGGGTGGCGGACGCGCCGCTCACCGCCGGGGCGCCGACGAGATCCGGCTCGGCGGCCGGCGGCATGCTCCGCTCGGCGGCGCGCTCCAGCCGCACCGCGAGCCGCCCGCAGGCCGCGGTCAGATGATCGCGCTCGTGGTCGGACATCTCCGGCGGATGCGCGCCGGGCCAGGTGACGAACACCGCCCCGTAGACGGTGGCGGGCGTGGCCACCGGCAGCGCCGCCAGCGCGAACGGATAGGGCAGGACGACGGAGATCCGCGGATAGATCCGCGCCATCTCCTCCTCGCCGCCCACCCACACCAGCCGCCGCTCACGGGCCGCGTCGGCCACCGGGATCGGGGCGCTCAGCCCCACCCGCTCCCAGGGCGCGGCGAACGCGCGCGGCAGCCCCGCCATCACCGCCATCTCCAGCACCGGCGCGTCGGGCGAGAGCAGATACACGGCGCCGGAGTGCGCGTGGACCTCGTCCATCATCGCCGCGAGGGCCAGGGACAGCAGCGGCCGGCCGACCGGTGCCGTGGGAGCCGTCGGCGCCTGTCCGTCGGGCCCGTCGGACACGCCGACCACCTCCTCGCCCGCGCGGTACGGGATCCCGCACGCCAAGCGGGTCCCGGCATTCAAATCTCCCTCCACCGGGCCGACCTCGCACGGCGAGAGGCAGGGGCGGGGCGGCCGCGAAACGCGTACGGGTACCCGCGGTGCCCGGCGCCATGCCCCCAGACCCGTTGCACGCGCGGGTGCGCGAACGCCGTCCACGCGCCCCCGCGCACCCCGATGGCCGGATCTTCGCGCGCGCCGACGGCTGCAGACACCAACAATGGGCACGCGCGCAACACCGTGGTTGCACATCGGCAGGCTGAAGGGGCGGCAGTGATCCGGGTACTTCTGGTGCACGACGCGAGTCTGGTGCGATCGGTCCTGGCCGACTGGCTGGGACGGGTCCCCGACCTGCGGGTGGACGACACGGCGTGGCGCGGGGCGCCCGGCCGGCTGCGCTCGGCGCGGCCGGACGTGTGCGCGGCGGACCTGGAGTGCGAGGGCACGTACGGTCTGCCGCCCCTGGGCGAGCTGGGCCCGTGCGGGGCCGGGCAGGGGGCGACGAGGCTGCTCGTGCTCGCCGCCGCGCACCGGCCGGGGCTGCTGCGGCGGGCGCTGGAGGCGGGGGCGACGGGCTACGTCGACAAGGGGAGCTCGCCGGAGCGCCTGGTGGACGGCATAAGGCGGGTCGCCGCGGGGGACCGGTTCGTCGACGACGCCCTCGGGTTCGGGTTCCTCAAGGCCGCCCAGATGCCGCTGACCCGGCGTGAGCTGAGTGTGTTAACCCTGGCGGCGGAAGGTGCCTCCGTCGCCGAGATCGCCAGGAGTCTTCATCTGTCCCACGGGACCGTGCGCAACTACATGGCGGCCATCACCCGCAAGACCGGGGCCCGCAACCGTGTCGACGCCATCCGCGTCGCGCAGGGCGAGGGCTGGCTGTGACACCGACCAGCCGCCGACCAGGTCGCGGTACAGGGCCGAGCCGTCCAGGAGCTCGTCGTGCGTGCCGTACGCCGTGCGCGGGCCGTCCAGCACCAGCACCCGGCCGGCCCGGCGGGCCGAGCTGATCCGGTGCGCGACCACGACCAGCGTGCCCCCGGGCCGCTCGGCGAAGGCCCGCTCCGCGCGTTCCTCGGCGGCCGGGTCGAGATGGCAGGTGGCCTCGTCGAGCAGGGCGAGCGGGGCGTACGACAGGTAGGCCCGGGTGAGCGCGACGAGCTGGCGCTCACCCGCGGACAGCGCGGCGGGGTCGACGGGTGCGTGCGGTCCGCCGAGCTTCTCCAGCAGCGGGGTGAGCCCGACGGCCTCGGCCGCCGCGAGCAGCTCCTCCTCGGGGACCGGGCCGGGGCGCAGCAGTCCCAGGTTCTCGGCGAGCGTCCCGCTGTGCACGTACGCCTCCTGCGGCACCAGCACCCGCCGCCGTGTCGCCCCCGCGCCCGGCACCTCGTGCCCGTACACCCGGATCTCCCCGTCCCCGGCCGGCAGCAGCCCCGCCACCAGCGCGGTCAGCGTCGACTTCCCGACACCGCTCGGTCCCACCACGGCGAGGTGCCCCCCGGCCGGAACGCGCAGGGCGAGCCCGTCCAGCACGGGGTCGGAGGCCGGTCCGTACGCGAAGACGAGGCCCTCGACGTCGAGCGCGGCGGAGTCCGGGCGCGGCGCCTCGCAGAGCCCGGCCGCGCCCTCCTGGTGCGGCAGCCCGGGCCGGTCCCCGTCCTCGTCCCGCGCCCCGGTGAGGCGGCGGAGGACCACCGTCAGCCGGGCGCCGCTCGTGCCGAGGCCGTGGACGAGGTCGCGCAGGGCGGGCAGCAGGGACTGGCCGACGTACGAGAGGGCGCCGAGGAGGGCGCCGGCGGTGACCCCGTGGGCGAGGAGCCAGGGAGCGGCGGCGAGCAGCAGCACCAGGGGGAGCTGCCCGCCGACGGCGAGGGCGGCCACCCGCAGCACGGACCAGCGGGCCAGTGCGCGCGCGGCCCCGAGCTCATGCTCGACCAGCGTCCCGGTGTCGGCCGCGACCCGTGTCTCCGCCCCGGCCGCGGTGATGTCCCGCAGCCCCGGGCAGACCGTGCCGAGCCGTTCGGCGAGGGCCTCGTCGGCGCGCAGGAACGCCTCCTGGCGGCGGGCGAGCGGCCGCAGCGACACCACGAACAGGCCCACCCCCGCGGCCAGCGGAAGCCCGACGACCAGCAGCAGGACCGGGGCCAGCGAGCACAGCCCGGCCAGTGCGCCCACGGCCGTGAACAGGAACGACCGGGACACCAGCACCAGCCCGGCGAAGGTGTCCCGCGCGATCTCCACCTGCTGGGTGAGCCCGGACAGCGCGCCCCGGTCCGCCCGGCGCACCCCGCGCCCGACCACGTGCTCCACGAGCCGGTCCCGCAGCGGCTCCACCAGCTCGGCGACGGCCCGGTACACCCGCGCGGTGCCGTACGCGCCGACCACGACCCCCACCGCGGCCACGCCGAGCCAGGCCAGCCCGGTCTGTGTGCGGCCCGCCAGGAACCCGTCGTCCAGCGCGCGGGCGGGCGCGTAGCCGACGAGGAACGCCTGCCCCGTCTCCAGCACCGACCACCCGCACAGCCGTCCCACGACCCGCCGGCGGTCCCGGGCGAACCTCAGCCCCCGCCGCCACAGCGGTTCACCGGTCACGGCCTTCGTGCCCACGGCCTTCGTGTCCGCGGCCTCTGCGCCCACAGCCTCTGCGTTCACGCCGTCCCCTCGCTCAACGCGGCTCCCCGCCGTCCCCGAACACCGCCCGGTACTCCGTGTGCGCCCACAGCTGTGTGTGCGGTCCGACCGCGCGTATCCGCCCCCCGTCCAGCCATGCGACCTTGTCCGCGCGGGCCGCCGTGGACGCGCGATGGGCGACGAGGAGCCGGGTGGTGCCGGACCCGTCGCCGAGCAGGGCGTCCGTGACACGGGCCTCGGTCACCGTGTCCAGGCTGGACAGCGCGTCGTCCAGGACCAGCAGCCGGCCGCCGTGGGCGAAGGCCCGGGCCAGCCCGAGCCGCTGGGCCTCGCCGCCGGACAGCGGCGTCCTCGCGAGCGCGGTGGCGTAGCCCTGCGGAAGCCGCCGTACGAAGTCGTCGGCGCGGGCCGTGCCGGCGGCCGCGCGGATCCGCGCGGGGGAGGCGACGCCCGGCCCGAGGCCGATGGTGTCCTCGACGGTGTCGCCGAGCAGGGCGGGCCGGTCGAAGGCATGGGCGACCGCACCGCGCAGTGCGTCGTGGGTGAGGTCGCGCAGCGGCACCCCGTCCAGCAGCACCTCCCCGGCGTCGGGGTCGGCGAGCCGGCCGGCGAGCGCGGCGAGCAGCGACTTGCCCGAGCCGGAGCGGCCGACGACGGCGAGCGTGGTCCCGCCGGGCACGACCAGGTCGATCCCGTCCAGGACGACCCGGTCGCCGTGCCGGGCCGTCACCCCGCGCAGCTCCAGCCGGCCGGGCCCGGGCGGCAGCCGGCACGGTCCGTGGGCGGGGGCGGGCTCGGCCAGCACCTCCGCCAGCCGCCCCGCGGACGCCCGCGCACGGGCCAGCCCCGACAGATGGCCGACCATCATGCCGACGCCGGTCGCCAGGAGGGCGTACCGCGCGGCGGCGAGCAGCTCGCCCACCGACAGCCGGTGCCGGGCGAGCAGCACCCCGGCCGTGGCGACCACCGCCAGGTGCAGCAGCGGAGCCACCGCGACGGCCTGTCCGGCGGCCCGTCCCTGCACCCGCCACATGCGGTGCCCGGCCCGGGACAGCTCGGGCAGCGGGCGCAGGACCCGGGCCGTCTCGGTCCGTTCCACGCCCGCCGCGCGGATGGTCCGGTGGCCCGACACGGCCTCGGCGAGCGCGCCCGCGATCCGCCCCTGCACCCGCTGGTAGTCCGCCACGCACGCGGAGGTGTCCCGGGCGAGCACGCGCAGCAGCAGCGCCAGCACGGGCGCCCCGGCCAGGAACACGGCCGCGAGCCGCAGGTCGAGCAGGGCCAGCGCCACCACGCCCCCCAGGGGCCCGGCGAGCGCGGCGACGAGAGCGGCGCGCGCGGCGGGCCCGGTCCCGGCCTGGGCGGCGTTGCCCACCGTCCGGGCGACCAGGTCCCCCGGCCCGAAACGGGCGGCGGCACGCGGCCCCACCGTCAGTACGTGCGCCAGCAGCCGGTGACGCAGCAGGGCGGTCGTCCGGGCGTCGACGGTGCCGGTGAGCACGCCCCGGGCCGCGTCCAGCACGGCGAGCAGCAGCACCAGCGCCGCGCAGACCAGCACCCAGCGGGTCGCGGGAGCCCGGGCGAGGACGGCGTCCAGCGCCCGGCCGAGCGCCGCGGGCAGCAGCAGCCCGGTGCCGGTCGCGGCGAGGCTCACCAGGCACAGGACGACCACCCGGGTCCCGGGCGCCGTGGGCGTCTTCAGGGAGCTCATGGAACGCCTCGCCTTCGTGCGGCAGGCACAGGGCCCCGGCGGCCCCTCCCGCGAGGGAGGAGGCCGGCCGGGGCCGTGCGTGCGGTGTCGGTCAGAGACAGAGCAGGACGCTCGCCGCGCTGACGCAGGACAGCAGGCTGACCGTGCTCGTCTCGGAGGTGGTGTGTCCCTCGAACTCCATCGTCTGCAGGTCCAGAAGTGCCATGTCGGTCCTTCCCTTCATGTGGTGTCCCGTGGGGACGGGGTGGTGGTGTCACGGCTCCGTCGTCGCGGAGCCGCGTCTCAGGGGGTTCGCCGCAGGGGCGGCAGGAACGGCAGGTGGGCGTCGGGCAGCCCGCCGAGGGCCGCGCCGAGCGCGAGCAGGCACCCTGCCGTTCCGGTGGCCAGGTCCATGGACAGGCGCATCATCTGGTGCCCGGGGAAGGCCAGCTGGCCCTGGTAGGACATCGCCGACCAGCCGAGCCCCGAGACCTGCCCGGCGAGCATCTCCCCGGTCGCCTCGGGGGCGTCGGTGCGGGCGAGGTGCAGGATCATGCCGGCACGCCCCTGGAACAGGCCGGGCTGGGCGTAGAAGCGGCAGGTGGCCGCCGTGACGATCCCGGCGCGGGCCGGGCCCAGCTCCTCGGCGGCGTCCGGCGCATGGGCGAGATAGTCGTCCAGGACGAGCCCGACGCCCGCGCTGCCGTCGCCGACGTAGGGCATGGTGCGCCAGCCCTCGTCCACCTCCAGGGCGCCGTTCTCGCGCACGGTGCAGCACTCCAGGTCACGGCGCAGTGCGACTCCGGCGGCGGCCGGCAGCGCCGGGTCTCCGGTGCGCTCGTGCTGCCGCAGCAGGAACAGCGCCGGTCCGCTCGCCCCGCGCAGCAGCCCGGCCCGCGGGCGGGGTGTGTCCGGCCGGGGCTCCGCGAGCCGCCGCAGGAGGATCCCGGCCGCCTCGGCGGCGCGGTCGCGCAGCTCGCTCTCCCCGGTCGTCTCCGCCAGCCGGCCCAGCACCAGGCCGAGCCCGGCGAGACCGCCGTGCAGGTCGGAGGAGAGGTTCTGCCAGCGCTCCCGCAGAATGCCCTCGGCCAGGTCCAGCGCCCGCTGCCGGTGGCCCAGCAGGTCGAGGACCAGGGCGACCCCGGCCAGCCCGTCGTACAGGCCGAGCGGTGTGCCGGCGGGCGGCGGCGCGGTGTGCTCCAGGAGCCAGCGCTCGCCCTCCTCGTACCGTTCGGCGCCGACGCTCTCCAGTGCGTACAGCACTCCGGCCGCGCCGTGCGCGAGGCCGAGACCGCCGCCGTCGGAGAACTGGGCGATGTCGCCCGGGAAGAGCCGGTCGGAGCGCTCGGGGGTGGCCGAGGCGAGCAGCGCCTTGACCATCGAGTCCCGGCTGTGCGGCCAGTCGGCGGGGTCGACCAGCGGCACGGGTGCCCGTCCCGCGGCGTCCCGGGTGATCTCCGCGACGGCCTCGTCCAGGAACTCCGGCGGTGTCCCGGGGAACTGGTCGGCGATCATCCGCGCGAGATGGGCCGCCTTGCCCCGGTCGATCACGAACAGCGTGGTGACCGGCAGGAACAGCGCCAGCCGCAGACACGCCAGCGCGTAGCGGTCGACGTCGGCGCCCCGGCGGTCCGGCGGTGCGAAGAACCCCGGGTGGGCGACGACCTGCCGGCCGTGCTCGGCCACCGGGGCGGCCGCCTCGAAGTCGACGAGACACACCGACCGCTCGTCCGGAGCGACCAGGATGTTGAACACATGAAGGTCGTTGAAGACGATCCCGCGGGCGTGCACCTTCTCCACCGCGTCCTCCACCAGCGCGTGGATCCGCAGCGCCCACCGGGTGTAGGCGGCGACCGCCTCCGGGTCCGGGTCGGCGGTGAGCAGCGGATGCCGCTCGGCGAAGAAGGAGTTCAGCGGGCGCCCCTCCACGAAGTCCATGACCAGGAAGCGGTGCTCGCCGAGCGCGAAGAAGTCCCGCACCTCGGGCGCCGCGCCCGTCCCCGCCACCTGCTCCAGGGCCTGCCGCTCGCGCTCCAGCCGGGTGACGGCGTCCGCGCCGTCGGAGGCCAGCCCCGCGTGCGGCCGGGCCTCCTTCAGCACCACCCGCCGCCCGTCGCGGGTGTCGGTGCCCGTGTACACCCCGCCGCCGTTGGAGAAGTGCAGCGCCTTGTCGATGCGGTACGGCAGATCGCCCACGGTCGTGGTGTTGCGGGCCTCCAGATGCGGCCGCAGGAACTCCGGCAGCGTCACCCATTCGGGCACCCGGAACGACGGGGTGCGCACATCGGGCACCAGCCGGCCCGACCCGTCACGCACCGCCGGCACCAGCGCACCGCGCTCGTCCACGGTGAAGCTGCGCGCGAAGGCGCCGTAGCGGACGTACAGCGGGCCCTCGCCCCAGCGCAGGTCCGTGAGGATGTACGGACCTTCGGAGCCCTCCAGCAGCGCGCCCAGTTCCCGCAGCACGGTGTGCAGCTGCTCCTCGTCGGCCGGGTAGAGCGTGACGAACTTGCCGCTGCCGTCGCGGGGCGCGTACTTGGCGTTGCGCAGATGCAGCAGATGCGGGCCGGGCACGAACTTGAACGGGATCCGCCGGGGCACGCAGTAGTCCCACACGACCGCCGCCGTCCGCTCGGCGTTCCCCCGGGTGGCCGAAGCGTGGATCTTCCATCCCTGCGAGGGCCCCTCGGCGGGGCCGCCCGCGGGGGCCTGGGGGGTGATTGTCAGCCAGTCACCGATCCGCGCCGCCTCCCAGCCCTCCGGCACCGGACGGCGTGCCGCCTCGAACAGCGGTGCGGGCCCGTCCGCCGACAGCCGGTCGGGTGTGTCGTAGAAGTGGCTGTCCGCCAGTGCGTACACCTCGTACCGCTTGTCCATGAGCCCCCCTCGGTCGCCGCACTCAGACCTTCGCAGCCGGCGCCCGGCCCGGGACAGTCGCAGCTGTCACGAGACCGCCGTGAGGAACGCACGCGTAAAGAGACGTTCGGATCTTTTCGAGCGCCCCCGCGTTCCTTTCGGGCCTCCCCTCCGCGACGACCTCACCGAACGCGCACAGGGGCTGCGCGGCCGCCTGATCCGCGCTGTAATTACCGACGTGGTCAGTGCGGGCGCCGAGGGACGGGGAGTCAGGGTTCCGCGTGCCGAGATCGCGCTGAAAGCTCTCACCGCCGACCCGGACACGGCGGAACGGCTGCGCCGTGTCCTGGAACAGGTCCTCGTCTTCACCGGCGCCACCTTCGCCGGTGTCTACACCCGGGCGGACGAGCACGACCTGCTCCGTCTCGTGGAGGCGGCCGGCGTCCCGCGCACCCTGTACGGCCTGCGCGACGGCTACCCCCTCACCGGCCGGTCCGCGGCGGCCGACGCCCATCGCACCCGGCAGCCGGTGTGGCGCGGGCCCGAGGACCTCGCCGAGGACCCCGATGCACGCCGCACCCCCGCGGGCGGCTTCTGGCTGGCCGCGCTGCCCGCCGACCGTGACCGTGACGGCAGCTGCCTGGTGGCCGTCACCGAACGCCCCGGCGGCTTCGACACCGAGGACCGCGTCTGCCTGGAGCTGATCGCCGACGCCGTCTCCTGCCCCGTCCCGCCCGACCGCGTCGAGGGCGGCGAGCCGGGCCCCGGCGGGTTCGTCCTCGCCATGGACACCGGACACGTCGAGGTCGGCGACGACATCCTGGACCTGTTCGGCCTGGGCCCCGACGACTTCGACGGCAAGGTCGAGACCCTGCTGGGCTACACCGTCCCCGAGGACCTGCCCGCGCTGATGAGCGTCACCGAGGCCGACCACATGTCCATCGGCGAGCGCGAGCTGGAGTTCCGGGTCCTCCAGCCCACCGGACCGCCCCGCTGGCTGCGGCTGCGCGGCCGGCTCCAGCCCGGCGGCGAGGGACGTCCGGCCCGGCTCGTCGGCACCGTCGCCGACGCCTCCACCCTGCGCTCCGACGTCACCGACGTCGCCCGGGTGCAGCGGCTGGCCGCCGCCCTCGCCACGGCGGGCACCGTCCGGGACGTCAGCCAGGCCGTGGTCACCGCGCTGCGCGTGCCGCTGCGGGCCGACCGCATCGCCCTGGCCGAACTGGAGGGCGACCGGCTCGTCGTCACCGTCCTCGACCCGCCCGACCCCGAGTCCTGGCCCGAGCTGTGGCGGCTGGAGTGGCGCACCGAGTGGCCGGACGCGCCGGTGCGCGCCATGCCCAGCCTCGCCGCCGCCCTCGACGAGGGCCGCGCCCGCATCTGGCCCGCCGACGCCGACCTGGAACCCGCCCTCTCCGAGGTCGGCCCCGGCGGCCTCGCGGTGCTGCCGCTGCCCGCGGGCAACCGCATGGCCGGTGCCTGTCTGATCGGCTGGGACACCCCGCACGAATTCGGCCCCGACGAGCGCGCGCTGCTCACCGCCTCCGCCGGCCTCACCGGACAGGCCCTCATGAGGGCCCGCGCCTTCGACGCCGAGCACGAGCTCGTCGGCATGCTCCAGCGCCAGCTGCTGCCGCGCCGCCTGCCCAGACTGCCCGGCGCCGAGGCCGTCGCCCGCTATCTGCCCACCACCGCGGGCCTGGAGGTCGGTGGCGACTGGTACGACGTCATCCCGCTGCCGGACAACCATGTCGCCCTCGTCATCGGCGACGTCCAGGGCCACAGCGCGGCCGCCGCCACCCTGATGGGCCAGATGCGCACCGCCCTGCGCGCCTACGCCGCCGAGGGCCACCCGCCCGACGTCGTCGTCGCCCACGCCAACCGGCTCCTCGTCGACCTGGAGACCGACCTCTTCGTCACCTGCTGCTACGTCGACATCGACATGGAGGAAGGTTCCGCCTGGTACGTGCGCGCGGGACACCTGCCCCCGGTCCTGCGTCACCCTGACGGCCGAACGGAGATCGCCGAGGTGGAGGGCGGCCTGCCGCTCGGCGTGGAACGCCAGGCCGACTTCCCCATGAGCCCCCTGCGCCTCCAGCCCGGCACCGTGCTCGCCCTCACCACGGACGGCCTGGTGGAGTCCGTGGGGTCCGACATCGACACCGGCATGGCCCGCTTCGCCGCCGACCTCGCCGCGGGCGACCCCGCCCACCTCGGTCTCGTCGCCGACGCCCTGCTCGGCAGCGCCCAGCGCAGCGACGACGTCGCCCTGCTCCTGATGCGCTACGACGGCATGGCCGTACGCCCGCTGCGGGAGAGCTGGACCGTCTGGCGCGTCCCCGAGGCCGTCCGGCACGCCCGCCGCTTCACCCGGCGCACCCTGCGCGCCTGGGGCGGTGCCGACCAGGTCGACGCCGTCCTGCTGATCGTCTCCGAGCTGGTCACCAACGCCATGGTGCACACCGACGGCAGGGTCCGCCTCGACCTCACCCTGGTGGGCGACCGGCTGCGCATCGCCGTCGCCGACTCCTCGCCGCGTACGCCCGTCAAGCCGACCAGCATCGGCTGGGAGGCCACCGGCGGACGCGGGCTGCTCCTGGTCGAGGCGATGTCGGCGGTGTGGGGCACGCTGCCGGTCAGCGGCGGCAAGCAGGTCTGGAGCGAGATCGTCCTCGACCAGCTGACCCGCTCCTCCGGGGGGACTCCCGCTGAGGGAGACCGCTGACCCGTCCCCGTCGGCCGGGACCGCGGGCCCAGGTCGCCCGCCCGGCCCGCGGACCCGCCCGGGTGTTTCCTCCTGCGTGACGAAAGCCCAGGTCGACCCGGGTTTCCCGGGCCTGGCACGGAAGGGCGACGGGCAACCCGTCGACCCCGCCCCGCCGGCGGGACAGGCTGTTGCCGACCGACAAGCACGGCCTGCGACGACGCAGGAGACCCGCAAGGGGGAAACATGCGCAAGAAGATCCGCGGCGCCGCCGCACTCGCCACCGCCACGGCCGCCGTCCTCACCCTCGGCGGCGCCGCCGAGGCCCGGCCCGCCGACTGGGACCGCTGCCCCGACGGCGCGGTCTGCATCTACCCCGAGGGCAAGGACCCGGAGGCCGACCCCGCCGTCAACCCCACCGACGTCTACTGGAGCTACGGCGCCCACAACCTCCGCAACCAGACCGGCATGCACTGGGTCTACAACAACCAGACCGGCGGAGCCAGTGCCAATCTGTGCACCCAGTACAACGGCGGCGGCTGCGGCGACCCCATCGCCGCCGGCGTCGCGGTCTACGCCGACCTCACGCCGATCAACTCGGTGCGGCTGAACCGTCCCTGACCTCGTCCCACGAAGGGAGCGGGGCGTCCGGAACCGTTCGCGCGGCGGTTCCGGACGCCCCGCCGCGCTGCGCCCTCCGCCGCGCTGCGCCCTCCGCCGCGCTGCGCCCTCCGCCGCTCCGCGCCCTCCGCCGCTCCGCCGGTCCGTCTTCCGCCGGTCCGTCTTCCGGGCGGCCTGCTTTTCGCCGGTCCGGGTGAACGGTGTGCCGGACCGCCGGATCCCCGCAGTAGCCTGGTCGTCCGCCGTCTCACGACGTGGACGCACCATGCCATGGGGGGACGTTTTGGGGGACCAGCAGCAGGACCCGGCGGGCCCGGAGCACGGCGCACCCGTGTCCTCCGCGCAGACCGCCGCCTCCTTCCCCGCACAGCTCCGACGACTGCGACAGCAGCGCGGCCTGTCGCTCGCCGACCTCGCCCGCCGCACCCACTACAGCAAGGGCTACCTCAGCAAGATCGAGACCGGCGCCAAACGCGCCACCGCCGACGTCGCCCGGCGCTGCGACCGGATCCTGCACGCGGACGGGGAACTGCTGCGCCTCGTGGAACAGCCCCCTCGGGGCGACGATCCCGGCGAGCCCGTCCGCCCCTACCGCGGGCTGTCCGCGTTCACCCCGCGCGACACCACCTGGTTCTTCGGCCGCGAGCGGGCCACGGCCGCGCTCGTCGAACGGGCCTTCCAGCGCGCCGGCAAGGGGCCGGTGCTGCTCGTCGCCCCCTCCGGGGCGGGCAAGTCCTCCCTGCTCAACGCCGGGTTCGTGCCCGCACTCGGACGCCCCGGGGCCTTCCCCATGCCGGGCGCCGACCGATGGCCGGTCGTCACCCTCACCCCTACGGCCCACCCGGTCGAGGAACTGCTGGAGCGCACCGCGAAGACCCTCGGCGGCGACCTCGCCCTCGGAGCCGAGGAGGTGACCCGGCATCCCGGCCGGCTGCTCGCCGCCGTCCGCGCCACGACGCTCCCCGCGCCCCGCACCGGGCACCGGCCGCCGCCCGTGCGGCCGGTCCTGATCGTCGACCAGTTCGAGGAACTGTTCACCCTCTGCGCCGACCGGGGCGAACGGCGCTCCTTCGTCCGGCTGCTCACCGCCCTCGCCGCACCCCCCGACGACGGCGCCCTGGTGATCCTCGGCATGCGCGCCGACTTCTCCGGACACTGCCTCGAACTGCCCGAACTCGCCGAGGTGTTCACCGACGGCCTGTTCGTGCCGCCCCCGATGACCCCCGACGAGCTGCGCGAGTGCATCACCCGGCCGGCCGAACTGGCCGGCGTCGCCCTCGAACCCGGCCTCGTCCCCCTGCTGCTGCGCGACGCGGGCCTGTCCGCCCACCCCGGGGACGGCCGCCTCCCCGCCGCCCTGCCCCTGCTCTCGCACGCCCTGCTGGCCACCTGGGAGCAGCGTGAGGGCGCCGCCCTCACCGTCGCCGCGTACGAGCGCACCGGCGGCATCCAGGGCGCGGTCGCCCGCACCGCCGAGAGCGTCTTCGCCCGGCTCCACCCGGCCGAGCAGCGCACGGTACGGCGGCTGCTGTCCCGGCTCGTGCACGTCTCCGACGAGACCGGGCCCACCCGGCGCCGGGCCCGGCGCACCGACCTGACGGCCCGTCCGGCGGACCCGGACGACGCCGCGGACGCCCTGGACGCGTTCGTGCGGGCCCGTCTGATCACCGTCGGCCGGGACACCGTGGAGATCGCCCACGAGGCGCTGCTGCACGCCTGGCCCCGGCTGCGCGACTGGATCCACGCCGACCGCGCCGGGCTCCTGCTCCGCCAGCAGCTCGCCCGCGCGGCCGCCGACTGGGAGCGCGAGGGCCGCGACCCGTCGGCCCTGTACCGCGGCAGCCGGCTGGAGGCGGCCCGCGCCCGGGCCGACGACACCGGCGCACTCAGTCCGTCGGAGGAGGCGTTCCTCGCCGCGGCGATCGCCGAGGAGGAGGCGCGCGCCCGGCTGGCACGGCGCCAGACCGGACTGCGGCAGGCCCTGCTGGCCACCCTCGTGGTGCTGCTCGGTCTCGCCCTGACCGCGGGAGTCATCGCCCGGCAGCAGCGCTCGGCCGCCCTCGGCCATGAGCGCACCGCCCGCTCCCAGGCCCTCGCCGTACGCTCCACGTCCCTGGCCGGCGGCCGCCCCGAGGCGTCGATGCTGCTGGCCGAGGAGGCATACCGCACCGAGACCACCGCCGAGGCGCGCGGCGCCCTGCTCAGCACCCAGGCCCAGCCGTTCTCCGCCCGCCTCACCGGCCACCGCGGCCCCGTCAACACGGTCGCCCTCACCCCCGACGGCCGCCTCCTCGCCTCGGGCGGCTCCGACGGCACGGTCCGGCTGCACCGGACCGCCGACCGCGTCCCCGTCGCCACCCTGCGCCTGCCGGGCCGGGTCCGCGCGGTCGCCTTCGCCCCGGACGGCAGGACACTCGCGGCGACGTCCACGGCGGGTCCGGTACGGCTCTACGGGACGGCGGCGGACGGGACCGCCGGAGGTGCGCGTCCCTCCCGGCCGCTGCCCGGGGCCACCGCCGGCGCCCGGGCCCTCTCCTTCGACCCCCGGGGAGGCCGGCTCGCGGTGGCCGCCGACGACGGCACGGTCCAGGTGTGGCGGCTCGGGCGCACCCCCCGCCGCGAGGCCGTGCTCGAAGGGCACGCCGGGACCGTCGACGCGCTCGCCCACACCCCCGACGGACGGCGGCTGCTCTCCGTCGGCGCCGACGGCACCGTACGCCTGTGGGACCCGGACCGGGCCCGGCCGCTCGCCGTGCTGCGCGGGCACACCGGCGAGGTCCTCGGCCTCGCCGTGGCCCCCGACGGGCGGACGGCCGCCTCGGGCGGCACCGACCGCACCGTCCGGCTGTGGGACCTCGCCGGCCGGCGGACCACCGCGACGCTGACCGGGCACGGCGACGACGTCAACGCCGTCGCCTACACACCCGACGGCACCACCGTGGTCAGCGCGGGCGGTGACGGCACGACCCGGCTGTGGGACGTGCGCGCGGCCCGCCCGGTCGCCACTCTGGCCGGGCACACCGACTACGTGCTGTCCGTCGCCGTCGACCCGGCCGGCCGCCGGCTGGCCACCGCCGGGTTCGACCAGTCCGTGGTGCTGTGGGACCTGCGCGGCCGCGCCCTGACGGCCCGCCCGTTCACCGAGCTCTCCGGCGTGGACCACAGCCCCGACGGACGGCTCGTGGCCGCCGCGGGCACCGACCGCACCGTCCGGCTGTGGGACGTGGCGTCCCGGCGCCCGGTGGCGGCCCTGCGCGGCCACCGCCGGAGCGTGTTCGCGGTGGCCTTCGCCCCCGACGGCCGCACTCTCGCCTCGGCCGGGTCCGAGGGGACCGTCCGGCTGTGGGACGTGGCGTCCCGGCGCCCGGTGGCGGCCCTGCGCGGCCACCGCCGGAGCGTGTTCGCGGTGGCCTTCGCCCCCGACGGCCGCACCCTCGCCTCGGCCTCCGCGGACCGCACCGTCCGCCTCTGGGACCTCACAGGACACCGCCCGCCCGTCGTGCTCCACGGGCACACCGACTTCGTCAACGACGTCGCCTTCGCCCCCGACGGCCGCACTCTCGCCAGCGCGTCGGACGACCTGACCGTCCGGCTGTGGGACCTGCCCGCGCACCGGCACCGCGCCACCCTCACCGGCCACACCGGCGCCGTGCGCGGCATCGCCTTCGCCCCCGACGGGCACACGCTCGCCGGTGCCGGCAACGACGGCACCGTCCGCCTGTGGGACCTGCGGCGGCACCGTCCCGTCACCGTGCTCACCGGTCACGCGGGCTCGGTCCGCGGCATCGCCTTCTCGCCCGACGGCCGCAGCCTCGCCGGCAGCGGCGGCGACGGCACGGTGCGGCTGTGGGACGTGGCGTCCCGGCGGCCCCGGGCCACGCTGACCGGACACACGGGCGCGGTGTGGGGCGTCGGCTTCGCGCCGGACGGCCGGACGGTGGCCAGCGCCGGGAACGACGGCACCGTACGGCTGTGGGACCTCGACCCGGCGGACCGGCTCGACGCGATCTGCCGGCTGCGCCGCGGGCTCGGCGCCGCCGCCCGCGGACCGCTGCTCTCCGGCGTCCCGGCCGTGTCCGGCCCTGCGTGCCACGGAGCCTGACGCCCCGTCGGCCACCCTCGCGGGTGAGGGTTTCCCGGGCGTTTCCCGTTGCCCCTTCCGAGTGGTCCGCGCGTCGGCGGGGACCACCCCGGTCCCCGCCCGGCAGGCTGACAGCCGACCGCTCCGCCCGCCCGGGCCTGTCCGACGGAAACGGGGAACTCCGCATGATCCGCCGCAGCCTGATCCGCCGTACACCGATCCACCGCACACCGATCCGCCGCACCCTGATCGCAGGTGTGCTCGGCGCGCTGCTCGCCGTCCTGCCCGGGACGTCGCCGGCGCCCGCCCTCGCCGCCGCCGACGACTGCCGGCCGCTGGCCCCGGGCGCCTCCCCGGCCGCCGAACGGGCGATCGCCGCGGCCTGCGAGGAGGTCGCCGCGGGCACCTGGTACGCGTGGGGCGGCGGCCACGGCCCGGCTCCCGGACCCACCTACGGAAAGGTCGACCCCGAGGACCCGGCCAGTGAGCACGACCCCGAACGGCTCGGCTTCGACTGCTCCGGTCTGGTGCGCCACGCCTACGCCCGCGCCACCGGCGAGGACATCCTCGACGGTGTCGCGAGCACCCAGTACTACACGCACCGCACCGCCGAACGCTTCACCGCCGGCGAGGGCCTCGCCCCGCTGCTCCCCGGCGACCTGCTCGCCTGGGGCACCTCCGACCACCTCCGGCACATCGCGATCTACCTGGGCGCGGGCCGGATGGTGGAGGCCCGCCGGTCCGGCACCCGGCTGACGGTCAGTGACGTCCGGCTGACCGGCTCCTACTTCGGGGCGGTCCGGGTACAGACCGGCCCGGTCCCCGGCCCCGTGGTCTCCACCTGGGGAAACGGCGTGTGGACCAAGGCCGCACCCGCCCTCTCCGCCGCCCGCGTGTACGCCTTCCCCGGCCCGACCCCCGTCCGTGTCCGCTGCCAGAAACACGCCGAGCGCGTCACCGCCGAGGGCTACACCAACGACGTGTGGTCCTATCTCCCCGACTACCGTGCGTGGGTCACCAACATCTACCTCAAGGGCCCCGCACGGCTCGACGGGGTCCCCGCGTGCCCCTGACCCGGAAGGCGAACAAAAGGGTAGAGGTGGGAGTACACAAGAAGTAGCGCAGGCGACCACCCGCCCCCTTGATCCCCGCTAAGGTGAAGCAGATGAAGGCACTCGTGCTGTCCGGAGGCGCCGGGACACGGTTGCGGCCGATCACCCACACATCGGCCAAACAACTCGTTCCGGTAGCGAACAAACCCGTGCTGTTCTACGGCCTGGAGTCCATCGCCGCCGCGGGGATCACCGACGTCGGACTCGTCGTCGGCGACACCGCCGAGGAGATCCAGGAGGCGGTGGGCGACGGATCCAAGTTCGGCCTGGAGATCACCTACATCCCCCAGGAACGCCCGCTCGGCCTCGCCCACGCGGTACTGATCTCCCGCGACTTCCTCGGCGACGACGACTTCGTGATGTACCTCGGCGACAACTTCATCGTCGGCGGCATCACCGGCCTCGTCGAGGAGTTCCGCGGCAGCCGCCCCGACGCCCAGATCCTGCTCACCCGTGTCGCCGACCCGCGTGCCTTCGGCGTCGCCGAACTCGGCCCGGACGGCCAGGTCGTCGGCCTGGAGGAGAAGCCGGAACGCCCCAAGAGCGACCTCGCCCTGGTCGGCGTGTACCTGTTCACCCCGGCCGTCCACGACGCCGTGCGCGCCATCGGCCCCTCCTGGCGCGGCGAGCTGGAGATCACCCACGCCCTCCAGCACCTGCTCGACTCCGGGGCCCAGGTCCACTCCACCGTGATCCACGGCTACTGGAAGGACACCGGCAACGTCGTCGACATGCTGGAGGTCAACCGCACCGTCCTGGAGAGCCTCGAACGGCGCATCGACGGCGAGGTCGACGAAGCCTCCGAGACCATCGGCCGGGTCGTGATCGAGGAGGGCGCGCGGGTGCTCGGCTCCCGCATCGTCGGCCCCGTCGTGATCGCCTCCGGCACGGTCGTCACCGACTCCTACGTCGGCCCGTTCACCTCCGTCGCCGAGAACTGCCGCATCACGGACAGCGAACTGGAGTTCTCGATCGTGTTGCGCGACTCCTCCATCGACGGGGTGGGCCGCATCGAGAACTCCCTCATCGGCCGCCATGTCGAGGTCACCCCGGCACCCAGCGTGCCCAGTGCCCACCGCCTCGTCCTCGGCGACCACAGCAAGGTCCAGATCCATACCTGAGCACACCGCACATCCCGCTCCGAGCAAGGTGCAGATCCCTCCATGAACCTCCTCGTCACCGGCGCCGCCGGGTTCATCGGCTCCACCTACGTCCGCATGCTGCTCGCGGACGACGGGCCGGACGCCCCGTACATCACGGTGCTGGACAAGCTCACCTACGCCGGCACGCTCGACAACCTGCCGGCCGGCCATCCCCGGCTGCGGTTCGTGCAGGGCGACATCTGCGACGCCCCGCTCGTCGACAAACTCGTCGCCGAGAGCGACCAGATCGTGCACTTCGCGGCCGAGTCCCATGTCGACCGCTCCATCGAGGGCGCCGCCGACTTCGTCCGCACCAACGTGCTCGGCACCCAGACCCTGCTGGACGCGGCCCTGCGCCACGGCGCCGGCCCGTTCGTGCACATCTCCACCGACGAGGTCTACGGCTCCATCGAGTCCGGCTCCTGGCCCGAGAGCCACCCCCTGAGCCCCAATTCCCCGTACTCCGCCTCCAAGGCGTCCTCCGACCTGCTCGCCCTGGCCTACCACCGCACCCACGGCCTCGACGTACGCGTCACCCGGTGCTCCAACAACTACGGCCCGCACCAGTTCCCCGAGAAGGTCATCCCGCTGTTCGTCACCAACCTCCTCGACGGCAGGACGGTCCCGCTCTACGGCGAGGGACTCAACGTCCGCGACTGGCTGCACGTCGACGACCACTGCCACGGAGTGGAACTCGTGCGCGCCAAGGGCCGCCCCGGCGAGGTCTACAACATCGGCGGCGGCACCGAACTCACCAACAAGCAGCTCACCGGCCTGCTCCTGGAGGCATGCGGGGCCGGCTGGGAGATGGTCGAGCGGGTACCCGACCGCAAGGGCCACGACCTGCGCTACTCCGTCGACTGCACCAAGGCCCGCACGGAACTCGGCTACGAGCCCCGCCACGACTTCACCGACGGTCTGGCGGCGACGGTCGACTGGTACCGCGCCCACCGCGCCTGGTGGGAGCCGTTGAAGGAGCGCCGATGAAATGGCTGGTCACCGGCGCGGGAGGGATGCTCGGCCGGGACACCGTCGCCGCCCTCACCCGGCGCGGCGAGGACGTGACGGGCCTGGACCACGCCGCCCTGGACATCACCCGGCAGGAGCCGGTGGACGAGGCGTTCGCCGCCCACCGCCCCGACCTCGTGGTCAACTGCGCCGCCTACACCGCCGTCGACGACGCCGAGAGCGACGAGGAGCGGGCCCTGCTCGTCAACGCGGAGGGCCCCCGCCACATCGCCCGCGCCTGTGCCGCGACCGGCGCCCGGCTGCTGCACGTCTCCACCGACTACGTCTTCTCCGGCCGGGCCCGCACCGCCCCCTACCCGGAGGACCACCCCCCGGCCCCGCGCACCGCGTACGGCCGCACCAAACTCGCCGGCGAACAGGCCGTCCTCGCCGTGCTCCCCGAGACGTCCGCCGTCGTGCGCACCGCCTGGCTCTACGGCGTCCACGGCCGCAGCTTCGTCCGGACGATGCTCGACCTGGAGGCCCGCCGCGACACCGTCGACGTCGTCGACGACCAGCGCGGCCAGCCCACCTGGAGCGCCGACGTCGCCGAGCACCTCGCCGTCCTCGGCCCCCTGATCGGCCCCGGGCTGCACGGCGTCTTCCACGCCACCAGCTCGGGCGAGGCGACCTGGTACGAACTGGCCCGCGCGGTCTTCGACGGCGTCGGCGCCGACCCGGACCGGGTGCGCCCCACCAGCAGCGCGGCCTACCCCCGGCCCGCGCCGCGCCCCGCGTACAGCGTGCTCGCGCACCACCGGTGGCAGGAGGCCGGACTGCCCCGGCCGCGCGACTGGCGCGACGCCCTGCACGAGGCACTGCCCCTGATCCGCAAGGAGTCCTCTTCGTGAAACGCCATGAGTTCCTGCGCGACCTGCACAAGGTCACCGCCAACCGCAACTACCTGGAGATCGGCGTCAACGACGGCCGCAGCCTGCGGCTGTCGCGCGTGCCCAGCATCGCGATCGACCCCGCCTTCAAGGTCGTCACGGAGATCAAGTGTGACGTCCATCTGGTGAAGGCCACCAGCGACGACTTCTTCGCCCGCGACAACCCCCTCGCACACCTCAAGGGCGGCCGTCACCCACTGCGCAACCTCGCCCGCGGCCGCAGCCCGCTCGGCCACTGGAAGCGCACCACGCTCGACCTGTCGTTCATCGACGGCATGCACCTGTTCGAGTACGCCCTGCGCGACTTCATCAACATCGAGAAGCACTCCGACTGGGCGAGCGTCATCGTCTTCGACGACATGCTGCCCCGCAACATCGACGAGGCCGCCCGCGACCGCCACACCGGAGCCTGGACCGGGGACGTCTACAAGCTCGTCGAGATCCTCAACCGGCACCGGCCCGACCTGGTGACCGTCCTGGTCGACACCGAGCCGACCGGACAGCTGGTGGTCTTCGGCGCGGACCCGTCGAACACCGTCCTCAAGGACAAGTACGACGAGATCATCGCCGAGTTCGAGGTGCCCGACCCGCAGAAGGTGCCCGAGGCGATCCTGGAGCGGGTGCAGGCGGTGCGCCCCGAGACGCTGCTGTCCGCCGGGTTCTGGCGCCCGCTGGTGCGCGCCCGCAACATCGGGGCGGGACGTTCACGGGGCTGGCCGGCGCTGCGCCGCGCGCTGGAGGAGTACCACGCCGGCGGCCGCTGAGGCAGGGCCCGGTGGCCGTCAGCCCTCCAGCGGACGGCCACCGGCGCGCAGCCGCGCGTAGTGGGCCCGGCAGGTCTCGTAGTCGGGAAGGAGCGAGGCCCGTCGTGCCTCGGCCAGGGACGGCGCCTCGGCGTCCTTGGGCGACAGCAGCGGTTCGATGCCCCGCGGCCACTCGATGGCCAGATCGGGGTCGAGGGGATGCACCCCGTGCTCGCGCTCCGGGGCGTATCCGGTGGAGCACAGATAGACGACCGTCGCGTCGTCGCTGAGCGCCATAAAGGCGTGCCCGAGGCCCTCGGAGAGGAACACCGCGTGCCGGGTGTCGTCGTCCAGCCGGACGGCCTCCCAGCGGCCGAACGAGGGCGAGCCGACGCGCAGGTCGACGATCACGTCGAGGACCGCCCCGCTCACACACGTGATGTATTTGGCCTGGCCGGGCGGCGTGTCCGCGAAATGGACCCCGCGCAGCACCCCGCGCCGGGACACCGAGCAGTTGGCCTGCGCCAGCGTCAGTTCATGGCCGGTGGCCTCATGGAACTCGCTGCCGCGGTACCACTCGTGGAAGCTGCCCCGGTCGTCCGGGAACACCTTCGGCTCCAGCACCCAGGCGCCCTCGATGTCCAGCGCTCGCACGCGTCCTCCTACTTCCCGGTCCGTGGGGCCGCGCCCCCGAGCATCCGCCGGACCTTGCCGAGCACCCGCGGCACCACGCCCCGGCGCGCCGCGCGCACGATCTCGACGCGCCCGTCCCGGGCCCGCAGTTCGAGCGGCAGCGCGTATCTGCGCGGCGTCCGTGCCCCCGGCGCGAGGACCAGGGCCGCGCGCCAGATGCCGCCGGTCAGGCGCTTCGCGGGCAGGGCGGCCGTCAGCACCGAGCCGTCGCCGGAGGGGGCCGGGGCCAGAGTGCCGGTCACCTCCACGGGCGTGTCCGAGGCGGGGGAGGTCAGCCGCAGGGACACCTCGGTGTCCGCCGGCACGTACAGCGGCAGCGGCACGGTCAGCCGGTCGCCGGTGACACCGGCCCGGTCCCGGGGGATCCGGGCGAGCCCGAGCCGCTTGTCCGCCTTGCCGACGTCGAGGGAGAGATTGCGGTGCGGATCCGTCCAGTAGGGCAGCACCACCTGGCCGGCCACGACCCCGGCGGGCGGCAGGGCGCGTTCGCCGCGGGGCGCCGGGCCGACCCGGACCTCCTTGGTCCAGCCGCCGAGCTTCACCCGGGCGACGGCGTCCCACAGTCCGGCCTTCAGCGGGGTGTCGCCGGCCGCCCTGGCCGGGTCCACGCGGGCCGTCGCCCGCAGCACCAGCCGCACCCGGTCCTCACCGGCCGGGACGGCCTCGCGGGCGACCTCGACGGGCTGGAAGTGCGGGGCGGCGTTGGAACGCTCCTTGAACACCAGGTCCAGCGTGCCCCTGCCGAGCCGGGCGGCCGTGTCCGCGCCCAGCCAGTCGATCGCCTCCCGCACGTCCTCGGGCGGCTCGGCCCCCGGGGCGTCGGCGCCGGCCGGGAACGTCATGGGCTCGCCGTGCAGGGTGAACTCGGCGGCGAGGACGACCTCCAGGGAGCCGTCCTGCCACCGGACGCGCTCGGGGAGGGCCCTGACCTTGAGGGCCGCCTCCCACTCGGCGAAGGCGAGCGCGTCGGCGTAGCGGTCCTGCTCGGCCAGCTTCGCGACGAACCTCTGGGCGGGCGTGAGCCCGGCCGCCACCCCGGGGCCGAACCGCTCGACGACGACCTCGTGGATCTGCTGGAAGAGGTCCTTGCGGAACTCCTCCGACGCGTTCAGCAGCCGTGTGCCGCGCAGCCGTTCGACCATCTCGTTGCGCAGCCAGCGGCGGTACAGCCGGTCGCGCGCCGGGCCCGGCTCGGTGTACCGCTCGACGATGTCGAGGGCCTCGCGCAGGTTGCCGAAGTACCCGGCCGGGTCGAAGGGCTGGAAGCCCGCGTTGGAGGCGTCCTCACGGCGGACGTGGTAGTAGCAGACGTAGTCGCTGAGCACCGAGACGTTGTCCGCGCGCAGATACGCCTCGGTGACGAAGACGTGGTCCTCCAGACGCCGCCGGCCCTCGGGGAAGCGCAGGCCGATGCGGTCCAGGAACGCCCGGCGGAACATCTTGTGCGGGGTGAGGCTGTCGATGAGCGGGGCGTTTCCGACCGTGGCGCGCGGATGGTTGCGCCGGAACAGCTCCACCGGCACCCCACGGTTCTTGCCGGCCATCTTGCCGACGATCACGTCGGCCTCGTGGGCGACGCCGTAGTCGTACATCCGCTCCAGCGCCTCGTCGCCGAGATAGTCGTCGTTGTCGACGAACATGACGAACTCGCCCTTGGACGCCTCGATGCCGACGTTGCGGGGCTTGCCCGACCAGCCGGAGTTCTCCTGGTGGACGACCTGCACATGGGGGTGCTCGGCGGCGACGGCGTCCAGACGGGCGGGGGTGTCGTCGGTGGAGCCGTCGTCGACGAAGATCACTTCGTATGCGTCGTCGGGCAGCGACTGGCGCAGCAGGGACTCGACGCAGTCGTCGATGTAGCGGCCCGGGTTGTACACCGGAACGATGACGCTGACCTTCACCGGCATGGCCTCCTGGCCCCCTGGGGTCGTCTGCCGTTCGTGCTGAGGATTGTCGTGCGTTGCCCGATCTTATCCCGCGAGCCGTGTCCGCGATCGCCGTCGGGGGCCGCGCACTTAGCCTGTCGGCATGCGTCTGCTGCTGATGTCGGACACCCATGTGCCCCGCCGTGCGCGCGAGTTGCCCGCCGAACTGCTGGACAGGGTGGCGCAGGCCGACGCGGTGCTGCATGCGGGGGACTGGGTGGACACGGACACCCTGGACCTGCTGGAGGCCCGCAGCCGCAGGCTGATCGGGGTGTACGGCAACAACGACGGCCCCGCACTGCGGGCCAGGCTGCCCGAGGTCGCGTACGCCGAGCTGGGGGGCCTGCGGTTCGGCGTGGTGCACGACACGGGCGCGGCGCGGGGGCGGGAGGAGCGGTGCGCGGCGCGTTTCCCCGGGCTGGACGTGCTGGTCTTCGGGCACAGCCACATCCCCTGGGACAGCACCGCCGGCCCGGGCCTGCGCCTGCTCAACCCGGGTTCGCCGACCGACCGCCGCACCCAGCCGTACCGCACCTGCATGACCGCGACGGCCGACGGCGGCGGGCTCACGGACGTGGTGCTGCACCGGCTGCCGGGGCGCTGAAGGGGCCGGAGGAGCCGGCCGGGGCCGCCGTCCGGAATCAGCGGACGGGATTCACCCGAACCGGGGACGCGGGAACGCGGGGACACGGAGACCGGAGACCAGGGACCGGGGACGTGTAGGGCGGGCCGCTCCGGCCTTCCGGCGACGGCCCGCGCGCTGCGAGTCTGGGCTGTCTGTCACAGACCTCCTTCCCGACGGTGTACGTCGGGGACCCAATTGTCCCGCTTTGGGTCGCGTACCCTCCTTCTCTGGGGCCCACACGTCATGAGTCGAAGATTTTTTCTCGGGCTCATCGTCCGGCAGGGTGGATCGCCCCGTCCGTGCAGGTCAGCGGGGTCCCGCTGCCTCCCCAGCGCAGGGCCACGATCTCCGCGGCCACGGAGACCGCCACCTCCTCCGGGGTCCGGGCCCCCAGATCCAGCCCGACCGGCGAGCGCAGCCGCGCCAGCTCCCGCTCGCCGAGCCCGGCCTCCACCAGCCGCGCCCGCCGCTCGTCGTGGGTACGGCGGCTGCCCATCGCGCCGATGTACGCGGCCGGCCGCCGCAGCGCCTCCCGGAGCAGCGGCACGTCGAACTTGGGGTCATGGGTGAGGACGCAGATCACCGTGCGCTCGTCCGTGCCGGTGCCGCGCAGATAGCGGTGCGGCCAGTCCACGACGACCTCCGTCCCGGGCGGGAAGCGGCGGGGTGTGGCGAAGACGGGCCGGGCGTCGCAGACGGTGACCCGGTAGCCGAGGAAGTCACCGATGCGGGCGACCGCGGCCGCGTAGTCGATCGCGCCGAACACCAGCATCCGCGGCGGCGGCGCGAAGGAGTGCAGGAACACCGAGACGGCGTCCTCGCGCCGCTCCCCGTGCGGCCCGTAGTGCCGTACGCCGGTCGCGCCGAGGGCGAGCCCGCCGCGCGCGTCGGCGGTGACGGCGGCGTCCAGACCGGGCGTCCCCAGGGTGCCCCGCACCTCCTGCCGCCACACGGCGAGCGTGGCCCCGCGCGGCGCCGGGCCGTCCGTCACCGAGGCCACCGTCACCGGCCGGCCCTCCGCCACGGACGCGGCGACCGCGCCGAAGGACGGGTCCCGCCCGGGCGTCACCGCGCGGACCAGCACGGTGATCTCGCCGCCGCAGGTCAGGCCCACCGCGAAGGCGTCCTCGTCGCTGTAGCCGAAGACCTCCAGACGGGCCTCGCCGCTCGCCACGGCCTCCTGGGCCAGGCCGAGGACCGCGCCCTCCACACAGCCCCCGGACACGCTGCCCACGACCTCGTCGTCCGGGCCGACGGCCATGGCGGCGCCGGGGCCGCGCGGCGCGCTGCGGCTGACCGCCACCACCGTGGCCAGGCCGAACGGGATCCGCGCCTGCCACCAGCCGTCCAGCACCGGGAGAATCTCACGCACCGCGGGCTCCTTCACGCGTCGCCGCCGCCCGCCGGGCCTCTGCCGCACCGCTCACGGTCCGGCGTCCGGCCGAGGAGCGGCCCTGCGCACCCGTCATGCCCGCCCGGCGAGGAGGGCCTCCCTCCCCGCAGGACATGACGCCTCGCGCACACGTTCCATCCTGGCATCCTCGCCCGTGCCGACGCGGGCGAGGACGCCAGGACCGGGCGGACGGCTCCTGCGCCCGGCCGGGGTGCTCAACCGGCCGACGGGCCCGTCCAGCCGGCGGGCACACGGGCGAGCCGGACGCGCTGCGGATGATCGCCGACCGGGACCGAGACCGTCCTGCGGCCGGTCGCGAAGTCGATCGCGGTGACCTGGTCGGCGCCGCTCTCGGAGACCACGCAGGACCTGCCGTCGCCGCTGACCGTGGCCCAGTAGGGCTTCGAGGCGGGCACCAGCGGGCCCTCCTGGAAGGTGGCGCGGTCCACGACGGTGGCGTAGTCGTCCATGGTGCCGGCCACGCACAGCCTGGTCCCGTCCGGGCTCATCGAGATGCCGTGGTGGCGCGAGTCGTTGACCCAGGTCGTGCGGTCCTCGCTGGTCGCCGGGTTCTTCGGCAGGACCTTCGTGCGGGTGATCCGGTCGCTCGCCACGTCGTACTCGAAGAAGCCGTTGAAGAACGACACCTGGAAGTACAGCTTGGACTCGTCGGGGCTGAACGCCGCCGGCCGGACGGCGTCCGAGTACGCGCCGAGTCCGGCCGCGTCCAGCCGCTGCCGCATGTCGATCACCTTGATCTGCCGGAAGGTCTGCGCGTCGACGACGGTGATCTTCCGGTCGCCCTTCGTCCAGTCCAGCCAGGGCGCGTCCAGGGCGGTGTTCACGTCGCCGATCGACATGTTCCAGATCTGTCTGCCGTCCCGGCTGAAGACGTTCTCGTGCGGTTTGTCGCCGGTGCCGAAGGAGCCGAGCTGCCGGCCGGTGGCGATGTCCAGCACATGCACGGTGTTGGAGGTCGACGCGGAGACGGCGACCCGGGTGCCGTCGGGGGAGACCGCCATGTGGTCGGCCCGGTGGCCGGACACCGCGAAACGCCAGTTGACGGCTCCGGTGGCCAGGTCGAGGGAGACGACGTCGGCGAAGCTGGGCCGGGAGACCACCATCGAGCGGCCGTCCGGGGTGGCGTACATGTCGTCGACGAACTGGTCGTGGCCCTCGCCGACGCCGTCGCGGATGGCCATGAAGTAGATCCACTTGATCGGATCGGCGTTGATCTCGGCCATGCGCCGGTCCTTGTCCGGGACGACGTTCACCCGGCCGATCCTCGCGAAGTCGCCGGAGGACTCGATGACGTCGGCGGTGCCGTCCCAGTTGTTGCCGACGAACAGCACCTCGCGCAATGCGGCGGGGGAGCCGGCGGACGCGGTGGCCGCCGGGAGGGTGGCGGTCAGGGCGAGGACGGCGGCGACGGTGCACAGGTGCCGGGAGCGGAAGGCAGACACGGCTGCACTCTCCTCGGGGTGGGGGGCAGTCTGAATACAGCGCCGTTCAGAGTTGCTCACCGGAAAGTAGGGAAGGGGTGCCCTTCTCCACAAGACTGCGGACACGACAAAATCGACCTCCGGCGGACGGGCGACGGGAGGCACGGTGGCGGGCAGGCTCAAGGGGCCGACCGGCCGTTACGGCGGCAGGTCCGCCGAGGAACGCCAGGCCGAGCGGCGCGGGCGCTTCCTCGACGCGGCGCTCCGGCTCTTCGGCGGCACCCCGGGCTACCGCGGAACGACCGTCGCCGCCCTCAGTGAGGCCGCCGGGCTGTCGACCCGGCAGTTCTACGAGGAGTTCCGCACGCTCGAGGACGTCCTGGCCGAGCTGCACCTCCAGGTCAACGGCTGGGCGGAGGAGGCCGTGCTGGCGGCGGCCGCCGAGGCGCCGGAAGGTCCCCTGGCCGAGCGGGCCTCCGTGATCTTCCGGGCGTACGCGGGGAACGTCACCGCCGACCCGCGGCGCATCCGCATCACCTTCGTCGAGATCATCGGCGTCAGCGCGCGGCTGGAGGAGCAGCGTCTCGCGCGGCGCTCCCGCTGGGTCGACCTCATCTGCCACGAGGCCGCCGCCGCGGTCGCCCGGGGCGAGGCCGAACCCCGTGACCACCGGCTCGCCGCGACGGCGTTCATCGGCAGCGTCAACGGCCTGCTCCACGACTGGAGCGCGGGACGGGTGGACGCCACGCTCGACGAGGTGGTGGACGAACTCGTCCGTCAGCTCCTGGCCATTCTGCGCTGAGGTCAGCCGCCGAGCCGGTCCACCGCGGCCAGCACCGGGGCGACTCCGTCCTCCGCACGGATCCGGGCGCCGAGCGCCTGGGCACGGGCCCGGTGGGAAGGACGGCCGACCGCCCGGACGAGAGCCGCGCCGAGGGCGTCCTCCGTCACCCGGCGCAGGGGCAGCGCGCAGGGCGCCACGCCCAGCGCGACCAGGCGGGCCGCCCAGAACGCCTCGTCGAACTGGACGGGCAGCGGTACGGCCGGCACCCCGGCGCGCAGCCCCGCCGCGGTCGTGCCGGCGCCCGCGTGGTGGACCACGGCGGCCATGTGCGGGAACAGCGCCGAGTGGGCGGTCTCGCCGATCGTCAGCATGTCGTCCCCGTCGTGTCCGTCGTCCCTGCCGCCTCCGCCGCCTCCGCTCCTGTCGTCCTTGTCGTCCCTGTCGGTCCCGTCGGTCCCGTCGGTCCCGTCGGCCGTGAGGCCGCCCCAGCCGCGCTGGATCACCCCGCGCAGCCCGGCCCTGCGCAGCGCCCGCACGACCAGGCCGCTCAAGCCCCGCGCGTCCGGCACGGTCGCGCTGCCCAGCCCGACGAACACCGGCGGCGGCCCGGCGGCGAGGAAGTCGCGCACCGCCACGGGAAGCCGGGCCCCGGTGTCGTAGGGCCACCAGTACCCGCTGATGTCGAGGCCGGGACGCCAGTCGTGCGGCCGGGGCACCACCAGGGGGCTGAACCCGTGCTGCACCGGCCAGCCCCGCCGTTCCCGGTCGCGGCGTGCCGGCCCGGTCCGCGAGGCGGGCAGACCCAGCCGGGCCCGCAGCGCGGGGACGGCCGTCGCGAAGACCCGCTCCACCGCGAGGTTCACGCCGTGCCCGGCCAGCCGGTTGCCGGCTCCGCCCAGGGAGCGGTCGCCGAGCAGGGGCGGTCCGAACTCCCGGGTGGGCGCCATCGGCTGGAGGTAGACGCCGAGGCTCGGCAGTGCCAGCCCCTCGGCCATGGCCAGTCCCAGCGGGGCCACGGCCCCGGACAGCAGCAGCATGTCGCTGGTCCGGGCGGCCGCCAGCAGGTCCTCGGTCATCCGCCCGACCAGCGCCCGCGCCATGGACACCACCCGCAGCAGTTTCCCCGCGTCCGTCGCGCTGCGGTGCAGCCCGCGCCCGCGTGAGGACTCCAGTTCGGCCCGCGGGTCGACCGGCAGCGGGTGGAAGCGCATCCCCGACCCCGCCACGAGCGGCTCGAACCGCGCGTGGGTCACCAGGGTGACCTCGTGGCCGGCGCGCAGCAGACCGTGTCCCAGCCCGGTGTAGGGGGCCACGTCACCCCGGGATCCCGCTGTCATGATGGCGACCCGCACACGGGTCAGTATGCCCACCGCACGGGACCTCGTACGGGCTACGGCTCCGCCCCGGGCGGGCGGGCCGACGCGTCCACCGTCCGCCCCGGCGGCGTGGCGACGGTCATCCGGGGCGGGACCGGCCCCCGTGCCGGGCTCCGCGCGACAGGATCCGGGCTCCGCGCACCGGGACCCGGGTCCGGCGTGTCAGCCGGGGACGGGCCTCGCGCAGGAGGGAGCGCAGCGCGGCCACCGCGATCTGCTGTCGCACCACCGCCGTCGGGCCCGCCCGCCGGACCCGTCCCGCGCGGACCGGCATCAGTCCGGCCCGCGCCGAGAAGCTCCAGCTCATCCGGGTGCTGATCCGTACGAGCGGCATACGCCTCCCTACTCGTCCCATGCCTGGATCATCGTCTGCTCGACGATCTTGCCGTCCCGCAGTCTGATCATCGACTCGGAGGACACCTTGACCCCGTCCGCGTAGACACAGGTCTCGCTGTACGCGGCACGGTCGTCCTGGACGATGCAGTCCTCCATCTTGTGCGACATGTCACGGCTGTACACGTCCCTGAGCATGTCGCCTATCGCGTCGCGGCCGTGCATGACCATCGGGTTGCTGGGCTGGGTGTTGTGGTCGATCACGCGCAGCTCGGCGTCGTCGGCGTAGAGCTGCAGAAGGTCCTTCTCGGTCTTCGACTCCAGCCCCCGGCGCAGCGTGTCGGCGCTGAAGGCGGGGCTCGTGGTGGTGCCCATGATGACCTCCTCCGAGGCAGGCCGCCCCGCGGGGCGGCGGGGTCGTGCGGGCCTCACTACGAGCGTCCTCCGCCCCACAGGGGTCGGCAAGCGCTCCGCCTTGCGGGTGAGGGGAGCCCTGCGGCCGTGTCCACCGGGGCCCGCCGGCGTTGCTGAGGGCATGATCTCTCCTCGTCGTATCCTCGCCGCCGCATGTCTCGCCGCCGGGGTCACCGCCGTCGCCGCGCCCGCGGCGGGCGCGGCCGAGACGGGCGCCCGGGCCGACACGCTGAGCCCGATCGCCCTGCTGGACTCGCTCGCCGTCAGCGACATGCCGGCGCCGCACAAGGACGCCCTGCCGCGGCCGTCGGCCCAGCTGGCACAGCTCAACCGGGTCCCCGGCGACCTCGGTCAGCTGCACCAGGTCACCGACCTGGTCGCACCGGTCACCGGTCTGCTCCCCGGCATCCAGTACTGACCCCGCCTCCGGCTGTCCCGCCCGGCCGTGTCCGTGCCCCGGACGCGGCCGGGCGCGTCGTGCGCGCGGGCTGATGACGTAGATCGAATGCGCGTAGGGTCGGCGCAGAGGCACAACGCCGGCCGACGGAAAGGGACCCAAGAGCCATGGCGCAGGAAGTACGCGGCGTGATCGCACCCGGCAAGGACGAGCCGGTGCGGGTGGAGACGATCGTCGTGCCCGATCCCGGGCCGGGCGAGGCCGTGGTGCGGATCCAGGCGTGCGGGGTGTGTCACACCGACCTGCACTACAAACAGGGCGGCATCAGCGACGACTTCCCCTTCCTGCTCGGCCATGAGGCCGCGGGCGTGGTCGAGTCGGTGGGCGACGGGGTGACCGACGTGGCGCCGGGGGACTTCGTGGTCCTCAACTGGCGTGCGGTGTGCGGGCGTTGCCGGGCCTGTCTGCGCGGCCGTCCCTGGTACTGCTTCGACACCCACAACGCCCGGCAGCGGATGACCCTGGCCTCCACCGGCCAGGAGCTCTCCCCGGCCCTCGGCATCGGCGCGTTCGCCGAGAAGACGCTGGTGGCCGCGGGCCAGTGCACCAAGGTCGACCCGGACGTCTCCCCGGCCGTCGCGGGACTGCTCGGCTGCGGGGTGATGGCCGGCATCGGCGCCGCGATCAACACCGGTGACGTGGGCCGGGGCGACTCGGTCGCGGTGATCGGCTGCGGCGGCGTCGGCGACGCGGCGATCGCCGGCTCGCTCCTGGCCGGCGCGGCGAGGATCATCGCCGTGGACATCGACGAGCGCAAGCTGGAGAAGGCCCGCGCGATGGGCGCCACCCACACCGTGAACTCGCGGGAGACCGACCCGGTCGAGGCGATCCGCGAGCTGACCGGCGGCTTCGGCGCCGACGTGGTCATCGAGGCGGTCGGCCGCCCCGAGACGTACCGGCAGGCTTTCTACGCCCGTGATCTCGCCGGCACCGTCGTCCTGGTCGGCGTGCCCACCCCGGAGATGAAGCTCGAACTGCCCCTGCTGGACGTGTTCGGCCGCGGCGGCGCCCTGAAGTCCTCCTGGTACGGCGACTGTCTGCCCTCCCGCGACTTCCCGATGCTCATCGACCTGCACCGCCAGGGCCGCCTGGACCTGGGCGCGTTCGTGTCGGAGACGATCCGGCTGGACGAGGTGGAGAAGGCGTTCGAGCGGATGCACCAGGGCGACGTCCTGCGCTCGGTGGTGATGCTGTGATGGCTCCCCGCATCGAACGCCTGGTGACCTCGGGCCAGTTCGCCCTCGACGGCGGCTCCTGGGACGTGGAGAACAACGTCTGGCTGGTCGGCGACGACCACGAGGTCGTCGTGATCGACGCGGCGCACGACGCCGCGGCCATCGCCGGGGCGGTCGGCGACCGGCGCCTGACGGCGATCGTGTGCACCCACGCCCACAACGACCACATCGACGCGGCCCCCGCCCTCGCCGACCTCACCGGTGCCGTGATCTGGCTGCACCACGACGACCTGCCGCTGTGGAAGCAGACCCACCCGGACCGCGAGCCCGACGCCTGGCTGCTCGACGGCCAGGTCATCGAGGCCGCGGGCGCCGACCTCAGGGTGCTGCACACTCCCGGGCACGCGCCGGGCGCGGTCTGCCTGTACGACCCCGGGATGGGCGTGCTCTTCTCCGGCGACACCCTCTTCCAGGGCGGTCCCGGCGCCACGGGCCGGTCCTGGTCGCACTTCCCGACGATCATCGACTCCATCACCGGCCGGCTGCTCACCCTGCCGCCCGAGACGAAGGTGCTCACCGGCCACGGCGACACCACCACCATCGGCGCCGAGGCCCCGCACCTGCAGGAGTGGATCGACCGAGGCCACTGAGCCGGCCGGGTGATCCGGCCGTGAAAGGCGACAGGGGATGTCCGGATGGACGGGCAGGCTCGTGGGCGACGTGACAGACGCGAGCACGAGGGGCCGGACATGGACAAGCCGTTGCAGGGCAGGGTGGCGCTGGTCGCCGGGGCGACCCGCGGCGCGGGCCGCGGGATCGCCGTGGAACTGGGCGCGGCGGGCGCCACGGTGTACGTCACGGGACGCACCACGCGCGAGCGCCGCTCCGAGTACGACCGCCCGGAGACCATCGAGGACACCGCCGACCTGGTCTCCGCGGCGGGCGGCGAGGGCATCGCCGTGCCCGCCGACCATCTCGACCCCGCCCAGGTCCGGGCCCTCGTCGAGCGGATCGACGCCGAGCGGGGCCGCCTGGACGTGCTGGTGAACGACATCTGGGGCGGCGAGAACCTCTTCGAGTGGGAGTCGCCCGTCTGGGAGCACGACCTCGACAAGGGGCTGCGGCTCCTGCGGCTCGCCGTCGAGACCCACGCGATCACCAGTCACCACGCCCTGCCCCTGCTGCTGCGCCGGCCCGGCGGCCTGGTCGTGGAGATGACCGACGGGACGGCCGAGTACAACGGGGCGAACTACCGCAACTCGTTCTTCTACGACCTGGCCAAGACGTCCGTCCTGCGGATGGCCTTCGCCCTCGGCCATGAGCTGGGCCCGCGCGGGGCGACCGCGGTCGCGCTCACACCGGGCTGGATGCGCTCGGAGATCATGCTGGACGCCTTCGGTGTGACCGAGGACACCTGGCGCGACGCCCTGGAGAAGCAGCCGCACTTCGCCGTCTCCGAGACCCCGCGCTATGTCGGCCGGGCCGTCGCTGCCCTGGCCGCCGACCCGGAGGTGGCCCGCTTCAACGGCAGTTCCCTCTCCAGCGGCGGCCTCGCCCAGGTCTACGGCTTCACCGACCTCGACGGCAGCCGCCCCGACGCCTGGCGCTATCTGGTGGAGGTCGCCGACCCGGGCAGGCCCGCCGACGTCACCGGCTACCGCTGATCCGGGTCCGACGGCAGCGACCGGCGGGCCGGATGCCCGGCCGGCAGCGGTTCCGGCCCTGTTCAGACCCCGATCCCGAAGGGGGGAGGAGCCGGGGCCGGAGTGTAATGTCACCGTTTCGTCGCGAGGCCGCCGGGCATGCAACCCCTTCGGCCCGGTGCGGGTCTAGCAGGCAGAGTGGCACGGCAGTCGTGCACGGAACAGAACAACGGGAGGGCATGCCGCCATGGGGGACATACGCAGACGAGGAGCCGCCGTCGTGGGCACGGGCGCGCTCATGGTGCCGCTGGCGCTCGGCCTCGGTGCGGCGCCCGCGCAGGCCGCGAGCTGCACCACGCAGACCGGCCCCTACCAGAAGCAGGTCGAGAAGTTCCTCGGTCTGCCCGTCAACGGGGTGCAGTCGTCGGCCGACTGCCAGAAGATCAAGGCGTTCCAGGACAAGCACGGCATCAAGCCGAACGCCGGCTACGCCGGGCCCGTCACCTGGGGTGTGATGGACCTCATGCGCAAGCAGAAGGCCGTGGGGACCAATCCCAACCGGGACGGGAAGTGCCCCACCAACAAGGGCCGGATCGCCTGTGTGAACCTCACGCTCCAGCTCAGCTGGATCCAGGACGGAAGCCGTCTGGTGTACGGCCCCGTGCCGGTGCGCACCGGGCGCAACGGGTACGAGACGCGGACCGGCCTGAAGAAGATCTACTGGCGTGACATCGACCACGTGTCGAACATCTACAACGTGCCCATGCCCTACAGCCAGTTCTTCGACGGCGGCCAGGCGTTCCACTCGGTCAACCTCAGCATGTGGAACCCCCCGGGCTCCCACGGCTGCGTCAACATGACCACCGCCACCGCCAAGAAGTACTGGTCGCTGCTGAAGAACGGCGACGACGTCTTCGTCTACGGGCGCAAGCCGGGCACCTGACGGGGCTGTCGGACGTGATCAGAGCCACGTCCGAAATGCCCTTTTTATCAGGCATTACTCACGTGGCCTTCACGTGTGGGCCCGTATGCTTCACAGCATGTCCACCACTGTTGAAACCGTTTCCGAGAGATCGGCCGCGGAGGTCAACGAGGAGATCCGGGCGCTGTGGCGCCGGTCGGGCGGGACACTGACCGTCGAGCAGCGCGCGGAGTATCAGCGGCTCGTGATGGAGTGGGCCGCCGTGGCGGCCCCCCGACCGGCGCGGGCGGCCTGAGCGCCTCGTCCACCCTCGGCCTTCCAGGGGCTCAGCCCCAACTCGCCGAATAACGGCTGCGGTATGCCTTGCGGTCCTGCTCCGCGCGGATGAACCGCGTGGCTGCCAGGGCCACAAGGCTGCCGGCCACGATCAGCAGACCCGGTCCCGCGTTCCGGGGATCCGCCAGCCGCGACAGCATCGTCGATGCCTGGACCCCGCTGACCGGAGCCGACGAACCCGGCGAGGCCGCACCGGGCGCCACCGCGCCCTGCGGCACCGACGGCTCCGCGGTCGCCGTACCCGCGGCGCCCGCCGCACCCGCCGACGCCACCAGCCGCACGCCCAGCGCCTCCAGAGCCTTCGTCACCGGCTGGAAGAACGTCGTACCGCCCACGGCACAGTCCCCGCTGCCGCCCGAGGTGATGCCGAGCGCGATCCCCTCGGAGAACAACGGCCCCCCGCTGTCGCCGGGTTCGGCGCACACATCCGTCTCGACGAGGCCGCTCACGCTGCCCTCGGGGTAGTTGACCGTCACATCGACCGCGCGGACCACCCCGTCGTGCAGACCGCTCGTGCTGCCGCTGCGGAACACCCGCTGCCCGACCGACGGATCGCCCGCGCCCGTGATCCGCACACCGCGCCCGCCGCCGAGATCCACCACGTCGGCACCGTCGCCCGCCCGGCCGTTCGTGTAGCTCACCAGCGAGTAGTCGTCTCCCGGGAAGCTCCCGTTCACGGTCCGGCCGAGTTCCTCGCCGCCCCTGGAGTCGGCGAACCACACCGAGCCCGTCGGACCGCAGTGTCCCGCCGTCAGGATGAAGTCCGAGCGTCCGTCGGTGACGTTGAACCCCGCCGAGCAGCGTCCCGAGGTCGACAGGATCGGCTGCGCCCCGTTCAGCCGGGTCGTGAACGTGCCCTGGGTGCGCTCCATGCGCACCGGCGCGCCCAGACCGTCCGCCAGCTCGGTCAGCCGTGCCCAGTCCGCGGCGGAGACGGTGGTGTCGGCCCGCAGCACGACCTCGTTGGCGCGGTAGTCCACCGCCCACGCCGTGCCCGCCACCCGCGGCGCCGCACGCAGGACCGTGGTCGCCGACCGCAGCTCGCCCAGACTGTGCTCGACCACCTTCGGCGTGGCCCCCGCACGGCGCACCTCGGCGGCCGCTCCGTCGTCGGTGACCGCGACCACCGGACGGCCGTCCGCGCCGACCCAGCTGCCTCCGGTGCGCGAGGCGCCGAGCCGGGCCACCAGGTCCGCGCCCGCCGGAGCGGCCGCCCGTGTCGGGGTGCCCTGCGCGCCGGGGGGTCCGGGCGGCTCGCTCGCCACCGCCCGGCCGACCATGGTGCCTCCCAGCAGCAGGCCGCCGACCGCCGCCAGCCGTGTCACTCGCCGGACGATCCGTCGTCGTGCGTGCCCCATGTGCATGGCTCCCGAACCCCTCGTGGACGCGGCGGCGACACCGCGGAGCGCTCTGCTGCCGAACGCCCAACTGTCATACGCGCCGCGCCCCGTGGGCGTTCAGTCACGCCTTGCGGGCCACCCCGCCGAACATGGCGACCTCCTCGGGCTCCGTCCCGTCGCCGTGCTCGGGGCGCCAGCGCGAGCAGGACACCACGCCCGGCTCCAGCAGCTCCAGGCCGTCGAAGAAGCGGGTCACGGCCTCGGGCGTGCGCTGGGTGAGCTTGGGGGTGCCGTGCTCGTTCCAGAACTTCACGGCCTCGTCCACGTCCGGCATCGACGGGCTGGTGACGGTGTGCGAGAGCACCAGGTGACTGCCCGCGGGCAGGGCGTCCGTCAGCCGGCGCACCAGACCGTAGGGGTCCTCGTCGTCGCCGATGAAGATCACCACGCCGAGCAGGATCAGCCCCACGGGCCGGGTCAGGTCCAGCGTCTTCGCGGCGTGCCGGAGGATCGCGTCGGCATTGCGCAGATCCTCGTCGAGGTAGTCGGTGCGGCCCTCGTCGGTGCTGGTGAGCAGGGCGCGGGCGTGGGCCAGCACCAGCGGGTCGTTGTCCACGTACACGATCCGCGCGTCCGGGGCGAGCCGCTGGGCCACCTCGTGGGTGTTGTCCGCGGTGGGCAGCCCCGTGCCGATGTCGAGGAACTGGCGTATGCCCTCCTCGGCCACCAGATGCCGCACCGCCCGGCCCAGGAACAGCCGGTCGGCGCGGGCGTACTCGCCTATGCCCGGGTGGAGCCGGCGGATCTGGTCGCCCGCGGCGCGGTCGACCTCGTAGTTGTCCTTGCCGCCGAGCCAGTAGTTCCAGATCCGCGCGGTGTGCGGCTGGGCGGTGTTGATGCGGGCGCGCAGCGCCTCGGAGGTCGGTTCTGCGGCCGGCGGGTTCTCGGTCACGGGATCAGCTCCTGGGTTGCCGGGCGTACGGGATGGCAACGAGCAATCTAGACCGCCCAGTTGATCTCCGCTCGGCCTCCGCCGCACAGGACGGGATTTCCGTGTCCGGCCGTCGTCCGCCGCCGCCCGCCGGTGCCGCCCCGCCCGCCCGGCTGCCGCGCGGGGCGCCTAGAATCGGGGCCATGGACGCAACCGCCCTGGACCGGCTCGCCGCGGGCAAGTATGTGCTGATCACCAGCTACCGCAAGAACGGTACGCCGGTCGCCACGCCCGTCTGGGTCGTCCGGGACGGCGACGCGCTCGGGGTGTGGACGGCCGCCGACTCCTACAAGGTGAAGCGGATCCGCAACCGCGCGGACGTGCTGGTCGGCCCCTGCGACGTGCGCGGCAACCCCACCGGAGAGCAGGTGCCCGGCACGGCGGAGATCTGCGACGAGGCCGTGAGCGCCCGCTACCGCACGCTCGTCGCCCGCAAGTACGGCGTCCTCGGCCGTCTCACCCTCCTCGGCAGCCGGCTGCGGCGCGGCACGAAGGGCACGGTCGGGATCAAGGTGACACCCGCCGCCGTCTGACACCCGCCGCCGTCCGGCGCGGGGCGGACCGGACCGGGCCGGGGCGGTGACCTCGGATCAGGTCCAGGCGCGGTACGGCTCGTCGATCAGCTGGAAGACCGGCTCGCCGCGCACCGGGTCCTTGGCCGTGGACAGCCGTACCCGGTCACCGCTGTGGATGCCGATGGGCGGGCCCATCACCCGGCCCCGGATCACGAAGCCCTCCGCCATCTCGATCAGCGACACATTGCGCGCGGCGGGGGTGTTGCGGTGCACCACCGTGGAGTGGCGGACCGTGCCCACGCCCTCGCTGCGCTCGGTGCGCAGGTCGCTGCCCTGGCACACCGGACACAGCAGCCGGTGGTACATCGCGGTGCCGCACCAGGTGCAGCGCTGGAAGTGGACGGTCTCGGGGGCGGTGTCCCCGGCGCGGCCCGCGGGCCGGTGCTCCAGAACGCCCGCCGCGGTGCCGGCCACCTGCTGAACGGCGCTTGTTGAGGGGTGGTACACGCTGGTCAACTCCCTGCGCTCGGCCGGAAATCCCGCGCGCGGCGGATCGCGCACGTGGGTGCGCGGTCGGATCGGGTGCCACCGTGCACGGCGACAGCGTATGGCACTGAGTGTCATCGGTAAAGCACTGCGTACCCCGAAATTTCCGCCGGCCCGTCCGGCCGCGGTCCCGCAGGCTCCGGGCCGCCCGGTCCCGCCGCCGCTCAGTCCCGGGCCGGCGCCGTCTCGATCTCCTGCACGACCCGCCACAGCGGTGTGCCGCGCCGTGTGACGACGACCATCACGTCCTCGGCCCGGTCCTGTGCCGTCGCCCAGCCGGACGGCCTCGCGGCGGGCTCCGTGCCGAACGTCGACCGCACGGAGCCGAGGGCGTGGTCCACCGCGGCCTCCGGATCGATCCCGGCGCCCGAACGCAGCCAGGAGCGCAGCGCGTTGTTGTGGGCCGCGACCACGGCGGCCGCGATCACATCGGCGTGCAGTGTCCCGTCGCGCCGGTCGCGCAGCCGGCGGCGCAGATAGTCGGCGAGGGCCCGCTCGTAGCGCCACACCACCGACAGCTCGTAGGCGCGCAGCCCGGGCACCTGCTTGGTGAGCCGGTAGCGCTGCACCGAGAAGTCCGGGTTCTCGGCGTACATCAGCAGCACCAGCCGGGCCGCGTCGCACACCCGGCGGACCGGTTCCTCGGCGCCGTCGCCGGAGGAGAGGAACGCCGTCATGTCCGCCAGGCAGCGCTCGTGGTCGGGGAAGACCACGTCCTCCTTGGAGGGGAAGTAGCGGAAGAAGGACCGCCGTCCGACCCCGGCGAGGGCCACGATGTCGTCCACCGTGGTCTGCTCGTACCCCCGTTCCAGGAAGAGCCGGAAGGCCGCCGCGACCAGGGCGTCCCGCATGGGCGGCTTGGCGGCCGCGCCGGACTTCTCGCCGCGACGGGGCGCCGCGCTGCTGGAGCTCATGGACGGGAACGTAGCACCCGGACGAGGCGGATGGCACTCAGTGCGCTTGAAGAGGGAACTGAGTGCACTCGTATGCTCCTGGATCGGCCCTCACCTGCGCGAAGGCCGACGCGGACGCCCGAGTACCCTGACCGGGCCCGGCGCGACGGCCCCGGGCGCTGCACCGTCGAGGAGATCCGCATGCCCGAGGCCCGGCACCGTCTGCTGTACGTCACCGACCTGGCCTACCCGGCGCGCGGGCGGCGTTACTGCGACGAGGACATCCGGCTCACCGCCCGGCTGCGGGAGGACTTCGACCTGGCGCTGTGCCATCCGCGCGACGCGGCCGCCCTGATGGGCTCCTTCGACGCCGTCGTCGTCCGCAACAGCGGCCCCGTCCTCGGCCACCGGGCGGCCTACGACGACTTCCGTGCGCGCGCCCTGCGCGACGGCACACGGGTCTACAACCCGCTCACCGGCCGTGCCGACATGGCGGGCAAGCAGTATCTGCTGGACCTCACCGAGGCCGGCCGGGCGGTCATCCCCACGGTCGACGGCACGGCCGGACCGGACCGGCTGCCGCCGGCGGACCGGTACGTGGTCAAGCCCCGGCTCGGCGCCGACTCCATAGGGCTGCGGATCGTCTCCGCCGGAGAACTGGCGGACCTGTCCGACGGCGGTGTTCTGGTCCAGCCGCACATCGACTTCGCCTACGAGGTGTCGTTCTACTTCGTCGACCACGACTTCCAGTACGCCCTGTACGCTCCCGACCCGGCCCGGCGCTGGGACCTCCAGCCGTACGAGCCCACCGCCGAGGACCTGGAGTTCGCGCGCGGCTTCATCGCCTGGAACGGGCTGGAGCACGGCATCCAGCGGGTGGACGCCTGCCGGGCGCCCGGCGGTGAGCTGCTGCTGGTGGAACTGGAGGACCTCAACCCGTACCTCTCGCTGGACGCCCTGCCGTCCGAGCGCCAGGACGCGTTCGTGGCCGCGATGTCGGCGTCCCTGCACCGCTTCCTGGCGGTCTAGCCGTTCCCGTCGAGGCGCCGCGCGCCGTGCGAGAGGCGGGCCACCGCCGTGGCGACCTCCCGCTGGACGGGCTCGGAGGGCGGGCCGCCGTTGACGGCCTCCACCAGTTCCCCGGCCAGCCGGTGCAGCTTGGTGTTGGTGTGCTGCGAGACCTGCACCAGGACGTCCCACGCCTGGTCGGGGCTCAGCCCGAAGGAGGCCATCAGGACGCCTCGGGCCAGGTCGATGGTGGGCCGGGTGCGCATGGCCCGGCGGAGCTGGGCCACCTCGGTGCCCGGCCCGGGCCCGCCGCCCCGTTCGGTGTCCGCCGTGAACAGCGGCCCCGTCCCGGTCAGTTCCAGCAGCCGCTCGACCACCGGTCCGGTCGCCCGCACGGTGACGCTCTTGCCGTCGGCCAGGGCCTGTCTGCGTACCCGCAGCAGGGCGTTGAGCCCCGAGCAGTCGCAGAAGCCCACGCCGCTCAGATCCAGGTCCAGGCCCGAGACCGAGTCGTCCAGAGCCCGGAACAGGCCGTCCTGCAGTGCGCCGCCGGCGTCGAGGCACAGCTCTCCGCGCACCATGACGGTCAGACGGTCGCCTTCGGTCCGGGTCCTCACCGTCAGCCGTCCGGGCAGGTGTCCGGTCCGGCCCGTGTCGTTCGCCGAGGACGCCGAGTACGCGGATTCCTGCATCTCCGCCTCTCCCTCGAACTCGCGCTCCGACTGCGGACCACTGTCCGCCCCAAGCCCTTCCAGGCTGGCCCGGACCCGATCGCACGTCAAGAGATGCACGAAATTCATTTCGCGCTTTTGTATGCGGGAATGTCTGGTCGTATGCTGAGGTCATGGTTGGACTGCCCGAGCCGCATACAGGATGGACGTTCCTCACCAACCACGCCCGCGTGCTGGCCGCCATCGCCGACGATCACACCGCCCGTATCCGGGACATCGCGGCCCACTGCAGACTCACCGAACGTGCGGTGCAGAAGATCATCGCGGACCTGGAGCACGCGGGCTATCTGTCGCACACCCGCGCGGGCCGGACCAACACCTACCGCATCGAGCCCGGCACGGCCCTGAGGCATCCCGCGGAGGCCGGACTGACGGTGGCGGCGCTGCTGTCGCTGCTCGCCCACGACGAGGCCACGCGCGCCGGACGGCCCGCCGGGCCGGGCATGGCCCCGGCCGATCTCTGAGAAGGGCGTCAGCGCCCGGCCGTGCGGTCGGCCAGCGCCTCGCTGACCGCCCGTACGCTGCGCGCGATGTGCTGGAGCTGCATGACCTCGGCGGCGTACATCTTGATGGTGTGCTCGATGACCGACTCCGGCATGCCGAGCCGCGGCAGGTCCGCACGGGCGGTCTGCAGTGCGGTGCGGGCGACCCGGATCTCCTGCTGCACCTGTATCTGTGCGTGCCGGGCCAGCAGGACGGGGTGCCGCATCAGCGCCGGATAGCTGGCGTAGCGCGCCGGCACCAGTTCGCGCAGCCACCTCGAGGCCGAGCGCTCCCAGTCGTAGCTGCCGGGCGCCTTGACCTGGCAGGGCCAGTCCGGGCTCGTGCGCATCGTCGTCAAAGCCATGTTCATCGCTTCCGGGTCGTGCGGCGTCGTGGGGAATCGACGGGGTCGTGGGCGGTCCCGGCCTAGGGGATGACCGGGGCCGCCCACGGGGGCTCGCGCAGTGCGAGGCCCGACCGGACACCGCGGTGCCGACGCGGGTAGGAGACGGCGGTCCGGGTGTCCGGTGCAGTATTTATATATACCGCCGGGTATGCAATACGCATGAAAAAATTCATGCCGGGTTTGCGGTGAAGAGGCGCCGAAGGAGCGGTTCGCGGGTCCCGAATGCCCGAAAGGGCGTCCTCAGTCCTTGAGGAAGAATTGATGTTGCTCGGAGACCTGCTCGTACTCCTCCAGGCGTGCGTGCGTGCGCTCGGCGTCCGCGTCCGTCATGGCCTGGAGCAGCGCCGCCGCCATCACCCCCGGAGCGGCGTAGGAGTCGAACACCAGCCGTGAGCCGGTCCCGGTGGCGAAGGTGACGTCGGCCTCGTCGGCCAGCGGCCCCAGCGCCAGATCGGTGACCAGCGCCACCCGCAGGCCCGCCCCGCGCGCGACCCGCACCGCCGACAGGGTCTCCTGGGCGTGCCGGGGCATGGAGAACGCCAGCACCCAGGTGCCGCCCGCCTCGCGGGACTGCAGCAGGGCGTCGTAGGCGACGCTGCCGCCGAGGGTGACCAGCCGTACGTCGGGATGGATCCGGCGGGCGGCGTAGGCGAAGTACTCGGCGAGCGAGGCGGAGATGCGCAGGCCCAGGACCGTCAGCGGGGTCGACTCCGACAGCATGCGGCCGGTGTCGATCACCTGGGCGGGGTCGGCGAAGTCGCGGCGCAGGTTCTCCAGGTTCTCTATCTCCGCGTCGACCGCCGACTGCAGTTCGTTGCCGCTCTCCTCCGCGACCGCCGGGCCGCCGATGGTGCCGAGCGCGATCGCCTGGAGCTTCTCGCGCAGCGCCGGGTAGCCGCTGAAACCCACCGCCGCGGCGAACCGGGTGACCGACGGCTGGCTCACCCCCACCCGCTCCGCGAGGTCGGTGATCGACAGGAAGGCGGCCTCGGTGAGATGGTCGATCAGGTACTGGGCGATCCGGCGCTGACCGGGCGACAGCCGTGGCCTGTCGAACAGTGTCCTGAGCTGTGAGGCAGGGGCGGCCTCGGCCTCCGAGACCGCCTTCCCCGAGGTGATCGCGGACGCCTGTGCACGTGCCTGCTGCGGCGATGGCACCGGTGTGCCTCCTTTGTTGCCCACGGACGTTCAACATAGCTCACCGGCCGTGCTGACCAGGGCTCCTCGAACCCCGCGGGCAGAGGTCAACGCCTGTAGATCGTGATGGAGTGCCCCACGTCCTCCACCGGCCTGCTGTCCGCGAGCAGCTCGGCCAGCGGACCCCTCGCCTTGGCGGCGGCGGAGTCGGAGACCGCCAGCAGCCCGTGGACGCGGCTCTCGGGCACCCGGCGCGGATCGGCCGCCTCGATGCCGTAGTGGGCGGGCACCCCGCTGCCCTTGTACACCAGCCACACCCGCTGCCCCGGATAGCGCTCGCGCAGCCGCTCCGCCAGCCGCCCCAGGTCCTGCCCCCAGTCGACGTTGGAGTCGTGCAGCCGGAACCGGGTGTTCGCCGGGCCGCCGAACGCCTCGTTGGAGTACGGCAGATAGAACGGATACGTCCGCACCGAACTCACCGCCACGAGCAGCACCAGCCCCGCCACCGAGGCCGGCGCCCACCGCCGGCCGGCCGCGAGCACCCCGGCCGCCGCCACCGCGAGGAACATCGGCAGGAACACCACGTACCGCGTCCCGAAGTCCCGGTGGCCCTGCATCGCCGCCAGCAGCAGCACGGCGGCGGGCAGCAGCACGTACGGCGCGGCCGGCCGCAGCCGCGGCACGGCCGCCACGGCCACCGCGCCGGCCGCCCACAGCGCGAGCATGCCCAGCGGGGTCTTCACCAGCAGCGCCGCCGGCAGGTAGTACCACCGCGAGCCGTCGTACAGATGGCCGAAGAGGAAGCCCTGCCAGGGCCGGTTCTCCAGCGCGAACTGGAGCCGCATCCCGTCCCGGAACGGCTCCGGCAGCGGCAGCAGCCCCACCAGCACCCCGCGCAGCCCCCGCAGGTCGGGCATCTGCTGCGGCGCCCACCTGAGCCGGGGATCCACCACCAGATACGCCGCCCAGACGACGGCCAGCGCGGTCAGCACCACAACTCCCGCACCCGCGAACGCCTTTGCCCGGGCTCCCGGACGCGCGTGCCGCACCGACACCACCGCCAGCGCCATGAGCACCGGAACCGCCGCCAGCGCGCTCATCCGCGTGGCCACCGCCGCGCCCAGCGCCGCCCCCGCGAGCGGCAGGTACACCTCCGGGCGGCGACGCGCCCGCCACGCCAGCCACGCCGCCGTCAGCAGGAACCCGGCGGCGGGCACGTCCAGCGTGGCCAGCGAGCCGTGCGCGACGACGTCGGGGGAGAAGGCGTACAGCGCGAGCGCCGCCAACCCGCCTGCCACGCCCGCGAGTTCACGGGCGAAGGCGAAGACCACCAGCCCGAACAGCAGCGTCAGCGCGATCACCGGGAGCCGGGCGAACAGCATCACCCGCCAGGGGTCGTTGCCCGACTCGTACAGCAGCCGCCGGCCCAGCAGACCCTGGTCCGCGGGCAGCGGCGGCTCCAGACGCGGCTGCGCCGGACCCACGCCCGCGCCGATCAGCAGTTTGCCCAGCGGCGGGTGTTCGGGGTTGTAGCGCAGGGTGTGCTCACGCCACTGGACGACGGCCGTGCCCACGTACACCGGCTCGTCGATGGTCGGGGTCTGCCGCAGCGCCGTGGTCACCATGGCGAACGTCATCTGCGCCAACAGCAGCACCACGAGGAGGGCCGCCCCCCACCGTCCGTGTCCCCGGAGCCCTGACCACCGCATTTCCCCACCTTCGCACCGTCCGCCGCAACGGGACCGGAACCGTCGTACGCGTCGTCGCCGAAGGTGAGGTACGCGCCGCGACGCCCGCGCGTTCAGCTACGGCACCGGCATCGCCGTCCCCGGCACGACCAGGTCCGCCCGGTGCCGGGTCGCCGCGATCAGGTCGGCGTTGCGCTGGTCGGTGCCGAGCACCCAGGCGACCGCCTCCTCGTGGGTCTTGCCGAACTCCTCGTGCCGCGCGACCAGTCTGCCGATCCGCTCGGTCTCCGCCGCCGCGCAGAACCACACCTCGTCCAGCTCGGCGCGCACCCGCGCCCACGCGCCCGTCTCCAGCAGCAGATAGTTCCCCTCCGTCACCACCAGCCGCGCCGACGGCGGCACGGGCACCGCGCCCGCCAGCGGCTGCTCCAGCACCCGCTCGAACCCCGGCGCGTACACCGGGTCCGGACCGTCCGCCTCCGCCCGCAGTCTGCGCAGCAGCGCGGCGTACCCGGCCGCGTCGAACGTGTCCGGGGCGCCCTTGCGGCCGCGCCGGCCCAGCCGGTCCAGCTCCACGTCCGCCAGATGGAAGCCGTCCATCGGCACATGCGCCGCCCAGGGATCGCCGTCCCCGTTCAGCGCCCGCACCAGATGCTCGGCCAGCGTCGTCTTGCCCGCCCCCGGGGCACCCGCGATCCCCAGCAGGGCACGGCGGCCGCCCGCCGCCAGGGCGCGGGCACGGACGAGCAGATCGTCGAAGGTCACAGCCACAGAAGGGAGTGTGTCACCCGTCCGCGCACACGATCCCGCCGTGAAGTCTTGAAGTACACCCGCTGTGACGCGCGTCCCTCACTTGACGCCGCTCTCGCGGGGAACCATGGGCACCATGACGGATCTCGGTCTCCCCGAAGGAATCCAGGCATGCCTGTTCGACCTCGACGGGGTCGTCACCAAGACGGCCGCCGTGCACGCGGCCGCCTGGAAGGAGATGTTCGACGCGTATCTGCGTGAGCGAGAGGGCCCGGACTTCCGGCCGTTCGACGCCGTCGCCGAGTACGACGAGCACGTCGACGGCCGCCCCCGCGCGGACGGCGTACGGACCTTCCTGGCGGCGCGCGGCATCGAACTCCCCGAAGGCGGACCCGACGATCCACCGGACGCGGTCACCGTCCACGGCCTGGGCAACCGCAAGAACGTGCTGCTGCTGGAGAAGATCCGCACCGGCGGCGTCGAGGCGTACGACGGCACCCTGCGCTACATCGAGGCGGCACGCGCCGACGGGATGCGCACCGCGATCGTGTCCTCCAGCGCCAACTGCCAGGACGTGCTGCGCGCCGTCGGCGCCGAGCACCTTTTCGACGTCCGGGTCGACGGGGTCGTGGCCGCCGAGCGCGGACTGCCCGGCAAACCCCGCCCCGACACCTTCCTCGCCGCCGCGCACGACCTCGGCCTGGAGGCGAAGCAGGCGGCCGTGTTCGAGGACGCGCAGGCCGGCATGGACGCCGGCCGCTCCGGCGGCTTCGGCTACGTCGTCGGCATCGACCGCGTCGGCCAGACCGACGCCCTGTACGAGCACGGCGCGGACATCGTCGTGCAGGACCTCGCCGAACTGGGAGACAAGGCGTGATAACCAACCGCTCGTACACCGTCGAGCCCTGGACCGTCCGCGAGACGTCGCTCGGCCTCGACGTCCTCGCGCAGAGCGAGTCCGTGTTCGCCCTGTCCAACGGTCACGTCGGCTGGCGCGGCAACCTCGACGAGGGCGAGCCGCACGGGCTGCCGGGCTCCTACCTCAACGGCGTCCACGAGGTGCACCCGCTGCCCTACGCCGAGGCGGGCTACGGATATCCCGAGTCCGGGCAGACCGTCATCAACGTCACCAACGGCAAGGTGCTGCGGCTCCTCGTCGACGACGAGCCCTTCGATCTGCGCTACGGACGGCTCGTCTCCCACGAGCGCACCCTGGACCTGCGCCGCGGCGTCCTCACCCGGGTCTGCGAGTGGACCTCGCCGGCCGGCTCCACGATCCGGGTCCGCTCCACCCGGCTGGTCTCCCTCACCCAGCGGGCGATCGCCGCCGTCGCCTACGAGGTCGAGCCCGTCGACGCGCGGGCCCGGGTGGTGATCCAGTCCGAGCTGGTCGCCAACGAGTCCCTGCCCGCCGCGGGCGGCGACCCCCGGGCCGCCGTCACCCTGAAGTCGCCGCTGCAGCCGGAGGAGGACTTCGCCTCCGGCTCCCGGCTGCGGCTGGTGCACCGCACCCGCAACAGCGGCCTGAGGGTCGCCGTCGCCGCCGACCACGTCGTCACCGGCCCCGAGGGCATCACCAGCGGCAGCGAGAGCAACGAGGACGTGGCCCGGCTGACCGTCACCTCCGTGCTGGAGCCCGGACAGACCCTGCGCGTGGAGAAGTTCGTCGCCCACGGCTGGTCCGGCGCCCGCTCCCGCCCCGCCATGAGCGACCAGGTCGACGCGGCGCTCGCGGCCGCCCGGCACAGCGGCTGGGACGGCCTGCTCCAGGACCAGCAGGACTTCCTGGACGACTTCTGGGCCCGCGCCGACGTCGAGGTCGACGGCGACGAGGAGATCCAGCAGGCCGTGCGCTTCGCGCTCTTCCACGTCCTCCAGGCCGGCGCCCGCGCCGAGCAGCGCGCCATCCCCGCCAAGGGCCTCACCGGCTCCGGCTACGACGGCCACGCCTTCTGGGACACCGAGACGTTCGTCCTGCCGCTGCTCACCTACACCTCGCCCGACGCCGTCGCCGAGGCCCTGCGCTGGCGGCAGAACACCCTGCCCGCCGCCCGCGAGCGCGCCGCCCAGCTCGGACTGCGCGGCGCCGCGTTCCCCTGGCGGACCATCGAGGGCTCGGAGGGCTCGGCGTACTGGCCCGCCGGCACCGCCGCCTTCCACGTCAACGCCGACATCGCCGACGCCGTGCTGCGCTACGTCAACGCCACCGGCGACACCGACTTCGAACGCGAGACCGGCGTCGAACTGCTGGTGGAGACCGCCCGGCTGTGGCGCTCACTGGGCCACCACGACCCGCACGGCACCTTCCACATCGACGGCGTCACCGGCCCCGACGAGTACAGCGCCGTCGTCGACGACAACACGTACACCAACCTCATGGCCCGCGCGAACCTGCTCGCCGCCGCCGCGGTCGTCGAACGCCACCCGAAGCAGGCCGCGCTGCTCGGCGTGGACGACGAGGAGAGCGCCTCCTGGCGCGACGCCGCCGAGTCGGTGCACATCCCCTACAACCGCGAACTGCGCGTCCACGAGCAGCACGCCGGCTTCACCCGCCACCAGCGCTGGGACTTCGAGGGCACCACCCCCGACCAGTACCCGCTGCTGCTGAACTTCCCCTACTTCGACCTCTACCGCAAACAGGTCGTCAAGCAGGCCGACCTCGTCCTGGCGATGTACACCTGCCCCGACCGGTTCGACGACGAGCACATCGCCCGCAACTTCGCCTACTACGAGGCGCTGACCGTCCGCGACTCGTCCCTGTCGGCGTGCTGCCAGGCCGTGATCGCCGCCCAGGCCGGCCATCTGAAGCTCGCCTACGACTACACCGCCGAAGCGGCGCTGATGGATCTCCAGGACCTGGAGCACAACACCCGCGACGGGCTGCACATCGCCTCCCTCGCCGGCACCTGGATGGCGCTGGTCGCCGGATTCGGCGGCATGCGCGGGGACGCCGACGGGCTGCGCTTCGCCCCCCGGCTGCCGGAGAGGTTCAGCCGCCTCGCCTTCTCCCTCCAGCTCCTCGGCCGCCGGCTGCGCGTGGAGATCGGCCAGGACAAGGCGACGTACACCCTGCTCGAAGGGCAGCCCCTGCGCATCCGCCACCACGGCGAGGTCCTCACCGTCGGCACCGACGGACCCACCGTGCGCGCGGTGCCCGCCCCGGCCGTGCACCCGGCACCGGAGCAGCCCGCACACCGCCGCCCGAACGACCGCTGACCCGCCCGCCGGACCCGCCCCACGGCCCCGCGCACCCGCCCTCACGGGTCCGCGGGGCCCCGGCATGTCCGGATTCCGTCGGGCACTTGGCCGTACAGCGATCTGCACACCGGTCGGCACTGGGTTACTTTTTGCTTGTTTTCCCTGACATCCGTCCGTACGAGGCAAGCCGCGCGAGCCGTGGGGGAGAGGCAGGCCGATGGCCGACAGCGCGAGCGCCACCCGCGCCACAGCCCTGCGTCTCGCCCGGCCGAGCGCCGCCGCCCTGGTCGCCTGCGCGTTCACCCTGGTCCAGCTCGTCCTTCTGCCGCCGCCGACCGGTCTCGGCTGGGACGAGATCGTCTACGTCAGCCAGATCGGCGACCACGCCCCCGCGGCCTTCTTCAGCGCGCCCCGCGCCCGCGGTGTGACCCTGCTGGTCGCGCCGGTCGCCTCCTGGTCGTCGTCGCTGCCGCTGCTGCGCGTCTACCTCGCGGTCCTCGCCGCACTCGCCCTCTACCTGGGCCTGCGTGTCTGGCGGGGCCTGTTCCCCGAACGCGTCCTCGCCACCGCGGGCGCGCTGTTCGCCTCCCTGTGGGTGACCCTTTTCTACGGCCCGCAGGCCATGCCCAACTACTGGGTCGCCGTCGGCGCTCTCGTCTGTGCCGGCTGCGTGCTCCGGATCCGCGCGGGACACGCCGGCCGGGCCGCCCTGTGGGGCGTGGCGGGCAGCGCCGCGTTCATGGCGCTGATGCGGCCCACGGACGCGGTCTGGGCGACCCTGCCGCTGCTCGTCCTGGCCCTGGCCGTACGCCGCCCGCGGCTGCTCGCCGCGCTGCTCGCGGGCCTCGCGGCCGGGGCGGCCGAGTGGGTGATCGAGGCGTACGTCAGCTACGGCGGTCTCGCCGAACGCCTCGCGGAGGCGTCCCGCATCCAGGGCGGCCTCGGCCGCAATCTCGCCGTCGCGGACCAGCTGCGCGGGCTCGCCGGCCGCACCCTGTGCCGCCCCTGCACCGGAGACCTGCCCAACCCCCTGATCACCGCCTGGTGGTTCGCGCTGCCGCTGCTGGCCGCGTCCGGCGTCCTCGTCGCGGTCCGCGCCCGGCGTGCCGAACGCACCCTCGTCCCGCTGGCCTGCGCCCTCACGGCGGCGTTCCCGTACCTGTTCATGATCGGCTACGCGGCGCCCCGCTTCCTGCTGCCCGCCTACGCCCTGATCGCGATCCCCGTCGCCGACGCGCTGTGGCACCTCGTGCGCGGGGCCCGCGGCACCTGGCGTCCGGCCGTCGCGGTCCTGGTCGCGCTCGGGCTCGCCGGACACCTGGCCGTCCAGCTGGCCGTCGCCCGGCATGTGGCCGAGCGCACCGCCGACGACCGCCGGGACTGGGCCCGCACCGCGGACCGGCTGCACGCCCTCGGCGTCCGCCCACCCTGTCTGCTCACCGGCTTCGAGGCCATCCCGATCGCCTACTACACGGGCTGCGCCTCCGGCAACACCCGCGGCCACAACGCCAACACCACCGACGCGGCCGTCCTGGACACCGCCCGCCGCATCCCCGTCGCCGCCCTGAGCCCGCCCGGCGGCGATCCGCCCCGCCATGCCCGCACCTGGACACCCCACCGGCTGCCCGGCCTCGACCTGTACGTGGCCCCGGAAGTCCGGGAGGGCGGAGACGGATGAGGGGGAGAGCCGTATGAGAGGGCAGCCGTATGCCATCGCCGCCCTGGCGGTCCGGGAGGGCAGAGCCGTATGACGACACAGCAGATCACCACCGCGGTCCCCGCCCGGCGGCGTGCCCACTGGCGCACCGCCGGATCCCTGGCCGTCGTGCTGACGGCCGTGTTCCTCGCCCACCGGCACTGGCCGGTGCTGGAGAGCGGGGCGCTGCGGCTGGCGGTCGCCGACCAGGGGTGGCTCTGGGTGGGGGTGACCACGACCGTGCTGACCTGGGGGTGCGCGGCGCTCGCCCAGCAGGGCGCGGTGGCGCGGACGCTTCCCGTCGGCCGGCTGGTGGCGGCACAGTTCGCGGCCTCGGCCGCCAACCACGTCCTGCCCGCGGGCCTCGGGGCGAGCGCGGTGAACCTGCGCTTCCTGATGCGCTGCGGCCTGCCCGCCGCCCGCGCGGCGACCGCGCTGGGGGTCAAGGCCGCGGCGAGCGCCGTGGCGCGCGGCGTCCTGATCGCCGCGCTGGCCCTGGCCTGCCCGGGCGTCCTCCAGGTGCCGGGCGTCCCGCCGGCGGCACTGGCCGTGCTGCCGGTGGTCGCCGTGGGCGTCACGGTGCTGCTGCGGGGCCCGCTGGGACCACGCTGCGGGCGGGCGCTGGCGGCGGTCCGCGCGGACATCCGGGAGGTGCACGCGCGGCCCTCCCGTGCGGTGGCCCTGTGGGGCGGTTCGCTGGCCTTCGCGCTGCTGCACGCGGCGACGCTGATCGCGGTCACCCAGGCGGTCGCGCTGCCGCTGCCGCCGGCCCAGGTCGCGCTGCTCTATCTCGCCGCGAGCAGCGCCGCCGCCCTGCTGCCCACGCCCGGCGGGCTCGGCTCCCTGGACGCCGTGCTCGCGCTCGCCCTCACGGCGGCCGGGGCCCCGGCCGCCGCCGCGGCCTCCGCCGTGCTCGGCTACCGGCTGCTCACCGTCTGGCTGCCGCTGGTGCCGGGCCTGCTGGTGCTGGGCGTCCTGGTGCGGCGCCGGGCGCTGTGACCTCCGGCGGCCTTCCGGGACGCCCGCCACGGGCCCCGGCGGACCGCGGCGGGCGGCGGGCGGTGGGCGGTCAGTCGGTGAGCCGGTCGAGCTGGCGGAGTTTGTTGGTGGCGTCCAGGGCGGCCACCTTGTAGGACTCGGCCAGTGTGGGGTAGTTGAAGACGGCGTCGACGAGATAGTCCACCGTGCCCCCGCACCCCATCACCGACTGGCCTATGTGGATCAGCTCGGTCGCGCCCGTGCCGAAGCAGTGCACGCCCAGCAGGGTGCGGTCCTCGGGCGAGACCAGCAGTTTCAGCACACCGTGCGAGTCCCCGATGATCTGGCCGCGCGCCAGTTCCCGGTAGCGGGAGACACCCACCTCGAACGGCACGCTGTCCTCGGTCAGCTGATCCTCCGTCCGGCCCACGAAGCTGATCTCCGGGATGGTGTAGATGCCGATCGGCTGGAGGTCGTGCATCGGGCCCACCGGCTCCCCGCAGGCGTGGTGCGCGGCCGCCCGGCCCTGCTCCATCGACGTGGCGGCCAGCGCCGGGAAGCCGATGACGTCGCCGACTGCGTAGATGTGCGGCACCTGGGTGCGGTAGTGCTCGTCGACGGTGATCCGGCCGCGGGCGTCCGCGCTCAGCCCCGCCCGCTCCAGGTCGAGCCCGTCGGTCAGGCCCTGCCGCCCGGCCGAGTACATCACCGCCTCCGCCGGGATCTTCTTGCCGCTCTCCAGCACGGTCAGCGCCCCGTGCGGATGCCGCTCGACGGCCGCGACCGTCTCCCCGAACCGGAACGTCACCGCGAGATCGCGCAGGTGGTACTTCAAGGACTCCACGACCTCGACGTCGCACATGTCGAGCATCCCGGACCGCTTCTCCACCACGGTCACCTTGCTGCCGAGCGCGGCGAACATCGACGCGTACTCCATGCCGATCACGCCCGCCCCGACGATGACCAGGGAGCGCGGAACCCGTTCCAGGGAGAGGACGTTGTCGGAGTCCATGACGGTGCGGCCGTCGAACGCGACGCTGGACGGCCGGGCCGGGCGGGTCCCCGTGGCGATGACGATGTGCCCGGCGCTGATCCGCCGCTCGTGACCGCCGGCCTCGCGCAGGGCCACGGTGTGGGCGTCGACGAACCGCCCGGTCCCGGAGAAGAGCGCGACCTGGTTGCGGGCGAGCTGGCTGCGGACGACGTCGACCTCCCGGCTCACCACATGGTGGGTGCGGGTGATCAGGTCGGAGACGGTGATGTCCTCCTTCAGCCGGTAGCTCTGCCCGTACATGTCCCGCTGGCTGAGACCGGTCAGGTACAGGACGGCCTCGCGCAGTGTCTTGGAGGGGATGGTGCCGGTGTGGATGGAGACCCCGCCGACCATGTCGGGGCGGTCGACGACGGCGACCCGGCGGCCGAGCTTGGCCGCGGCGATGGCCGCCTTCTGGCCACCGGGTCCGGATCCGAGGACGAGCATGTCGAAGTCGGGCATCCACCGGAGTCTGGCAGGGCGGACGGCCGTTCGGGAAGGGTGAACGGGCAGGCGCACGGCGGCCGTTGGCTCCGGACCCGCCCGAGGAGCCCCGGGACGGCCCGGGAGAGCCCGCTGGCCCTCCCCGGCCCCGCCGCCTCAGGGCAGCAGCTTGTCGAGGGCCGCGGGACCCTCCTGCGCCAGCTTCCGCTTGGCCCACTCCATGGTCTTCGGGGTGAGGTCCTTGCCCGAGGCGAGGACGATGTCTTCCGGCGACACATCGGCGCCGGTGCGGGCGTGGAGGAGTTTGTCCGGAGTGGCGCGGTCCGGACCCCAGGCCGCCTCGGGCTGGGAAGCTTCGGGCTGTGAAGTAGACATGATCGGTGCTCCTCCGGTCAGGGAGTGTGCTGCGGCCCGCAGATGTCATCGGGTCCACTAACACCATTCAACGGCTCGGCCAGGTGTGCATCCGGAGGACGGGGAGAAGGGACGTCAGGCCGCATGATCGGGGGAGGCGCCGTGAGGTTCGGGGACGAGGTCCGGCGCGTGCCGAGCGACAGCGAGGCCCTCGGCGGGATCCGTGCCGAGAAGGCCGGTCTCTCCCGGCTGCCGGGCCGCTTCCCACCGGAACCGGCCTCGGCCGCCGGGGACGACGGCGTCGAGGCGGAGGCAGGGGAGACGGCCCACGACGGGATCCGGCGCCGGGTGACCCCGGCGCCCCCGGTCCCGGGTTCCTGCTGCACGCCGGGGAGGAGACGGCCCGGTTCCGGTGGAGCGACGAGCCCGGGCCGGCCCGGGCCCTGTCACCGCACCCGGGCGGCGATCGTTCTCGCGCAGTCCAGGGACTCGGTGCGGGCGGTGTCGATCTCGACGTCGTAGGCCACACCCCGGTGCACCTGCTCGGCCTGTGACACGGCCATCCCCACGGCACGGTCGCCGCGCGCCAGCTCACGGCCCGCGGCGATTTCGGGGGCGCAGCGCACGCCGACCCACAGCACCTCCAGACCGCCGAGCGCCTTCTGCCAGCGCTGCTGTGAGGCGGCGCCGCCGAGGAAGACGTCGTCGACCACGACCCGGGCGCCCGCGCGGACCGTCGCGGCCACTCCCTCCATCCAGGCCGCTTCCAGCGTCCTGAAGACGTCGCCGACGCTGACGCGGCCGTCCTCGGTGACCCCGAAGCCGGCGTCGGACTCCCGCAGCGCGGCGGGCAGCGCGTCGACGAAGGTGTCGATGCCCAGGGCGAGCCAGGGATCCGGCAGGACGGCCTGGAGACAGCGCACGATGCCGGACTTGCCGGAGCTGGAACCGCCGTTGAGGAAGATCACCTGGGTGGGCATCGCGCCACGATAGAGGCACGCGGCGGAGGCACCAAGCGCATTTCCCGGCGCCCGTACGTCCTCCGGTGCCGGGATCGGCTCGAAGCCTGTACGCCTCCGGCGCCTGTGCGTCCCTGGTGCCTGTACGCCTTCGGTGTCCGTACGTCCTCCGGTGCCGGGATCGGCTCGAAGCCCGTACGCCTCCGGCGCCTGTGCGTCCCTGGTGCCTGTACGCCTCCGGCGTCCGTACGCCTCCGGCGTCCGTACGCCCCCGGGCGCCCGTACGTCCTCCGGTGCCGGGATCGGCTCGAAGCCCGTACGCCTCCGGCGCCTGTGCGTCCCTGGTGCTTGTACGTCCCCGGGCGTCCGTACGTCCTCGGGCGTCCGTACGTCCTCGGGCGTCCGTACGTCCTCCGGTGCCGGGATCGGCTCGAAGCCTGTACGCCTCCAGCGACCGGATCTGCACCCACCGGATTTCCCCGCGGGCCGCAGGAGCCGGCGGACGCGGGTTCCGGCGGTCGCCGGTCCCCGCGGCCGGGGGCCGTCGAAGGCGCCGGCTCCGGTGGGCGAGGGCTCCCGCGGCCGCAGGGTCCGCCGGCTGCGGGCTCAGGCGGCCGGCGGAACCGGCGGCCGTCGTCTCCGGCGGGTCCGGGCACGGGCGGCCCGGGTTTCTGCCGCCGCGGCCCCCGGCCGGTCCTGTCCGGCCCTCTCGGTCCGCTCAGTCCTCGTCGGTGTTGAGCAGGGCTTCCGCCTCGGCGAGTATCTCGGTGACCCGCAGTCCGAACGCCGCGTCGCACGGATGCGGCCGGCCCGTGCGGACGGACGCCAGCAGCGCGTCCGCCGCGCAGGACAGCGCGGGCACCGGCCCGTCGCCCCCGTGGGGCAGCCGTGCCACCCCGGCCGCGCCGCGCAGCTCCACCTCGGTGCCGGCCGCCGCGGGCGGGGCGGTGAGGCTCAGGGTGAGCGAGCTGAACGCGCCGCCCTCGTGCTCGACGACGAGATGCGCCGTGTCGCCGGGGCCGTACGCGGCGGACGCCACCCGGACCGCGTCCCCGAGCACCGGCAGCAGCACGGACAGCGCGTGCGGACCGACGTCCCACAGCGCGCCCTTCTCCCGCCGCCACGGCGAGTGCGCGAACGGACTGCCCGCGTCGCTGAAGACCGAGCCGAGCCACTGCGCCCGCGCGGTGAACCAGCCCTCCTCGGCGGCCTGCTCGGAGATCCAGGCGGCCGCCTCGGGCCGGAACCGGGTCGTGAAGAAGACGACCGACGCCACCTGCGACTCCCGCACGGCCTCGGCCACGGCCCGCGCCTGCGGGACCGTCGCGGCCAGCGGTTTGTCGAGCAGCAGATGCCGGCCCGCGCGGGCCGCCCGTACCGCGAGCTCGGCCTGCACGCCCGGCGGCAGGGCCACCGCCACGGCGTCCACGTCGTCGAGGAGGGCGTCCACGTCGTCGTACACCCGTGCCCCGTGCCGGCCCGCCAGTTCCTTGGCCGCGTCCGGGCGGCGTCCCCACACGCCCGTGAAGTCGAGCTCCGGGTGAGCCTCCAGAGCGGGCGCGTGGGCCATCTGCGCCCAGGGTCCGGTGCCGAGCAGTCCGATGCGCATACCGCCGCCTTTCCACGGTGCCGAGCGACCGGCGGCCGGGCCACCGGTACGCAGGCGAGCGTGCCACACGGCCCCGCCGCAGGCCCAGCCCCTCGGTACGGGCGGCCGGGGGGCGCAAGGACGCACGACCGGTGATTTCGCCGGTGGCGCGGGCGGCCGGGGCCCCGACAGTGGCTGGCACGCAACCCCACCGAGATCCACGGCAGAGAGGACGACTCGTCGTGCAGCACCCCCACACCCCCGCTCCGTCCGACACCTCCCGCAAGCCCCGCAGAGGCCGCCGTCTCGCCGCGACCGTCGCCGCCCTGGCGGCCGTCGCCGGGTTCGGCACGCTGGCCGGGCCCGGGGCCCACGCCGCGGACAACCCCTACGAGCGCGGCCCCGCCCCGACCGTCGCGAGCATCGAGGCCCTGCGCGGCCCCTACGCGGTCTCCGAGACGTCGGTGTCCTCGCTGGTGGTGACCGGCTTCGGCGGCGGCACCGTCTACTACCCGACCAGCACCTCCGACGGCACCTTCGGCGCGATCGCCGTCTCGCCCGGCTACACCGGGACCCAGTCCTCCATCGCCTGGCTGGGCCCCCGGCTGGCGTCCCAGGGCTTCGTGGTGTTCACCATCGACACCCTCACCACCCTGGACCAGCCCGACTCGCGCGGGCGCCAGCTGCTGGCCGCGCTGGACTACCTCACCGAGCGCAGTTCCGTGCGCTCCCGCATCGACAGCAGCCGCCTCGGCGTGATGGGGCACTCCATGGGCGGAGGGGGCAGCCTGGAGGCCGCCAAGTCGCGCCCCTCCCTCCAGGCGGCGATCCCGATGACCCCGTGGAACCTCGACAAGACCTGGCCCGAGGTCTCCACCCCGACCCTGATCTTCGGAGCCGACGCCGACACGATCGCGCCGGTCGCCTCGCACGCCGAGCCGTTCTACGGCAGCCTGCCGTCCGGCACGGACCGCGCCTACCTGGAGCTCAACAACGCCACGCACTTCGCGCCGAACTCGTCGAACACGACGATCGCGAAGTACAGCGTTTCCTGGCTGAAGCGGTTCATCGACAACGACACCCGCTACGAGCAGTTCCTGTGCCCGCTGCCGTCACCGAGCCTCGCCATCGACGAGTACCGCGGCAACTGCCCGCACCGCTCCTGACGGCCCCCGCGCCTGTGCCGGCGCACGGCCGCCGGGCCCCCGCCCTGGGCGCCGGCACAGAGCGCGCGCGGGAGCCCGCCCGAAACGCCAGGTGAGGCGTGCGGGCGGGCACCGGCGGCACGGTCGTACGCCTTCCGGCCGCGGTTACCCGTACGTAGCCTCGCGGGAATGACCGGACCTGCGACGACCCTCGGCAGGGCCCCGCGCCTTCATGGGCGGGGCCCGCATCTGCGTGCTGTGGCCGCGCTGCTGGACGGGCTCCGCGAACGGCCCGGCGCGCTCGTCGTGACCGGCGGGCCCGGGACCGGGCGCACGGTCCTCCTCGACCACGCGGCCCGCGCCTTCACCTCCGGGCCGGTGATCCGGCTGGGCGCCGACCGCGCGCGCGAGCGGCGCCCGTACGACGGACTGCGCGCGGTCGCCCGCGCCGCGGCGGGTGCGCCGGACGGCTCGCTGCTGTCCGTGCTGCGCGCGGCCGCCGCCGGGGAGCCGCTGCTGCTCTGCGTGGACGACGCGCACCTGTGGGACGCCGCCTCGCGCGCGGAGCTGGCCGTCGCCGCGCGGCGGCTCGCCGAGCCGGACCGGATCGGGCTCCTGCTGTCCGTCGCCGCGCCCGCGCCGGACGAACTCGCCGCGCTGCCGGCCGCCCGCCTCGGCCCTCTCCCGCCCCCGGCCGCCGCCGCCCTGCTGGACGACCTGACCGGCCCGGCCGTCGATCCGGCCGTACGGGAGGAACTGCTGGAGGAGGCCGAGGGGAACCCGGCCCTGCTGCTGGCCCTGGCCGGCCGGCTCTCGCCCGCCGAGCTGAGCGGCCGCCTGCCCCTGCCCCGCCCCCTGACCGACACCGGCACCCTCACCGCCGTGGCCGGACACCACCTCGGCGGACTCCCCGCGCGCACCGACGACCTGCTGCTGGTCACGGCGGCGTCCCTGCGGGCCGCACCGGAGGAGTCGGAGGACGCGGCCGTGATCGCCCGCGCGCTGGAACGGCTGGCCACGGGAGAACCGGCCGGCACCGAAGGCCCTGTCCCACGCACCTCCCCGCACCGCGCGACCGCGCCGGACGGTCACCTCCCCGGCGCCGCGGGACCGCCCCGCGCGGGACTCGCCGGGCTGCCGTGCGGTGAGGCCGGGGCGGGCACGCCGCCGGTCGGAGAGCTGCTCGGGCCGGTGTCCGCCCGGACCGCGGGTGACCGTGCGGCCGGGCCGGACAGCCGTGCCGGTGCCGGGGAGCCGCCCCGCGCGGGACTCGCCGGGCTGCCGTGCGGAGCGGGAGCCGGGGTGTCCGGGCCGGCCGCGGGTGACCGTGCGGCCGCGCCCGTCGGCCGTGCCGGTGCCGGGGAGCAGTGCGCGGGGGTTCGCGGCGTGGGGGCGGGCTCGCCGGGAGAGCCGGCCGGGCCGGTGCCCGGGGTGCTGGTGCTCGCCGACGGGCGGCTCCGGTTCGGCGGCGGCGTTCTGCGCAGGGCCGTGTACGCCCGGGCGGCGCCCGGGCGACGGCGGCGCGCGCACCGGGCACTCGCCGAGGCGCTGGAGGAGACGGGCGACCGGTTGCGGGCCCTGCTGCACCGGGCCTGGGCGACGGCCGGGCCCGACCCCGCTCTCGCGGCCGAGCTGGCCGCGGCCGCGGCCGACCCCGGTTGCGCGGCCCCGCTGAGGACCCGCTCACTCGCCCACGCCCGCGCGGCCGAGCTGACCGCGGACGGGACGGCGGGGGCGCTGTGCCGTGTCGCCGCGGCCGAGACGGCACTCGGCGCCGGGCTGCCCCGGCACGCGCTGCGCCTGGCCGACGCCGCCGCGCGGCACGGCCTGCCCGACGCCGTCCGCGGCCGCGCGGAGCTCCTGCGCGGCACGGCCCGGCTGCTCGACGGCCCGGTGGCCGTGGCCCGGGAGTCCCTGCTGACGGCGGCGGCCCTCCTCGCCGACCCCGCTCTCTCCCGCGCCGCCGCCACCCGTGCGGCGGACGCGGCCTGGGGCGCCGGCGACCTGCTGGGCTGCCTGGAGGCGCTGGCCGACGACCGCCCCGCCCCGGCGGCCCCGGCCGTGTCCCGGCGGCAGCCCCTGGACGACTACCGGCGGGGGATCCGGGCCGTCCTGGAGGGGCACCGGGAAGGAGCCGTCGGGCCGCTGAGGAGGTTCGGGGAGACGGCCCTGGCGCGCGGGAAGCCCGAGGGGCTGCTGCGGGCGGCGGTGGCCGCGCTGGTGGTGGGGGACATGGCCGCCGCCGCGCGGGCCGCGGCGCGGGCGCTGGCCGTGGCCCGGGCCGACGGGGGGAGCGCCGCCGCGGGGCCGGCGCTGGAGTTCCTGGCCTACGCGCAGCTGCGCAGCGGACGGCACGCGCAGGCCCGTGCCCACGCCGAGGAGGGGCTGCGCGCGGCGCGGCACGCCGGACAGCGCAACATCGCGGCCGGACACCACGCCGTACTCGCCCTGGCCGCGTCGATCGAGGGGGAGACGGACGTGGTCGCCGCGCACGCGACGGCCGCGCTGGAGACGGCCCGGCGCCATGGGCTGGCGCAGACGGCCACCCTGGCGCAGTGGGCGCTGGGCCGGGCGGACCTCGGCCGCGGCCGCCCCCTGGAGGCCGCCGACCGGCTGGGCCCGCTGGTGCGGCCGGGCCCCCGGCGCGGCCACTTCGCGGTGTGGATGCTCGCCGTGCCCTGCTTCGTGGAGGCCGCCGCCCTCGCCGGCCGTCCCGCCGACGCCCGCCCCGCCCTCGACGACCTCGCCGCCTGGGCGGCCTTCGGGGCCGACCCGCAGGCCCCCGCCCAGCTGCTGCGCTGCCGTGCGCTGCTCGCCCCGCCGGACACCGCCGACGTCCTGTACGCGCGGGCGCTGGACCTGCACGAGGGCACGGTCGGCGACTTCGAGCGGGCCCGTACGGAGCTGCTGTACGGCAAATGGCTGCGGCGCCGCCGGCGGCTGCGCGAGGCCCGTGACCGGCTCGGGGCGGCCCTGGTCGGCTTCGAGAGCTGCGGCGCCCGGGTGTGGGCCGATCAGACCCGCGCCGAGCTGAGGGCGCACGGCACGGCGCCGGGCCCCGCAGCCGCCGGAGCGCTGGCCGGGCTGACGCCCCAGCAGTGCCGGATCGCCCGCCATGTCGCCGACGGCGCCACCAACCGGGAGGTCGCCCGCATCCTGTCGGTCAGCACCCGGACGGTCGACTACCACCTGCGCAACGTCTTCGCGGCCCTGGGCGTCCGCTCCCGCGTCGAGCTCGCCCGCCTGGTGGAGCAGTCCGGCGACCCCCGTGGTCACGCGGGGCCGCCGTAGGTCCCGCTTCGGTAAATCGCCTCCGAACCCTGGGGACCGACCGGACGGTATGTCATCCTTCCGGGAGGAGTGAGTCAGGTCGCACACCTGGGGAGGCCCGTGATGCACCGCGCCCTACGGCACCGTACGCCGAACCGCCCCGCACCGGCCGTCGTACCGCAGCCGCGGACGAGGCCCGTCCGGTCGCTGATCGACGCCGAGGCCATCGCCGTCCTGCACCGCGCCGCCCGCGTGCTGCACGGGGACCTGGCCGAACTGACCGACCGCCTGCTGGCCGTCGTGCAGGACCAGGAACCCGCCTACCGGGCGGCCGTGGTCGCCGACCCCGTCGGGATCTGGCAGGAGATCCACCGCTCGCTGCGGCACAGCGTCTCCTCGCTGCTCGACCCGCGCGGCTCCCGCGACGCCGCCCGCCGCTGCTCGTGGAAGATCGGCGCCACCCGCGCGGAGCAGGGCGTGCCGCTGGACGCCCTGCTGCACGCCTTCCGCCTCGGGGGCTCCCTGGTGTGGCAGCGGCTGGTGGAGGAGACCTCGCGCACCGCGCCGGAGGACGTACGCCTGCTCGTCCATGTCGCCTCCGACATCTGGAACTTCGTCGACGAGCACTGCACCCTCGTCGCCGACGCCTACCGCCAGGTCGAACGGCAGCTCGCCTGGCAGCGCGAGAACCGGGTCCGGGTGCTCGCCGCGGCCCTCCTCGACGGCACCAGCCGGATCGCCGACCTGCCCGAGACCGCGCAGGCGCTGGATCTGCCGGAGCACGGGCGGTACGCCGTCCTCGCGGTCGGCGGCGGCACCGGGCAGCGGACCGCCGGCCCGGTCCCGGGTGTGCGGGTGCACTGGCATCAGGGCGCCGAGGTGGACTACGGCATAGCGCTCGTCGGTGACGCGGACCTCCCGGCCGTCCCGGCCGGCGGCGGACTGCGGATCGGCGTGAGCGGCACCGTCTCGGGGCTGGCCGCCGTGGGGGACGCCCGCGCGCAGGCCGACCTGGCGCTCGGTCTGTGCCCGCCCGAGGGGGGCGCGGTACGGCTGGCCGAACATCTGCCGGCCGCCCTGGTCGTCTCCCGCCCGGATCTCGGCACGGCCCTCGCCGAGCAGGTGCTCGGAGCGCTGTCCGGACTCGATCCCGCCGACCGGGAGGTGCTGCTCGACACGCTCGCCGCCTGGCTGGCCTGCGACGGCTCCGCCCAGCGGGCCGGGGAGCGGCTGTACTGCCACCGCAACACCGTCCTGAACCGGCTGCGCCGGTTCGAGCAGCTGACCGGGCGGTCGCTGCAACGCCCGTCCGACGTGGTCGAGGTGAGTCTGGCCCTCACCGTGCGCAGGGTGCTGCCGCACTGAGGCGCCACCGCACCGGGGTCCTGCCGTACCGGGGTGGCACCGCACTGAGGTGGCACCGTACCGGGGTCCTGCCGTACCGGGGTGCCGCTGTACCGGGGTGGCACCGCGCGGAGGTGCCGCCGTACCGGAGTGGCACTGCACTGAGGTGTCACCGCACCGGGGTCCTGCCGTACCGGGGTGGCACCGCACTGAGGTGTCACCGCACCGGGGTCCTGCCGTACCGGGGTGCCGCTGTACCGGGGTGGCACCGCGCGGAGGTGCCGCCGCGCCGGGGCGCCATCGCATCGGGGTGTGCCCCCGTCCGTCTCGTTCCCGCCGTGGGCGGGTGCGGGCGTCCGTGCCCGGCCGCGCCCTCCCGGCAGCACCGGCCCGCACCCCGCAGGACGCCCCTGGGCGTCGGCACAACGGGGGGCCGCGCCCCCTGGTTACCCGCAGCCCTCCCGCTGATCAGCCTGTACCGCCCGCCCGCCGCCGTGCTGTCGTGAGCTCCCCGTTTCCGAGGAGCCGCGATGCCCGAAGCACCACCGGACGACGCGCCCGCGCTGCACGTCGAGAATCTCGACGTGGCCTACGGCCGGGCCCTGTCCGCACTGCGTTCCGTGTCCCTGACCGTGCCGCCCGGAGCCGTCGTGGCCCTGCTGGGCGCCAACGGCGCCGGGAAGACCACCCTGCTCAGGTCGGTCTCCGGCACCCTGCGCCTGCACCGCGGCGCGATCACGGCCGGCCGCGTACGGTACGGCGACACCGCACTGGACGGGCGCGACCCCGTCACCGCCGTGCGCGCCGGAGTCGTCCAGGTCCCCGAGGGCAGGCGGGTGTTCGCCGGGCTCACGGTCGACGAGAACCTGCGCACCGGCGGCCTCGGCCTGGGCCGGCGTGCCTCGCACCAGGTCCGCGAGGCCCGCGACCGGGTGTTCACGCTGTTCCCCCGGCTCGCCGAACGCACCCGGCAGTCCGCCGGGCTGCTCTCCGGCGGCGAGCAGCAGATGCTCGCCATCGGCCGGGCCCTGATGGCCGCACCCCGTCTGCTCCTGCTCGACGAGCCCTCGCTCGGCCTCGCCCCGCTCATGGTGCAGCGCATCGCCGAGGTGGTCCGCGAGATCAACGGGCAGGGCACGGCGGTGCTGCTCGTCGAGCAGAACGCCGGCATGGCCCTCTCGCTCGCCTCGCACGCCTACGTCCTGGAGACCGGCGAGGTCCGCCTGTCCGGCCCCGCCGGCGAACTGGCCCGCACGGACGCGGTGCGCCGCCTCTACCTCGGCGAGAGTGCCGAGGGCGACTCCGACGCCGCCACCGGCGACCGCGAAGCCCACCGCACGGACTCCGACGCCCGGGGGGCCGCGTGACCGAGCGCACCACCCCGCCGCCCGTCCTCGACGTGCACGACGTCACCGTCCGGTTCGCCGGGCTCACCGCCCTCGACGGGGTCTCCTTCACCGTCGCCCCGGGCAGCGTGCACGCCCTCATCGGACCCAACGGCGCGGGCAAGTCCACCTGCTTCAACGTCCTGTCGGGCCTGTACCGGCCGGCGTCCGGCACGGTCCGCCTCGGCGACACCGACCTGACCCGGCTCGCCCCGCACCGCATCGCCGCGCTCGGCGTGGCCCGCACCTTCCAGAACATCGTCACCACCGAGGGCACGGTCGCCGACAACCTGATGCTCGGCCGCCACGCCCTCACCCGCGCCGGGTTCGCCGCCAGCGCGCTGCGGCTGCCCGGTGCCCGCCGCGAACAGCGCGAGCACCTCGCACGCGCCCGGGAGATCGCCGAACTCACCGGACTCGGCGACCGGTTCGACGCCCCCGTCGCCGGACTGTCGTACGGCGACCGCAAGCGCGTGGAGTTCGCCCGCGCGCTGTGCCTGGAGCCGCGCGTGCTGCTGCTCGACGAACCCGTGGCCGGCATGAACGGCGCCGAACGGGCCCGCACCGCGGAGGTCGTACGGGACGTGCGCGAGCAGCTCGGTCTGTCCGTGCTGCTGGTGGAGCACGACATGGGCCTGGTCATGCGGCTGGCGGACGAGGTCACCGTCCTGGACTTCGGCCGTCGCATCGCCCACGGCACCCCCGAGGAGGTCCGGCGCGACCCCGAGGTGCTGCGCGCCTACCTCGGCGACGGCGACACGGGGGAGGAGGCGGCATGAGCGGCTTCCTCGACCACGTCCTGAACGGACTCGCCCTGGGCTCGGTGTACGCCCTCGTCGCGCTCGGTTTCGTCGTCATCTTCAAGGCGTCCGGGGTGCTCAGCTTCACCCACGGCTCCCTGCTGCTGCTCGGCGGCTACCTCACCGCCGTCCTCCACGACGACCTCGGCTTCGCCGGTGCCCTCGCGCTGGCCGTGCTGGTGACCGCGGCCGTGGCGGGCCTCCTGGACCGGCTGCTGATGCGCGCCGGTGGACAGGACCCGCACGCCGCCCATGTGCAGACGATCGTCACCATCGGCATCGACATCGTCCTGCTCACCGACCTGTCCCGGCGCATCGGCGGCGACCTGCTCGCCCTCGGCGACCCCTGGGGCGACTCCGTCACCCGTCTGGGGCCGCTGACCGTCGCCGACAGCCGCCTCGCCGCGATCGCCGTGTCCGCCGTCGTCATCGGCGCCGTGTTCGCCCTCTTCCGGTTCACCCCCTGGGGGCTGTCCCTGCGGGCGTCGGCCGAGGACCTGGAGGCCGCGGCGCTCATGGGAGTACGGCTGACCCGGGTACGGACCCTCGCCTGGTGCCTGGCGGGCGCGCTCGCCGCGCTGGCCGCGGTGTTCCTGGCCGCGTTCCCCGCCCCCGGCCTGGAGCGCACCACCGGCCAGATCGCCCTCAAGGCGTTCCCCGCCGCGATCCTCGGCGGCATGGCCTCCCCGCCCGGCGCCCTCGCGGGCAGTCTGCTGATCGGCCTCACCGAGTCGCTCGTCGCGGGCTACCAGTCCGAACTGCACGTCCTCGGCGAAGGGTTCGGCGACGTCGCCCCGTACGCCGTGATGGTGCTGGTGCTTCTGGTGCGGCCCACCGGGCTGTTCGGCGCGAAGGGAGCGGCCCGTGTCTGAACTCGCCCGCCGGGCACGGTTCCTCCTGCCCGCACTCGTCCTGTGTCTGCTGCCCTTCTACGTGGACGCGTTCTGGCTGCGCGTCGGCCTGTTCGCGATGGCCGCCGCGATCGGCGCCGTCGGTCTGGGTCTGCTGTCCGGCACCGCGGGCCAGCTCTCCCTCGGCCACGCCTTCTTCCTCGCCGTCGGTGCCTACGGCTACTCCTGGCTCGCCGGGGAACCGGGCCCGGGGCTGCCGCCCCTGCTCGCCCTCGTCCTCGCGGTGCTGCTGGCCGGAGCCGCGGGCGGGCTGTTCAGTCCGGTGGCGGGCCGGGTGCGCGGCGTCTACCTGGGCGTGGCCACCCTCGCCCTGGTCTTCCTCGGCCACCATGTGCTGCTCACCGCGGACTCCGTGACCGGCGGCTTCAACGGCCGTTCGGTGCCGCCGCTGACCGCGGGAGGCTTCGGCTTCACCGACACCGACCCCGAACTGGTCGTGCTGGGCGTGCCGTTCGGCGCCGAGGAACGCCTGTGGTACCTCGGTCTCGCGCTGCTCGCGCTGACCTGGTTCACCTCCCGGGGGATCCTCGCCGGACGTCCCGGCCGCGCGCTGGCCGCGCTGCGCGACAGCGAGACCGCGGCCGCCGTGATGGGCGTGCACGTGGCCCGTCACCGCTCCGCCGCCTTCGTCGTCTCCTCGATGTACGCGGGCCTGGCCGGGGCGCTGCTCGCCCTCGCCTTCCGCCGGATCGTGCCCGACTACTTCGGCCTCGCCCTGTCCGTCGACTATCTCGCCATGATCGTCATCGGCGGCCTGGGGTCCGTGGCCGGCGCCACCGCGGGCGCCGTCTTCGTCACCGCCCTGCCGCTGCTGATGACCCGTTACGCCGATCATCTGCCGCTGGTCGCCACACCGGGTGCGGGCGACGGAGCGGTCGGCCCGACCGAGGCGGCCCGCTATCTCTACGGCGCCGCGATCGTCGTGATCCTCCTGTACGCCCCCGACGGCCTGCACGGCCTGGCCCGCCGGCTGCGCGCCCGCCTCCGGCGCCGCCGGACGCCGTCCCCGGCCCCCGCCACCGCTTCCTCCTCCACCACCCTCCCTCCCGCCACCGCCGTACGAGCCAAGGAGCACACCCCGTGAACGTCACGCACCCCCGCCGGCCCGCCCGTCTCCTGCTCGCCTCGGCCCTGGCGGCACTGCTCCTCACCTCCACCGCGTGCAGCTCCAAGGCCGGCGGCGACAGCACCGGCGACGGCGCCGACGGCGTCAAGTCCGGCCCCGGCGTCACCGACAAGACCGTCAAGCTGGGCGCACTGACCGACCTGACCGGCCCGTACGCCACCCTCGGCAAGTCGATCGTGCAGGCGCAGAAGATGTGGGCCGACGAGACCAACGCCGCGGGCGGCATCTGCGGCCGCAAGGTCGAGATCGTCGTCGAGGACCACGGCTACGACGTGCAGAAGGCGGTGACCGCCTACGCCGACATCTCGCCCGACGTCGTCGCGCTGCCGCAGGTCATCGGCTCACCGGTGGTGGCCGCGCTGCTCGACGACATCGAGCGCGACAAGATGCTGACCTTCCCGCAGGCATGGGCCGCCTCCCTGCTCGGCAAGCAGTCGGTGCAGGTGCTCGGCACCACCTACGACCTCGACATGATCGCCGCCGTGGACTTCCTCACCCGCACCAAGGGCCTGAAGAAGGGCGACTCCGTCGGCCACGTCTACTTCGAGGGCGACTACGGCGCCAACGCGCTGGAGGGCTCCACCTGGGCGGCCGAGCGGGCCGGGCTGAAGGTGGTCGACCAGAAGATCAAGGCGACGGACACCGACCTGTCCGCCCAGGTCTCGGCGCTGCGCAAGGCCGGGGTCAAGGCCATTCTGATCAGCGCCGGGCCCGCCCAGACCGCCTCCCTCGCCGGCGTGGCCGCCTCCCGGGGGCTGCTGGTGCCGATCGTCAGCAACGCCCCCGGGTACGCCCCGCAGCTGCTGAAGACGCCCGCCGCGAAGGCGCTCCTCGGCCTGCTCAGCGTGGTCAGCGGCGCCCCGGCCGTCAGCACCGACCTGCCCGGGGTGCAGAAGATGGTGGCGGCGTACGGGAAGAAGTTCCCGGGCTCCCCGGTCGACTCCGGTGTGCTCTCCGGCTACAACGCCGCCCAGTTGATGGGCGCCGACCTGAAGAAGGCGTGCGCGGCGGGCAGTCTCGCGCGCGAGGACGTGATCAAGGCGCACCGGTCGCAGCAGAACGCCGACACCGGGCTCGGCTCCCCGCAGGACTTCTCGGACGTCGACCGGCCCGCCGGCCTGAAGACGTACGTGCTGAAGCCGGACGCGAAGGCCGTCGGCGGACTCGTCGGCGTGGAGGACGCCCACACCGCGCCGGGAGTGGAGGAGTACCTGAAGTCGCGTACGTCCTGAATCCGGGGGAAGGGTCCTCACCGGCCGGGCGCATGGGACGGCAGGCGCTTGCCGCACAGGTGGCACACCGGAGAGGACCCCGCCCGCACACTCGTCCATCTGTTCCGCCCCGACCGCCGGCGGCCCGCCGCCGCGGCCGGGGTCTTCACCGTCGGACACGGCCCGACACGGCTGCTCCCCCTGATCACGGCCACCGTCGTCGAGCACCGGCCGATCACCGGCCCGCGGATGGGCACCGGGTTCATCAGGGTCGTCCTGCCGGTCGACCACCCCTTGGACCCGCTCCACGTCCGTCTGCGGTACGGCCGCGTCCTGGAGACGGGCACCCACGGGCAACTCCTCGCCCGGGGCGGCGCGTACACGGGCCTGTGCAGCGGCCGGGCGGCCTCGTGGGGGCCTTGTGGCGGCGGAGGGCGGGTTCTCCGCGTCCTCGCGTCGCTCCCGGCCGGAGGGCGGGTGCCCCGGACCCGCCGGGGCCGCGGCTCGGACGCGCTGCCGGACAGGGGGACCGGCGGCGCGTCGGGGGCGGGGGGATCCGTCAGGGCACGGCCGCGTTCGTGCCGCCACGGCCCCGCTGGCGGGGAAGGGACGGGGGCTTGAGCGCCAGCCACTCGGCGATCGTGCGGGAGATCGGCTGGTTCGTCTCGACCTCGACGAAGCCGAACTGCCCCGACTGGTTGCACTCCAGGAACCACCAGGTGCCGTCGCCGTCCTCGACGAAGTCGAAGGCGCCGTAGGCGAGTTCCGCCTCGCGCAGATACGCGAGCACCGACTCGGCGATCCGCGGCGGCACGTCCACCGGCCGCCAGGGCTCACCCGATGTGACGAATCGCACATCCACTTCGTCCGGATCCGCGTCCTCGGCGGCGGCCTTGCGGGCGGCCAGCAGCCGCTCGCCCACCGCGGTCAGACGGATGTCCGCCCGCTTGGCGATCCGCCGCTGCAGCAGCGTCGGGCCGTACGCCACCGCCGAGAAGTCGGTGCCGGGCGCCACCCTGCTGGTCGGCACCGCCCGCGGCGGCTCCTGCGGATGCGCTCCGGACACCGGCTTGACCACCAGGTCCGGGAACCGCTCGGCGAACTCCCGCGCGGCCTGCGGGAACGTGGTGATCAGCGTGGCCGGCACCGGCAGCCCCGTGCGCTGGGCGAGCCGCAGCTGCCAGGGCTTGTACCGGGCCCGGGCGGCCGCGTCCGGATGGTTCATCCAGCGTGCGGCGCTGCCCCGCAGCATGCCGTAGAGCGCCTGCGAGGACTCCTCGCTCAGCCACTGCGACGGCTCGGCCACCCGGGCCGCCGGCACCCCCGGCCGGCGCACCCAGACGGACCGCAGCCCGTCGACACTCACCAGGCGTCCCGAGGACCACAGATGCCCGCGGAAGGCGCCGTGCACGTACTCGCCCGAGAGCGCGACCTGGCCGGTGAGATCGGCGGGATCCAGGCGCAGCACCGGCACCCCGGCGGCGTGCAGATGGACGACCACCATGTCCGCCGTCACATCCAGCTCCGAGGTCAGGATCAGAACGGTCATCGACGTTCCGTGTTCAGTCGTCGAAGTGCGTCTTGGAGCCCGCGGTGGACGTCGTCGTCCCCAACTCTCTCAGCAGGGCGAGATCGGTGGCGGCGATCCGTCCGTCGAGGAGCACGTTCAACTGCAGTCCGGAGTCATACGCGTACGCTGCGGTGACGTCCAACTCCACTGCAGGGCGTGCGTAGTTGAGCGCGAACGGTTGCATGGTCTCTCCCTCGTCGGTGCTGCTCCGGACAAGTCCCGTCGCAGGCCGCTGTCTTGCTTCGCCCCATCGATCTTGCAGGGGCTTCCATCACTTATACGAATCGAACGAGTGAATGGTTTCGTCACACTCCGTGTCCACGGGCGTGGCGGTCGCTCTGAACCTGAGACGGCCGGGGCCGTCCGGCGGTTGACTGAACGTGAGAGAACAGACGTGCGTGCCCGGGGCGCGGGCCGCCACCGGTCGGGACGGCGCCGCGCTGTGCGACGGTTCCGTCACACGGGGTCGTCCGAGTGCCTGAGGGGAGCGCGCAGGGCGCGCAGGGCCAGGAGCAGTGCGCCGATGTCGTCCAGGTACACGGGGTCGGGAAGCAGATCGGTGGGCAGGACGAAGTAGCAGACGGCCGCCCAGAAGACCCAGCGGGGCCCGGTCGGGAGGCCGGCGCGCCGCAGTCCGCGGCGGGTGCGCACCAGCCGGACCAGCAGCGCGAGGGCCGCGGCCAGGACGAGCGCCGCGAGCACCGCCGCGACGGCGGCGAGCGCGAGGGTGGTCGAATCCACGGTGCCCTCCTGTGTCCGGTGCGAACTGTGTGGCCGTTCGGCGCGTGCGGCGGCCGTGCGCCCCCGTCGCGCACGCGCAACTACAGGATTACCCCCTACGGCCGCTGTATTGCCGCGCCGGAGGAAGGTCACACTCCCCGGGGGTGGGGCGCGCGCCTGTACGCCTCTTCTCAGCCCGCCGCGGGGGCGTCCCCGTCGCCGGGGCCCTCGCCCGTGCGCCGGGCGCGGGAGGAGCCCCTGAAGCGCTCCAGGGTGCGGGTCAGCTGCTGCAGCGGGGAGGCGGTCGCGGACTGTGCGGCCGCCGGCCGGTCACCGGCCGCCTCCCGGTAGGCGGCCAGGGCCTCGTTCGCCTGTTCGGCGGCCTCCCGGTAGAGGTCCCGCGACCGGGTCATCGCCTCCAGCGCCTCGGCGTACATGGCGACGAGCCTGCGCTCACGGGCCAGCTCCTCCTCCAGGGTCAGCAGACGCCAGTCCTCGCGCAGCGCGGTGAGCGCCTCGTCGGCCTCGGCTGACAGCGGCCGGGGCAGGGCCGCGAAACGTGTCACCGCGGCGATCAGCTCGGCGGGCTCCGAACCGTCGAGGAAGACGCTGCGCAGGGAGAAGTCGTCGCCGTCGTACGCGGGCGGGGCGGGCTCGCCGGGCAGCACGAGGGCGCCGCCGCGCGGCACCCGCAGGCCGAGGTCCTTCAGGGCGTAGTTGACGGCCCGCAGCTGATGGGGCGCCGCGCGGTGCTCCACCACACGGTGGCGCAGCCCGGACGGCAGACGGCTCGCCAGCGGCACCCGCCCGCTCTCGTCCGGCGTCATCGCCTCGTGGACGACGACATGGACCGCCCAGCCGGACCGCGCGGCACCCTTGAGGGCACGTCGCAGGTCCTTCTCGTCCTCGGGCAGCGGGTTGAGCCCGGTCAGCGACAGCCCGGCGCCGGTCTCGGCGGCCCACTCGGACTCCGTGTCCTCGGGCCAGAACATGTCGGCGGGCGACGGCCACGCGAGGTCCCAGCCCCGCTCCGCCTCCGCGGCCAGCGTCCACACCCGCCCCGCCTGTGTGCCCGGCGCGAGCGTCAGACGCGCCCGCACGGTCACCTCGGCCACGGGCCGCCAGCGCGCCTCGAACATCCGATCGGGGGAGTTCTCGGCGGCGGGCACCTCCAGGTGGCCGTCGAGCGTACCGGCGTCCGCGAGCTGGCGCAGCCGCGCGCGTACGGCGCCTTCCGCGCCGGGTCCGACGTGGCGGCCGCGGGCCAGCCACACCGCAGGAGGGATCATCGGGCGGACGGTGGGGGAGGTCGGCATGGGTCCATGGGGGGAGGGGGCGTGGTCCGGCTGCCAGTATCCCCGCTGCCGGCCGCCGGCGATCACCCGGGGTGCCCGCCGCACCGGCTTTCCGGCGCGCACACGGGGTGTGCGGGGCGGACACGGGGTGCGGGGCGTGCGCCCCACACCACCCCGGTTCACCTCTGCCCCGGACCGCGGCACGGGGCCACAATCCCGGGAACGGACAGGACCCGTCCACCATCCGCCTCGGGGCGGGCCCTGCCCGTACGGCAGTTCACGTGTGGCCGCCGGCCGTCGTCGTGGCGGCCGGGCGTGCCGGTACGGGCCGCGCCGGTACGAGCCCGGCCGGGCGCCGCCGTGGCGGTGGCGCGCAGGTGCCGGCGTCGCCGGCAGGAGCGGGCCGCGCGCCGGCACGTGGCCCGCCGCAGGCCGTCTGCCGCACGCTCGCCGCAGGTCCTCGTGCGCGAGGTCCGGCGGCACGCACGGCGGGCCCCGCGCGGCCGTCGGCCGTCGTCATGACGGCCGCGCGCGGACGCCCGCCCTCGTGAGCGGCCGGGCGCCGACGTCGGCCAGGGAGGGGCTGCGCGTCGGCGCCCGGCTCGGGGAGGACCGCGCGCGTGCCCCCGGCCCGGTGGGGCCGAGGGCGCTCCGGTGGGGTTACGCGCCGCTCGCGCGGAGCATGTCCTCGCGTTCGACGATCTTCACCCGCTCGCGGCCCTGCGGTTCGCCCAGGGCCTTCTCGGCGGCGTCCAGGCGGTACCAGCCCTCCCAGGTGGTGACGCGCAGGCCGCGTTCGGCCAGGAACGCGTCCACGGCCTCCGGGGCGGGCGAGACGGGCGTCTGGAGGCGCCCGCCCGCGAAGTCGTCCAGCAGGTTCGCCACGGTCTCGTTGGCGTCGCCCTTGGTGTGGCCGATGAGACCCACCGGGCCACGCCGGATCCAGCCGGTGACGTACACGGACGGCAGGTGGGTGCCGCCCTCCTCGACGACCCGGCCGCCCTGGTCGGGGACGGTGCCCGAGTCGATGTCCCAGGGCAGCTTGGGGAGCTTGTCGGAGAGGTAGCCGACCGCGCGGTACACCGCGGAGACGTCCCAGTCGGTGAACTGGCCGGTGCCCTTGACGTTGCCGGTGCCGTCCAGCTCGGTGCGCTCGGTGCGCAGGCCCACGACCTTGCCGTCCTCGCCGAGGATCTCCGTCGGCGACTCGAAGAAGTGCAGGTAGAGCTTGTGCGGGCGGTCGCCGGTGTCGCGGATCGCCCAGTTCTCCAGGGTCTTGGCGACCATGTCGACCTGCTTGTTGCCGCGTCGCTCGGCGATCGAGCCGTCGTCGTAGTCGATGTCCTCGGGGTTGACGACGACCTCGATGTTCGGCGAGTGGTCCAGCTCGCGCAGCTCCATCGGGCTGAACTTCGCCTGCGCCGGGCCGCGGCGGCCGAAGACGTGGATCTCGACGGCCTTGTTCGCCTTCAGGCCCTCGTAGACGTTCGCGGGTATCTCGGTCGGCAGCAGCTCGTCGGCCGTCTTCGCCAGGATGCGGGAGATGTCGAGGGCCACGTTGCCGACGCCCAGGACGGCGACCTTCTCCGCCTCCAGCGGCCAGGTGCGCGGCACGTCCGGGTGGCCGTCGTACCAGGAGGCGAAGTCGGCGGCACCGTAGGAACCGTCGAGTTCGACGCCGGGGATGTTCAGCTCGCGGTCGGCCATGGCGCCGGTCGAGAAGATCACCCCGTCGTAGAAGGCGCGGAGGTCGTCGAGGTGGACGTCGGTGCCGTAGTTCACATTGCCGAACAGGCGGACCTGCGGCTTGTCGAGCACCTGGTGCAGGGCCGTGATGATGCCCTTGATGCGGGGGTGGTCGGGGGCGACGCCGTACCGGATGAGTCCGAACGGGGCCGGCATGCGCTCGAAGATGTCGATGGACACACCGGGCTCGGCGGCCACGTCGGACTTCAGCAGGGCGTCCGCGGCGTAGATACCGGCGGGGCCGGCACCGACGATGGCTACCCGCAGGGGGCGGGACATGTTCAGGTTCCCTTCGAGCGATGACAAGCGATCTTCGGGGGAATCCTAAACTAAGGCAAACCTAACCTGGTACGGGGGTCCGGTCTATGGGCTCATAAGCCTCGTTTATGGATCCTCAAACACCCCCTTGGGGTGCCGGAAGCCCGACGGGCAGCGGGTTCTCCTCGGCGGAACGGCGGATCTCCGAGGCGAGGGCCCTGGGGTGTCCAGCGGGACCAGGGTCCGGGCGTCCGGGATCTCGGCGTACCGGCAGTCGGGCGGCAGTTCGGCGGGGCGGCGGCCCGTGGCGGGTGGCACCATCCGGTCCTCGGCGCCCCGGGCGACCGGCGCGGGCCGGGTGAAGGAGGGCAGTCGCCCGGCCGCCCGCGGACAGCGGTCGGGATCGCCGCTCCGGCAGAACTCGGCGAAGTCCCGGCGGATCTCGCGATTCTTCAGCACCGGCCCGTACCGGCGCGCGATCAGCTCTTTCGGCTTCGCCGGCCCCTGCCCGATCGCGACCGTGGCGATGGAGCCGGCCGGTACGAGTGAGCGGCTCCGGCGGGATCCCCGGACCGGCCGCACGTGAGACGGTCACCTCGGTGATCGCGCTGCTGGAGGGCGCCTTCATGCGGGGCCGCGCCACCCGCAGCACCGGGCCGGTCGTCATGGCGGGCGGAGCGGCCGAGGCTGTCGTGCGCGCGGCGTCGGTCCGGGCCGTGCAGGGGCATCGGTCGCGTCGGCCTGCGGCGGTTCCGGGAGGGCGGGGCGCGGCGGGGGGCGGCCGTCCGGTGCCCGTGACTCCGCCCGAGGAAGATCGTTCTTTCAGCTCGATGGATCGTTGCGAAAGGGGAACGGCCCGTGAGCTGCTGGATCGCCGTCGGCCTCGGCACCGTCGCCGTGCTCGTCCCGCTGCCCGGGGCCGGCGTGCACGTGCAGGCGCGGGCCGGTGAGGCGGAGGCCGACGTACGGGCGGGGATCTGTGCCCCCGACGCGGAGCCCGAGCCCACGGAGGACGCCGGGGCACCGGTGGCGCAGCCGGCCGGGCCCGCGGCGCCCGGCGCGGAGGGCGTACCGCGGCCGTCGCCGGCCCCGGCGCGACCGGCCCCGCCGACGACCCGGGCCGACGGCCCGGCGCCGGTTCCGGTCTCCGGGCCCGCCCGCCTCGTACCCGCTCCTCCCGCCCCGTCCGCGGTCCCCGCCCCCGAAGCCCTCGCCCCCGAGGCGCCTCCCGTGCGTGCCCCGGACCCCGGGCCGGCCGCCGCTCCGCCGGCACCGCATCCGCCGGCACCCCTCCCCGACCCGTTCGGCGGGGTGCCCCTGCACCACAAGGCCGCCGCCGCGGAGCGCAGGACGGCGGGCGGACTCCCGCTGGTCACCACCAGCACGGTCGTGACCATCCCGGCCGTCCTGGCCGCCGCGGCCCTCCGTCCGGGCCGGCGCCGGCGCGCCTGACCCGCACACACCCCTCACCACCTCGCCCGCCCCTTGGAGTCCTCCGTGCCGGAATGGCTGATCTACACCGTGGCCGCCCTCATGGTCTGTGCGCTCGTCGTCGCCGCGACCGTCGTACGTCACCGCAGAGTCGACGCCGACGAGGACACGTCCGAGACGCCGGACGTGCTGGAGTACATGGTGATGATGGTCGGCGTGGTCTACGCGATCGTCCTCGGCCTCGCGATCGCCGGAGTGTGGGAGGCACGCGGGGCCGCCGAGGACACCGTGCGCCGCGAGGCGCTCGCGCTGCACGAGATCGACCAGCGGGTCGACGTCTACCCGGCCGCCTTCCGTGACCAGGTGCGCGGCCACATCGACGCCTACGCCCGCCACGCCGTGTCGGCGGAGTGGCCGGCCATGGAGCAGGACACCGAGCCCGGCCCCACCGGAGCCGAGCTGCTCGGCCGGATCCGCACCGACCTCGCCCACCGGACGCCCTCCGACGCCCTCCAGGCCCAGGCGTACCAGCCGCTCCTCGACGAGGTGGCCGCCGCCGACGTCGCCCGGCACGAGCGGCTGGACAGCGCGGGCACCACCCTGCCGGGTGTCGTCTGGTTCGGGCTGGTCGCCGGCGGGTTCGTCACGCTCGGTCTGCTCTTCGCCCTCCAGATCCGCCGCTCCGCCCGGGAGCTGATGCTGGCCACCGCCTTCAGCGCGCTCGTCGTCTTCCTGCTCTTCATGGTGTGGAGCTTCGACGCGCCCTTCGGCCACTCCGGCGCCGAGTCCGCGGAACCCCTGCGGGAGCTGTATCTGTCACGGGTGTGACGCCGGCCGCCGGGCGGACGGGAGGAAGCCGTCGCTCAGTGCACCGACAGTCCGCCGTCGACGAAGACCGACTGGCCCGTGACGTAGGCGGAGGCGCGGCTCGCCAGGAACACGGCCGCGCCGGCGAAGTCCTCGGGACGCCCGTTGCGGCCGACCATGGTGCGCGCGGCCAGCTCCGCCATCTTGTCCGGGTCGGCCTGGAGCCGCGCGTTCAGCGGGGTCGGCACGAACCCTGGCACGAGGGTGTTGCAGGTGACGCCGTGCGGGGACCACGCCTCCGCCTGGGAGCGGGCCAGCGACTCCAGGCCGCCCTTGGACACTCCGTAGGCGCCGCTCTGCACGAACGCCCGGTGCGCCTGCTGCGAGGTGATGTGGATGATCCGCCCGAAGCCGCGCTCGGCCATGCCCGGGCCGAAGCGCCGTCCGAGGAGGAAGGGGGCCTCCAGGTTCACCGCCATGGTGGTGTCCCAGACCTCGTCGGACAGCTCGCCGAGGGGCGGCCGCAGGTTGACGCCCGCGGAGTTGACGAGGATGTCGGGCTCGCCGTAGACCGCCGCGGCCTGTTCGGCGGCCGTCCGGACACCCTCGCGGGTGCCCAGATCGGCGCTCACCCAGGCCGCCCGGCATCCGTCCGCCGTCAGTTCGGCCACGGTCTCGGCCAGTTCGGCCTCGCGGCGGGCGATCACCACGACACTCGCCCCGGCGCGGGCCAGGGCGCCCGCGACGGCCCGTCCGATCCCGGAGCTGCCGCCGGTGACGAGCGCGACCCGCCCCTCCAGGGAGAACAGCTCGGACAGATACGCGTCATTGATCATGCCCACACCCTAGAGGGGCGGTCACCGCCGCGGCGTCGTGTCCGGATCCCGGTCAGTCCTCGGCGGCCAGGGCCGGAGTCGACCTGGTGAGCACCTCGCCGCGGAAGAAGGCCGGGCTGCGGCGCTGCATCACGAGCATGACGGCCACGCCGACGGCGAGCAGGCCGACGCCGATGACGAACACCGAGCCCACCCCGAGGACCGAGGAGCCGCTGCCGTAGGCCGGGTCCCACATGTCGATCAGCGTCTTGGCGAACACGGCCGTCAGCAGGGCGCCGCCGACCACCGGGAACAGGCCCTTGAAGAGCAGGTCGCGGCCGGACCTCAGCAGGTCCGCGCGGAAGTACCAGGCGCAGGCGAAGGCGGTGAGCGCGTAGTAGAAGCAGATCATCAGGCCGAGCGCGTAGATCGTGTCGACCAGGACGTGCTCGCTGACCAGCGTCATGACGGTGTAGAACACACCGGTGGCGATGCCGGAGGTGACCGTGGCCCGGCCGGGCGTCCTGAACCGCGGGTGCACCTCGGCGTAGGAGGCGGGCAGCGCGGCGTACGTCGACATCGCCAGCACCGTGCGGGCGACCGGGATGAACGTGGTCTGGAGGCTGGCCGCCGCCGACGCGAGGACGGCGACGAACAGCAGGACGCCCAGCGCCGGGCCCATCACCGGACCGGCCAGCGCCGCGAACACGTTGTCCGAGGTGTCCGGGTTTGCGAGGCCGAGGCCCCGGCCGCCGGAGCCGACGACCATCTGGGCGGCCACGCCGGTGGCGAGGTAGGAGCCGACCAGCACGACCATGGCGATCAGCGCGGCGCGGCCGGGGGTGCGGCTGCTGCCGCTGGTCTCCTCGTTGGCGGTCAGACAGGCGTCCCAGCCCCAGTACATGAAGATCGACAGGGACAGGCCCGCGGTGAACGCGGCGAACGATCCGACCGCGAACGGGTTGAGCCAGGACCAGGAGAAGCCGGCGCCGGTCGGGAAGTCGGCACTGCCCGCCTTGGAGAAGGCCATCGCCACGAACACGGCGAGCACCAGCAGCTGCAGTCCCACCAGCGTGTACTGCACGCCCTTGGTGGCGGTCATGCCGCGGTAGCTGATCACCGTGGCGGCCGCGATCAGCGCCAGGCAGGTGACGATGTGGACGGCCTTGTTCCCGTCGAGCGCGGCCACCGACCCGCTGCCGGTGATCTCGCCCGCGAGGAGCCAGAAGTACGAGGTCGCCACGCCGGCCAGGTTCGACAGCACGATGATCGTCGCGATCACCAGGCCCCACCCGCACATCCAGCCCACCCGTGGCCCGAACGCCTTCACGGTCCAGGTGAAGGAGGTGCCGCAGTCCGGCATCGCCTTGTTCAGCTCGCGGTAGGCGAAGGCCACGAGGAGCATCGGCAGGAAGCCGGCGAGGAACACGGCCGGCATCTGGAGGCCGACCTCGCCCGCGGTGGATCCCAGGGTGGAGGTGAGGCAGTACACCGGGGCGACGGTGGAGACGCCGATGACCGCGCTGCCCAGCAGGCCGACGGAGTTTCCGCTCAGGCCCTTGGTGCGCATGCCTTCGACGGAGCGCCCGCCGCCGTCGTCCGCGGCCGGGGGCCGTACGTCCAGCTGAGTCATGGACAGGACGTTAAGTTCTGCGGTTTCCGTGCCGGACGAATCGCACCGTGCGGGGCTCTCGCGGACACGCCTCGTTCATTCAATGGTGAATCACTTGACTTACCTTGGTTTCCAAGGATGAGCGGCGAAATGTTCTGCGTCCTCAGGATGTGGACCGCGGGTGTCCGGTATTCGGTAATCGCAGCGCGGTGCGGAACGCGCCGTCCGGAATTTTCCGTGTGACCCGCCTCACAGGGGTGGCGTCCCGGTGGAGGGCGGCGGCCAACGCCGTTGCGGGGGCGGCCGATCGCGGGTTCCGTGCGGGGGTGCCGCCGGTCCGGTGAGGGGCGGTCGGGTCCGGTCGCGGGGTGCGGGGGAGGGGCGTGCCGGACGTTCCGCGCGGATCCGTATCCCCTGGAGGGGGGTGGTTGACGCGCGTCACACGACCCGCCACCCTCTGTGGTGCCCGTGCCCCGTGGTCCATGCCCCTCCGGTTGGGAGAGCAGATGCTCAGACGTACGGCTCGTTTCCTTCTCTCGTTTGTCATGATCATGTCTGGCGTGTTCGCGGGAACCGCTCTGACCGCCGGCACCGCCCGTGCCGACGGCTGCTACACCTGGCCCCGCACCCTCTCCCAGGGTGCCTCCGGGGCCGATGTCACCCAGCTCCAGATCCGCCTCGGCGGCTACCCGGGGCAGGGCTCCGTCCTCGCCGTCGACGGCTCCTTCGGACCGGCCACCGCCGCCGCCCTCAAGCGCTTCCAGTCGGCGTACGGGCTGGCGGCGGACGGCGTCGCAGGCCCCGCCACCTACGGCAGGCTGTACGCCCTCCAGGACGACGACTGCACGCCGGTCCACTTCGCCTACGGCGAGCTCAACAACTGCAACAGCACCTGGTCGGGCGGCGCGGTCGCCGCCGCCACCGCCAAGTCCAACGCCCTGCGCACCATGTGGAAGCTGGAGGCCCTGCGGCACGCCCTCGGCGACCAGCCGATCCGGGTCACCAGCGGCTTCCGCTCCTACGCCTGCAACTCGGCCGCCGGCGGCGCGAGCGGCAGCCGCCATCTGTACGGCGACGCGGCCGACCTCGGCGCCGGTCCGCACTCCCTGTGCACCCTGGCCAGGCAGGCCCGCAATCACGGCTTCAGCGGCATCCTCGGCCCCGGCTACCCCGACCACGACGACCACACCCACGTCGACCACCGGTCCGGCCGGTTCTGGTCGGCCCCCTCCTGCGGCGTCTGACCGTGCACCCTGCCCGCATGCCCTTCCCGCCCCGATCGCTACAGTGTCCCGCCGGATTTCCGAGAGGCCGGTCGTACCGGCGAGGGGGGAACGCACGTGCGAGTCGGGGCGGGAAGAGCGGGGCGCGGCCTGATGTGGGCGGCGCTGCTGGCGGGGGCGTTGACGGCGTGCTCGGGGGGATCGGGGGAAGCGGGGCGGGACGCCGGGGCGTCCGAGAGCGCCCCGGCCGATCCGGCGAAGGGCGGCGCCGCGAAGGAGGGTTCCGCGAAGGCCGGGGCGGTGAAGAGCGGCGGCACCGTCGGCGCGGCCGGTTCGGCCTGCGAACTGCCCGTCACCTTCGACATCGCCGAGGACTGGGAGGCGGAGGCGATCGACGCCGCCGCGACCGAGGCGGAGGTGTCCGGCGCCGACGAGGAGGGCAGCCCCGAGGACGAACTCGCCGAGGCCGTCGCCTCGGTCCTCCGGCAGGGCCCGGTCTCCGCCGCCTGCGAGGTGGACGCCAAGCCGGCCGGCCACATCGGCTTCCTGCGCGTATGGACCGGTGAGCCCGGCGAGGACGACCCGCGGGCCGTCCTGAAGGCATTCGTGGCCGCCGAGGACGGCAACGGCCAGGAGCGCTACAGCACCTTCGAGGCGAACGGCGTGGCCGGCGCCGAGGTGCGGTACGTGCACACGAGCGAGCTGCTCGACGAGACGAAGAAGGAACGTGCCTTCGCCGTCGTCACCGGCAGCGGCCCGGTCGTCGTGCATCTCGGCGGCATGGACACCGAGGAGCACGAGAACATGCTCCCGGCCTACGAACTCGCCAGGAGCACCCTGCGCGCGGGCTGAGCCCGCGCCCGGCCGGTCCTCGGCCGGAGCCTCAGCCGAGGACCGTCTCCCAGGTGTCGACGGCGTAGTGCACCGTCATGCCCTGGCGGCGGTACAGCTCCGGCGCCCCGGTCGCGTTCGAGGTGTCGACGCCCAGGCCCACGGTGTCCCGGCCCAGCGCCGCGAACGCGGCGAAGGCGTGCCGCAGCAGAAGTCCGCCGAGCCCGCGGCCACGGGCGTCGGACAGCACACCGATGCTGCGGATCCAGCCCATGGCCTCGCGGTCGTTGCGGGACATCAGGAACGCGGCGTCGCCGAGGTCGTCGGTGGTGGCGAGCCACACCAGCGACCAGTCCAGGCCGTCGGCGTCGATGTCGCTCAGCCACGCCTCGTACGCCCGCGGCTGGAAGTCGAAGTGCTCGGCGAAGGACGTCTGGTACAGCCGGTGCACGAGCCGCCGGTCCGCCTCGGTCGTGCAGGGCCGGATCCGGACGCCCTCGGGCGGCGCGGGCGGCAGGTCCACGGCGCCGTCCAGCGGCCTGTGCAGCACGTGATAGCGGCGCACGTCCTTCCAGCCCCGCTCGCGCAGCCGGGCGGTGTCGGTGGTGGGACGTACGTTCAGATGGAGATGGACCACGGCGCGCTCGGCCCCGTTGGCCCGTGCCTTCTCCAGCGCCCTGGCCTCCATCGAGCCGAGGACGTCGAAGCCGGCCTGCTGGTGATCGGGCAGCACATAGTGGTCGACGTCTATGCGTTCGCCGCCGGACTCGTCCCACAGCAGTCCGTACGACACCAGCTCGCCGCCCTCGAAGGCCAGCCAGGAATCACGTTCCAGGTCGGCCTCCGGATGCTTCAAGTCGGCTTCGACGGTGTGCAGATCGGTCTCGGGCCGGCCGATCTCGATCAGGTCGACGGCGTTGAGGAGGTCGGTGACGGCGGGTGCGTCGGCGAGCGTGGCCGGACGGACGGTTGCGGGCATGAGGTTCAGCGTCGGACGCCGCGGCGCGCGCCGCAACGGATTTTCCGCTCCCCGGCGGCCGGTCCGGAACCGGTGTTCCGCGAGGTGACGGGCGAAACGCGGTTGCCGTGGACCCCTCCGGCTGCCAGGGTCGCGATCATGGCGACCTTCTCCGCGTTCGACGGCACCGTGCTCGCGTATCACGTCTCGGGCCAGGGAGAGCCGCTCCTGTGCCTGCCCGGCGGTCCCCTGCAGGCATCCGCCTACCTGGGCGACCTCGGGGGGCTCGGCGTCCACCGGCGGCTGGTCCTGCCCGACCTGCGCGGCACGGGCGACTCGGCGGAGCCGGAGGACCCCGCGAGCTACCGCTGCGACCGGCTCGTCGACGACGTGGAGGCCCTGCGCGCGCATCTCGGGCTGGAACGGACCGACGTGCTGGCCCACTCCGCGGGCGCCAACCTGGCGCTGCGGTACGCCGAACGCCACCCCGGCCGCGTCGGCCGGCTGGTGCTCGTCACCCCCAGCACGTTCGGCGTCGGCGTCACGGTGCCGGGGCGGACGCGCCGCGAGGCCGCGCTGCTGCGGCGGGACGAGCCGTGGTTCGCCCAGGCGTTCGCGGCGCTGGAGGAGATCGTCGCCGGCCGGGCGACCGCCGCCCACTGGGAGGACATCGCACCCTTCGCGTACGGGCGCTGGGACGACACCGCGCGGGCCCATCACGCCGCCGGGGTCGCGCAGCGCAACCGGGAGGCCGCCGCGGTCCATGTCTCCGAGGGGGCCTTCGACCCGGACGCCACCCGCGCCGCGCTGGCCGCGTTCCCGCGTCCGGTCCTGGTGCTCGCCGGGGAGCTCGACCTGAACTCCCCGCCCGGCCCCGTCGCCGAGGTCGCCGGTCTCTTCCCGGACGCCCGGCTCGTCGTGCAGCCCGGCGCCGCGCACTTTCCCTGGCTCGACGACGGACCCCGGTTCGTGACCGCCGTCGAGGGCTTCCTCGGCTGAGCCCGGCGCCGCCCGGAGTCAGACGGACGTGGGGGCGGCCGCCTGCGCGGCGTGCTCGGCCACGTCGGCGCGCTCGATCAGCTGACGGGCCAGCTCACGGGCCTCCGTCGCGGTCAGGGACGCCCAGACGCCGGGGCCGCCGTCACGGTGCCCGCCCACGTCCAGGGTGACGCGGCTGATCGGCTGCTCCTCGGGCAGCAGCCTGAAGCACTTCACCACGATCCGGCGGCCGCACCTGGTCACCAGTGGAGTGGCTCCGGCCGCACCCGCCGCGTCCCGTCCTGTCGACGTCATCCGTCTCACGCCCCTTCTTCCACAACGCCGTTGGAGGCCCCCGCCGGCCGCCTGTGAGGCTGCCGCACACCCGTCGGGGCTACGAGGGAGAGCGCGGGCCGGGCCCGGTTTGTTCCCACTTGTTCCCGCGCCGTGGCCTCGCGGTCCGCACAACGCCTCATGGGGCCGGGCCATTCCTCCCACGGAGATTCCTGCGAACCGTTCAGGCCACCGCGAGGACGCGCCGAGGGGCGCCGGCCGTCCGGCCGGCGCCCCTCGGGTTCCCGTCCTCGGTCCTCGGCGCACAAGGACCGGCAGGTCATTGCGCCTTGCCGCGCCCGGTGAGCGCGTCGCGCATCCGGTCGATCATGCCCATGCCGGGGGCCAGCAGCTTGTTGGCCGGGGGCTTGTCGGGCGCGGAGGGATGCGGCCGGGTCGGCGCGGTCTTCTTCGCCATGCGCACCTTCTCGCCGAGGTCGTCCAGCGCCTCGGGCGGACAGGCCGCGCGCAGGGTGGGGAAGAGATTCTGCTCCTCGTCCGCCACATGCATGCGGATCTCGGTCATCAGGTCGCCGATCAGACCGTCGAACTGCGGGTCGTCCGCCGCGCAGCCCTCCAGGTCCTTCATGATCCGCTCGGCCTTCGCGTGGTCCTCCAGCTCGCGGTCGGCCATGGTGCCGCCGTTCGCCAGATGCTCGCGCACGGCCGGGTAGAGATATGCCTCCTCGGCCACCGAGTGCCGCACCAGCTCCATGGTGGCCTGGTCGGCGTACAGCTTCCGCCTCTTGTCGCCCGACGGCAGCGCCTCGATCCGGACGAACAGATCCTCGACCTCCCGGTGATCGGTCACCAGCTCGTCGATGACGTTCCCACCGTGACCCATGTCCTTCACCTCCAGCGTGAACTCGACGGGCCGGACGGCGCCGCCGGCGCCCGAGTGCCCCGCGACCGGCGCGTTACACGGCCGCGGCCGACGGAACCGATCACGCCGCGCCCGGCCGGCGCGGGCTTCGGGCGCCCGGCCGTCCTGCCGGCCCCGTCCGTCCGGGCGTCACCGGTGGTACAGGCCCACCAGGGTGCCGCTGGCCACCTCGCGTTCCGCCACGGCCCGGTGCACCTGTTCCGCCGTCGGCTCGTCGGGCAGGACGCACGGCTCGTCGAGGGCGTAGAGGCGGAAGTGGTAGTGGTGCGCGTCGTCGCCCGGGGGCGGGTGGGGGCCGCCCCAGCCGCGCAGGCCGTAGCCGTTGACGAGGTCGGTGCCGCCGCGCGGGTGCTCACCGCTGCCGGCGCCGTCGCTGTGCGGGTCGATGCCCACGACGACCCAGTGCACGAAGGTCCCCGACGGAGCGTCCGGGTCCTCGCACACCAGGACCAGCTCGGCGGCGTCCTGCGGCACCCCGGACCAGGTCAGCGGGGGAGAGACGTTCTCGCCCTCCAGCGCGTACCGGCGCGGGATGGGGGAATGGTCCTGGAAAGCGCTGCTCTGCAGCTCGATGCCGGTCATGAACCCGGGGTACCCCTCCTCGGACGGCGGCGCAAGCGGTGCCCGGGGCGCCCGGGGGACGGGCTCCGGCCCGCCGCGGGGGCGGGTGCGCGATGTGGCGGACGCCACGGAGAACGGGCGGATCCGGGCATGTCCGGCAGCGGGACGGGCGGGCTACCGTGGTCGGGACCCCAGTGACCGAACCGATCCGGACGGCCCGGCAGTGCGCACAGATCTCTCCTCCCTCATCGCGGCGACGACCCGCTGGCTCACGGGCGCGTACCCGTCCGGCGGCGGCGCCCTGGCCGCCGCCCTGTGCGAGGCCCAGGCCCGTCAGGCGGTCACGGTCGCCGCGTGGCTGCGCTACCCGACGCCCATGGACGCCGCGCTGGTGACGCTGACCGGCCCCGGCGGCTCGGAGCGGCTGGACCGGGTCACCGGCGCCGGCCCCGACGCGGACGGCTCCGGCTGGCGCACCTGGGTCGACGAGGTCGTGGCGAGCTGGGCCGCGTGCCTGCTCACCGACCCCGCCCTGGCCGCCCGGGGCGTCGCCGCCGCGGCACGGGCCGAGCACGCGCCCGTGACCCCTCTGGATTTTCGCCGGCTGACCGATCCCGGCCCCCGCGACCACCGGGCCGCGGCCCTGCTCCGCCACCCCGATCTGCTGGCCTCGGTGGCCGCCCTGCACGGGCCGGGCCTGGCGGACCGGCTGGGATCGGAAGAGGCGCTGACCGCCTGAGGCCGGGCAGCCGTCCCCGGCCGCCCCGGACCTGGTCAGCGCGTTGACCGCTCAACCCCGGTGCTAGCTTGCTGCCATGGCACTGCGTAACGCGCTCATGGCCGCCCTGCTCCAGGGTGAGGCGTCCGGCTACGACCTGGCCAAGGAGTTCGACGCGTCCGTCGCCAACTTCTGGACCGCCTCCCCGCAGCAGCTCTACCGCGAACTGGAGCGCATGGAGGGCGACGGTCTGATCAGCGCCAGGGTGGTCGAGCAGGAACGCCGCCCCAACAAGCGGCTGTTCTCCCTCACCGAGGCCGGCCGTGAGGCCGTGCGTGCCTACGTGGCCGAGCCGCCCTCCAAGCCCACGGCCATCCGCGACGAGCTGATGGTGAAGGTGCAGTGCGCGGACGTCGGGGACATCGACGCGGTGCGCGCGGCCGTCGCCGGGAGCATGGAGTGGGCCCGCGCCAAGCTCGACCGCTACGAACGCCTGCGGCAGCGGCTGCTGGCCGGGCGCACCGAGGACGCGTACTTCGCCGAGGCCGAGCGCGTCGGTCCTTACCTCACCCTTGTGCGCGGTATGGCCTTCGAGCGGGAGAACCTCCAATGGGGTGAACTCGCCCTGCGCCGGCTGGAGCAGCGGGCGGCGTCCCGCCGGACCTGAGCGGCGCCCGGCCGAGGAGGCGGGCGATCTCGTCGACGACGCCCTTCCAGTGGACGCGCCGGCTCTCCCGCTCCTGTGCGCTGCGCAGACGTTCCTCGTGGAAGCGCAGGACGGTCCCGGTGCCGCCCGCCGCGGGGGAGACGGTGACCTGGACGGTCGTGGAGCCGCGGGTGACCCGGATGCGCTCCCCGTGGCGGTAGCCGCGCACCTCGCCCGTCACCCCGTCGGCCGTCCGGTACGAGGTCCCGCGCTCCGGCGTCAGCCGTGCGCCCGGACCGAGCCAGAGGGCGGGCCCGCCGGGGCCGCCGACCAGGTCCCACACCACCGGGGGCGGGTGGGGCAGGGTCCGCGAGACACCGATCTGCCAGCCGGCGTCGCGGGTGAGTCCTGTGGGCATGGTGCGTCCCTCCTGCCGAGACAAGTGTAACCAGTATAAGTAGTTACATGGGCGCGGGCCAGGCCCCCGCACCGCCGCTAGGCTCGCGGCACGCCCATGGTCCGCCCGGACCGGGCCGCCGGACAGCCAGGGGAAACTCATGGACTACTACGACCTCGGCACCCACACCCGCACCGTCACGACGTCCTCGCCCGTCGCCCAGATGTGGTTCGACCGCGGACTGGTGTGGACGTACGCCTTCCACCACGAGGAGGCCGTCTCCTGCTACGAGGCCGCCGCGGCGGCCGACCCCGAGTGCGCCATGGCCCACTGGGGCATCGCCTACGCCCTCGGCCCCAACTACAACAAGCCGTGGGAGTTCTTCGACGAGCGGGACCTGGCCCGGACCGTCGAGCGCACCCACGAGGCCGTCGAACGTGCCCACGAGCTGGCGTCCGGCGCGACCCCCGTCGAGCGGGCCCTGATCGAGGCGCTGCGGGCCCGCTACCCGCAGGACCGGCCCGTCGAGGACTGCTCGGTGTGGAACGCCCCGTACGCCGAGAGCATGCGGGCCGTGCACGAGCTCGCCCCCGACGACCTCGACGTCGCCACGCTGTACGCCGACGCCCTGATGAACCTCACGCCCTGGCAGCTGTGGGACCTGCGCACGGGGGAGCCCGCCGAGGGCGCCCGCACGCTGGAGGCCAAGGCCGTCCTGGACCGGGCGCTCACCGACGAGGCGGCCGTGCTCCACCCGGGCCTGCTGCACCTGTACATCCACCTGATGGAGATGTCCCCCACCCCCGAGGCGGCCCTGCCGGTCGCCGACCGGCTGCGCGGCCTGGTGCCCGACGCCGGGCACCTCCAGCACATGCCCTCGCACCTGGAGGTCCTGTGCGGCGACTACCGCAGCGTCGTCTCGGACAACACCGCCGCGATCGCCGTCGACGAGAAGTACCTCGCCCGCTCCGGCGCGATGAACTTCTACACCCTCTACCGGTCGCACAACTACCACTTCAAGATCTACGGCGCCCTGTTCCTCGGCCAGTCCCGGGTCGCCCTGGAGACCGCCGCCCAGCTGGAGGCGTCCGTCCCGGAGGAACTGCTGCGGGTGGAGAGCCCGCCCATGGCCGACTGGCTGGAGGCATTCCTCGCCATGCGGGTCCATGTGCTGATCCGCTTCGGCCGATGGGAGGACGTCCTGCGGCTCCCCCTGCCCGCCGACCCGTCGCTGTACTGCATGACCACCGCGATGCTCCACTACGCCCGCGGGGTCGCGCTCTCGGCCACCTCCCGGATCGCCGAGGCCGAGGCCGAGCGCGAGCTGTTCCGCGCCGCCGCCGGCCGGGTCCCCGGCTCGCGCATGCTGTTCAACAACACCTGCGCCGACATCCTCGCCATCGCCTCGGCGATGCTCGACGGTGAACTCGCCTACCGCAAGGGCGACTTCGACGAGGCTTTCGCCGCTCTGGAGCGGTCCGTGAACCTCGACGACGCCCTCCCCTACGACGAGCCCTGGGGCTGGATGCAGCCCACCCGCCACGCGCTCGGCGCCCTGCTGCTGGAGCAGGGACGGGTGGCCGAGGCCGAGGCCGTCTACCGTGCCGACCTGGGCCTGGACGACACTCTGCCGCGTGCCTGCCAGCACCCCGGGAACGTCTGGGCGCTGCACGGCTTCCACGAGTGCCTCGTCCGCCTCGGCAAGTCCGGCGAGGCGGAGATCGTCGCCCACCAGCTGAAGATCGCGACCGCCGTGGCGGACGTACCCGTCGAGGCGTCCTGCTTCTGCCGGCTCGACACCGCGGCCGCCGTTCCCGGTGAACCCGGCGGCTGCTGCGCCTGACCGCACGACCCCGAGGGCTGAACACTTCCCGCCGTCCATGTCCTCCCGCACGGAGGACCGCTGACGCGCCGGAGACGGTCTCCCGTTTCGTCCTGGCCGCCGACAGGCCATCATGAGATCGTCGACGGACCGCCGGGCGGTGCTCCGGCCGACCCGGACCGGAGCGTGCGCCGAGGCCGGGCACGTCGGCGCGGACCAGGCAGGGAGTGCGATGGCTACGGGGACAGGGAGCCGGCCCGACGGGGCCGGCCCGGACGACGGCCGGGCCCGCACCTGGGCACGGCTCGCGGTGGCCTGCGCCGCGGGCGCCGTGGCGGTCGTGGCCGCGGCGACCGGACTCGGCGGCTGGTTCATGCTCGTCAGCGGGCTCGTCGGCCTCGCCCTCACCGGGGCCGGAGCCTGGTGGGCCGTGGCCCATCGCGGCCCGGCCCGGCTGCTCGGCGCCCTGCTGGCCCTGGCCGCCCCGATCGCCGTGCTCGTCCTGTTCGCCGCGACGGGACTGTGGGTCGTGGCCGTCGGCGTGATCAGTCTGTGGGCCGCCGCGCTGGCCGCCGCCCGGGCGTGTCTGCGCCGGCTGCGCCAGCCGCACGGCATGAGCGCGCACGGCAGCCCTCCGGTCCACCGGCCGGTGATCATCATGAATCCGAGGTCGGGCGGCGGGAAGGTCGAACGCTTCGGCCTCGCCGAGCGCGCCGAACGGCTGGGCGCCCGGGTGGTGCTGCTCGAACCGGACGGCCCGGACGCCGAGGCACTGGCGCGGCAGGCCGTCGCCGAGGGCGCGGACCTGCTCGGCGCGGCGGGCGGTGACGGCACCCTCGCGATCGTCGCCGCCGTCGCGGTCGAGCACCGTCTGCCCTTCCTGGTGATCAGCGCCGGCACCCGCAACCACTTCGCCATGGACCTCGGCCTCGACCGCACCGACCCCTCGACCTGCCTCGACGCCCTCACCGACGGACTCGAACTGCGTGTCGACCTCGGTGACGTCGACGGCCGCCCCTTCGTCAACACCGTCTCCTTCGGGGCGTACGCGCAGATCGTGCAGAGCCCCGAGTACCGCGACTCCAAGACGGCCACCGCGCTCGAACACCTGCCGGACCTGCTCCAGGGCGGGGAGGGGCCGCGTTTGCACGCCGACGCGGGGGACACCCGTCTCTCCGACCCGCAGGCGCTGCTGGTCAGCAACAACCCCTATATGCGCGCCGATCCGCTCGGCGGCGGCCGCCGGGAGCGGCTGGACCTGGGCACCCTCGGTGTCATCTCGGTCCGGGTGGAGGGCGCGGCCCAGGCCGCCGAGCTGGCGCTGTTCGGTGAACGGGCCGGCAGCATCACGGTGCTGAACGCGCAGCGCGTCGTCGTCCGGGCCGACACCGAGGAGATCCCCGTGGCCGTGGACGGAGAGGCACTCACCCTGCCCGTTCCGGTGGTGTGCACGGTACGGCCGGGCGCCCTGCGGGTCCGGGTGCCCCGGCACCGCCCGGGCGCGGCCTACGCGACGCCGCCGGTGGACTGGCGGCGCATCCTCCGACTTGCCCTGACCCGACGCCACACCGTTCCAGGAGCCGATCGATGACCGACCGCGAGCCCTACGACCACCTGCCCCACCGTCGCCTGGCGCGCGACCTCGGTGCTCTCGACCAGGCTCTGTACGAGGCGGTGACCGTCACCGAGACGCCGGCGCTGGACGAGGCCCTGCGCCGGCTGTCCGCGGCCGCCGACCACTCCAAGATCTCCCTCACGGTGGCGGGGCTGCTCGCGCTGCTGCCCGGCCGGCCGCGCCGGGCGGCCCTGCTGGGCGTGGCCGCCGTCGGGGTCGCCTCGGCGAGCGCCAACCTGATCGGCAAGAAGCTGGTGCGCCGGCGCAGGCCCCACCGGGCCGAGGACTCGCCGTTCCCCGGGCGGCACGTGCCGATGCCGCAGTCGGCGTCCTTCCCCTCCGGACACACCGCCTCCGCCGTGGCGTTCGCCGCCGCGGTCGGCCCGGCGCTGCCGCTCTCGACGGTGCCGCTCGGCCTGCTCGCCGTCGCCGTCGGCTACTCCCGGGTGCACACCGGCGTCCACTATCCGGGCGACGTCATCGCCGGCGCGCTCCTCGGCACGGGTGCGGCGGCGGTGGTCCTGGCGACGGCGGGACGCGAGTCCCGCTGACCGGGGCGGGCCGCTGTTCAGCCGGCGGTCTCCGGGTCGGGGGCCGAGTAGAAGACGGACGTGCCCTGCTTGCTGCGCCGGGCTCCGTTCCTGGCCACCAGCCCTTCGAGGGTCGTACGGACCACGTTGGCCTTGATCCCGCGGCCGGGGTGCGCGGCACCGAGCGCCGTCGTGACCTCGGCGGCCGAGCGGGGTTCGTTCTGCGCGGCGAGGTGGGCGCGGACCAGCTCGACGAGGGTCGGCCGGGCCGGGGCCGTGCCGGTGGCCTCGCCCGCGGGGGCGGCCTCGGGTGCGGCGGTCGTCCTCCGCGCGGCGGGGGCCTTCCCGGCGCGCGCCGGAGCGGTCTTGCGGGTCCGGCGGGGCCGGACCGCGGCCTCCTCGCGCGGGGCCGGGACGGACGTGTCGGCGGCGGGCACGGCCGGCACGGCGGCACCGAGGGCCTGCCGCATGGCGACCAGCACCGTGTGATCCTGCCGCAGCCCGGCCAGCCGGGCCTCCAGCGCGGCGATCTCCGCCGTGAGACGGTCCTGTTCCTTGATGTTGCGTTCGAGGTCGTCGGTCACCTGGGCGATGTAGTGCGACGCCAGTCCGCTCGTGCCGGTCGTGTCGGACGTGTCGGACGTGCTGTCGGTCATGGATGCCTCCGGCGGGCTTGTCTGATTGCTGATGTGAACTTCCCTGCGAGAACAGATGGTAGGCGCGACAACAGCGAACCGTGCCCGTCGCACCCGCAACTCCCCCGCACAGATGACACCGTCACCCGCCTGCCCGGTGCAACCGCCCTTCCTTCGGGTCGGGTTCGGTGACGCGGTCCTCGCGGAGAAGATCTCGGGCGGCGTACGAGGAACCCGGGGCCGGACGGCTGCGGGGCTGGTGTGCGCGGCCGTTGTCCCGCCGTGAGCCGCTGACGGGCGCCGGAACGGGGGAGTTCTCCACGGGGAAGCCCGAACTCGCGCGGACCGAGAGGAAGTCGGACGGCCGCGCGGGCGGGCGGGGGCGGCACGAATGAGGAGCGGAGAGCCGAGCGGGACGGGCGGACGTACGGCTGCGCGTCTACGGCGTTCCGCCGGCCGTGGCGGATCCGGTGGTGTTTGTGCGGGCCGTCCTAGGAGGCGTCGGGCCGTGACGGGCCTGTCGACGCGTTGCGCGCGTACGTCTGCGTGGTAGGGCGGGTGGCTTCGCTGTCGGAGGGCTGCGCGTCTACGGCTACGGCGTTCCGTCGGCCGTGGCGGATCCGGTGGTGTTGTGCGGGGCGTCCTGGGGGCGTCGGGTGTGAGGCCGCGCGGGCGGGCGTTCGTGTCGCTCGACGCGGACGTGCGGCCGGAGGGGAGCGCCGCGGTCCGTCCGCGGGCCCGGGGCCGGACCGCGGCACGTCGTCGGCGGCGCGGGCGGGGTGAGGCGGCCGACCTGGGAGACGGGCCTCGTCCGGGCGGAGGCCCCCGAGGGGGCCGGGCGCCGTCGCGCTGGCGGTCCACTCCTCGCGGGCCGTCGCCGCGCCGAGGCCGGCTCCCGGGGCCCTGGCCGTGGTGTCGGTCGCACAGGCCGTGCTGCGGCTGTGGCGGCGACAGGGCGTGATGCCCGTCCGGAGCGCCGTGGGCGGCGCCGTGGTGGGCCCGCCGCTCCGGCGGCTGTCGCGGTGGTGGATCCCGGCGGCGGTCCTCGCCGCCACGGCCGGCGCGAGGCGCCTCGCGCCGGGGACGGGCGGTGGCCGTTCGGCCGCGAGGGCGGGCGGCGACGGCGGGAGCGTCCGGCCCGGCGGCAGCCGGAGCCCGCGTCGGCCCTCCGGCCGGGGCCGGACCGGCCGGCCGTACACGGTGGCCGAGCCGCCCGGCACCCTCCACCACCCCGACAGACAGGGCGGAAAAGGGGCGAATGCTCCTCGGGGGGCACCCCTTGAGGGGTGGGATTTCAGTCGGGTTAGCATATGAGCGCCGTCTAGCTCGAAAGTGAAGACTGTGACTGTCAACGACGACTCGTTCACCAACTGGAAGAACCGCGAGGAGATCGCGGAGTCGATGATCCCGATCATCGGGAAGCTGCACCGTGAGCGGGACGTGACCGTCCTGCTGCACAGCCGCTCCTTGGTGAACAAGTCGGTGGTCAGCATCCTCAAGACCCACCGCTTCGCACGTCAGATCGACGGCGAGGAGCTCTCCGTCACCGAGACGATGCCGTTCCTCCAGACCCTCACCACGCTGGACCTCGGCCCCTCCCAGATCGACATCGGCATGCTCGCCGCCGAGTACAAGGCCGACGACCGCGGCCTGTCGGTCGCCGAGTTCACCGCCGAGGCCGTCGCGGGCGCCACCGGCGCCAACAAGATCGAGCGCGGCGACGGCCGTGACGTCGTGCTGTACGGCTTCGGCCGCATCGGCCGCCTCGTCGCCCGCCTGCTGATCGAGAAGGCCGGCTCCGGCAACGGCCTGCGCCTGCGTGCCATCGTCGTCCGCGGGGGCGGCGAGGCCGACCTGGTCAAGCGCGCCTCGCTGCTGCGCCGCGACTCGATCCACGGCCAGTTCCAGGGCACGATCACCGTCGACGAGGCGAACAGCACGATCGTCGCCAACGGCAACGCGATCCGTGTGATCTACGCCAACGACCCCTCCGAGGTCGACTACACGGCGTACGGCATCAAGGACGCCATCCTCATCGACAACACCGGCAAGTGGCGCGACCGCGCGGGCCTCTCCCAGCACCTGCGCCCCGGTATCGACAAGGTCGTCCTGACCGCCCCCGGCAAGGGCGACGTCCCGAACATCGTCCACGGTGTCAACCACGACACCATCAAGCCGGACGAGCGCATCCTGTCCTGCGCCTCCTGCACCACCAACGCCATCGTCCCGCCGCTGAAGGCCATGGACGACGAGTACGGCGTGCTGCGCGGCCACGTGGAGACCGTCCACTCGTTCACCAACGACCAGAACCTGCTGGACAATTACCACAAGGCCGACCGCCGAGGCCGTTCCGCACCGCTCAACATGGTGATCACCGAGACCGGTGCCGCCTCGGCCGTGGCCAAGGCGCTGCCGGACCTCAAGGCCCCGATCACCGGCAGCTCGATCCGCGTCCCCGTCCCGGACGTCTCGATCGCCATCCTGAGCCTGCGCCTGGGCCGCGAGACCACTCGCGACGAGGTCCTGGAGTACCTGCGCGACGTCTCGCTGCACTCGCCGCTGAAGCGCCAGATCGACTTCACCACCGCCCCCGACGCCGTCTCGATGGACTTCGTGGGCTCCCGCCACGCGTCGATCGTCGACGCCGGCGCCACCAAGGTCGACGGCGACAACGCCATCCTCTACCTCTGGTACGACAACGAGTTCGGCTACTCCTGCCAGGTCGTCCGCGTCGTCCAGCAGGTGTCCGGGGTGGAGTACCCCACCTTCCCCGCGGCGCAGGTCTGACCGATCCGGCACCGCCCCGGGACCCGCACCGCGCCGGGTCCCGGGGCGCTTGCCGAGCGCGCCGCCGGTTCGCCAGGCTGGGAGCATGACCGACAAGCTCACCGTCACCGTCCTCGGCACCGGCATCATGGGCGCCGCCATGGCCCGCAACCTCGTACGCGCCGGGCACACCGTCCGGGTCTGGAACCGCAGCCGCGCCAAGGCGGAGCCGCTCGCCGCCGAGGGAGCGCAGGTCGCCGGCACGCCCGCGGAAGCGGTCACGGGCGCCGACGCGGTGCTCACCGTGCTGTACGACGGCCCGGCCACGCTGGACGTCATGCGCCGGGCCGCGGGGAGCCTGCGGCCCGGCACCCCCTGGGTGCAGTCCACCACGGCGGGACTGGACGGGACCACCGAGCTGGCGGCCTTCGCCCGCGAGCACGGCCTCCTCTTCTACGACGCCCCGGTCCTCGGCACCCGCGCACCCGCCGAGGCCGGCACCCTGCTGGTCCTCGCCGCGGGCCCGGCCGAGGGCCGGCCCCGGATCACGCCCGTCCTCGACGCGATCGGCGCCCGCACCGTGTGGACGGGCGACGACGGATCGGCCGCGACCGCGACACGGCTCAAGCTCGTCGCCAACAGCTGGGTGCTCGCCGCGACCAACGCCGCCGGCGAGGCCCTCGCCCTGGCCCAGGCCCTCGGCGTCGACCCCCGGGCCTTCCTCGACGCGGTCTCCGGCGGCCCGCTCGACATGGGCTATCTGCACGCCAAGTCGGCCCTCGTCCTCGACGACCGCCTCGACCCCGCCCAGTTCGCGGTGCGGACCGCGGCGAAGGACGCCCGTCTCGTCGTCGAGGCCGGCGAGCGCCACGGCCTGCGGCTCGACGTCGCCGCGGCCGGGGCGGACCGCTTCGCCCGGGCCGTCGAGCAGGGACACGGCGACGAGGACATGGCCGCGGCGTACTTCGCCAGCTTCGACGACGAGCCCCCGCGCTGACCCGCGCCGCCCGCGAACGGACCCGCCTCGCCGGACCTGCCGACCGGACCCGCCTCGCCGGACCTGCCGACCGGACCCGCCGCTGCCACGGCCCCGCGCCGGCCGCCGTACGGCAAGGCGGCACCTCCGGCTCCGGCAGGCACCGCCCAGGGCCGCGGGATAGGGTGCGGATGTCCCTGCACAGCGGGCGCGGAGCCCGTACGACGCACCGGGAGCCGTCATGATCTCGCTGTTCGGCGCCGGGGAGATGGGCGAGGCGCTCCTCGCGGGCCTCGTGCGCTCGGGCCGGGCCCCGGACGAGATCGTGGTCGTGGAGCCGCGCACGGAGCGCGCCGAGGAACTCAGGTGGAAGTACGGCGTCGCCGCCGTGCCGCCGCGGCAGGCCGCCGAGTCGGCCGACACCCTGCTGATCGTGGTCCGGCCGCAGCACGTGCCCGGCCTGCTCGACGAGATCGCCCCGCACCTCAAGCCCGGCTGCCTGGTCGTCTCCGCCGCGGCCGGCGTCCCCACACGGCTGATCGAAGGGCACCTCGGCGAGGACACGCCCGTCGTCCGTGTCATGCCGAACACCCCCGTGCTCGTCGAGACGGGCATGTCCGTGATCTCGCCGGGCCGGTACGCGGGTGAGGACCATCTGCGGCACGTCGCGGAACTGCTCGGACCGGTCGGCAAGGTGATCCGTCTCGACGAGGAGCGGCAGGACGCCGCCACCGCGCTGTCGGGCAGCGCGCCCGCGTACTTCTACTACGTCATCGAGAACATGATCAAGGCCGGAGCGGATCTCGGCGTCCCCCGTGAGGCCGTGCAGGAGATGGTGCTCCGGGCCGCCGAGGGCGCCGTGGCCATGATCCGTGCCACCGGCGAGGCGCCCGGCGCGCTGCGCGAGTCGGTGACGTCACCCGGCGGCACCACTCAGGCGGCCGTCGCCACCCTCGTCGAGGAGGGCGTCGGCCCCGCCTTCCGCGACGCGGTCGAAGCGGCGGCCCGCCGCAGCCGCGAACTGGGCGAGCAGTTCGGGACCTGACACGCGGGGCGCCCCTCGCGAGACGCCGGCGGGAAAGGGCCGCGGCAGCCCGTGACGCCCTCACCCCGCCCGGCGTGCCCCCGGTCCCGGCCGGGCGACGACCTCCCCCGGGGTCAGCGCCGTCCGCTCGGCGCAGCACTCCACGACCACCCGCACCGGAGCGCCGCAGGCGGAGTGGCGGATGTCCAGCACCGGCCCCTCGGGCTCACCGGCGTACGTCTCGCCCCACTGGCCCAGCGCCATGAGGACGGGCCACAAGTCCCAGCCCTTGCGGGTGAGCCGGTACTCGTGGCGCGCGCGGCTGCCGGGCTCCCGGTACGGCACCGTCCTGAGGATCTCGGCCGAGGTGAGCTTGCGCAGCCGGTCGCTCAGCACCGCCTCGGACAGCCCCATGTGCCGCCGGAAGTCCTCGAACCGGCGCACCCCGTTGGCGGCGTCGCGCAGGATCTGCAGCGTCCACTTCTCGCCCACCACTTCGAGCGTCCGCTGGACGGGGCAGTTCTCCGTGCTCGTCTCAAGCCACTCCATGCGGCCCATCGTAGGGCTCCTGGCTTCGTCATTGACAGTCAGCCGCACACACGGCTAGCTTCGGTCCACGAAGTCAGCGGAGGAGGGACGGAGCGGCATGGGACGCACGCGGACGTACGAGTGGCAGGACCCCGGCGTGACCGCCGCGGCCGTGGGCCGGGGGACCGGCCTCGACCTGCTGCGGGACATGCTGGCCGGGCTGCTGCCCCCGCCGCCCGTGACGGCGACGCTCGGTTTCGCGCTGGAGGAGGTCGACCACGGCCACGCCGTGTTCTCCCTGACGCCGGGGGAGGAGCACTACAACCCCATCGGCAGCGTCCACGGCGGCGTCTACGCCACCCTGCTCGACTCCGCGGCCGGCTGCGCCGTGCAGAGCGTGCTGCCCGCGGGCACGGGCTACACCTCGCTCGACCTCAGCGTGAAGTTCCTGCGCCGGATGACGGTGGACACCGGCCCCGTCCGGGCCGTCGGCAGGGTCGTCAGCAGCACCCGCCGGACCGCGCTCGCCGAGGCCACCCTCGTGGACGAGAAGGAGCGCCTGCTCGCCCACGCCACCAGCAGCTGCCTGCTGTTCCCGGTGCCCCCGGCCGGGGCCTGACCGCCGGGGCCGGTTCCGGGCCCCGACTGCCCGGCCCCGACCGCCGGTCAGCCGGATGCGGGTCCCGGCACCGGCCGGGGCTTCTCCGGCTCCGGCTCCGGCCAGTTGCGCAGCAGCGCGTCGAGCGCGTCGATGATCCGGGTCCACGTCTCCTGCGTGTCGGGGGCGCTGTGGCTGAAGCCGCCGCCCATCTCCAGCGTGACGTAGCCGTGGAAGACGCTGCCCAGCAGCCGGACGGCATGTGTCCGGTCGGTCTCGGCCAGGTCGTAGCCGCGCAGGACGGCCAGGGTCATCCGGGCGTGCCGCACCCCCGCGCTCGCGGCCGCCGTCGGCGGGTCCAGCCGCAACTGCGCGGCGGCGTACCGGCCGGGGTGCTCGCGGGCGTAGTCGCGGTAGACGTCGGCGAGCGCGCGCAGGGCGTCCTTGCCGGCCCGGCCCGCCAGGGCGTCGACCGCCCGGTCGGCGAGCTCCTCCAGGGCGAGCAGGGCGATCCGGGTCTTGAGGTCGTGCGAGCTCCTGACGTGCGAGTACAGGCTCGCGACCTGTACGTCGAACCGTCTGGCGACCGCGGACACGGTGACCTGCTCGAAGCCGACCTCGTCCGCGATCTCCGCCCCGGCGCGGGTCAGACGCTCCGCGGTGAGTCCTGCGCGTGCCATCGGCCGGTCTCCCTCCCTCTTCCTGAAGGGATTGTGGGTTTGCCTAAAGGGTGTAGGCAAACCATCAGGACCGATCATTCGCGCACACATCTTGACGTGTACTCGGCGGCAATGGGTTTATGGGAGCGCTCCCACGTCATGTCCCCCGCTTCCTGGAGTCGCAGTGAGCCCCTTGAGAACAGTGAGCCCAGCGAGAAGCACGTCCCCCGAGCGTCCCTTCGCCCGTTTACTGGCCGTGCTGTCGGCCCTCGTCACCGTGGCCGTCCTCGGCGCGCTCGCCCCCGCCGCGGCCCAGCCCGCGGTCCGGGCGGAGCAGCCCGCCGTGCAGGCCGCCGGGCTGCACATCAGCGGCGGCCGGCTGGTCGAGGGCAACGGCAACGACTTCGTCATGCGGGGCGTCAACCACGCCCACACCTGGTACACGGACCGGACGCAGTCCTGGGCCGACGTCAAGGCGCTCGGCGCCAACACCGTCCGCGTGGTCCTCTCCGACGGCCACCGCTGGACCCGCAACAGCGCCGCGGACGTGGCCGCCGTGATCGAACGCTGCAAGGCCAACCGCCTGATCTGCGTCCTGGAGGTGCACGACACCACCGGCTACGGCGAGGACACCGCGGCCGGCACCCTGGACCACGCGGCGGACTACTGGATCGGTCTCAAGGACGTGCTCGCCGGCCAGGAGGACTACGTCGTCGTCAACATCGGCAACGAGCCGTGGGGCAACACCGACCCGGCGGGCTGGACCGCCCCGACGGCCGCGGCCGTGAAGAAGCTGCGCGCCGCCGGTCTCCAGCACACGATCATGGTCGACGCCCCCAACTGGGGCCAGGACTGGCAGGGGGTCATGCGTGCCAATGCCCGGACGGTGTACGACGCCGACTCCACCGGGAACCTGGTCTTCTCGATCCACATGTACAGCGTGTTCGACACCGCGCAGGAGATCACCGACTATCTGAACGCCTTCGTGGCCGCGAAACTCCCCCTCGTCATCGGTGAGTTCGGCGGACCGGCCGACCAGTGGGGCGACCCCGACGAGGACACGATGATGGCCGAGGCGCAACGGCTCGGCCTCGGCTGGCTGGCCTGGTCCTGGAGCGGCAACACCGACCCGGTCCTCGACCTGTCCGTCGGCTTCGACCCGTCCCGGCTCAGCTCCTGGGGCGAGCGGATCTTCCACGGCGCCGACGGCATCGCCCGGACGTCGAAGGAGGCCACCGTCTTCGGGGGCACCCCCGGCGACACCCGGCCCCCGACCGCCCCCGGCACCCCGGTCGCCTCGGCCGTGACGGCCACGTCCGTCACCCTGACCTGGCCGGCCGCCACCGACGACGTCGGCGTGACCGGCTACGACGTGGTGCGCGTCGGCTCGGGAACCGACACCGTCGTGGCCGCGTCCACCACCGCCTCGGCGACCGTCACCGGCCTGACCGCCGGCACGGCCTACACCTTCGCCGTCCACGCCAGGGACGCCGCGGGCAACCGCTCGCCGCGTTCGGCCACGGTGAACGTCACCACCGGCACCGCCCCCGCCCGTTCCTGCGCGGTCGCCTACCGGGTCGTGGGCGAGTGGCCCGGCGGATTCCAGGGCGAGATCGTCCTGCGCAACACCGGCACCACCGCGCTGAACGGCTGGACGCTCGGCTTCTCCTTCGCCGACGGCCAGACGGTCTCGAACATGTGGGGAGGCACCCCCGCGCAGACCGGCGGCTCGGTCCGTGTCACCCCCGCCTCCTACACCGCCGCGATCCCCGCCGCGGGCTCGGTCACCCTCGGCTTCCTCGCCGCCAAGGGAGCCACGAACACCGCTCCGACGGCGTTCACGCTCGACGGGGCCGTCTGCGCCGCGGGCTGACAGCCCGTCGCCCGGCCGGCCGGGTGAGGAGACCTCGGCCCGCCGGGCGACGCCAGACGACGCAGCACCGGCCCGCCCGGCAGCCGCTCCCCGAGGGCGGCGACGCCCGGCGCGGAGGCCGTCGCCGGAGCGCCCGGCAGGAACAGCCGCCGCTCGCGCCGCGAGCAGGTGCGAGGCAGGGCGCGGGCGCCGTGGGAGGTGAACAGCGGTCCGCCGGGCGTCGGCCCGGCGCAGCCGACGGCCGCCGCCGGGGCACCGGCCGGGGCCGGGGACCGACCTCCGCCGGATTCCGTGCCCGTCAGGCGCAGGGGGCGGAAGGACGACGTGCCGGTGGGTGTTGACCCCGCGGTGCCGGCCCGGGCGGGAATCAGGGGGCGGCCCGCCGGGCTCCGGGCCCTCCGGGGATCATGGACGTATGGACGACGACCCGATGGAGCCGGTACGGCTCGCCGCCTACACCCGGACCGACCAGACGGAGATCCTCGGCGACGGGGCCGACCCCTTCGGCGTCGCCGGCACGGGACTGACCTTTCTGCCCAAGGACGACCACTTCGGCATCAGGCTGGCCGGGCGTCTCGTGGCCCACGCCGGTCTGCTGCGGCTGTCCCTGACCGCCGGGGACACGGCCACGGAGGCGATGGGTGTCGGCGGGGTCGCCGTCGCGCCGGACGTCCGGGGCCGCGGCCTGGCCCGGCGGGTCGTCGCGGCCGCCCTGGACCACGCCCGGACCCAGGGCCCGCCGTTCGCGCTCCTCTTCTGCCGCGCCCCGCTCGTGCCCTTCTACCGGCACCTCGGCTGGCACCCGGTCGAGTCCCCCGTCCACGTCGAACAGCACGACGGCCCGGTGCTCATGCCGCTTTGCACGATGTGGACCCCGCTCCACGGCGCCCCCGGCCTGCCGCAGGGCCCCGTACGCCTGCATTCGTTCCCGATGTGAGCCTCTGCGTCCCCTCCGCCGGCGCGTGCGCGTCGGTTCATCGGGGTGCGCGGCAGTAGAGGGCGTCCGGGGTCCGGGAGGAGCCGATGCGGCCGGTGCAGGCGATGCCCGCCGCGTACTCGCCGTCCGCGCACTGGCCCTTGTAGTGGCCCTGGGCGAAGTCGCCGCCCTTCGCGGCCGCGCCGCGGTTGTCGCCCCGGTCGAACCAGACCGTGCGGCCGGGGCCGCCGGGCAGGGTGCCGGGCGGGGCGGGGACGCAGAGGGCGGAGGAGACGGCCGCGCCCCGGACGGCGTAGCCGACGAGGAACTGGCCGTCGGCGCACTGGAGTTTGGTGTAGCCCGAGGCCCAGTCCGCGCCCGGCCTCACATGGCGTTCGTCCTTGACCACCTCGTGCGCGCGGGCCGGGTCCCACCGCAGGCTCACGGCCGTGTCCGTGCACAGGCCCCGGTTGCCGGTGTGGGCGAGCCCGATCAGGCGCCGGCCGTCGGGGCAGGCGGCCTTGCGGGCGCCGGGGTCCCAGTCGCCCGCGTCCCGCACGCGGCGGGACCGGACGAAGTCGCCGTGGTCGGGACTGAGCATCGACCAGCGGGACACCGGTGCGACCGGCCCCGTGCGGCTCGGGGCGGACATCAGCCGGGTCCAGGCCGCGGCCCGCCAGTCGTCACCGTCGTACAGGCCCATACGGTGCCCCTGCGCGTCCCAGTGCAGCAGCGCCCAGCCGTTGCCGGTGCGTCCCTCGTGCCATCCGACCAGCGGCCAGTACGCGAAGTCCGCGTCCGTGCGGATGAGCTGGTCGACGAAGTTCTCGAACCAGGCGCGTGCCTTCTGTCCGGTCTCCTCACGTCCGCCGACGCCGAACTCGCTGATCCACAGCGGGGCGGTGTAGTGCCGGTCGGGTTCGGTGACGAAGAACGCCTGGCGGTTCAGCACGGCGATCAGGTCGGACGGGCTCAGGTCGCGGTAGCGCGGGTCGCTGGTCTCGCCCAGGCCGGTCGCACCGCTGTGGTTCGGGCCCGTGTAGTCGTAGAAGTGCGCCGAGTACACCAGCTTGTCCGAGGCCAGCAGCGTGTGCGAGAGCGTGCGGACCGGCTCCAGCGTCGGACGGCCGTGCGGCAGGCCGTCGACGGGGACACCGGTCCAGTTGATGCCCTCGACGACGATCAGCAGGTCCGGGTTCGCCTCGGTGAGGATGCGGTCGGCCACCCGCTGGGAGGCCGCGAACCAGTCGTGGTCGTCCCCCAGGCCCCAGTTGGGGTCGTCCCACACGCTTCGCCGCACCTCGTTGTAGAGGTCCGCGCCGACGACCCGGTCGTTGTCGCGGTAGCGGCGGGCCATGAACACCCAGTCGTTCTCCCACTCGGCGGTCGACCGGCTCGCGTTCCAGCGTTCGTTGCCGTCGACCCCGCAGCACCAACGCGTCGTGTTCGTGTGGTTGTTGAGGATCACCGCGAGTCCCGCCTCCGTGAGCTCGCGGACCACGACGTCGTACACCTGGAGCGGAGTGCTGCCGCGCAGCCCGGGGTTGGCGGCGACCGAGTCGTCGGTGACGGGCCGGGTGTCGTGGACCATCTCGTTGGAGAACGGCAGCCGGACGCTGTTGATCCCGAGCTCCTCGAAGCCCGCGACGATCTCGGCGACGGGCGCCCGGTCCAGCCCGAGCGGCATCCGGCCGGAGTTCTCACCCGCGTGGTGGCCGGAGTCCGCCTCCGGGTCCCCCGAGCCGTTCCATGTGCCGCTGGCGCCGTGCCAGTTGCCCGATCTCAGCCGGAAGCGGTTGCCGTCGGCGTCCACGATCCACCGTCCGCGCGTGCTGAGCGGGCCGGTCCAGTCCGCGGCCCCGGCGGTCGCGCGGGCGGGTTCGGCCGAGGCTTCGGGGGTGACCGTCAGGGCGCACAGCAGCGCGGCGGTCAGGATGCGGAACACCGACTTTTTTGTCATGGTCGCGCCATGATGGCGTACCGGGGCGGTGAAGACCATACGCGGACCGGACAGGCCCACGGGTTCCGGCGGCCCCGCGGCTTCGGCCGTCGGGCGCCCTCCGCGAAGCGGACCTCGCAGCGGCCCTGTTCGGCCGGCGGACGCTCCGGCGGCCGCCGCCCGGTGACGTACGCGGCGGGGCCGGCCGGGTGACGTATGCGGCGGAGCCGGGTGGTGTACGCGGCGGGGCCGGCCGGCTCCCGGCCCGGCACCCGCTGCGTCCCGCCGCCGGGCGGCCGTGGCCGCCGGCCCGCCGGCCGACGTCCCGGCGACGGCCGCCGCGATCGGCCGCCGCGATCGCCCGCCGCGTCGGCCACGCGGACGCGTTCGGGCCCGGCACCGCCTTCGAACGCGTCCACGGCGCGGGCCCGGGCGACCACCGGAGGGCGACGGGCCGAGGCGCCATGGCCTCGGACCGGGCGAGGCGGCCGGCCGCCGGGGTGCCGCCGGGTCAGCCCGGACCGCCGCCGATGCGGACCACCCGCGCCCAGGCCGGCGGCACGTCGGGCACGTGATCCGGGTCGTCCTCGTCCCAGGACCGCGACCGCCGGCCGCGCGGGAACAGGCCGACCACCGTGCGGCACGGCGGACGGGAGGCCGGCCAGGGCGTCTGGCCGTCCGTCAGGGCGACGACGACGTCCGGGCGCGGCAGCGCGGCGAGCGCCCTCGCGAAGCCCGTACGCAGATCGGTGCCCCCGCCGCCGACCAGCGGGATGTCCTCGGCCCGGCACAGCGGATGCACGACCCGGGCCGCCGCGTCGCAGGACAGCACCCTGACCAGATCGCGCCGCCCCCCGACGGCGCGGGAGATGGCGGCGATCTCCAGGAGCGCGCTGCCCAGCTCGGCGTCGCTGACCGAACCGGAGGTGTCCACGACGACCGCGACCCGCGGCGGCGTCCTGCGCAGGCTCGGCAGGACCACACCGGGCAGCCCCGACGACCGCCGCGACGGCCGGCCCCAGCTGTAGTCCCCGCCGGCGCCGGGCCCGGAGGCCGCCGAGCGGACGGCCGCGCCCAGCAGCTCCCGCCACGGCTGCGGCGGATGGAACACCTCCTCCGCCCATCGCCGCCACCCTTTCGGGGTGTCGCCCGGGCGGCCGGTGATGCCCTGCGCGACCCGGAACCGGACGGCGTCCTGCTCCTGTTCGCCGAGTCCCCGGGCGCCGTCCGGGCCCAGGTCCCAGTCCCGGTCGAGGCCGTCCGCGCCGCTGCCGCAGTCCAGCCAGGCCAGGTACTGCGTCAGCGGTCCCAGCCGGATCTTCGGCAGGTACTCCTCCATCAGCAGTCCGCCCTCCAGCCCCAGCGACTCGGGCAGCACCGCCCCCTCGGGCCGCAGAAGACCGTCCCCGAACACGTCGTCGTTGATCTCGCAGTCCGCGGCGAGGTTCATCCGCAGCCGCTCGGCCGGCCCGGTCAGCCCCTGTGCGCGCGCGAGCCGTTCGCTGCGGTCGTGATGGCCGCGCAGCAGGTGCGACACCTCGTGCACCCACACCCCGGCCAGCTCCTCCACCGGCATCCGGTCCACGAAGCCGGGCGAGACGTAGCACCGCCAGTGCCGGTCGACGGCCATCGTCGGCACCCGGCGCGACTCCACGACGTGCAGCGCGAACAGCGCGGTCGCGAGATAGGGCCGGACCCGGGCGGCCTGGAGCCGGGCGGCGTAGAGCTTCCCGAGGTCGAGCGTCCCAGGGGCCCCTCCGCGGTCCACGGACGTGTCCGTCCCCGCGCTCATCGGGTGTTCCGGCCGGCGGCCGCGGCCCCGTCGGACAACCGCGTCGCGGCCCGGCCGGCCGCCTCGCTCGCCCTGCGCGACAACGACACGACCCCGGTGAGGCGTTCGACGGCCTCGGGCACGTCCCAGTCCTCACGGCGCAGCGCGGCGAGCGCGGTCGCCGGCGCGACGACCAGGTCCGGCGCCCCGGTCTCCGTCGCGCGCACCAGCAGCGCCCAGGCGGCGTCCCAACGGCTCCGCTCCGGACGGGCGTTGACCGCCGCGACCACCGCGTCGAGGCTGGCCTGGCGCAGGTCCCCGCGCTCGGGCAGCTCGGCCCGCGCCGGGTCCGCCAGAAGCACCTCGGGGTCGGGCAGGTCCATGCGGTCGATCGCGGCCAGCAGTTCGAGCCCGGGGCCGTCCCCGACGGTTCCCCGGACCAGCAGCGACAGCACCTCCCGGGAGGAGCCGGCGGCGGTCGCGAACGCGATCAGGGACAGCGTCATGTCCCAGCTGCGCGGCGAGGGCCACGCCCCGCCCCGGCGTGCCTCACCGCTCGGCAGCCGGTGGACGAGGGCGGGGCGTGCCCGGAGGAACCCGCAGACCGCGCGGCGCGCGAAGGCCACGGCCTCGGGCAGCCCGGCCGGGTCCAGGAGCGGCAGCGTCGCCCGGGGCCAGGTCCCGCCGAGTCCGCGTACGACGACCTCGTGGTCGTGGGTCCACCGGAGATGCACGAAGCGGTTGGCCAGGGGCGGGCTCAGCTCCCAGCCGTCGGCGGCCGAGGAACGCGGATTGGCCGCGGCCACGATCCGTACGCCGGGCGGCAGCCGCAGGGCGCCGATCCGCCGCTCCAGCACGAGCCTCAGCAGCGCGGCCTGCACCGCGGGCGGCGCGGTGGACAGCTCGTCCAGGAACAGCAGGCCCCGTCCGGCCCGCACCAGGCGCACGGCCCAGTCCGGCGGCGCCATCGGCACGCCCTGCTCGGCGGGGTCGTCGCCGACGACGGGCAGCCCGGAGAAGTCGGACGGTTCGTGCACGCTGGCGATCACCGTGGTCAGCGGCAGCTCCAGGGCCTCCGCCAGCTGGGTCAGGGCCGCGGTCTTGCCGATCCCGGGCTCGCCCCACAGCAGCACCGGCAGGTCCGCGGCCACGGCCAGCGTGAGCGCCTCCAGCTGGTTGTCGGGGCGCGGCTCGGTCGTGGAGTCGCGCAGCAGGGCCAGCAGGTCACCGGCGACATCGAGCCGGGACGGCGAAGGCCGGGACGGCGAAGGCCGGGACAGGGACGGCAGGGACAGGGAAGAAGGCATGCGTCATCACCTGGTGAAGTGGTCGAAGGGAGAAAGAAGAGAAGAGGGGGGAGAGGAGGGAGGGGGCCGGAGTCCCGGCCCGGCGCGGGGCTCAGCGTCCGGTCGTGTGGCGCGGATGCGACCGGTGTCCGCGGGGGCGGGGCGGGCCCGGGCGCAGGGGGCGCGGTCCCGGTCCGGACAGGCCGGCCCTGAACAGTCCGTAGGCGATGCGCCGGCCGGCCGCCGCCTCCAGTTCGTCCAGGAGCGGGCCGCCGCGCAGCACGGCCTCGGGCCCGAGGAGCCCTTCCACGACGGCCAGGGCACCCGCGATGTCGCCGTGGACGAGGCGTTCGCGCACGCCGGTGAGACAGTCGGGGCGGCGGTGTGCCTCGTCGATGGCCCGCAGACAGGGGAGCGGGGTGCCGGAGAGCGCGGCGAGCAGTTCCTCGCGGCGGACCTCGCCGGGGTCGTGGTCGAGCGCGGTCAGCACCCCGTCGACCAGGCCGATCCGGTGCCGTTCCCCCCGGCACTCCACCGGGCGCGGTTCCCCGGCCGCGGCGGCGGTCCGGGGCGGGCCCGGCGGGTGCCCCGGGGCCAGCGCGGCGGCGACCAGCGGATGCAGCAGACCGGGCTCGACGAGTCCGGCCCGCAGCAGTTCCAGGTCGGGCGGCACCCAGGTCGCCGCGTCGGGCAGGACGGGCAGCGCCGACACCCGGCCGTCGTCCGGGGCGGGCATGATGCGCACGGCCTCCGGCCCGGTGCCGTCGCCGACCGGACCGAGCAGCACCCGCTGCCGGGCGCCGAGTCGTACGGCCACGGTGCCGGCGGGCCGGCGGTCGACGCGCAGCAGGCGGGCGGCCTCCGCCGCCCACCGGTCGACGGCACGGTGCCCGGTGTCCGGTCCGGTGTCCGCCATGGCCTCGGGCAGTGGTGGAGCCGCGCCGTCGCCGGTGGCCGGCAGGTCGGCTCCGGACCGGGTCCGCAGTTCCGCGGACCTGCGGGCGTCCCACAGATGGCGGTGCAGATCGAGCCGGAAGCGTCTGCTGGGCCGGGCCCGTGGATGGCTGCCCGCGCCTGCGTCGGGATCGGCCGCGTCCCACAGGCCGAGGCTGATCCGCTGTCCGGCGTCGGACCGGGCCGGCGGGGTGCGGACCACGAGATGCAGCGGGCTCGCGCCGTCCCGCCCGGCGGCCTCGTACCGGGCGAGGGAGACGGTCAGGGCGGGGCGCAGCAGTCCGTCCGGCGCGATCCGCGGCAGATGCCATCGGAGCAGGTCGGGTGCCAGATGCCGGAGGTCCGCCCGGAGCCGGGCCGCGAGTTCACGGCCGTGGGCGCGTGCCACGTCACGCAGTCCGAGGTCGACGTCGACACGGGCGGCGGCACATGCCCCCGCCCAGTCACCGGCGCCGCGGCGGGCGGTCGCGGTCTCGATCATCGACGGGGGGACGGCGTACTCGCGCACGCGCAACCAGAAGGAAAGCCGGGGATCGCCGTTCGCGATGTGAGTACCCATCAGCACTCACCTTGCGCGGACGGTTCCCCCGATCTGTGAGGAGAGTGAGTCGTCATCGCGGCGATCGTAGCCCCGCCCGGGCGGGCTGTCAGGTGATTTGACCGCGGCCCGGCGGACGCCGCCGTCGGGTCGGCGGGGGCTGCTTCTGCCGTCGGCCCGGGGGACGCCGCTTCTGCTGTCGGCCGGCGTGGGCTGCTTCTGAAGTCGGTTCGGCGGCGGTGCTTTTGTTGTCGGCCGGCGTGGGCTGCTTCTGCCGTCGGGCCGGCGGCGCCGCTTCTGCCGTCGCCGGTGGGCGCTGCTTCCGCCGCCCCCGGTGGGCGTCGCCCCGGCGGACGCCGTATCGGGCCGGCGGACTCGTCCCTGCTCCCGCGGGTGCCGCTCCGGCGGGTGCCGCTCCCGTGGGTGCCGCTCCGGCCGGTGCCGCTCCCGCCCCGGCCGGTGCCCCGTCGCTCCCCGCAGGCGTCCGTCATCCGGTCGGCAGGGACTCCCGTACCGCGTCCGCCGTGACGCCCGGGTCGTACCCCTCCGGCACGCCGGGCACCAGGACGATGTCACCGGTGATGTGCCGGGTCCGCAGCGGGGCGATCTCCTGGTACGCGGGGGAGTCCCACCAGGCCCGGGCCCGGTCGGTGTCGGGGAAGCCGATCACCACGACCGCTCCGGGCCAGTCGCCCTCCAGCACCTCGTGCCCGGTGCCGTGCACCAGGAAGCGGCCGCCGTACGGCGTGAAGGTGGCGGTGATGCGGTCGATGTACTCGGCGACCTCCGCGTGCGGAGTGATCTCGCGCAGATGAGCTATGGCGTAGGCGGTCACGGCTGTTCCCTCCGTGTGGTCGGGCGGCGCCGCCCCGGTCGTCGGGCGGCGGGTACGCCGACGATCCTGGCGGTCCCGCCGGCGGGGCGCGATTACCCGAGAGGTAAGGGGCCGCCGGGCAAAAGGAATTGACCGTCCGAGGGGCTCGTGGATCGGATGGTGTCCCATGAGCTCAGGACAGACGCATCCCGGCCGGCCGCACGTCGACGACGATCTCGTCCGCAGGCTGGTGGCCGGGCGCTTTCCCCGGTGGGCCGGCCTGCCGGTCCGGCGGATCGGCTCCGGCGGCACGGTCAACGCCATGTACCGCCTCGGCGACGACATGGTCGTACGGCTCCCGCTGGTCGAGGGCGGGGTCCCCGACGTGGCGACGGAGCAGGAGTGGCTGCCGCGTCTGGCGCGGCGGCTGCCCGTGCCCGTGCCCGAGGTGCTCGGCGCCGGGCAGCCCGCCGAGGGCTACCCGTGGCCGTGGTCGGTGTACCGCTGGCTGGAGGGGGAGCACCCGGAGGCGGGCGCCCTGGCCGCACCCGCCGCTCTGGCGAAGGATCTGGCGGAGTTCGTCGTCGCGATGCGCGCCGTCGGCCTGCCCGGGGCGCCCCGGGCGTATCGCGGGGGGCCGCTCGCCCTCCAGGACGCGGATACCCGCTCCGCCGTCGCGCTCCTGCGCGGGATCCCGCAGGAGGGCATCGACTGCGACGCCGTGACCGCCGTGTGGGAGGAGGCCCTGAGCGCTCCCGGCCGGGAGGTGCGGCCGGTGTGGCTGCACGCCGACCTGATGCCGGGCAACCTGCTCGTCACCGGCGGCAGGCTCACCTCCGTGATCGACTTCGGCTGCGCGGGCGTCGGGGACCCGGCCTGCGATCTGTTCCCGGCCTGGAACCTGCTGCCGTCCGGCGCACGGCAGGTCTTCCGCGACGCGCTCGGCGTGGACGACGCCACCTGGCTGCGCGGCCGCGCCCGCACCCTGTCCCAGGCGCTGATCGCCCTGCCGTACCACCGCGGCACCAACCCGGCGATGGCGGGCAACGCCCGGCATGTGATCCGGGCGGTGCTGGAGGAGACGTGAACCCGGTGACATGAACCCGGTGACGTGAACCCGGTCCGGACCCGGCCGGCCCCCGCCCGGGCGCGTACCGCGCGAAAACCCTTTGCCCGCCGTCGGCCCGGGCCCTACGGTCGCGATCATGCTGCCTCTCGTCGAGACCGACGAACAGTGGGACGCGGTCGTCCCCGACGAAACGCTGATGCGGCCCGGGGCCGAGGACCTGTGCGCGCGCCTCGGCCTGGCCGGAGCACCGCTCACCCGCTTCGCCGCGGGGTCGCAGCCGGTGTACGCCGTGGGCGACGAGCTCGTCCTCAAGCTGTTCCCGGCGGCCGCGGCCGAGGACGGCCTCGCCGAGGCCAGGGTGCTCGGCCACCTCCAGGGCAGACTGCCGGTCCCGACGCCCAGGGTGCGCGACTTCGGCACGTACGAGAACGGCTGGCGGTACGTCCTGATGTCACGGCTGCACGGCGAGAACCCGGCCGGCGTCTGGCGGAAGCTTCCCCGGGACCGGCGCGAGCGCCTCGTCACCGAGGTGGGCGAGGCCCTCGCCGTGCTGCACTCCCTCGACCCGGCCCCGCTCGCGGACGTCCTCGGCCCCGGCGACTGGGGCGGCTTCGTGGACCGCCGGGCCGCCGAAGCGGTCGGGCAGCAGCGCGGCCACGAACTGCCCGAGGCGTGGCTGGAGCAGATCCCCGGCTTCCTCGCCTCGGTCCCGCTGCCGCGCGACCCGCGTCCCTCGCTGCTGCACACCGAGGTGATGTGGCAGCACTTCCTGGCCGACCTGTCGGACGAGCCGCGCCTGACCGGCTTCTTCGACTTCGAGCCGGCCATGATCGGCCATCGTGCCTACGACTTCGTCGGGGTCGGCCTGTTCGTCACCCGCGGCGACCCGGCCCTGCTGGCCCGGCTCGGCAGGGCGTACGGGCACAGCTTCGAGCCCGCCGTGCTGATGGCGTACACACTGCTGCACGTGTACAGCAATCTCCCCTGGTACATCAGGGAGTTGGGCGTCCCCGCCGAGGAGTCCCTCCCGGCGCTGGCGCAGGCGTGGTTCGGCACGGTGTGAGGACAGGACGGCGGGACGACGGGGCGGGGCTGTGACAGCCCTCGACCCCATGACGTCGACCCACACCGGCAGCGACACCGGAACCGACACCGGCAGCGACGACCCGCAGGTCGCCGAGGCGACGGCGGCCGAGTACGAGACGCTGTCGCCCGCGTGCCGTGCGGACGCCGACCGGCTCAGGAGCTTCCTCGCCCCCGACTTCCACGAGTTCGGGGCCTCCGGCGGGGAGATCTTCTTCGAGGGGACCGCGGAGCGCGTCGCCGCCTCCACGGATCCGGAGGGCGAACCCATCGGGGTGGAGCGCATGCGGGGCGTGCGGCTGGCCGACGGGCTGGTGATGCTCAAGTACACGGCCGACATCGAGGGCCGCCGGTCGCACCGCACGTCCCTGTGGCGCCGGGTGGCCCCGGGGCGCTGGCAGATGTTCCACAACCAGGGCACACCCGCCCGCGCCTGACGACGGGGCCGCTCCGGCCCCCGGCGGAGCCTGTCCGCCGGAGACCGTTCACCAGAGCTTGTTCACCGCCGTCCTGGTGGTGCGCTTGAAGTCCGCGACCTGGGCGTGCCGGAAGGTGCCCATCTGCGCCCACTTCACGAACGTCACCGTCCGCCCGTCCCGGCCGACCGAGAGCAGCGCGATGTCGGAGGCACCCCAGCCGGACGCGGTGTGCAGGCCGTAGACGTGGGCGCCTTCCTCGACGTCCAGCCTGCCGTAGTACCGGCCGGCCGCCGTCATGTCGGGGTCCTGCTTCTCCAGCGCGGCCGCACAGCCGCTGATCTTTTTGCGCAGCAGCGCGGCGAGGTCCTTGGCCCGCTGGACGTCGCGCGCCACGACGGTGACCTGGAGTGCGTTGGTGTCGTACTCGGTCCAGTACGCGCGGTGGGAGGAGACCGACGGCAGCGACTCGCCGACGCAGACCGGCAGCGGGTCCGGCTGCCCGGCGGTCACCCGGCCCGCGTACCAGGGCGAGGTGGGGTGCGGCGGCAGCTCGGCCGGCTTGAGGTACTTCGGTCCGCCGGTCGCGGCGGTCGCGGCGGGCGCGGTCAGGCCGACGGCGACAGCGGTGCCGGTCGCCGCCGCCGCGAGAGCCAGTCGGGCGGTTCGGGTACGGAGGGTCATGGTTTCCCCTGGGGTCGGACGGGTGCGGGGCTGGGTGCCACCGCACCGACTGTGCCCTGTACGACATGCCGCGGACGTCCACCGTTGCCCCGCGTCTCGACACAAAGCGGTCTCATTCGTCACGGAACGGCTACATCCGCACACTCCCCGTGCTCATGGCGGGTGCGGCACGGCCCTTGACTCCTTGAGCGCGCCTGGCGATCCTCGTCGGTAACTTTCGCCGGGCATGACAAATTCACGTGCCCGATCGACCGAGGGACGTGGGTAGATGGCCATGGCTCGACGCCCGTACTCCGTCGTCGTCACACTGCTGCTCCTCATGGCGGCCATGGCCCTCGGGCCGGCGCCGAGTTCCGCCGCCGGGGCCGACGACTGGTGGAACCCGACCGCCCGGCCCGCCCCCGACTCGCAGATCGGCGTCACCGGTGAGCCGTTCAAGGGCACCGACGCCCAGGGCAGGGTGCGCGGATTCGTCGACGCCCACGACCACATCTTCTCCAACGAGGCGTTCGGCGGACGTCTGCTGTGCGGCAAGCCGTTCTCCGAGGCCGGTGCCGCGGACGCCCTGAAGGACTGTCCCGAGCACTACCCCGACGGCACCCTGGCCGTCTTCGACTTCATCACCAAGGGCGGCGACGGCCGGCACGACCCCGTCGGCTGGCCGACCTTCGAGGACTGGCCCGCCCACGACTCGCTCACCCACCAGCAGAACTACTACGCCTGGATCGAGCGGGCCTGGCGCGGCGGCCAGCGCGTGCTCGTCAACGACCTCGTCACCAACGGCGTGATCTGCTCGGTCTACTTCTTCAAGGACCGCTCCTGCGACGAGATGACGTCGATCCGGCTCCAGGCGAAACTGACCTACGACCTCCAGGCGCACATCGACAAGATGTACGGAGGCACCGGAAAGGGCTGGTTCCGGGTCGTCACCGACAGCGCGCAGGCCCGCGAGGTGATCCGGCAGGGCAAACTCGCCGTCGTGCTCGGCGTGGAGACCTCCGAGCCGTTCGGCTGCAAGATGATCCTGGACATCGCGCAGTGCAGCAGGGAGGACATCGACAAGGGCCTGGACGAGCTGTACGCGCTGGGCGTGCGCAGCATGTTCCTGTGCCACAAGTTCGACAACGCGCTGTGCGGCGTCCGCTTCGACTCCGGCACCCTCGGAACGGCCATCAACGTCGGCCAGTTCCTGTCGACCGGCACCTTCTGGCGGACGGAGAAGTGCACCGGCCCCCAGCACGACAACCCCATCGGTTCGGCGTCCGCCGCCGGCGCCGAGAGCAGGCTCCCCGCGGGTGTCTCGGTGCCCTCCTACGCCGGCGACGCCCAGTGCAACGTCCGCGGCCTGACCGACCTCGGTGAGTACGCCGTCCGCGGCATGATGAAACGCAAGATGATGCTCGAGGTCGACCACATGAGCGTCAAGGCCACCGGCCGGGTGCTCGACCTCTTCGAGGCCGAGTCCTACCCGGGCGTGATCTCCTCGCACAGCTGGATGGACAGCGACTGGACCGAGCGGGTCTACGCCCTCGGCGGTTTCGTCGCCCAGTACATGCACGGCTCCGAGGGCTTCACCGCCGAGGCGCGGCGCACGGACGCGCTGCGTGACAAGTACGGCGTCGGCTACGGCTTCGGCACCGACATGAACGGCGTCGGCGGCTGGCCCGGCCCGCGCGGCGCCGGCACCTCCAACCCCGTCACGTACCCCTTCCGCAGCGTCGACGGCGGCTCGGTCCTCGACCGGCAGACCACCGGACAGCGCACCTGGGACCTCAACACCGACGGGGCCGCCCACTACGGCCTCGTCCCCGACTGGATCGAGGACATCCGGCGGGTCGGCGGACAGGACGTCGTCGACGACCTCTTCCGCGGCGCCGAGTCCTACCTCGGCACCTGGGGCGCCTCCGAGCGGCACCGGGCGGCGGTGAACCTCGCCGCGGGAGCCCCGGCCTCGGCCAGTTCCACCGAGTGGAACCCGTTCACCAGCTACGCGGCCGGCCGCGCCGTGGACGGCTCCCGCTCCACCCGCTGGGCGAGCGGCTGGAGTGACGGCCAGTGGCTGCGGATCGACCTCGGCTCGACCCACCGGGTAGGCCGCGTCACCCTCGACTGGGAGCGCGCGTACGGCCGTTCGTACCGGATCGAGCTCTCCGCCGACGGCACGGACTGGCGGACCGTCTGGTCCACCACCACCGGCGACGGCGGCCTCGACACGGCCGACTTCCCGGGCACACCCGCCCGCCACGTCCGCGTCCAGGGTCTCGGCAGGGGAACGGACTGGGGCTATTCGCTGTACGAGGTGACGGTCCACAGCGGCTGACGAGGCATCATCCGCACCGGGCGCGGCGGCCGTCGCCGCTCTGCGAGACCGACCGGCATGGACGTCCGGTCCGCCCGCCCGGTGCGGCAGCCGCCGGAACCCCTGCACGCGGTCATCTGCTTCGCGCCAAAGAGCCGTGAGGCCGGCCACGCGGTGGGCCTGCGGGGTTTCCGGACGGGCTGCTTCGCCCAGCGGCCGCCCCCGAGCGGGGCCGGCCCGGCCCGCCGTCCCCTTGCCGGCGCACCCCCGGTGCCGGTCCTGCCCGCCCGGCGCGAGGGCCCCGGGCACCCGGCCGTCCCGGACCTGTCCGCGCTCGTCCGGGAGGCCGTCGCGACCGGCGCGTGAGCCCCGTCGTGCGGGCCGTTCGCCTGTCCGGACCGCGATGGCGAAGGAGGCCCGACCGACGTAGCGTGAGAAACGGGGATCAGGGGGTTCTCGCCGCTCGGAAGGGGTGTCGCGAGATGCCTGAATCAGGCGTGTGCACCGTCCTGCGCAGCAGCCTCCAGGAGATGACGGAGGAACTGGACCACGTCATCGCCCAGTTGCTGGAGGACCCCTCCGACGTGGGTCTGAAGGAACGGGTGATGTCCCTCCGGAGCGGCATCGACGACACCAGGGCCCGGATGGACGAGGCCGGGTGCGACGGCGTGCAGCCGCCCCCGGCCCCGGGCCCTGCGCTGGCGGACTTCGGGCACGGAGGCATCGAGGTCCTGGGACGCAGGGCGCTGGGGCCGCGCCCGCTGGTCGTCGTCCAGTTGGAGTGGGACGAGGACGGCACGGACGGCTTCCCGAGCATCTCCTCCGTCCATCCGCTCGACTACTACGAGAAGTTGGCCTTCGGGCATCCTGCGCCGCCCTTCACCACCGACCCGGTCAACCCGGCCAGCCTCACCGAGTACGTCCAGGAATGCTCGGCCGGGCGGTTCTGGTTCACCCGCGCCGGTCTGCTGGGGCCCGCGCGGATGGGGCTGTTCGGCAACCCGAGCGAGGCGGAACACGTGGCCAAGGTGGCCGCCCGGATGGCCGGTCTCTTCCCCGCGCTGCTCCATTCCATGGACGTGGACGCGAGTTCGGTGGTCACGGCCGACGAACTCGTCGTCCTCGTCGTGGAGAACCACCGCAACCGCTTCCCCGCCAACCGCGGCACGCAGTCGGTTCCCGTCACCGTCGGGCAGGTCACCAAGACCATGGACCTGAGGCTCGCGTTCGCGGGGCCGTTCACGCCCTTCTACCAGATCGGGCACGAGGTGGCGCACTCCGTCGGTGCCCTCGACATGTACAACCCGGGCTCCATGAACTACCTGCTCACGCTGATGGGCGGCTATTCCTTCACCGGCAACGACCAGGGCACGGTCCATCTGGACGCCTGGCACAAGATGGCCTTCGGCTGGTGCGAGCCGCGCCGGGTGCAGCTCACGGAGCACGGCTCCGCGTCCGTCGTGGAGATCTCCGCCGAGCGTCCCGACGGCGCCGTGATCCTCTGGCATCCCGGCCGCGGCGCCACGGAGTACTTCCTCGTCGAACGCCGCAACAGGGCGGGCGGCCGCAAGTACGACGTCGACTTCCCCGGCGACGGTGTCCTGGTCTGGCACATCGACCCCTCCCGGCCGCCCATGAACCGGGGTGCCCCCGACCTCGTCCCGGGCTCCACCGGCATCTGGACGCCGGGCACGCGCACCCCGCCACTGACCTGGACGGACGGCACCCCCGCCCTGGAGGGCCTCGCCTTCACCGCAGGAACGGAACCCGGCGCGATCCGTCTCGACTGGTGAGGTCCCCCGCCCGCCCGCGGAGACGAGGCCGTTCCCCTTCCCGCGGGAGCCCGGGCCGCGGGAACCGCCCGATGACGGAGACGAACGCGGACGCGTGCCGGGTCCGGCACGCGCCGGAGACGGGCCTCCCGCCCCGGCCGGGACAAAGGTGACATGCACATCCCGGTGCTCGGCATGCCGCCCGGCACCACGGCCGGCGCCGGCGGCGGACCGGGCAGGCCCGGGCACCGTCCCCGTCGCCGCGCTTCCCGCCGGGTGCGGAATAACGAGTGGAGGCACGGCCGGGCGGACAGGTAGCGTCCGCGGGTGATCCGTACCGCCGCTTTCGCCTCATGAGCCTGTCCAGAGCCCTGCTGGACGTCCGTCCGCTGCGCACCTCGCCCGTCTTCCGGCGGCTGCTGATCGGGCGCACGGTGTCGACGCTCGGCGGCTTCATGACCATGGTCACCGTCATGTACCAGGTCTGGGACATGACCCACAGCACCGTGTGGAGCGGCGCCGTCGGACTCGCCCAGGCGCTGCCGATGGTCGGTCTCGGGCTGGTGGCGGGGACCTGGGCCGACCGGTCGGACCGGCGCCGGCTGTATCTGCTGGCCACCGTCGGACAGGCGGTGTGCTCGGCGCTGCTGGCCGTGCAGGCGTTCGCCGGGCAGGTGCCGGTGGCCGTCGTGCTGGCGCTGGTCGCGGTGCAGTCGTCGTTCGGCGCGGTCGCCGCCCCGGCGGCGGGTGTGTTCGTGCCGCGGCTGCTGCCCAAGGACCAGGTCGCCGCCGGGCTCGCCCTCAACCAGGCCACCGGCCAGGCGATGATGCTGCTCGGCCCGGCCGTCGCCGGTGTCGTGCTCGGCTGGTGGGGCATCGGCGTCTGCTATCTGCTGGACGCCCTCAGCTTCGCCCTGGCCCTCCACGGCGCGTTCGGACTGCCCCGTCTCCCGCCCGAGGGCGAGCAGTCCCGCCCCGGGCTGCACGGCGTCCTGGACGGCCTGCGCTTCCTGACCGGGCACCGGGTGGTGCGCGGGGCGCTGGTCACGGACCTGGCGGCCACCGTCCTGGCGATGCCGGTCAGCCTCTTCCCCCTCGTCAACGCGGAGCGCTTCGGCGGCGATCCACGGACCCTCGGGCTCTTCCTGACGGCCCTGGCCGTGGGCGGGGTCACCGCGACCGCGTTCTCCGGGCCGCTGACCCGGCTGGGCCGGCCCGGCCCGGTGATGCTGTGCGCCTCCGCGGGCTGGGGCGTCGGCCTGGCCCTGTTCGGCGTGGTCTCCAGTGCCTGGGCGGGCCTGGCGACGCTCGCCCTCGCGGGCGCGGCGGACGCCGTCGCCGTGCTGTCCCGCACGACCATCGTGCAGACCCACACCCCCGACGCCCTGCTGGGCCGGGTGACCGCCGCCGAACTCGTCGTCGGACAGGCCGGGCCCCACCTCGGCAACCTGCGCGGTGGCCTGGTCGCCGGACGGACCTCCGGCGCCACCGCCCTCGCCGCCGGAGGGCTGCTGTGTCTGGCCGCGGTGACGACGGTCGCGGCCACGACCCCTGAACTGCGCCGCCGGTCCGGTACGGGACCGGCACCCGAGGGGCTCGCCGCTCCCGCACCGGCGGGACCCGGGAGCGCCTGACGGACGCCGGCGGGCACACCGCCGGACGGCCGGGGCGGCGACGGCCGCGCCCTCCAGGGCTGCGCCGCCCGGCCGGTGCCGGACCGGCACCGGGAAGACACGCCGCTCCCGCACCGGCAAGACCCGGGAGCGCCTGACGGACGCCGGCGCGCACACCGCCGGACGGCCGCGGCGGCGACGGCCGCGCCCCCCAGGGCTGCGCCGCCCGGCCGGTGCCCGGAGGGGCTCGCCGCCCCGCCGCCGGCCGGACCCGGACGTCCGCACGCGCAGACACGAACGGCGCGGTCCCTGCGGCGGACACACCGCCGCAGGGACCGCGCCGTTCGCCGGCGTCAGGCGAGTTCCGCCAGAAGGTCGCCGCCCTCCACCTGCTGCACACGGTTGACGGCCAGCCTCGCCACCCGGCCCGACTTCGGCGCCGTGATCGACGCCTCCATCTTCATCGCCTCGATGGTGGCCAGCGTCGTGCCCGCCTCCACCTCGTCGCCCTCCGCGACCACCAGGGTCACCACGCCCGCGAACGGCGCCGGCACATGACCGGGGTTGCCCCGGTCGGCCTTCTCGGTCACCGGGACGTCCGTCGCGGCGCTGCGGTCACGGACCTGGATGGGCCGCAGCTGGCCGTTCAGCGAGGACATCACCGTGCGCATACCGCGCTCGTCGGCCTCACCGACGGCCTGCAGCTCGATCAGCAGCCGCACCCCCGGCTCCAGGTCGATGGAGTACTCCTGGCCGGGCCGCAGACCGTAGAAGAAGTCCTTGCTGTCCAGCACGCTGGTGTCGCCGAACGCCTGCCGGTGGGTGTCGAACTCCCGGGTCGGCGCAGGGAACAGCAGCCGGTTCAGCGTGGCCCTCGGCTCCTTCTCCAGACCGTCCCGGTCCTCCGCCGACAGCTGCGCCGCAGGCTTGGCCTCCGCCCGCCCCTGGAGCGCCCGGGTACGGAACGGCTCCGGCCAGCCGCCGGGCGGGGTGCCCAGCTCGCCGCGCAGGAAGCCGATCACCGAGTCCGGGATGTCGAACCGGGACGGCTCCGCCTCGAAGTCCTCCGGGGCCACCCCCGCGCCCACCAGATGCAGCGCCAGGTCACCGACGACCTTCGACGACGGGGTGACCTTCACCAGCCGGCCCAGCATCCGGTCGGCGGCCGCGTACATCGCCTCGATCTGCTCGAACCGGTCGCCCAGCCCGAGCGCCACCGCCTGGGTGCGCAGGTTCGACAGCTGCCCGCCGGGGATCTCGTGGTGGTAGACCCGCCCGGTCGGCGCCGACAGACCCGCCTCGAAGGGGGCGTACACCTTGCGCACGCTCTCCCAGTACGGCTCCAGGTCGCCCACCGCCGCGAGGCTCAGCCCGGTCTGCCGCTCCGAGTGGTCCGTCGCGGCGACGATCGACGACAGCGACGGCTGCGAGGTCGTACCGGCCATGGAGGCCACGGCCCCGTCCACCGCGTCCGCGCCCGCCTGGATCGCGGCGAGGTAGGTCGCCAGCTGGCCGCCCGCCGTGTCATGGGTGTGCAGATGCACCGGCAGGTCGAACTCCCGGCGCAGCGCCGTGACCAGCTTCGCCGCCGCGGGTGCCCGCAGCAGCCCCGCCATGTCCTTGACGGCCAGCACGTGCGCGCCCGCCTCGACGATCTTCTCGGCCAGCCGCAGGTAGTAGTCCAGCGTGTAGAGCTTCTCCGACGGGTCCGACAGGTCCGAGGTGTAGCACAGCGCCACCTCCGCGATCGCCGTGCCCGTCTCCCGCACCGCGTCGATCGCGGGCCGCATCTGGTCCACGTCGTTCAGCGCGTCGAACACCCGGAAGATGTCGATGCCGGTGGCCGCGGCCTCCCGCACGAACGCGTCGGTCACCTCCGTCGGATACGGGGTGTAGCCCACGGTGTTGCGGCCGCGCAGCAGCATCTGGAGACAGATGTTCGGCACCGCCTCCCGCAGTGCGGCCAGCCGCTCCCAGGGGTCCTCGGCGAGGAACCGCAGCGCCACGTCGTAGGTGGCCCCGCCCCAGCACTCCAGGGACAGCAGCTGCGGCAGCGTCCGCGCCACCACCGGCGCGACCGCCAGCATGTCCTTGGTGCGCACCCGGGTGGCCAGCAGCGACTGGTGGGCGTCACGGAAGGTGGTGTCCGTGACGCCGAGGTCCGGCGACTCGCGCAGCCGGCGCGCGAAGCCGTCGGGCCCCAGCTCGGCCAGCCGCTGCCGGGAGCCGGCCGGCGGCTCGCCCGAGGGCCGGTGCGGCAGCTTCGACGACGGGTCGACCAGCGCGGGCCGCTCCCCGTGCGGCTTGTTCACCGTCACATCGGCCAGGTACGTCAGCAGCTTGGTGCCGCGGTCCGCGGAGTGACGCGAGGTCAGCAGATGCGGCCGCTGCTCGATGAACGCGGTGGTGACCCGGCCCGCCTGGAAGTCGGGGTCGTCGAGCACCGCCTGGAGGAACGGGATGTTCGTGGCCACACCGCGGATCCGGAACTCGGCCACCGCCCGCCGCGCCCGGTTCACGGCCGTGGTGAAGTCCCGGCCCCGGCAGGACAGCTTGACCAGCATCGAGTCGAAGTGCGCGCTGATCTCCGAACCGGCGTGCGTCGTACCGCCGTCGAGCCGGATGCCGGAGCCGCCGGGGGAGCGGTAGGCGCTGATCCGCCCGGTGTCCGGGCGGAAGCCGTTGGCCGGGTCCTCGGTGGTGATCCGGCACTGGAGCGCCGCGCCCCGCAGGGTGATGTTCTCCTGCGACAGACCCAGGTCGGCGAGCGTCTCGCCCGCGGCGATCCGCAGCTGCGCCTGCACCAGGTCGACGTCGGTGACCTCCTCGGTCACCGTGTGCTCGACCTGGATGCGCGGGTTCATCTCGATGAAGACGTGGTTGCCGTCGCGGTCGACGAGGAACTCCACCGTGCCCGCGTTGCGGTAGCCGATCTGCCGGGCGAACCGCACGGCGTCCGCGCAGATCCGGTCGCGCAGCGCCGGGTCCAGGTCGGGCGCCGGCGCCAGCTCGATCACTTTCTGGTGCCGCCGCTGCACCGAGCAGTCCCGCTCGTACAGGTGGATGACGTTCCCCGCCCCGTCGGCGAGGATCTGCACCTCGATGTGGCGGGGCTCCACCACGGCCTTCTCCAGGAACACCGTCGCGTCACCGAACGCGGACGCCGCCTCCCGCGAGGCCGCCTCCACCGACTCGCGCAGCTGCCCCGGCTCCTCGACCCGCCGCATACCGCGCCCGCCGCCGCCGGCGACGGCCTTCACGAACACCGGGAAACCGATCTCCTCGGCCGCGCGCACCAGCTCGTCGACGTCCGTGGACGGGGCGGAGGACCCCAGCACCGGCACCCCGGCCGCCCGCGCCGCCGCCACCGCGGTCGCCTTGTTGCCCGTCAGCTCCAGGATCTCCGCGTCCGGGCCGACGAAGGTGATCCCCGCCTCCCGGCACGCCCGCGCCAGCTCGGGGTTCTCCGACAGGAAGCCGTAGCCCGGGTACACGGCGTCCGCGCCCGCCCGCCGCGCCGCGGCGACGATCTCGTCGACGGAGAGATACGCCCGCACCGGATGTCCCGGCTCGCCGATCTCGTAGGCCTCGTCGGCCTTCAGCCGATGCAGCGAGTTGCGGTCCTCGTGAGGGAAGACGGCCACGGTCCGCGCACCCAGCTCGTAGCCGGCGCGGAACGCGCGAATCGCGATCTCGCCACGGTTGGCGACCAGCACCTTGCGGAACATTCTTGATCCCTTCAGCCTGCCGGTGACGTGCCCATGGTGTCGGCGATACCCTCCCGACGCCATGTGAGCCGGGCCACTGGACCCGCTCCTGCACCTGTACGTACGAGAGACCGTCAGACCGCAACCGCCGTGGCCGGAAATGTGTCTCTCATCGCGTGCGTGAGCTCCGGAGCGGCTCCGGCGGCACCACGGCCAGGAGGGTCGGACATGAACGAGTGGGCAGTGCCCGGCTACACCGAGTCGCAGGAACTCGGTGCGGGCGCGAGCGGCCGGGTCGTGCTGGCCGTGCACCGGGAGACCGGGGTACCGGTCGCGGTGAAGTACCTCAGCGACTCCCTGCGCACCCGGCCCGGCTTCGTGCAGGACTTCCGCGCGGAGGCCCGGCTGCTCGGCGGACTGCACAGTCCCTACGTCGCCGGACTGTACGAGTACGTCGAGAGCCCCGACGGCGCCGCGATCGTGATGGAGCTGGTCGACGGCGTCTCGCTGCGCACCCTGCTGGTCCGGGAGGGCCCGCTGGAGCCGGAGGCCGCGCTGTGCGTGCTCAAGGGTTCGCTGCTGGGCCTCGGTGACGCGCACCGGCTGGGTGTCGTCCACCGGGACTACAAGCCGGAGAACGTCCTGGTGCTGCCGGACGGCACCTCCCGTCTCGTCGACTTCGGCATCGCGGTGGACTCCGGGATCAGCGCGGGCATCGCGGGAACGCCCGCCTACATGGCTCCGGAGCAGTGGACGGGCGAGCCCGCCTCGCCCGCGGCCGACGTGTACGCCGCGACGGCCACCTTCTTCGAGTGCCTGACCCGCCGCAAGCCGTACCACGGCGACAACCTCGCCGAACTGGCGCTGCAGCACGTCGACGCGCCCGTGCCCGCCGACGAGGTCCCCGCGCCGGTACGGGAGCTGGTGCGCCGCGGCCTCGCCAAGGACCCGGGGCAACGGCCCGTGCACGCCGACGCGTTCGTGGCCGAGCTGGAGGCGGCGGCCGGTGCGGCCTACGGGCCGGACTGGGAGGAGCGCGGCCGGGGCCGGCTCGCCGCGCTGGCCGCCCTGCTGCCGCTGCTGCTGCCCCCGGCCCGTACGACCCCGCGCGGCACGACGGACATCGCGCGTACGGTCCTCGCCCCGGCCCCGGTCCGGGGCGGGCTGCGCGCATGGCTGCCCGGCAGACCCGGGGTCCTCGTCTCCGCGGCCCTCGTCCTGCTGGGCGTCCTGCTGGCCCACACCGGTCCGCCTGTGCCCGGAGCGGCCCCGGGCGCGGCGGCGCAGGCCCTGGCCACCACCAGCGCGGGCACCGGCGGGGACCCGGCGGCCCCGGGCACGCCGTCCGCCTCCGCCACGGCGGCCTCGCCGTCCCCGGAGGGGAGCCCGTCCGCGTCCGTGTCCCCCTCCGCGTCCCCTTCGGAGTCCTCCTCTCCTCCCTCGGCCTCCCCTACGGATCCGCCGGACCCGACGGAGCCGGGGGCACCGGCCGGGACCTCGGAGCCCCCGGCTCCGCCCGGCGGTACGGCGGCCCCGCCCACCGTGACCGAGGCACCGCCGACCAGCGCCCCGCCCACCGTCGCCCCGCCGACGGGCGTCAAGGACGTGACGCTGTCGGCCTTCCAGCAGACGGGCGCGCTCACCGCGACCGCCACGTTCACGGTCACCACCGACGGCACCGGCCCGGTGGCCGTCACCGTCGGCTGGTTCCTGGGCAACACCCCGGGCGAGCCCGGCGCCCCGGACGGCGCGGCCCAGACCGTCGAACGCAGCGGCGCCACCAGCTACACCGTCACGGTCGACCACACCTTCCAGAGCCGGGCCTGCTACTGGACCGTGCAGGCGACCACCACTCCGGCGTCCTCCGACGGCGGAGCCTCGCAGCAGCTTCTGACCAGGCAGTGTGAGCTGAGATGACCGCGCACGACGACGACCGCACCCCCGCGAACGGCCCCGCCGACGACGAGTACAGCGCCACCGTGCTGGCCAGCCACTGGATCCAGCGCCCGGACCGGCAGGACACAGTCGAGGAGACGGTCCAGGACACGGACCGTCAGGACACACTCAAGGTCACGGACACGGCCACGGACACGGTCCGGGCCACGGACACCGTCGTCGATCCGCCCTCGCCGGACCGCGTCGAGGGGACGGTCCTGCGGTTCGGCCCGGGCGTCACCGCGGCCGTGGCGGAGCGCACCCTGCGGCAGCCGGCCCCCGCGGTGCCGTCCGCCGCGCCCCCGCGGCGACGCCTCCTGCGCCGGCACGCCCTGCCCGCCGTGGTCCTCCTGTGCGTCCTGGCGTTCCTCGCCTGGCAGCGGCTGGGGCCGTCCGTGCAGGTGCGCTCGGTGACGGTCGCGGCCGGCCCGGCGGTGCTGGGCTGCGACACGACCGCGGAGATCGTCGCCCGCCTGGTCACCGACGGCCGCCCGGGCACGATCACCTACCGCTGGATCCGCAGCGACGGCACCTCCTCCGGCGTCCTGCGCGAGCGGGTGGCGCGCGGGCAGCGGGAGGCGAGAGTGCGTCTGCGGTGGACGTTCGAGGGCGAGGGCCGTCTCGTGGGCCGGGCCGACCTGCGCATCCTCACCCCGGACCCGCGCACGGTCACCGCCCGTCTGACCTACGACTGCGCGGGTGTCTGACCGCGGGCGCGCTCCGGAGCGAGCGGTCGCTGTGGACCCGGGCCCCGGAGCCCGCCGTCGCCCAGGTCTGCCGTGAACCGGGCATCGGCATTGTGCCGTTCTCCCCGCTCGGCCGCGGCTTCCTGGCCGGCCGGGTCGCCTCGGTCGAGGGACTTGCCGACGACGGCGTACGCCGCAGCCGGCCGCGTTTCGCCGAGGGCGCCCTGGAGTGCGACCTCGCGATCGTCGCGAAGCCGGAGGAGCTCGCCGTGGCCGAGGGCGTGACGGCGGGGCAGCTTGCCCTGGCCTGGGTGCGGCACCGGGGCGACGACGTGGTGCCGGTTCCGGGCACCCGGTGGCGGGAGTACCTGGAGGAGAACCTCGCGGCGCCGGCCGTCGAGCTCACGCCGGACGGCCTCGCCGCCGTCGAGGCCGTCGCCCCGGCCGGGCGGTTCGCCGGCTCCCGCCACGACGCGACCGGCCCGGCCTTCGTCGACGGCTGACCGTGCCCGTGCCCGGGCCGTGTGACCGTGTGTGCTCAGGCGCCGGCGCCGGGCAGCCGCACCACCGCGGTGCCCCGGGTGAGGTCGACGGTGGTCCGGTGCGGGGGCGCGCCGTCCTCCTCGTCGTCGCGCAGCAGGAGGGACGACTGCCGTTCCTTGAGCTCGTGGTGCTTGCCGGGGGAGAGGGCCGCGTGCAGCTGCTCGAACCCGGTCGCGGAGACCTGACCGGTGCGCGCCCGGTTCCGCCAGGGCAGCAGGCCCGCCCGTCCGGCGTGCAGCAGCAGCTGGTCGGCGAAGGCCAGGGCGGTCAGGAGGATGACCAGACCGGGCAGGGTCAGGAAGACGACGAAGGCCATGGAGCGAGTATCCCGCGCTATCCCGCGGTCCCGGGCTCCGAGTGGCGTACGGCCTTCTTCACCTCCTCCTCGACCTGGTTGCGGGCGGTTCCCTGCTCCTTGGCGAACGCGGTGACCGCCTCCTGGACGTCACGGGCCAGCTCGCGCCAGGCACGCCAGGCGGTCTCGTACACCTCGCTCTGGTGTTCGGGCCACGGGCTGTGCGCGGGCGGCCCGTACTTGTCGCGAAGCGCCTCGACCCGGGCGTGCGCCTGGTCGGCCGCGCGCTGCTTCTCGATCAGCTCTTCATAGGTGTGAGCCACTGTCCGATCGTAAGAAGCGCGGGTCGTTCCCGCGCGGCGACACGGCCCGGCTTGCATGGTCATGCATAACGATGCATACTCTTCCTATGTCCAAGGTCCTCACTTCCCTTCCGGCCGGCGAGCGCGTCGGTATCGCCTTCTCCGGCGGCCTCGACACCTCCGTCGCCGTCGCGTGGATGCGCGACAAGGGTGCCGTCCCCTGCACCTACACCGCCGACATCGGCCAGTACGACGAACCCGACATCGCCTCGGTGCCGGGCCGTGCGAAGACCTACGGCGCCGAGATCGCGCGCCTCGTGGACTGCCGTGCGGCGCTCGTCGAGGAGGGCCTGGCCGCGCTGGCCTGCGGGGCGTTCCACATCCGCTCCGGCGGGCGTGCCTACTTCAACACCACGCCCCTCGGCCGTGCCGTCACCGGCACCCTGCTGGTGCGCGCGATGCTGGAGGACGACGTCCAGATCTGGGGCGACGGTTCGACCTACAAGGGCAACGACATCGAGCGGTTCTACCGCTACGGCCTGCTGGCCAACCCTTACCTGCGGATCTACAAGCCCTGGCTGGACTCGGACTTCGTGACCGAGCTCGGCGGCCGCAAGGAGATGTCGGAGTGGCTGCTCGCCCACGGCCTCCCCTACCGGGACAGCACCGAGAAGGCATATTCCACCGACGCCAACATCTGGGGCGCCACGCACGAGGCGAAGACCCTGGAGCACCTGGACACCGGCGTCGAGACCGTCGAGCCGATCATGGGTGTGCGGTTCTGGGACCCCTCGGTCGAGATCGCCGCCGAGGACGTGACGATCGGCTTCGAGCAGGGCCGCCCGGTGTCGATCAACGGCAAGGAGTTCGCCACCGCGGTCGACCTGGTCCTGGAGGCCAACGCCATCGGCGGCCGGCACGGCCTGGGCATGTCCGACCAGATCGAGAACCGGATCATCGAGGCCAAGAGCCGCGGCATCTACGAGGCGCCCGGCATGGCCCTGCTGCACGCGGCCTACGAGCGGCTGGTCAACGCGATCCACAACGAGGACACCCTCGCCCAGTACCACACCGAGGGCCGCCGCCTGGGCCGCCTGATGTACGAGGGCCGCTGGCTGGACCCGCAGGCGCTGATGATCCGCGAGTCGCTCCAGCGCTGGGTCGGCGCCGCCGTCACCGGCGAGGTGACCCTGCGGCTGCGGCGCGGCGAGGACTACTCGATCCTCGACACCAGGGGCCCGGCGTTCAGCTACCACCCCGACAAGCTGTCGATGGAGCGCACCGAGGACTCGGCCTTCGGCCCCTCGGACCGGATCGGCCAGCTCACCATGCGCAACCTCGACATCGCCGACTCCCGCGCCCGCCTGGAGCAGTACGCCGGCCTCGGCCTGATCGGCACCGCCGGTCCGGCGGTCGGTGCCGCGCAGGCCGCCGCGACCGGTCTGATCGGCTCCATGCCGGAGGGCGGCGCCGAGGCCATCGCCTCCCGCGGCGAGGTCTCCGAGGAGGACGAGGCCCTGGACCGCGCCGCCATCGAGTCCGGCACGGACTGACCTCGCCCCAGAGGGCCCGGCCCCGTACGCGAAGAGGCCCGGGTGCGCCATCCCCGCACCCGGGCCCCTCTGCCGTCCGGCGCCGGTGTCAGACGCGCTGCCACAGCGCCGGCACGTTCGGCGGCTCCCAGCCCGCCTGGGCCTGGTGGCCCTGGAGGCAGCGGTAGGTCCCGCCGCCGTACGTCACCGTGGCGCCCGCCTGGTAGACGGTGCCCGCCGACCAGGTGCCGCCCGGCTCACCCGGGTCGTCCGGGTCTCCGGGGTCGCCGCCGCCGGTCGTCCTCAGGGTGAGCCCGTACGACTGGAGGATCGGGTTGATCGGCTGGAAGAACGTCGTCCCGCCGGACGAGCAGTTGCCCGAGCCGCCCGAGGTGACGCCCTGCGCCTGGCTGCCGGAGATGTAGGAGCCGCCCGAGTCGCCCGGCTCGGCGCACACCGACGTACGGGTGACCCCGCTGACGGTGCCCTCCTGGTAGGTCACGCTCGTGTTGTGCTGCTGGACCGTGCCGCAGTGCCAGCCCGTCGTCGAACCGGAGCGGCACACCGACGCGCCCACGGGCGCCTGCGCGGAACCGGCGACCTGGACACCGGAGCCGTTGACGTTCGGCGTCGCCGTCCAGTTGGAGTTCACCGCCACCCACGCCATGTCGTTGCCCGGGAACACCGACGCCTGGAAGGTGCCCTGCGCCACCCGGTTGGAGCCGGAGGTGGTGGTGCCCGCGCGGCCGCAGTGGCCCGCCGTGGCGAAGCCGTGCTGGGTGCCGCGGGTCACCGGGAAGCCGATCGAGCAACGGCCGCCGCTGCCCATGTAGTACGCGTCGCCGCCGCGCAGGTCGTACAGCGGCCGGGGCCGCTCGGCCGTCACCTCCACCCGCGCGCCGACCCCGGCGGCCGCCAGCAGCGCACGCGCCGCCGAGGGCCGGACCGCCTCCACGACGAGGGAGTTGGTGCGCACGTCGACGTACCGGACCGGAGCGTCGGTGCCGCCGAGCCGCGCGACCGCACGGTCCAGACGGGCCATGGCCGCCTCCAGGGCGGCCAGGGAGCTGCGGACGACGACGGCGTCCGCGCCGCGCGCCTCGATCGCGGCCACGTCGGACGGGTCCGTCGTGGCCACCGTCAGCCCCTGCGACTCCGCGCCGCGCACCCAGGCGCCCGCGAAGTCCCGGCCGAGCGCGGCCCGCAGCCGGCCCGCGGCGGCACCGGCCTCGGCCTCGTTCACCAGACGGCGCTCGGCCTGGCGCCGGTCCAGGCCGAGATCGCGTTGCAGGGCCCGCAGCAGTGCCGGCGGGGCGTCGGCGGTCCGCAGGGCGGCCGCGGCGGAAGGAGGCTGCGCGCTCGCGTTGCCGCTGAGCCCGGACACGAGCAGGGCAGCCGTCGCCGCCGCGGCCGCGCACGCGGCTCTGGCACGGAGTGGGAGCATGGGGAGGTCTCCTCGGAATCGGTGGGCGGTGCCGAAACCGTAGGGACGGACGCACCGGCCGCGTAAGACATCAGACGGCCCCCTGCCCCGGTGTTATGGAACGCGTCCGCGCCCGGCCGCGCCGCGCGAGCCAGTCCGCGTAACTGCCGCTGCGCGCCGCCGCGACCGCGTGCGCACCCCGGGCCTGCGCCAGCACGGTCGCCGCGGTGTCCGGCTGCTGCGTCGTCGGGTGCCAGCCCAGCAGATGCCGCCACACCAGCGGCGTTTCCGCGAGCGGCCGCGTGGTGATGCCGGGCGTCGGCGGGAACGTGGCCCGGCACAGACCGACCGCCCGGCCCACCTGCACCAGATGCACACAGGACGCGGTGTCCGTCTCGTACATACGGCGCGGGGTGAATCCCGCCCGGGCGCACGCCGCGGTGAAGCAGTCCGCGAAGCAGCCGTCGCCGGGCACGCACGCCCACTCCTGGCCCGCCAGCGCGGCCAGTTCGAGCTCGCCCGAGCCGCGCGCCAGCGGATGCTCCTCACCCAGCATCACGAACACCGGGTCCACGGCGATCTCCTGCCACACCAGCTGCGGGGCGCCGGGCGGGGAGGCGGAGCCGCAGGTCCCCGCGAGGGCGAAGTCCAGCCGCCCCTCGGCCAGCAGCTCCGCCAGCTCCCGCTCGGACCAGGAGGCGCAGGTCGTCACCGTGGCGTCGGGCGCGGCGTCCGCGAGCCGGTCCACCAGCGCACCGAGCAGCGGTCCGTGGGTGCCGCCGAGCCGCAGCCGCTCCGCCGCCCTCCGGTCCCGGGCGAACCGGGTCGCCTCCCGCTGGAGTTCGCTCACCGCGGGCAGCACGATCCGGGTGCGCTCCAGCACCAGCTCGCCCAGCGCGGTCGCCCGTACGCCGTACCGCCCCCGCTCGAACAGCGCCCCGCCCAGCGTCCGTTCGATCCGCCTGAGCTGCGCGCTGAGCGCGGGCTGCGCCAGCCCGAGCACCGAGGCCGCCCTGGTGAGGCTGCCCGCCTCGGCGATCGTCCGGATGGTCCTCAGATGCCGCAACTCCAGCTCCATAGGGGGAGCTTGCGGGGTACGGGGGACCAGGGCAAGAGGCTGGTCCGGACCAGAGGCCGCCCGGCCCTACATCAGACCTTCGTCCTGGAGGCGGGCACGCGTGCCGTAGTACAGCTCCGGGTCCCGGGTCCGCTCGGCGACCTGCACGGCCCGCCGCGCCGCCCGCCGGGCGTCCTTGCCCTGCCCGGACTTCTCAAGGGCCAGGGCGAGGGCCGTGGCGGCGGACACCTGGCGTTCCGGGGCGTCCGCGTCCACGGCCGCGTGCTCCGCCTCGGTGGCCGCCACGACCGCGTCCCGCGCCCGGTCCAGGGCCAGCAGTCCGTGTGCGAGCAGGGACCCGGCCTGGGACGCCGCCGCCGGATCACGGTCGGCCGTGAACAGCCCGGCGGCCTCTCGCGCCGCCTCGACGGCAGACCCGTGGTCGCCGTGGGCCGAGCGTGCCGCGGACAGGTTGACCAGCGCACGGCCGCGCTCCCTGCGCCGCCCCAGCTCCTCGTAGGCTCCGACGGCCTCCTCGTAGAGCCGGATCGCCGCATAGAAGTCACCGGCGCTGTGGTGCAGTTCGGCGAAGTGGCTGAGGGTGGCCGCGACGTTCGCGTCGGAGCCGAGGCTCCGCCATGCCGCCAGGGACAGCCGGGAGGCGCGCTCCAGGTGCTCGCGGAGACTGCGCAGCCGCCCCCGGATCTCCACCGCGGCGTCCGCCGTGTCGTACGCGGTCGCCGCCAGCAGCCGGCAGACGTACTCCTGCCGTGAGGCATCGCCGTCCGTGCCGTCCGCCGCGGCGCGCAGCAGGGGTTCCAGGGCGGCGTCGAGACGGTCGAGGGCCGCCACGATGCGCTGCCGCAGAACCCAGTGACGGGCCTTCACCAGATGCGTGAGGGCCTCCAGGAGGTCGTCCCCGCCGCACCGGGCCAGGGTCAGCGCCAGCTCCAGGGGCTCGGCCACCAGGAAGTCTCCGAGGTCCGCCGCGGACGCGGTACGGGCGATCTCGTGCAGCAGCGGTACGGCGGCGGCCCTGTCGGACTCCGGCAACCGGCCCGCGGCACTGCGCGCGGTCCTCCACAGCGCCGTGACCTGGTCACGGGCCGCGTCGTGGTCTTCGCTCAGCGGCCGGTGCAGCGCCTCCGCGGAGAAGTCCAGCAGTTGTCGGGCCACCTCGGACGTACGGTGTGCGCTCAGCCGCGCCCCCAGCTCCCAGGCCCGGCCGCTCAGGGCCCACGGCATGCTGTGGACGTCGCCCGACGAGGACGCCACGTCCGCGATCCGGGCGGCGGTCTCCGCCAGCTCCGCCGACTGGCCGCGATGGCGGTGCATCCGTGCGACGGCCTCCAGGATGCGCAGCGCGGCATCGACGTCGTCGAAGGTCACCCCCATCCCGACCGCCGCCTGGAGGTTGGGCAGTTCCTGGTCGAACCACTCCAGCGCGTACCGGGTGCGGGCCTGCTCCGGAGGGTGCCCGTCGCGCAGCGCCCGCGCACTGGCCGTCGCTCTCACCGCGTAGTGGTTCAGCAGTCGTTCGGAAGGCTCCCGCTGGTCGTCCTGATGGCTTCCCATCAGCTCGATGGCGTAGTCGCGGATGAGGTCGTGCTGGCGCCAGGCGCCCGCGCCCACATGCTCGATCATGTGCGCCCGGGCCAGTTCGTGCAGCAGGAGCCGCGTCCGGTGCGTCTGGGACCCGATGAGTTCGGCGGCGCTCTCGATCCCGAAGTGCGGGCCGGGGTTGAGCGGCAGCAGCCGGAACAGCCGGGCCTGGTCGTCCGCGAGGCGGTGGTACGACAGCTCGAAGGCGGCCCGCACGGCCCGCTCCCCGTCGTCCAGCAGGTCGAGCCTGCTGTGCGCCCGGGCCAGTTCCTCCGCCAGCTCGGCGGGTGCGAGGCCGGGAGCACCGGCCAGGAGGGCCGTCGCGATGTGCAGCGCGAGGGGCAGATGCCCGCACAGGTCACACAGCCGCGCCAGGCCCTCGTGGTCGTCGTGGAGACGGGCGTCCCACGCGGACAGCTGCTCCAGCTGCCGTCTGACCAGGGTCAGCGAGTCCCGTCCCGCCAGGGTCCGCAGGTCCAGGGTGCGCGAGCCCCTGACGGTCAGCGTGTGCCGCGAGGTGACGATCACGCGGTGTCTGCGCGAGCGGGGGAGCAGGTCGGCGATCTGGGCGGTCGTGGAGGCGTTGTCCAGCACGAGCAGCACGCCCCGGCGCTCGGCCGCGAGGGAGTCCAGCAGCCGGTGGTACTGCACGGCCTGGTGCCGGGGCGCGACCCTGTCCGCGGCCCCCTCGTCGAGGGCGTGCAGCAGCGGGCCGTACATCTGGTGCGGCCGGACGCGCTGTTCGGGCTGGAGCGCGTAGCCGTTGAGGTCGACGAAGACCGCGCCGCCGGGGAACCAGCCCCGGGCCACCGCCTCCGCGGCGCTCACCCTGGCCAGGGCGGTCTTGCCGATCCCGGCGAGCCCCGCCACCGCCGACACCACCACCATGGCGGACGCCTCGTGCCGGGGGTCGAGCACCCCGAGCACGGACTCGACCTCGTGGTCGCGGCCGACGAAGACGTCCCGGACCGCCTCGGCGGTCGGCTGGACGTGCTCCACCAGCACGACCGCGTCCGTCACCGGCGCATGATGGTGCACCTCGGTGATCCGTACGTCGCGCGCGGCCTGGACGACGCTGCCGCCCGAGGACGCGTGGGCGGTCAGCCGGACCGCGCCGATGTGCTCATGGTTCTCGGCTCTGCCGGACGACGTCACCGCCGCCCCGTCACCGCTCGGTGATGTTCATGTCGCCGGCCGACTGGTAGACGCGCCCGCCGCCGGTCGCCCGGGCGTCCATCCGGACCGAGCCGACGCGGGGCGCCGGTGCCGGTGCGGGCAGACTTCGCGTCAGCCGGTCCAGCTCCCCGGCGAGTTCGTCGGTGCGCCGCAGGTCGGCGAGCAGCAGCTGCAGCAGTCTGCGCCGCCACAGCTCGGTCAGCTCGTCCGCGGTGACCTGGCCGCCGTCCGCGAGCAGGGCCGTCTGTGCCGCGGACAGCTCGTCGTCCACCGACTGCGCCTCCTCGGGGCGCACCCGGCGCCACAGCGCGACCACCCCGCCGCGCGCCTGCTGCCATGCGTCGGTGGCCATCGCGGCGACCACCGCGGACCCCGCCAGTTGTGCGACCGTACTCGGATCCATGTCCCTGCCCCCGTGCCGCTCGCGTCCCGGTATCAGCCGGTTCAGGTTATCGGCACGCGAGCCGGGTGTCAGTCGGTCGTGACCGGGGGTTCCCGGCGTACGAGTTCGTCGGCCAGGAGGTCCATCAGCAGGCCGTCGTGCCAGGTGCCGTCGGCGCCGCGCTCGTACCGGCGCATGACGCCGACGGGGCGGAAGCCGACCTTGGTGTAGCAGCGGATCGCCGCGGTGTTGTCGGCGGCGGGGTCGATGACCAGGCGGTGATGGCCGTGGTCGTCGACGAGGTGGACGGCCAGGGTGCGGACGGCGTCGGTGCCGAGGCCGCCGCCGTGCACAGCGGGGTCGAGGAAGAGGTCGATGCCGGCGTGCCGGTACTCGGGGTCCTCCTCGGCGTACCACTGGATCAGTCCGACGATCCGGCCGTCGCGCTCGACGGTGAACGGGTGGGTGCCGGGGTCGCCGAGGTCCTCGGCCACCTCCGACTCCAGGTCGTCGCCGCCGCGCCAGCGGGCACGCACCTCGGGGGTGGCCCGGATCGCGGCCAGGACGGGCACGTCCTCGGGGACGGAGGGGCGCAGGACGACGAGGGCGCCACGCAGCACGGTCATGGACGCGACCCTACCGGCGGCCCCGTGAGGGCCGGTCCGGGCGCGTCCGGCAGCCGGTAGACGGAGACGTGTGACCTGGACTCGGCGGTGAACTCCGCGCCGCCGAAGTCCGCGTGCCGGGACTCCAGCCGGAAGCCGGCGAGCCGGGCCATCAGGTCGAGTTCGGCGGGCCAGACGTAGCGGTGGGGGCTGCGGAACAGCCGGGCCCGGTCGGTTCCGTCGAAGTGGAAGTGGTGCGACACGACGTGCTGGTGCAGGACGTCGTAGGTGTCGAGGCCGATGTGGCCGGGCTCGGACTGCCACACGGTGGCCGTCCGTCCGGGCGGCAGGCTGCGCAGCTCCGGCACCCACAGCTCGATCACGAACCGGCCGCCGGGACCGAGATGGCGGGCGGCGTTGCGGAAACACTCGATCTGCTCGTCCTGGGTGAGCAGATTGGAGAGGGTGTTGTAGACGAGGTAGACGAGGCTGAACGTGCCGGGTGCCGTAGCGGTGGCCATGTCCCCGACGGTGACGGGGACCGTCGTCTCGTCGGCCTTGGTGCGCAGCCGGTCCACCATCGGCTGCGACAGCTCGATCCCGGCCACCGGGACTCCGCGTTCGGCCAGGGGGACGGCGACCCGGCCGGTCCCCACCGCGAACTCCAGCGCGGCGCCGCCGCCGGCGAGTCCGGCGAGCCGGTCCACCGCCGGCCCCAGGACCTCGGGCGCGAACATGCCCGTGCCGGGGGTGTCGTAGCGCCGGGCGGTGTCGGCGTCCCAGATGTCTTCCTGCTGCATGCGTCCACGCTCGCTCCCGGGCCCGGCGGTGTCCACCGGATAAACACCGCCGGGAGCAGGCCCGTCCGGCGGTGTCGCAGATCACCGTGTGAAGGACGAGCACGGAGGGCATGGATTTTCCCTGCGGATCCGTCGACATCTGTGGGAGCAGTCCTTGAGCGTGTGTGTGATCGGTGCCGGTCTGTCGGGGCTGGGGGTCATGCGTTCCCTGCGGTCACGGGGTATCGAGTACGTGTGCCTGGAGAAGGCCCCGGACGTGGGCGGGATCTGGCGTCAGCCGCAGGCGGGCGAACGCGGGCCGGGATATCTGGCACTGCATCTCAACTCGGCCAAGGAACTGACCGCCTACAGCGGGTTCCCGATGCCGGACGACCTGCCGCTGTACCCCCGGCACAGCGAGATGGCCGCGTATCTGCGGTCCTTCGCCGACTGGGCGGGGGTGTCCGGCCGGGTCGAGACGGGCACCGAGGTGCTGTCGGTGCGTCAGGAGGGCGACGGGAGCTGGAGCGTCGTCAGCCGAGGCGGCGAAGGCGCCGAGCGGACAAGGCGGTTCGAGCACGTCGTCGTCGCCACGGGCCACAACACCGAGCCGGCCCTGCCGAGTCCGCTGCCGCCCGGCGCCGACTCCTTCGGCGGCAAGATCCTGCACTCCCTCGACTACAACGACGGCCGGGACTTCGACGGCCAGCGCGTGGTCGTGGTGGGACTGGGCGCGTCGGCGGTGGACATCGCCGCCGATCTGTCCCGGCACGCCGGGCGCACGGTGCTGTCGGTGCGGCGGGGGCTGCACATCGTGCCGAAGCAGCTCTTCGGGCTGACCCTGGACCAGATCGCCAACGCCCCGTGGTGGACCCGGATGTCGCTGGAGGAGCAGCGCCGGTTCGTGGAGCAGGCGCTGCTCGTCGCCCGGGGCAGGCTGGCCGACTACGGGCTTCCTGAGCCCGACCATCCGGTCTTCGCCTCGGCCGTGACCATCTCCGACGAGATCCTCAGCCGCATACGGCACGGCGGAGTGATCCCCCGGCCCGCGATCGCGTCCCTGTCGGGCAATCTGGTCCGGTTCACGGACGGCAGCCACGAGGAGGCCGACGCGATCGTCTACTGCACGGGCTACCGCATGGCGTTCCCCTTCCTCCCGGACGGCTGGCCGGCCGGTCCGCGCGGATCGGTCGAGCTGTACAAGCGGGTCGTGGCGCCCGGCCGTCCCGGTCTGTACTTCGTCGGCCTGGTGCGGCCGGTGGGGACGATCACCCCGCTGGTGGAGGAACAGAGCGAGTGGGTCGCCCGGATCGTGGCGGGCGAGACGGGGCTGCCGCCCGAGGACGTCATGCGGGAGGAGATAGCCGCCCATCTCGGCGGCATCGCCGAGCGGTACGGGGAGAGCGAGGGCTCCTCCCTCCAGGTCGACGTCGTGCCCTATCTGCGGCAGCTGCGCGAGGCCGGGTGAGCCGGGGCCGGCGACACGGGTGCGGGCGACGCCGCCCGCACCCCCGGCCTTCCGGGCGCGGCCGGATCAGATCCTGCGGCGCGGCACGCGCAGAGGCGGCCGTACCGCGTACGCCTCCGACGAGATGTAGGCCGTCACACGGGGCGCGCTGCCGTGCTGGTGGACGAGCGCCAGGTAGGCGATGAGCCCGATGCCCTCCTCCGGCAGCCGTGAGGTGACGGCGGACAGCGACCCGAGCAGGGGGGCGGGGTCGAGGCCGTGGCGGGCGAGCACGGACAGGGCCCGTTCCAGGGACTCGCCGTCGTGGCGGACGTAGTCCCGGACGGGTATGTGCAGGGTGAAGCCGCTCGGCAGGCCGCTCGTCCCGTCGGTGAAGGCGTGACAGCTGAGCACGGGCCGGCCGGTGAGGGGGATGCCGTCGTCCGTGCCGGAGGGGTCGAGTCCGGCGACCGTGCGGAAGAACTCCCCGAGGGACTCGGGGGCGGGCCCGTCCGGCATCCGGGAGAGCCCCGCCGCCTCCGTCGCCGACAGGCCGTCGTGGCGGAGGTAGACCTTCACCCGGGGTTCCTCCCAGTCCCCCAGATCCAGGGCGAGGAACGGGAAGCCGTCCGCCGGGGGCAGCGCCGCGAACGCCTCGCCGTGGCCGAGCCGGCGCATCGCCTCGCGCACCGTCGCGAGGGAACGCTTCCGCCCCGAGGCGGCGGGGTTGAGATACACCTTCACCCCGGGCACGCCGCCGGCCCGCAGTTCCAGTGCGCACCACAGCGCCAGCGGGCCCTTGGGGCGGTCGGGGAAGAACAGGTCGGTCAGTTCGTCCAGCCGGTCCGTGGCGAAGCCCCAGGCCCGGGCCATCCCGTGGACGGCGTGCAGACCGGCGAGGCCGTTGCGTGCCATGGTGTCAGCGCCCCAGCCCGGTTCCAGCAGCACCCGCAGCACCGGTGCGGTGCCCTGCTGGAAGGAGAAGGAGTACTCGACCGGTGTGTGGTCGTCGGAGAGGAAACTCGGGTACGGCGGCGGCTCGTCCAGGGGCCGCACGGCCAGCGGGCCGAGGGCCATGGTGAGGATCTTCGCGTACGACACGGCGTCGGCGGGCGGCAGTTCGGCGACCTCGCACAGTCGCAGGAGCTGGCGGCGAGCGAAGTCGCCGAGTGCCGGTGCGGCCAGGGTGTCGAGACTGTGCGTCATCGGCGCCCCCGGCGTCCACCGGAGCAGGGTCTGTGCAGCAGGCTTCTTGCGCGGCTGCACGCCGACCGCCCCGACGGAGCGGGGCGGAGCGGCGCTGTGCCGACGGGTATTCGGTACACGAACCGTCCTTTGGGCCGAGAACCGGTGCGGAAACGCGTCGATGACTACCCGGGCACTTGAATCTTCATGCAGTCCGGCGCGAGCGAGGGATGTTGCGTGAATCACCTCGTCCGCTTGTGGCTTATTTCCCGATCATGTGGCTTGGAATGTCTGGTCCATGGCGGAGTGGCCGGTGACGGGAGCCGCCTCCACGCCGGGCGGCCGGGCGGCGGCACGGGCGTGGTGGAGGCGTCGTCCATGGCCTGGCTCCTAGGAGGCGCGGTTCAGCAGATAGCGGACCAGGGTGATCAGTGCCTGGGCCGACGACTGCTCGTCGCGCGCGTCGCAGGAGACGACGGGGGTGTCGTCGAGCAGGTCCAGCGCCTCGCGCAGGGCGCGCTCCTCCCGCGAGGGCGTGTGGTCGAACCGGTTGACGGCGATGGCGTAGTCGAGGCCGTAGCTCTCGATCAGGTCGATCACCGGGAAGGAGTCCGCGAGCCGCTCGGGGTCGACCAGGATCAGCGCGCCCAGCGCGCCGCGGGCCATGTCCTCCCACATCTGCACGAAGCGCTGCTGTCCCGGCGTGCCGAACAGGTACAGCACCACGCGGTCGCTGATGGTGAGGCGCCCGAAGTCCATGGCGACCGTGGTGGTGGTCTTGCCGGAGACTCCCTTGAGGTCGTCGACGGCCTCGGCCGCCCGGGTCATCGTCTCCTCGGTGGTGAGCGGGACGATCTCCGAGATCGAGCCGATGAACGTGGTCTTGCCCACCGCGAAATGCCCGACGACCAGGATCTTGACGGCCGTCTGCTGCTCTCCGCCGCGGACATAGGCCCGCTCATCCAAACTTGGCCCTGAGTCCATGCAGCACCTCCTCCAGGATCTGCACATCTGCGAGGGGGGCACGCTCCACCGGCGGGCGGGTGATGAGGTAGCCGCCTTCGACGAGTGAGGAAAGGACGATCTTCACCACGCCCAGCGGGAACCGGGTGTGCCCCGCGACCTCGGCCACCGAGAGATAGCCGGCGGAGCAGATGTCCAGCAGCTGCGCCTCCTCGGGCGACAGCCGGGTCGGCCGCTGCTGATGGTCCTCGGCGGCCGTGACCAGGGTGATCAGCGACAGCTGCTGCTCATCGGGTAAACCGCGGCCCCGAGTGATCACATACGGCCGTACGAGCTCGGCGGCCCCCCGCTCCCACGCGTCGGCCCCGGTCATGACGAGGCGCCCAGGTTCTCGCGGGGCGGTGTCATCAGCCTCTTGCCGAGCTGGCCGATGAGCTGCTGCATCCGGAAGGTGATGTCGGCCATGTCGACCTCGGGGGTGGCGGACACCCCGAGGTAGGCACCCTGGCCGGCGGAGATGAGGAAGACCCAGCCGCCGTCGAACTCGACCAGCGTCTGGCGCCACTGCTGGTTGTCACCCTCGCAGAAGAAGCCCAGCGCCCGGCTGAGCGACTGCACACCGCTCATCGCGGCGGCGACCCGGTCCGCGTTGTCCTTGTCGAAGTCCTTCGTCCGGGCCATCAGCAGACCGTCCGCGGAGATCAGGACCGCGTGCAGGGCCCCGGGAATCTCCAGGGCGCTGTCGAGCATCCATGCCAGATCGTCGTTCACGAGACCTCATGTCCTTCACTGCCTGCACCGGGTGTGCCGTTCGTCTGATCCGCGGGGCCCGCCTCCGGGCTCGTGGCGCGGCCGGACTGCGTGCCTCGCTGGAACGCGCCCATGATCGCCGCCGCCTCCGCGCTGGAGCGGACGGGTACGGGGGCGGCCGGCGTGCCGCCCGGCACGATGGCCATCGGCCGCTTGCGGCGCCGTTTCGGCAGGCCGTCGGCCGTGGAGACGGCGGGCGGCGCGGGCTCGGGACCTCCGCGGGCCGGACCGGCGGCGGCGGGCGCGTCGGCCGGGGCGGGGCGCTTGTCCGGCATGCTGGTGAGCAGCTCGTGCGGCAGGAGCAGGACCGCGCGGACACCGCCGTAGGGGGAGCTGGAGTCCACCGACACCTCGAAACCGAAGCGTTCGGCGAGGACACCGGCCACCGCGAAACCGAACTGCGGCGGATTGCCGAGCCCGGACACACCGGAGACGCGCTCGGTCGACAGAAGTCTGGTCGCCCTGGCGCGTTCCTCGTCGTTCATGCCGACACCGGCGTCGTCGACGACGATGCAGATGCCCTTGGGCACGGTGCGGATATTGATTTCGACGACGGTGTCCGGGCTGGAATAACTGGTGGCGTTGTCGAGGAGTTCCGCGAGGGCCAGCGCCACCGGTTCCACGGCACGGCTGGTGACGGCGAAGTCCACCTGCGACAGAATTTCCACCCGCCGGTAGTGGCGGACCCGGCCCTGCGCGCTGCGGACCACGTCGTAAACCGAGGCGACTTCGCGCTGCCGGCCGAGCCATCCGTCGCACAGCACCGCAATCGACTGGGCGCGGCGGCCGAACTGGGAATTGGTGTGGTCGATTTCCAGGAGGTCGTGCAGAATGGCCGACTCGCCGTACTTGCTCTGCAGTCCGGAGATGACGAGCTGCTGTTCGGCCGCGAGACCCTGAAGCGTCCGCATCGCGGACTTCAGAACCGTCCTCGTCGCTTCTTCGGCCTGTTCCTGAGCTGACTGGACGGATTTCGCGTAGTCGGTTTCCAGCTCGGAATAATGAGCCCTGAGCCCGTCGACGTCCTGTCGCAGGGACTTGGCCGCTCTGCGCTGGCGAACAAAGGCGGCGACCGCGACGAGGGTGGCGACGAGGAGAGCCCACACCAGTGGGTTCTGTATGTACGTCATAAGACTCTCTTCAGGCGACTGACGGTCAGATAGTTGAATCTCCGTCAATGCGGGGGTGAACCAGCGGTGCGCCTATAGGTCCGCACTCCGCAAGTGCGCGGTGATCGTATCACCACTGGAAGTGATGACGATCCGTCAATATGTGTGCACGGATGGAGGGTTGTCGACCAAGTTCGGGAAAAGTCGCGCTTCTGCGGTCCGTCGGGGAGAATCCGGGCGATCTCGCCCGGAACCGCCGGGCCGGAAAAGCCGAACTCCCCGCCCGGGCAGGCCCGGACGGGGAGTTCGGCGGCGTTCGGTCAGCCGGCGGCGAGCAGCTCCAGCGTGTCGATCACGCGGTTGGAGAAGCCCCACTCGTTGTCGTACCAGGCGACCACCTTGATGTGACGCCCGTCGACACGGGTGAGCGCGGAGTCGAAGATCGACGAGGCGGGGTTGCCGGTGATGTCCGCGGACACCAGCGGGTCCTCCGAGTACTCCAGGATCCCGGCGAGCGGCCCCTCGGCGGCCTTCTGGTACGCGGCCAGCACCTCGTCGCGCGTCACGTCGCGGGAGACGGTCGTGTTCAGCTCGACGATCGAGCCCACCGGCACCGGCACCCGGATCGAGTCACCGGACAGCTTCCCGTCCAGACCCGGCAGCACCAGACCGATCGCCTTGGCGGCGCCCGTCGTGGTCGGCACGATGTTCACCCCGGCGGCACGCGCGCGGCGCGGGTCGCGGTGCGGGCCGTCCTGGAGGTTCTGCTCCTGGGTGTAGGCGTGCACCGTCGTCATGAACCCGTGCTCGATGCCCGCGAGTTCGTCGAGCACCGCGGCCAGCGGCGCGAGCGCGTTCGTCGTGCAGGAGGCGTTCGAGACGACGGTGTGCAGCTCGGCGTCGTACGCGTCGGTGTTCACCCCGTACGCCAGGGTCACGTCGGCACCGTCCGACGGAGCGCCCACCAGCACCTTCCGGGCACCCGCGGTCAGGTGCGCGCGGGCGGCCTCCGCCGAGGTGAACCGGCCGGTCGCCTCCAGGACGAGATCCACGCCCAGCTCGGCCCAGGGCAGCTGCGCCGGCTCGCGCTCGGCCAGGACCTTGATGCGCCGGCCGTCGACCACGAGCGTGTCGCCGTCCACGGTCACCGGACGGCCGAGGCGGCCGGCGGTGGTGTCGAAGGCGAGCAGCCGCGCGAGCGTGGCGGGCTCGGTGAGGTCGTTGACGGCGACGATCTCCAGGCCGCTGTTCCGCTCCAGCAGAGCGCGCAGCACATTGCGTCCGATACGGCCGAATCCGTTGATGGCGATGCGGGTCATGAGTCGGTGTCCCTTCGTCCCCTCGTCCCGTTGTCCGCAACCAGCCTCGCTCGCCGCGCCCGGCCGTGGCCTGGGCGAGAGCGCCATGGTTCGCAAGGATCACGCCACCCCGGACCGGCAGGTGCGCCCCCCTCCGGACCGTCACCCCGCCACCCGTCGGAGCGGTCATTCGCCCCTGGTGAACGTGCGGCGGTACTCGCTCGGCGTCGTGCCGAGGACCCGCTGGAAGTGGAGCCGCAGATTCGCCCCGGTGCCCAGTCCGACGTCGCCCGCGATCTGCTCCACCCCGAGCTCCGAACGCTCCAGGAGCTCCCGGGCCCGGTCGATCCGGGCCCGCATCACCCACTGCATCGGCGTGTACCCCGTGTCCTCCACGAACCGCCGCGAGAACGTACGCGCCGAGACCGCCGCGTGCCGGGCCAGGGACTCCAGGGTGAGCGGCTCGTCCAGCCGGTGCAGCGCCCATTCACGGGTGGCGGCGAACCGCTCGCCCAGCGGCTCCGGCACGGTCCGCGGCACGTACTGCGCCTGTCCGCCGCTGCGGTAGGGCGCCGCGACCAGCCGCCGCGCGGCGTGGTTCGACGCGGCCACACCGAGGTCACCGCGCAGGACGTGCAGGCACAGGTCGATACCGGACGCGGCTCCCGCCGAGGTCAGGACGCTGCCCTCGTCCACGAACAGGACGTTCTCGTCGACCTTCACCAGCGGATGCTTCGCCGCGAGCGCCCGCGTGTAGTGCCAGTGGGTCGTGGCCCGCCGGCCGTCCAGCAGCCCTGTCGCGGCCAGCGCGAAGGCCCCGGTCGAGATGGCCGCGAGCCGGGCGCCCCGCTCGTGCGCGGCGATCAGCGCCTCCACGACGGACCGCGGCGGATCCTCCCGGTCCGGGAAGCGGTAGCCCGGCACGAACACCATGTCGGCCCACCGCAGCGCGTCCAGCCCGTGCGCCACGTGGTACGACAGCCCGTCGCCGCCGGTGACCAGCCCCGGCTCCGCGCCGCACACCCGCACCTCGTACGGCATGCTCGCGCGGGTCGTGAAGACCTGTGCCGGGATCCCGACGTCGAGGGGCTTGGCCCCTTCGAGCACGAGCACGGCGGTACGGCGCAGACGGGAGGACGACGACACGGGGACAGCGTACGAGCGCCGCGGGCCGGACCGGGACGGCGGCGGTCCCCGGGCGGCGGACGGCACGGCCCGCAGGGCCACCGCACGGAGGAGCGCCGCCCCGGCACGGCCGGTCAGGTCACGTGAGGTAGGCCAGCCCCGGGTGGGTCGCGCGGTACTCGTCGACCAGCCGCCGCGCCACCTCGACCGAGTCGACCAGCGGATGCAGGGCGAACGCCTTGACGGCGGCGGCACGGGACCCGGACGCCGCCGCGGCCAGCACCTCGCGCTCCACCGCCTTCACCGCGCACACCAGGCCCGTCGCATGGGCGGGCAGCGGCGAGACGGCCACCGGACGGGCGCCGCTGCCGTCGACCAGGCAGGGCACCTCGATCACGGCGTCCTCGTCCAGGACGGACAGGGTCGCCCGGTTGCGGACGTTGAGGATCAGCGTCGTGCGTTCGTCGCGCGCGATGGCCCGCATCAGCGCCAGGGCGACCTTCTCGTAGCCGCCGGACTCCGTCAGCGACGCCTCGTCGCGTTCCCCGGCGCCCGCCGCCTCACGGTTCTCCGCCATGTACGTCGCCTCGCGCTCGGCCCGGGTGGCGTCCCAGGTCCTCAGCGCGGGCGCGGCCGGATCGCTCATCCGGTCGTAGAAACGGGCCTGCTGCTCGCGCAGGAAGGCGCCGCGGGTCTGCCGGGCCTCGCGGTACGCCTTCACCGCCTCACGGTTGAAGTAGTAGTAGTGCAGATACTCGTTGGGCACCGAGCCCAGCGACTGGATCCACTCCGGGCCGAAGAGCTTGCCCTCCTCGAAGCTGTCCAGCAGCTCGCGGTCCGCGAGCAGCCGCGGCAGTTCGTCCCGGCCGTCGATCCGCAGCCCCCGCAGCCAGCCCAGGTGGTTCAGGCCGACGTAGTCGAGCTGCGCCTCCTGCGGCCGGCTCGCCCCCAGCACGCGGGCCACCCGGCGGCCGAGGCCGACGGGGGAGTCGCAGATGCCGATGACCCGGTCGCCCAGGCGCCGGGCCATGGCCTCGGTGACCAGACCGGCCGGGTTGGTGAAGTTGATGAACCAGGCGTCCGGTGCCACCGCGGCCACCCGCCGGGCGATGTGGTCCACGACCGGCACGGTGCGCAGCCCGTACGCGATCCCGCCCGCGCCGACCGTCTCCTGGCCCAGCACACCCTCGGCGAGCGCCACCCGCTCGTCCGCCGCCCGGCCCTCCAGACCGCCGACGCGGATCGCGGAGAACACGAAACCGGCGCCCCTGAGCGCCTCGTCGAGGTCGGTCGTGACCGACACCCCGGGCGGGTCGGCGTATCCCGCGGCCTGCTCCGCGAGCACCCGGGCGATGGCGGACAGCCGTCCGGCGTCGAGGTCGTACAGGGTGACATGGGTGACCCGGCCCTCGCCGCGGTCGTCGAGCAGGGCCCCGTACACCAGCGGCACCCGGAAACCGCCGCCGCCCAGAATGGTCAGTTTCACGCCGTGAACAGTACTGCGGCACCCCGGCCCGTGCCACGAGCCCGGCCCTCGGCGGCGGTCGGGCCCCGCTGTGCGGACAGGCCGCCCACCGGGAGGCGTACGGCCCCGCCCCGGCCGCCGGACAGGCCCCGCCCGCGGGGACCGCGGCCGTCGGCCGGAACCGGGCGGAGGTGAGGGCGGAGCGGTACGGCACGGGGGCGTGGCCGGGGAGGACGGCCGTGGAGGACGGCCGTGGAGCGGAACGCGCCGATGCAGGCCACGGCGGGCATCACCTCGACCGGCCCGGACCCGGTCGGGTCCGGGCCGCTCCACGGCGGGCCGGACCGGACGGACCGGAGTGCCGGGGAAGGCATGTGCGGCCATGCGCGGCTCGGAGAGCTCGGCCGGCCGGCCGTCCGGCCGTCCGGCCGGACGATGCGGCTCGGCGGCATGGCCACACCCCGGGGACGGGCGGCGCGGCGGCGAAAGCATGTTCCTGACCGGCGCGCGACGACGGCGCGAAGCGGACCTGTTGCGGGCGGAGTTCATGGCGAACCGGGACAAGGCCCTTTCCTGGAAGGCGCGTCGGGACATGCCGGAGGCCTGGTGGCCGCCTCTTGAGGACACGCCGTTCCCGGTGGTGGTCCCGCCCCGGACGGCACCCCGTTCGAGGCGGACGGCAGCTCCTGGCCCGCCGTCCCCGTCGTGCCGGCCCGGTCAGGAACGGAGAAGCATCCGCTCCCGCCCCCGTCTAGGGTGACTGGCGTACGCACGCGCGAGGGCGGATGGAGAGAACATGAGCAGGGCCGGGAAGACGGACACGGGATCCGCGTCGCATGTCGCCGACAGCCACGAGCTGATCCGGGTCATCGGCGCGCGCGAGAACAACCTCAAGGACGTCAGCGTCGAGATCCCCAAGCGCCGCCTGACCGTGTTCACCGGGGTCTCCGGATCGGGCAAGAGCTCCCTGGTGTTCGACACCATCGCCGCCGAGTCGCAGCGGCTGATCAACGAGACGTACAGCGCGTTCGTGCAGGGCTTCATGCCCTCCCTGTCGCGGCCCGAGGTCGACGTCCTCGACGGTCTGACCACCGCGATCATCGTCGACCAGAAGCGGATGGGCGCCGACCCCCGCTCCACCGTCGGCACCGCCACCGACGCCAACGCGATGCTGCGCATCCTCTTCAGCCGCCTGGGCACCCCCCACATCGGCCCGCCCAGCGCCTACGCCTTCAACGTGCCCTCGGTCCGCGGCAGCGGCGCGATCGCCGTCGGCGACAAGAAGGCCGTGAAGGCGACGTACAGCCGCACCGGCGGCATGTGCCCGCGCTGCGAGGGCCGCGGCACGGTCTCCGACATCGACCTCACCCAGCTCTACGACGACTCCAAGTCGCTGAACGAGGGCGCCCTCACCATCCCCGGCTACACCATGGACGGCTGGTACGGCCGCATCTTCCGCGGCTGCGGCTTCTTCGACCCGGACAGGCCGATCCGGGAGTTCACGAAGGAGGAACTGCACGACCTCCTCCACAAGGAGCCGACCAAGATCAAGGTCGAGGGCATCAACCTCACGTACGAGGGGCTGATCCCGAAGATCCAGAAGTCGATGCTGTCCAAGGACCTCGACGCCCTCCAGCCGCACATCCGGGCCTTCGTGGAGCGCGCGACGACCTTCACGACCTGCCCCGAGTGCGACGGCACCCGCCTCGCGGAGGGCGCCCGGGCCTCGAAGATCGAGGGCGTCAGCATCGCCGACGCGTGCGCGATGCAGATCAGCGACCTCGCCGAGTGGGTCGGCGGGCTGGAGGAGCCCTCGGTGGCGCCGCTGCTGGAGTCGCTGCGGCACACGCTGGAGTCGTTCACGGAGATCGGCCTCGGCTATCTCTCCCTCGACCGGCCCGCCGGCACCCTCTCGGGCGGCGAGGCGCAGCGCGTGAAGATGATCCGGCACCTCGGCTCGTCGCTCACCGACGTCACGTACGTCTTCGACGAGCCCACCACCGGTCTGCACCCGCACGACATCCAGCGCATGAACGACCTGCTGCTGCGGCTGCGCGACAAGGGCAACACCGTGCTCGTCGTGGAGCACAAGCCCCAGACGATCGCGATCGCCGACCACGTCGTCGACCTCGGTCCGGGGGCCGGCACCGGCGGCGGCACCGTCTGCTTCGAGGGCACGGTCGAGAAGCTGCGGTCCGGCGGCACGGTCACCGGGCGCCACCTCGACGACCGGGCCGCGCTGAAGGAGACCGTCCGTGAGCCCGTCGGCGCGCTGCAGATCCGGGGGGCGGACGCGCACAACCTCCAGGACGTCGACGTGGACATCCCGCTGGGCGTCCTGACCGTCGTCACGGGCGTCGCCGGCTCCGGCAAGAGCTCGCTGGTGCACGGCTCCATCCCCGCCGACGAGGGCGTCGTCTCCGTCGACCAGGGCGCGATCCGCGGCTCCCGGCGCAGCAACCCGGCCACCTACACCGGACTGCTGGAGCCGATCCGCAAGGCGTTCGCCAAGGCCAACGGCGTCAAGCCCGCCCTGTTCAGTGCCAACTCCGAGGGCGCCTGCCCCACCTGCAACGGCGCCGGGGTGATCTACACCGACCTGGCGATGATGGCCGACGTGTCGACGGTCTGCGAGGACTGCGAGGGCCGGCGGTACGACGCCTCGGTCCTTGAGTACCGCCTAGGCGGCCGCGACATCAGCGAGGTGCTGGCGATGCCGGTGGCGGAGGCCGAGGAGTTCTTCGGCGCGGGCGAGGCACGCATCCCGGCCGCCCACAGGATCCTGGAGCGGCTCGCGGACGTCGGCCTCGGCTATCTCACCCTCGGCCAGCCCCTCACCACGCTGTCGGGCGGCGAGCGGCAGCGGCTGAAGCTCGCCTCGCACATGGCCGACAAGGGCGGCGTCTACGTCCTCGACGAGCCGACCACCGGTCTGCATCTGGCCGATGTCGCCCAGCTGCTGGGCCTGCTCGACCGGCTGGTCGACTCCGGCAAGTCGGTCGTCGTCATCGAGCACCACCCCGCGGTCATGGCCCACGCCGACTGGATCGTCGACCTCGGTCCCGGTGCCGGTCACGACGGCGGCCGGGTCGTCTTCGAGGGCACCCCCGCCGACCTGGTCGCCGCGCGCTCCACCCTGACCGGCGAGCACCTCGCGGACTACGTGGGCGCCTGACGGCGCCACGGGCCCCGGACCCGTGCGGCACGCAGGTCAGGTACGTGCCGCACGGGCGGCCCGGTCGTCCCCCCGGCCCGTGGCCGTGATCCGGTACACGGCCTCCAGGGTCAGGGACCGGGGGTGCGGATCCGTCGCCAGGGCCCGATGCAGCGTCAGGCCCTCGATCAGGGCGTCGAGCTGACGGGCCGTACCGGGATCGAAGTGCTTCTCCAGATGGATCCGGCTGCGGCCCATCCACTCCTGCGTCAGCTCCCGGTACTCGGGCCTGCGGGCGGCCAGCGTGTACAGCTCCTGGGTGAGCACCAGGTCGCGCGGGGTTCCCTCGGACAGCGTGTGCACGAGGTCCGCCACCGCCTCCCGGGCCTCCTCGGGCGTGGCCGGGGCGGACAGACAGGCGTCGAACACCTCGACGATGTGGTCGGCGAACCGGCGGAACGCCTCCCGCAGCAGGTCGTCGATCCCGCCGAAGTGGTACGTCATCGACCCCAGCGGCACGCCCGCGCGGGTGGCGATCTTGCGGTGGGAGACGCCCGCGACGCCCTCCTCGGCGACCAGGTCGAGCGTCGCGGACAGGATGCGCTCGCGGCGCTGCGGATCGGTGTGCCCGGTCGCCACCGGACTCAGAGCTCCCGCACCGGGCGGGCCGGGTTGCCGACGGCGACGACGTTCGCGGGCACGTCCTTGGTGACCACCGACCCGGCGCCGACGACGGAGTTGTCCCCGATGGTCACCCCGGGCAGCACGATGACGCCGCCGCCGAGCCAGACGTTGTCGCCGATGGTGATCGGCTGCGCCGCCTCCAGCTTGTCGCGGCGCGGCCCCGGCTCCAGCGGATGGGTCGGGGTGAGCAGCTGGACGCCCGGCCCGATCTGGCAGTCCTCGCCGATCGTGATCGCGGCGACGTCCAGCGCGGTCAGGTTGTAGTTCACGAAGGTGCGCGCGCCGATGCTGATGTTGCTGCCGTAGTCGACGTGCAGCGGGGGCCGCACCTGCGCCTCCTCGCCCAGAAAGCCCAGGAGTCCGGCGAGCACCGGCCGTGCGGCGTCGGCGTCCTCTGCGTAAGCCGCCTGGTAGCGCGCGGCCAGGCGGACGGCGTCCTGCTGCCTGCGGGCGATCTCGGGGTCGTCGGCGATGTAGAGATCGCCCGCGAGCATCCGCTCCAGGTTCGTGCGCGGGTCGCCCGCGAAGTAGTCCTCCACCATGCGTACGATCGTACACCTCGTGAGCGTACGATCGTACGCTCGGCCGGAGTGCCGGGAACGCCCCTTGCGTGGGGGCGCGTTCGCTTTGCGTCGCGCGTTCGCGAGCGCTGCGCGTGCGCCGGTTCGTCTCCGGGGCGGAGGGTGTGGAGCGGTCGGGGCGGGCAGGCATGAATGCCGTGGGGTAAATCGATTCTGCAGTGGTGGGCGGCGTCTGGGCGCCGGGACGCGGGAGGGGCGTGACGGTCGGGGATGACGTCGTCGGAAGCCGGCCACCCGGACGAGGGGTCCGCGCCCGGGCGTCCGCACGGGGACGCGGGCGCCCCGATCTACGACGAGCTCGTCAGGGCGTGGCGTGCCGCGGGGCGCGAGGTGCCCCGTCCGCCGCAGGACCTGGCGGGCGGCGAACCGCCCGAACCGCAGGACCGCTTCGGCCGCGGATGACGGGGCCGGGCGGGCCGGGCGGTCCGGGCGCGAGGCCGCCGCTCGTGCCCGGCACGGGGCCTGCGGCCTGCGGCCGAAGCGGAAACCGGTCGCTCATGACGGCGGAGTCCGGCACCGGCCGGCCGGGGGCGCGCCCCCGGCCGGGAGTGTTCGCGGTGTCAGAGCGGGGTGGTGCCGGTGTCGCCGGGGCGCAGGCGGCCGCGCCAGGCGCCGCTCTCGCCGCCGCGCTCCTCGATGAACTCCTTGAACCGCTTCATGTCCCCCTTGACCCGCCGGTCGATCGTCCCGAGCAGGTCCCCCGCCTTCTCCGCGGCCCCGCTGGGTTCCATGTCCATCACCAGCTCCACGCGCGTGTGGGTGTCGTCCACGCGTTCGAAGCGGACGGAGCCCCTCTGGCTGGTGTCGCCGGAGGTCGTGCGCCAGGTGATGCGCTCGTCGGCCAGCTGGTCCACGATCTCGGTGTCGAACTCCCGCCGGACCCCGCCGATCTTGGTGGTCCAGTGATTGCGGCGCGCGTCCAGCTGCCGGACCTCCTCGACCCCCTCCATGAAGTGCGGGAACTGCTCGAACTGCGTCCACTGGTTGTACGCGGTGTGCAGGGGGACGTCGACCTCCACCGTCTCCTTGACCGTGCTCATGCGCTCTACCTCCGGTTTCCGTCGGTCGACCGGTGGCGGCCCGTCTGCCGCCACCCGGGTCGGGGTTCGCCGCCCCGGGTACCCGCGACAGCCCGTCCCACCCCGGCCGTGTCCTCACGCACCGGGGAACCGGGGGAGAGGCCGCGCCCGCGAGCGGTGCGGCGGCCCCTTTCCCCGCGAAGCCCGCGCGACGGAAGTGCCTTCTGTGCAAGGATGATTCAAGCCTTAGCCCAAGGGAGACGCAGAGTGAGCGGTGCCGGTGAGGGACTCGACTACGACAGCCTGAAGCTCGACCGGACAGGCCAGGCGGAGGCGTTCGACTCCATCGGCGACCGTTACGACGAGGCGTTCCCGCACAAGGAGGGACAGGTCGGGTCCGCCGACTGGCTCCTGGAGCGCCTGTCGCCCGGCGCGAGGGTGCTGGACCTCGGATGCGGCACCGGACTGCCGACCGCGCGGCAGCTCGCCGACGGCGGTTGTGCCGTCGTGGGCGTCGACCTCTCCGCGGCCATGGTGGCCCTGGCCCGGCACAATGTCCCCGAGGGCGAGTTCCACCGGGCGGACATCGCCGACCTGCGGCCCGGCGGCCCCCTCGACCTGGGCGGGTTCGACGCCGTCGCGGCCTTCTTCTCGCTGCTGATGCTGCCGCGCGCCGAGATCCCCCTCGCGCTGACCATGATCCACGGCCTGCTGCGGCCCGGCGGCGTGCTCGCGCTGTCGATGGTGGAGGCCGACGTCGACGACTTCGCCATCCCCTTCCTCGGCAGCACCATCCGCGTCACCGGCTACCTCCGCGACGGCCTGCGCGAGGTCGTCGAGGCGGCGGGCTTCACCATCGAGGGCGAGTCCTCCTACACCTATGCGCCGGAGAGCTCCGACGTCCCGCCGGAGGAGCAGATCTTCCTGCGCTGTACGAGACTCGACTAGAGGCTTCGCCGTCGGGACCGGGCCGGCCCGTGGGGCCGCCGGGTCGAGTGGATCGGGGCGCGGGAGAACACGACACCCATGTCAGCACAGGCGGCCGCAGCCGAGCGCGGCACCGGCCCGGGAGAGGTGTCCGCATGGGCGCGGGACCGTTCCCGCGCCCGCGCCCGCGGTACGGCGGACGCGGACGGCACCGGACCGGCCCGTCGGCTGCCTCGTCCCGCGGGGGCACAGTGATCAGGGCGTCGGAGGGTGAACCCGTGACCGGGGTGCGAGACGGCGAGCCGGCCGTCGGGATGTCCGGCGGCGAGCCGGTGTCCGGCGCGGCGCGCGGCGGCTTCCGGCACGGCCGCCGCACCCGCGGCGGCCGGCCCGCCCGCGCCGCCGGGACCGGGCGGCTGCGCTACCTCGACACCGCGACCCGGCGGATCGCCCGCGGCATGAGCCTCGACGAGACCCTGGCCGAGCTGTGCCGGGCGGCCGTCCCCCTCTTCGCCGACCTGGCGGTCGTCCATCTGTACGACCCGCTGCCGACCGCGGACACCGCCCCCGCCGGTCCGGCCCGGCTCGCACTGCACAGCGTGTACCGGACAGCGGCACCGGTGCCCGAAGCCCCGCCGCACGCGGGCACGGGCCGGCTGACGAAGCTGCTGCAGTCCGGGCGGCCCGTCTTCGGCAGCGGCCCCGGGGCCGCCGCGGCCGCGGAGCTCCTCGCCGCGGCCGGCCTCCCCGAGGACGTGCCCTCCGGCCGCCGGGTGATCGTCGCCCCGCTGCGCGGCCGCCACCACGTCCTGGGCGGTGTCACCCTCGTCCGCGGCCACGGGCGCCGCACCTTCACCGACGACGACCTCCTCGTCGCCTCCCAGCTCGCCACGCACGCCGCGCTCGGCGTCGACAAGGCGCTCGCCCACGGCCACGAGGCGTCCGTGGCCGACACCCTCCAGCGCACCATGCTGCCGCCGTCCCTGCCCGCCCTGGTCGGCGTCCGGCTGGCCAGCCGCTATCTGCCCGCCTCACGGACCGCCGAGGTGGGCGGCGACTGGTACGACGCGATACCGCTGCCCGGCAACCGGGTGGCGCTCGTCATCGGCGACGTGATGGGCCACTCCCTGACCTCGGCCGCGATCATGGGCCAGCTCCGCACCGTCGTCCACACCCTGGCCGGCCTCGACCTCCCGCCGCACGAGGTCCTCCACCACCTCGACGAGCAGGCCGGCCGCCTGGGCAGCCAGCACCTCGCGACCTGCCTCTACGCCGTCTACGACCCGGTCTCGCGCCGTCTGCTGATGGCCAACGCGGGCCACCCGCCCCCGCTCCTGCTGCACCCCCGAGGCGTGGCCGAGGCGCTCGACCTGCCGTCGGGCATACCGATAGGAGTCGGCGGCGGCTCCTTCGAGACCACCGAGACGGCCGCGCCGACCGGGGCCACCCTGCTGCTCTACACCGACGGCCTGGTGGAGTCCCGCGGCTCCGACATCCAGACCGGCATGACACGGCTGCGCCACCGGCTGCGGGCGCTCGCCGCCGACGGACCGCCCCCGCTGGAGCCGCTCTGCGAGGCGGCGCTCGGCACGCTGGACGAGGTCGGCCGCGAGGACGACGTCGCGCTGCTCGCGGCCCGCTTCGAGGGACTCCTGCCGGAGACCGCCGCCAACTGGTACCTCACCCCGCACCCGCGCACCGCCGGCCAGGCCCGCAGGCTGGTCCGCAGAACCCTGCACCGCTGGGGCCTGGACGCGCTCGCGGACACCACCGAGCTCCTCGTCGGCGAGGTCGTGGCGAACGCGGTACGGGTCACCACCCGGCCACTCACCCTGCGGCTGCTGCGCACGGACGTCCTGCGCGTCGAGGTGCGCGACGACTCCGTCCAGCTGCCCCGGCTCGGCCACGCCGAGCCGGACGACGAGAGCGGCCGCGGCCTGTTCCTCGTCGACCACCTCGCCGTGGGCTGGGGAGCCACCCGCGTGAGCGGCGGCAAGATCGTCTGGTTCGAGCAACGACTGCCCTGACGCCCCGGGCCGCGCCGGGGTACGGCCCCTCCTGCACCCCGCGGGCCCGTCAGCCGGACGGCAGCGACGACGCGGGCGCCCCGTGCCGGGCGCGACGCGGTACGGCATCCACCACGCCACCGGGCCGGACCGGCCTCCGATCGTCCGGCCCGGGCCGCTGACGCCCGCGCGGTGTCCCGGAGCGGTGCAGAGCGCGGGCCCGGCTTCTCGGGCAAGGCCATGACGGACGCCCCCACGGGCGGAGCAGCCGGACGTGCGTCACCCGCGGAAGGCCGCGGCGCCCGCACTCTGTGCCCGACCCGCCGACCCGCCGACCCGCCGATCCGTCCACGGAACGACGTCCGGGCTCCGGGATGTCACAGCGGGCGGCACCGTCTCGTCATAGGGGATGCAGACCGTTCCCGATCAAGGAGCAGACGATGAACCTCGCGCTGTGGATCGCCGCCGGAGTGCTTGCCGCGGTGGCTCTGACCGGCGGGCTCACCAAGGCGTTCGTACCGAAGGAGAAGCTGGCCGCGGTCCAGGGCGGCGGCTGGACCGGGACCGCGAGCCCGGGCTTCCTGAAGTTGCTCGGTGTGGTGGAGATGCTCGCCGCGGTGGGCCTGGTCCTGCCCGCCGTCCTCGGCACGGCGCCGGTCGTGGTGCCGGTCACCGCCGTCTGCTGGGTGCTGCTGATGGTGGGCGCGATGATCACCCACGGCAGGCGCGGCGAGGCGAAGTTCGTGGCGGTGAACGTGGTGTACCTGGCGATCGCGGTGTTCATCGCCTGGGGACGCCTCGGCCCCGAGACCTTCACCGGCTGAGCGCCGGTACCGGGCGGGGCCGGGGCGGCGGGTGCCCGTGTCCGGGGAGCCGTTCACCGGCGGCCCCGGAGGGGGGCTCGGCACGCACGACGTACCGGGCCCGGGCCGGCCGTGCGGACGGCGGCGGCCGCCTGTTCTCCCGGCTCACCGCCCCCGGTCCGCGGCCGGGGTGAAGCCGCTGATGACGTACTCGGCCTCGTCGTCGATCGCGGACCGGTCCTGGTCGATGGTGATCCGCCGCGGCCGGCCGTCCGGCGCGAAGTCGCCCTCCGCGACGTCCGCGCCGTCGCGCCGCGCCTTCTCCATCTCCGCGAGCAGCCCGCCGACGGTGGGCACCATGTCGGGGAACCGCCGCACCACGAACCGCCCGCTCTCGTCGAGGCCCCGGGCCCGGATCACCCGGTGATCCCGCACGGTGATCCGGAAGGCCCCGATCAGAGGCCGCTCGCCCCCGTCGGACCGCAGGGTGTAGGTGTACGCGGCGGGTTCCTCCCAGGGCGTGCCCGTGCCCTCGGCGGACGGGGCGGTGCCCCCGGCCTGCGACGACGAGGCCGAGGCCCGGGTGTCCGTGTCGCAGGCGGCGGTCGCCCCGAGCGTCCCTGCGATCAGAGCGGCCGCGGCTGCGGCACGGGCACGGCGGTGTACGACGGTCATGGTGACGTCCCTTCGATCACGACTGACCCTGTGACGCCGAAGTGCCGGGAAACGTTCGGCAGTTCACCGCGAACGCCTCAGCGGCCGGTGAGGACCACCAGCTGCCGGGTCGCCCGGGTCATCGCGACATAGCGGTCGACCGCCCCTTCGGCCCCCTCGCCGAACCCGTCCGGGTCGACCAGGACGACCAGGTCGAACTCGAGTCCCTTCGACAGCCCGGGAGTCAGCGACCGCACCCGGGGGGTGTCCGCGAACGTCTCCCGGAAGGCGTCGTCGCCGATCACACAGGCGACGCCCTCCGCGTGCGAGGCCAGCCAGTCGCCGAGGACCGACTCCAGCTCAGGGACGGTCCCGTGGACGACGGGGAGACCGCTGCTGCGGACGGAGACCGGCACGTTGGCGTCCGGGAGCACCGCCCTGACGACGGGCTCCGCCTCCGCCATGACCTCTTTCGGCGTACGGTAGTTGACGCTCAGGGAGGCCACCTCGACGCGGTCCAGGCCGACGCGTCCGAGCCGCTCCCGCCACGACTCGGTGAACCCGCGCCGGGCCTGCGCACGGTCCCCGACCACCGTGAAGCTCCGGGAAGGGCAGCGCACCAGCAGCATCTGCCACTCCGCGTCGGTCAGTTCCTGCGCCTCGTCCACGACGATGTGCGCGAACGGTCCGGCGAGCCGGTCCGGCTCGGCCCCGGCCGGTCCGGCCCCGTCGACGAGGCTGTCGCGCAGGTCGCTGCCGTGCAGCATCGTGACCGCGCCCTCACCGTCGTCGTCCGCGGCCAGCACGTCGTCGATGACGGTGGCCATGCGCTCGCGCTGTGCGGCGAGGGCGGCCTCGTGCCGGCGCCTGCGCCGTGACGCCCCGGGGTCCCCCAGCCGCTGCCGCGCCGCGTCCAGGAGCGGCAGGTCCGACACCGTCCACGCCTGCGGGGCCGCCTTGCGCCCGAGCCTGCGCACGTCGTCGGGACCCAGCCAGGGAGCGCACAGCCGCAGATAGGCGGGCACCGACCACAGGTCCCCGACGAGGTCGGCCGCCTCGATCGACGGCCACGCCCGGTCGAGCGCGCCCACCAGCTCCTCGTCGTGCAGCAGCGCCCTGCGGAACAGCTCCTCCGGCACCTCGGCGCCCGCCTTGTCCAGCAGGATCGTGACCAGTTCCTCCCAGACCTGGTCGCGTGCCTCGTTGTGCGGGGTGCCGGGGCCCGGCGCGCGGAACGCCTCGGCCCAGTCGTCGGCGCTCAGCCACGCGTCGGACCAGGGGGTCGTGACCCTCAGGCCCTCGGCGGGCGGCTCCTCGTAGAACCGTACGGCCGTCTCGACCGCCTTCACCATGTCCGCGGACGCCTTCAGACGCGCGACCTCCGGGTCGGTCTCCTCCACCGCCCCGGCTCCCTCGTCGACGAGGTCCCGCAGGGTGCAGGTCCGCACGCCCTCCTCGCCGAGGCCGGGCAGGACGTCGGCGACGTAGTCCAGATAGGGCTGGTGCGGGCCGACGAACAGCACGCCGCCCCGGCGGTGCCCGAGGCGCGGGTCCGCGTGGAGGAGATAGGCGGCCCGGTGCAGCGCGACGACGGTCTTGCCCGTGCCCGGTCCGCCGTCGACGACGAGCGTGCCGCGGGACCCGGCCCGTACGACGGCGTCCTGGTCGGCCTGAAGGGTGGCGAGCACGTCCCGCATCCGGGACGACCGGCCGGCGCCCAGGCTCGCGACGAAGGCGGACTGGTCGTCGAGCGCGGCATGCCCCCGCAGTCCGTCGGCGGTGAACACCTCGTCCCAGTAGTCGCTGATCCGTCCGTCCGTCCAGCGGTACCTGCGGCGGCTGGACAGTCCCATCGGGTGGGCGTGGGTCGCCGCGAAGAACGGTTCGGCGGCGGGGGAGCGCCAGTCGACCAGCAGACGGCGCCCCGCGCTGTCGGTGAGGCCGAGCCGCCCGACGTGGACGGGACCGGCGCCGTCCGTGCCGACCATGCGGCCGAGGCACAGGTCCAGGCCGAACCGGCGCAGGGCGCGCAGCCGCCCGGACAGCCGGTGGACCTCCGCGTCGCGGTCCATCGCCGCCCGCCCGGCGCCGCCGGGCGCTCTGAGCCGGGCGGCGAGCTGATCGGACACCTCGGCGATCGTCTGCCGGAGGGCCTCGGCGATCGCCGCGAAGTGCTGCTCGTCGTCGGCGATCAGCGCCGGGTCGGCCTTGGGGGCGAGACGGTCGGGCAGATCGAATGCGCTGGTGGTCGCATGCACTTCGAGAAGCTCTCATTTCCGCAGGTGGTGGGGGTGAGGGAGTGATTCTGCGGGACACGGGGGGCCTTGCCGCAAGGCCCCCCGTGCGCTATACGTTGAGAGTGGCAAGGAGCGGATTCCCTCCTTGCCTTTCTTGTGTCCGCCCGCCTTTCCCGGGTCCGCCGCCCGCCTTCCGTCCGGCCCGGCCGGGCCGCCGTACGGGGTCCGGGGCCCCGCGGTGGCGCACCGCGGGGCCCGTGGCCGTGCCGTCGGGCGGGGAGGGCGCCGGGGATCCTGCCGAGGACCGGGGCGCCCGCCGGGCGCGCAGGCGTGCCGACCGCCGGGTAGGGGCGTAGCGTCCCGGTAGGGCGGCTGGAGGTGCTCCATGACCGGAGTGGGCGACGCGGCGACGCACACGGACACGCTCGACGCCGTCTTCGTGGAGACCGTGCGCGGGACCGGGGCGTCGATCGGCGCGCTGTACCTCCTGGATCCGGACGGGCGGCAGCTGGTCCTGGACGTCCTGTGCGGGGCGCCGGCCGGCATCGCGGCACCCTGGGCGCGGGTCCCGCTGGCCGCTCCGGTGCCGGTGGCAGAGGCGGTGCGGGACGACCGCGTGGTGTGGGTGGGCAACCAGGAGGAGATGGCGCGTGCCTACCCGCGCACCGCGATGGCCCTGCCGTACCCGCTGGCGCTGGCCGCCGCACCCGTCACGGGCGCTCGCCGCTGGGGCTCCCTGCTGCTGATGTGGCCCGCCGGCCGGCCGCCCCACATGACCCGGCGCGAGCGCGGGAACATCGCCGCCGGCTGCGGACGCCTCGCCCGGGTGCTGGAGGAGGCCGTGGAACGCGGCGGGCGGCCCTCGCCCGGTGAGCGTCCCCGGGTGGTCACCGCCGGCGCGGTGCGCCCGGCGGTGGACTCCGTGCAGGCGGCCGCGGACTTCGCCGAGCGGCTCCCCGGCGGCTCCTGCGCCCTGGACCTGGAAGGGCGCTTCACCTATCTGAGCTCCGCCGCGTGCGACCTGCTGGGCGGCGAGGCGGACCTGCTGCTGGGCACACGGCCGTGGCAGTCCCTGCGCTGGCTCGACGATCCCGCGTACGAGGACCGTTACCGCGCCGCGGTGATCTCCCGCGAACCCGTCGCCTTCACGGCGTACCGCCCCCCGGACCACCGGCTGGACTTCCACCTCTACCCCGACGCCAGCGGCATCAGCGTGCGCATCGTCCCCGCGGACGGCCGGCCCCCGCCCGTGCCCGCCTCCCGGGACGTGACGGGCACGGTGACACCCACCAGCGCGGGCCGGCTCTACCAGCTCACGCATCTGGCCGCCGCGCTCACCGAGGTCGTCGGTGTCCAGGACGTCATCGACCTCGTCGCCGACCAGATCATGCCCGCCTTCGACGCGCAGGGCCTGGTGCTGTCCACCGCCGACGCCGGCCGGCTGCGCATCACCGGCCACCGCGGCTACCCGCCCGGCGTCATCGAGCGGCTCGACGGCCTGCCCCTGGACACCTCCTTCACCCCGGCCGGGCAGGTGCTCGCCGGCGGTGTGCCCGCGTTCTTCGCCGACCCGGAGGAGATGCGCCGCACCTATCCCGAGGCTCCGCAGGCCAGCGGGAAGCAGGCGTGGGCGTTCCTGCCGCTCGTGGTCTCCGGGCGTCCCGTCGGCTGCTGCATCCTCTCCTACGACCGGCCCCACCGGTTCCCGGCCGAGGAGCGCGCCGTCCTCACCTCCCTCGCCGGCCTGGTCGCCCAGGCCCTCGACCGGGCCCGCCTCTACGACGCCAAGCGCGATCTGGCCCACAGCCTCCAGCAGGCGCTGCTGCCGCGCACCCTGCCCGAGGTCGCCGGACTGCGGGTCGCCGCCCGCTATCTGCCCGCCGGCCGGGGCATGGACGTCGGCGGGGACTTCTACGACCTCGTCCCGCTCGGCGGCGGCACCGTCGCGGCCGTCATCGGCGACGTCCAGGGCCATGACGCCTCCGCCGCCGCCCTGATGGGCCAGGTCCGCACGGCCGTCCACGCCCACTCCGCCCTCGGAACCTCTCCGGACCGGGTGCTGTCCGGCGTCAACCGGCTCCTCACCGATGTCGGCGCCGAACTGTTCAGCAGCTGTCTCTACGCCCACGTCGACCTCGCCGGCCGGCGGGTGTCCCTGGCCACCGCCGGCCATCCGCCGCCGATCATGCGGCTGCCCGGCCCGCAGGCCCGGCCCGTGGACCTGTCGCCCGGCCCGCTGCTGGGCATCGACCCCGACGCCGACTTCCCCGTGACCGAGCTGCCGCTCACCCCCGGGCTCATGCTCGCCTTCTACACGGACGGCCTCGTCGAGAAACCCGGCGTGGACCTCGACGACTCCCTCGCCGGCCTCGCCCGCCGTCTCGCCCGGGCCGACGACCGGGACCTGGACCGCCTCATCGACACCCTCGTGGGCATGGCGGGCAGCCGCTGGCAGCGCACGGACGACATCGCCCTGCTCGTCCTGCACCACCCGGCACCGGACCGGTGACCCGGGGGGCCGCCCGCCCGCCGTGCGCGGCCGTCACCCGGGCGGGGCGAGGGAGGCGAGGAAGTCGTCCAGCAGAGCGGTCTGCACGTCCTCGGGGAAGTGGGCGGGGTCGAAGAGGGCCTGGACGACGAGGCCGTGGGTGAACGCGACGGCCGCGGCGGCCAGCCGGCCGGGATCGGCGGCCGCGGGAAGCTCGCCGAGGTCGCGGGCGGTCTCCAGATGGGGGCGGATCGTCGCACGCAACCGGCGGTAGCGGCCGGCCTGTTCGGCGGCCAGCCCCTCGTCGGCGAGGGACAGGTCCCAGGAGCTGACCCAGATGCGGTTGCGGGCGGTGTCGCCCGGCGTCAGCGGCAGGATGTCCAGCAGCATCACGCGCACGGTGGCGAGGCCCGGAGCGGGCCGCGCACGGCGGGGCCGCTGCGCCGTTTCCTTCTCCAGCAGGTCCAGGGCGTGCGTGAGCAGAGCCCGCTTGGTCGGGAAGTAGTGCATGAGCATTCCGGTCGAGACGCCCATCGCGGTCGCCACGGCGCGCAGTGTCAGCCCGCCGAACCCCTTGTCGGCGAGGACCTGCCACACCGCCTCGGATACGTCCTTGCGGCGGGCTTCACGGTCTCCGGGTGCGGGCGGCATGCTGCTAGCTTACGTACCGAACGCTTGTTACGCATCCAGGGAGCGAGAAGCCCATGTTCACTCTGCCGCTCGACGACCGCGCCCTGCTCCGCCCTCTGGAGCCCTGGCAGGCCGAGGAGTTCCTCGCCCACATCGACCGGGCCCGTGACCTGGTCGACCCGTGGATCCCCTGGGCGGCCCTGAGCACCGACCTCGCCTCCGCCGCGGCCACGCTCCAACGCTACGCCGACCGCCAGGCCACGGACACCGGCCGGATCCACGGCATCTGGCTGGACGGCACCCTCGTCGGCGGTGTCATGTTCACCCGCTTCGACAGCGTGTCCGGGGTCTGCGAGATCGGCTGCTGGCTGGAGCGGGCGGGGGAGGGGCGGGGCCTGGTGACCCTGGCCTGCCGGGCGCTGATCGACTGGGCCTTCACCGGGCGCGGCATGAACCGGGTCGAATGGTGGGTCGCCTCCGGCAACGCCCGCAGCATCGCGGTCGCGCGCCGGCTGGGCATGTCCCGCGAGGGAGTGCTGCGGCAGCGTTACCCGCACCGGGGCGAGCGGCTCGACAGCGAGGTCTGGTCCGTCCTCGCGCAGGAATGGCCCCCGGCCGACGGGGTGTCCGCCGCCGGGGAGGGGTCCCGGTCCGCCGTCCAGGCCGAACTGGACCGGCTCATGGGCGTGTTCACCGGTGCCTTCACCAACACGGGCGGCCGCCGGCCGGACCTCGGCGTCCTCCGCGAGGTGTTCGTCCCGCAGGGAAGGATCATCGCCAATGTCGGTGCCGAGCCGGTGATCTACGACCTCGACTCGTTCATCGAGCCCCGGCAGAGGATGCTCACCGACGGCACCCTGACCGAGTTCTCCGAGCACGAGGTCGCCGAGCGCACCGAGATCCACGGCTCCGTCGCCCACCGGTTCAGCCGGTACCGCAAGTCCGGCTGCCACCACGGCGAGTGGTTCGAGGGCACCGGCCACAAGACCGTCCAGTTCCTGCGCACCCCGGCCGGGTGGCGGATGTCCTCCCTGGCCTGGGACGACGAACCCCCCACCGCGAAGTGAGCCGCCGCCCGCACGCGGTACGGGGCGGCGTGTCCCCCTCTGCGGCCGTCGGCGGCGGCCGCCCCCGGTGAGCGGCCTCCCCGCGTCCGGTCCCCTCAGCCGACGGCCCGCTTCACGAGTCCGGCGATCCGCTCCTCCACCTCGGGCGTGACCTCGGCCAGCGCGAAGCCGGCCGCCCACATGGCGCCCTCGTCCAGCTGCGCCGAGTCGCTGAAGCCGAGGGTGGCGTAGCGGGCCTTGAACTTGTCCGCGCTCTGGAAGAAACAGACGATCTTGCCGTCCAGGGCGTAGGCGGGCATGCCGTACCACAGCTTCGGGGCGAGAACGGGGGCGTTGGCCGTGACGACGGCGTGGACGCGCTCCGCCATGATCCGGTCCGTCTCCGGCATCTCGGCTATCTTCGCGAGGACGTCCCTCTCGGCCTCCGCCGCCTTGTCCGCGGCCGACTGGCGGCGCGCCGCCTTCTTCATCTCCCGCGCGTGCTCCTTCATCGCGGCCTTCTCGTCGGCCGTGAAACCCTCGTACGAGCCGGTGTCGGTGGCGGTCATCGTCACTCCTGTCGTTGTGGCTCAAGGCTGTTGTGCCGTGGGCCGTTCGCTGTGTTCCAAGCATCTGCGGACCGGGCCGGGGGCGCATCCGTGGTCACCACGGAGAGCGTCACGGAGCTCTCCGTGGTGACCACGCGCCGGACGCGCACCCTCCCGGTCACGCGGCGGGGCCCTTCCCGTCGCGGACCGACCGCCAGGCCCGGGCGAACAGTTCGGGAAGGGTGTCCGGGAGCAGGCCGACGGACGTCACCTCGCTTCTGGCGGCGTCGAGCCGCGCGGCCAGCAGGGGCGCCTTCCAGGTCTCCATCGGCGGCAGCGGCTTCTTGGCGCGGGCCCACGGGCCGGGCAGGAAGAGGGTGCGTCCGGCGCGGGCCCTGCGGTCCTCGACCACCAGGCCGCTCTCCGTCAGACGGGCGGCGGCCGCCCTGTGCCGGGCCGGTGTCCAGGCGTTCCAGCGCCGTACGTTGCGGTCCGACGGCACGGGCAGCGCCAGGAGCTGGAGGTACAGGGCGGCGGCGTCCTCCGGCAGGCCGAGCGCCGCGGCGACCTCGTCGACCAGGCCGGGGACGCAGGCCCGCGGATCGGACTCGTAGCACCCGGCGGGCAGACCGCCGGCGGTGACACGGGCCAGGAGGCGGTCGCAGGGGCCGTCCGTGAGCCAGTCCAGGCGTCGGCCGTCCCGGTGGTGGCCGCGGGACAGGCCGGCGTAGAGGACGCGGGCCGGTGAGTCGCGGCCGTCCAGCACCGTGCGCAGCTGCCGGACGACCTCCGGCGCCCCCTCGCGCACCGGATCCCCGGCGGGCAGGTCCGCGTACGCCCAGACCAGACCGGCGAAGACCGACTCCGCGACGGTCTCGGCGTCGTAGGGGCCCATGACGTCCCACATGGTGCGCAGGCCGCGGTGCTCCGGCGGGCAGGGCCGGACCCGCAGGGAGAACCCCGGCGGCAGGGGCGCGTTCGGCGGGTCCAGGAACAGCTGGCACAGATGCGCGGCCGGTATCCGGGTCTCCAGTGCGATCGCCGCCCGCCAGGTCTCCCACGGTGCGGACGGACGGGTGCCGTGCTGCTCGGCCCAGGCCGCGGCGGTGCGTTCCCCGACCCGGGCCATGCCGCCCGGGGCCCACAGGTCGGCGGGGTCCGCGGGCAGGACGTCGGCGAGCAGGTCGAGCCGGTCCTCGTCGCGCAGCATCGCCAGCTCGGCGTGGGCCGCCGTCAGTTCGCCCGCCTTGAAGCCGAACACGGAACGCTCGTGCTCGACGAGGGGCGGCGGGCGGTGGCCGCCCGGCCCGGGGTTGCCGGCCAGCACGAGGGCCGCCGCGGGACGGCTGAGGCCGGTCGCCCCGCTCAGCGCGAGCGCCGCGTCACCGTCCCAGGCGACCGGGCCGTGTTCCTCGGCGAGCGCGACCAGGCGCATCAGCTGGGCGGGGGTGCCCCAGCCGCGGGGGCAGTCGGCGGCGTACAGCGGTTCCTCGGGGCGCGGGGCGGCCTCGCCGCCGGGCCGCACCGCCTCGAACCAGAGCGTGCGGCGCGCGGCCGCGAGATGCAGCCCGAAGGACGCGCCCCGCTCGTCACGGACACTGAACGAGGTCGTCCCGGAGAGCCGGCCCAGCCGGAACCGGTAGGCAGGGTCCGCGAACGGCGTCCGCGCCCACATCCGCAGGAAATCCAGCAGCACCTCACGGCGCTCCGGCAGGGTCGCGGGGGAGACGGCGCGCAGGGCGAGGGCCCCGATCCGCCCTGTCAGCTCCGTCCAGCTGCCCGCCGCGGCCGGGCGGATCTCCCGCTCGCCCGGCTCCGGTGTCCAACTGCCCTCGACGTAGCGGCCGATCCGGGCGATGCCGGCGAACGAGTCCTCGTTCCAGCAGCCGCCCGCGCCGACGAGCCCCTGGAGTGCGCCGGCCACGGCGAACCTGTCCCGTGTGCGGACGGGCGGGGCCGCAGGCGTGTGGGTCTCACTCATGCCCCGATCATGACGGACGGCACCGACAACGCGTCGTGCCCGCCCGTACCCTCCTCGCCCACGGCCCTCGGCGGCCGGCTCGCGCGCACGGCACGGACCGGGGCCGGCGGGACGGCACCGTCCCGCCGGCCCCGGTACGGTGAACATATGAACGGGGGGTTCATGGGAACAGTGCCGTGCGACTGGTGCGGGAAGCCGGTGCCGCAGTCACGGCGCTGGTTCGCCCGGCGCCGGTGCACCACGGCACACCGCCGCGGGAAGCGGGTCATGACGGCCGTGGGGAACCTCCTGGCCGCCGTCACCTCGTAGCGGATCCTGCCCGGCGAGGAGAGGCGAGGAGAGGCGAGGAGAGGCGAGGACAGGCGAGGACAGGCGAGGACAGGCGAAGGCCGGTGCCGCCGCCTGCCCGTGACGCCGTGTCAGCTCTCTGAGGGCGTGAGGACCACGAAGTCCGCCTTCGACGGGTCGAGACAGACGGCGAGCCGGCCCACGCCCTCCGCGTCCTCCGGGCCCATCTGCACGGTGCCGCCGTTCTCGACGACCTTCGCGACGGCGGCGTCGCAGTCCTCGACGTCGAAGACGGGGTGCCAGTACGGCCGCCCGCCGGTCAGGGAGAGATCCGCCTCGGTCATGCCCATGATGCCGCCCTGCATCCGTTCCTCGGGCAGCCCCGCCGGGGTGATCAGGGAGTACGTGCCACCGCCGCCGGGCAGCTGCATGTCGCTGTACGTCCAGCCGAAGACCCCGCGGTAGAAGTCCTTCGCGCCCGCGGCGTCGCTGGTGTACAGCTCGGTCCAGGACAGCGAACCCGGCGCGTCGACCAGCTCGACCCCCTTGCTCGTGCCCGGCTGCCAGACCGCGAACTGCCCGCCGAGCGGGTCGCTGTACTGCGCCATGCGGCCCCACTCGTCGAGGTCCATGGGGGCCACCCGGACGGTGCCGCCGCCCTTCTCGACGGCCTGGGTGACGGCGTCGGCGTCGGCGACGCTGTAGTAGATCATCCAGGCCGAGCGGGCGCCCTCCTCGGTGAGCCTGCCGAGCCCGGCGACGATCTTGCCGTCCTTGCGGAACATGCCGCCTTCCATGTCCTCGCTCTCGCCCATGGACTCGTAGTCCCAGCCGAGCACCGCGCGGTAGAAGGCCGCGGTGGCGGGGACGTCGGGAGTGCCGAGATCGAGGAAACAGGGGGAGCCGGGGTCGAAGTCGGTGGTGATCATGAGGTTGTCCCTTTCGGAGGTCCTTGCCGCGCCCGCCCGCGGACGACACCTGGTCCATCGGCGCGCGCGGCACCGGGCTTGAACGGTTGGACTCCCCGCGTCCCCGAAACTCATCGGTGCTCCCCGGCGCCGTCCCGTTATGCTCCCCGGCATGATCGACTCCTCTGTGGACCTCGACGACCGTGAGGTCGCCGCCGCGGCGGCACGGGCCGGGGCGGAGGTGGTGCGCGGTCTGTACGGGCGGCGCCTCGCCCGGACGGACAAGGGCGGCGGGGACTTCGCCACCGAGGCCGACATCGCGGCGGAGCGGGCGATCCTCGACGTCATCCGGGCCGCGCGGCCCGGCGACGGGATCCTCGGGGAGGAGGGCGGGCACCAGGGTGCGCCGGAGGCGGCCCGGCAGTGGCTGGTCGACCCCCTGTGCGGCACGCTCAACTACGCCGTCGGCACCATGCTGGTGGCCGTGAACGTGGCTCTGCGCGAGGGCGCGGCGGCCGTGGCCGACCCGTTCGGCGGCGAGGTCTTCCTCACCGACGGCGAGACCGCCCGGCTGCGCGCCGACGGGGCCGACAGCCTCCTCGTACCGACGTCCGCCACCGGACTCGTCGACGTCAACCTGGACCCGCCGTTCCCGGGCGCGCCCGGGTTCCGCGCCGTGGACCTGCTGGCCCGTCCCGGCTTCGTGGAACGCTTCCGCCCCCGGGTCGCCTCCAGCACGATCGCGCTGGCCTGGGTCGCCGCGGGCCGGCGTGCCGCGTACGTCACCGACGGCGGCGACCTGTCCGCGAGCGTGCACTTCGCCGCCGGGATCGCCCTGTGCCGCGCCGCCGGCTGCGTGGTCACCGGCATCGACGGAGGCCCGCTCGGCCCCACGGGACGCGGCCTGCTGGCGGCGGCGGACGAGGAGACCCATGCGGCGCTGCTGGCGCTGGCACGGGGGGACGACCGCAGCTGACCGGGGAGGAGCCACGGCCGGATCCGCGCGAGGAGAGACCGCCGTGTCGTCGACCCCGGGCTGACCACGCTCACCTGGAAGGACGAGGACGCCTGGCGCCCGTGCCCAGGTGCTCGCCCTGCCGGAGAAGCCCTCCGGGCCCTTCACGGACACAGGGCGGACGTCGTGGCGGTGGGGTGCGCGGTGGCCCGTGCCGTGTCCGCCGTCGCGCGGATCCGATGCCGGGGCCGAGGGGGCCGACGGGGTGTGACCGGGGCGTCGCGGACCGGCGTGTGCTCTGTTGCGCCCCCGGTCGCGCCCTGTTCCGGTGCGGGCGGCGGCCTCATGCTCGGCGTATGGGGGAGTACGAGGACGGCATCATCCCGTTACCCGGTCCCGACAGCGCCCGGCAGGCGCCTGCCGGGGTACCGCGGCCGTGGGAGACGACGGACCGCAGGCAGGCCGCGACCGACGGGGCGAGCGGGCCGGAGCCGCCCGGGCCGCCGCTGTGCCCGCACTGCGGGCTCACGGGAGACCGGCGGGTCACCTACACCGGGCAGCACGTCCTGCTCGAACCGAGGCTCACCGTGCCGGCGCATCTCGTGCCCGGCGGACACCGCTGGCACATCGACAGCAACGGCACGGCGTGGAACGGCGGCCTGGACGAACCCCCGCCCGGCGCGACCTGCCGTGTCCCGCACCAGCTGGCCTGCCCCGGCCTCACCCTCGACGAGATCCGGCCCTGGCGGTGGCTGACGGCGGTGCGGGAGCACAACGCGGCGGCGGCACGCATCCGTGCGGACGAGCGCGCACTGCCCGCACGGCTGCCGGACGCGGGATGACACCGGGCGGTCCGCGCCGCCGTCCGCGGCTCACCCGGCCGGATCCGGAGCCGTCGTCAGGGCGCCGGGCCCGCCAGGACGGGCCCCGTCCGGAGGCGGACAATGGTGCGTGGAGAGGCGATCAGCGCGTGCCGTACACAGCCGTGACCGCACTGAGTCACGCAGGACTGATCCGCGACCACAACGAGGACAGCCTCGTTGTCGGGCCGTGGACCCTGTGCGGCACCGTGACCGACAGCCCGCAGACACTCGTCTTCCCCCGGGTCCGCCCGTTTCTGACCGCGGTCGCCGACGGCCTCGGCGGGCACCCCGGCGGAGAGGTGGCCAGCGGCCTCGTCGTCAACCGGCTGGCGGCGCTCGGCCACGGTCTCACCGACGCCGAGAGCCTCGGGCGGGCCCTGGACGCGTGCAACCGCGAACTGCACGAGGCGGGCGAGAGCCACCCCGAGCTGGCCACGATGGGCACCACGATCGCGGGCCTTCTCGTCCTCCCGGACGGCCTGATCGTCTTCAACGTCGGCGACAGCAAGGTCTATCTCCAGGACCGGGACGGCCTGCGCCAGATCAGCGTCGACGACAGCCCGCCCCCGGCCCCCGGCGAACGCACCACCTCCGCGGTGACCCAGACCCTCGGCGGCACTCTCGCCCTCACCACCGTCACCCCGCACATCGGACCCGCCCCGCTCGGCCCCGGCGACCGCTACCTCGTGTGCAGCGACGGCCTGACCGACCCCGTCCCCGACGACGAGATCGACCGCCTGCTGGAGGAACCCGAGGACGGCCCCGCCGCCTTCGCCCTCTGGCAGGCCGCCATCGAGGCGGGCGGCCCGGACAACATCACCCTGGCCCTGGTCCGCGTCCACGGCCCCTGACCCGCCGCGAGGAGGACCCCGGCCGGCCGCCGCGGTCCGTGCCCCGGCCTCAGGACCGGTCCAGCCCGTCCTCCCGTACCCGCCGCGCCAGGTCGGTCTTCGTGTACGCGGGCCGCCCGGCCAGCCGGTACTTGGCCTTGACCCGGTTGAGATAGTCCTTCGCGGTGTTCGGGGTGATCCCGGCCCGGCGCGCGGCCGACTTCAGGGTCATCCCGGAGGCGTAGTCCAGCAGGACCCCCAGCTCCTTGGGCGCCAGCCGGGGGCCCGACGGCAGGTGCGGACCGTCGGCGAGGCGGCCGAGCCAGCGCGGGAGCCGGTCGGGGGTGAAGTCGTTGCTGGAGACCTCCGGGGGACGGCCGCAGCGGTAGATGTCGTCCCTGATCCCGCCGTGGACGGTGAAGCCGAGACCCCGCACGAGGCTCTGGTAGTCGGGGTTGGCCGTGGAGACGATGAGACGGCCGTTGCGGACGGCGTGCCGCAGGATGTGGCGCAGCACATGGGCGCGTACGGCCGGGGCGGGGCAGTGGGCGGCCCCCAGGAAGAGCCCGCCGCCCCGCAGCGCCTCGGTGTGCTGCTGGAGCAGGGGTTCGAGGCCGTCCACCGTCCGGGCGTCCGCCGTCATCAGGTTGGCGAGGCCCACGACCCTGCCCTCGGGGTCGACGGCGATACGGAAGGCGCCGATGTCGTCCCCGGCCCAGCGGTCCGTGAGCCGGTCGCAGCGGCGGCGGTCGAAACCGCTGTGCACGGCCCACTCGCGCATCAGCCGCCCGATGTCGCCGGCGTCGGCGTCGTTCGCCGCGCGGACGTGGACACGGCAGTCGCGTGCCGGGAACAGCTCCTTGCGCAGGAGCGGGTCGCCGCTGAGGAACAGCCCCTGCTCGGCGAGGTCGGCGCGGGGAGCGGGCTCGTGCGCGGCGGCGAGGCCGGCCAGACGGTAGCCGCGGGCCCGGACCCGGGTGCCGCGGTGGACACGGGGCTTGCGCCACTGGAGGGCCAGCTCGAACAGGGCCCGGTAGGGCTCGGCCAGCAGCAGCCCGAGCGGGCCCCGCCGCACGATGCTGAGGGAGGCCAGCGACGCGAAGTGGTCGGGTCCGCCGCGCAGCAGATGCTCGTCCCCGGCCCCCACCGTGGCGAGCTGCCGTAAGGAGTGCTGCCACTGCCGGCCGGGCAGTTCCCGCGCCAGCCGCTCCAGCACCTCGCCCGCGACCAGGTCGGCCACCGCCCCGGGATCCGCCGCGCACGCCCCGGACTCCAGCGCCCGGCAGGCCGCGTCGGCCAGCAGCGGGATGCCGCCCGCGAGCCGGACCACCAGCGAACGCGCCTCCGGGTCGAGCGCGGCGGCCCGCAGACCGGTACGGCCGTCGCAGGCCGGGCGCAGGGCGACCGTGGCGGCGCCGGAGTCGGCCCACCGCTGGTCGGCGCGCAGCGGTGTACGGCTGAGCACGACGACCGCCGGGCGCCGCGACGGGCCCAGCGTCTCGTGGAGCGCGTCCCTGCGCCGCCGTCCGTCCGCGCCGTCCACCACCAGCAGACCCACGGCGGGGTCGCTCAGCGCCCGCGTCAGCTCCCCGTACGCGCCGGGCCGGTCCAGGTCCGCCCACACGGCGTCCCGCAGCCCCCGCGCCAGCCTGCTCTTCCCGATCCCGAGCGGTCCCGTCAGATTCACCAGCCGGTGCCCGGCCAGCGCTGCCCGCAGCTCCCTCGCCCCCGGTGGCAAGGGTGTGCCAGTGACGCCCACGAACTCCCCCTCACATCCGGGTGGTCGAAGCCCGGCGCGCAGGACTGTACCCAGGCCGCTCCACGGTGCCCAGACCTGCGCGGACATTGGTTCCCCGCGGGAGGACACACGAGGAGCGCGCCGCGGCGGGTTCGCCAGCGGCGGCGGACGAACCCGGGCCGGGGCAGGGCAGGTTGGGGATCGGCGGTCACCGGCTCCCGGCCGCCCGGAACGCCGCGCCGGGCCGGGATCCCGGATGCGCGGGGCGGACGGTTCAGATGCGGCACGGAAGGTGGGGGCATTCCGGACAGGGAACGCGGACCCGTCGATTCCGCGGACGAGCGCCGGCCGGTACGCACCGAACGCCGCTCCCACGGAGATCCGTCAGAAGGGTCCTAGTAGGGGTGCGGATCCCGGTGCGGATCGGCCTGCTGGACGCGCGCGGCGAAGTTCGAGCCGGACCGGTTCACGTGGTAGCGGTCGCGTACGTAGTTGACGGTCGCGCACATGCAGGCGACCACGTCGTACGGCGTGGTGGCGGTGCCCTTCTGGTGGTACGCGGCGAAGGTGGTGGGAATGCACTGGGTGGCGCCCCGGGAGCAGTTCAGCGGGTGGCCGTCGGCCGCGGTCCGGCCGTGCGCGTTGACGTCGCGCGTGTTGATCCGGAACCTCGGGTGGTTGCTGGCGGACTCGCGCTTGGCGATCGTGGCGAGTGCGGGCACGCCGAACGCCGGGTCCATGCCGGTCAGTTCGCACGCCTTGCCCGCGTAGTGCCGCATCGCGGTCTCCCCCGACCGGTCGCCCGGATCGCGGAACGTGACCTGGGCGAGGGCGAGTTTCCCTCCGGCGCCGGCCGGTGTCCGTGCGCAGTCGACCCGGAATCCGGCGAGGCTGCCGAGAGTGGTGAGGGAGGTGCAGCCGGGGACCCCGTCGGCGTCGGAGCCCCGGAAGCCCTGGGCGAACTGTTCGGCGCGATAGGCGTTCCTGGTCTGCTCCCCGAAGAATCCGGTGGCTCCGCCGGGGATGTCGTGGCCCCGGCCGATCAGGGCCTTCTGCACGGTGCGCACGTCCTCGTTGCGCTTGCCGAAACGGACGTTGGACAGAACGACCATGGCGGCCGGCCTTCCGGGTGTGGGTCGGTGAGTCGATGAACCGGTGAGTCGACGAACCGGTGGGCCGATGGGCCAGGGGATCGGTGAGCCGACGGGTGGACACGCCGGTCCGGAAGGGTGGTGCCGGTCCCGTCGCCGTGCGCCGTCCACCGTCCACGACGGTACAAAAGGGGTGTCAACCCGACGTCAATCCCGCGTCAACGGCGGTCGCGCGGGCGACCCGGCCGAGTTGCACCGGGTCTGCGGCGGACCGAAAATGGTGGCGGCACGCCTTGGAGGATGTGGCACCGGACGGGCGCCGCACCGGGAGTCGCGAGCGCGGTTCAGCGCCGTCGACGGGGCCGACAGAGCCCGTGGAGGCGCGACCAGCCGGAACACTGTGCGTGAGGCGATCAAGGTGGTGTCTGCCCCTCCCCGGCTGCGGCTGCTCGGCCAGTTCCGTCTGGAACTGGGTGCCGAGCCCGTCGACCTGTGCCGCAACACCCAGCGGCTCGTGGCGTTCATGGCCCTCCGCGGGAGGGTCTCCCGCACGGTCCTCGCCGGCACCCTGTGGCCCGAGGTCACCGAGGGACATGCCCGGGGCAGCCTGCGCACCACCCTGTGGAAGCTGCCGAGGGGCGAGCCGTCCCTGATCGACTGCCGCGGCGACGTCCTGGTGGTCACCCCCGACCTGCGCGTGGACGCCCACGCCCTCGCCCGGACGGCACTCGGCGTCGTACAGGGCGGCGGGCCCGCGCTGCGGGGACTGCCGCGGCTGGAGCTCCTGACCGGGGAGGATCTGCTGCCGGGCTGGGACGAGGACTGGGTGCTGCTGGAGCGCGAACGTCTGCGCCAGCTGCGGCTGCATGCCCTCGACGCACTGGCCGAGGCCCTGATACGGCAGGGCAGGCCCGCCCTGGCGATGGAGGCGGCCTGGGCCGGCGTACGGGCGGAGCCGCTGCGGGAGAGCGCGCACCGGGCGGTCGTGGCGGCGCATCTCGCGGAGGGCAACATCGGCGAGGCGATGGCCCACTACGAGGCGTTCCGCCGGATGCTGGACGAGGAACTCGGTGTCGAGCCCTCGGCGCGGTTCTCCCGGATGCTTCCCGGGCGTCCGGGCGACGCACGAGGGAAGGCGGCACCCTTCACGAGCACGTTCGCGGTCAGCGGGTCGTCTCCGGCGGCCCGGTGGACGGCGAAGGGGACGTCGGCACCGGGATGACGGACGAGGGGATGACGGACGAGGGCGGGAACAGCCGCCGGCCGGCACCGGCGGGGACGGCCGGGAGAACCGGGACGGGCGGCGGGGCGCGGGCCACAGGACCCGGGTCACGGGCCACAGGACCCGGGTCACGGGCCACAGGACCCGGGTCACGGGACCCGGGTCACGGGCCGCAGGACCCGGGTCACGGGGCGCGGGTCACGGGGCGTGGGGCGCGGGTCACGGGTCACGGGGCGCGGGTCACGGGGCGCGGCGCAGGTCACGGGGCGCGGCGCAGGTCCGGGTCGGACGCCGCGGGTGCCTCGGGCACCTCGGACGCCCCCGGAGGCATGGGCGGCAGACCGGCGGCGATGCCCGGCAGCAGGACGGGCTCCAGCCGGACCCGCTCCTGGGCGCCGAGATACCGCTCCAGCTCGGGCGGCCGGTAGCGGTCGTCGCGGTCGTAGCGCTCCTTGGCGGGCACCGCCAGGAACTCGTTGCCGTCGGGCTCGCCCCGGTCGTTCACCGCCCCGCCCAGGGGCCGGTGCAGGGGCCTGGCGAGCCGGTACATGCCCTTGCGTGAATCGTGCAGCCGGCCCGAGGCGTCCGGTTGCACCCGGAAGTCGGTGCTCTGCTGCGGCCTCATCACCGTGGGCCCGGCCTCGCTGAGCGCCTCGGCGTCGAACTCCAGCCCGTGCCGACGGGCCTGGTCGATCATCCACAGCAGGGTGATGTCCGACAGCCCCGTCTCCTTGTAGCTGCCGCCGATGTCGCAGTGCACCCCCGCGAACCACACCTGCTGCAGCTCCTGGCCCTGCCGGTCGGCACCGGGCCGCTGGTGCCACAGGGCCGGCCGGAACGCCGAGCGCCGCTCGTCGATGGCGAGCGCGTGGAAGGCCGCCACGACCCCGCGGCTCAGCTCGGTGTCGTGGAACGCCCAGCGGCGGTTGAAGCGGTTCACGGCCGGTTTGAGCCAGGCGGCGTCCGGGACGGGGATGCCCAGCGAACCGACCGTGTCCCACACACCGATGAAGCGGATCTGCGACTCACGCCCGTACGAGCGGCGGAACAACGTCGCGGCCGCGCCGTTCGGTTGCTCGACCCGGTCGCGGTACAGGGACCATGCCTGCGGGATCCGGTCCATGTGCTCCCGGCGCAGGATGCCGCTGTTGCGCACCAGCCCCGACAGGCTGCGGGCGGTGAACGCGCCCCGGCTGAAGCCGAAGAGGAACAGCTCGTCGCCGGGCTCGTACGTCTCGACGAGGAAGCGGTAGGCGTCGATGACGTTCCGGGACAGACCCACACCGAACGCGCCGCCCCGCAGACGCTCCCACCGCCGGGTGCCCACGCCGCTGTGGTAGTAGACGCGCTGTTCCTTCCCGTCGGCGGACCCGGGAAGCACGGACAGGGCGACTTTCGCGACGTTGGACTTGCTGGGCTGGTCGGCGAAGTTCCAGGTGCCGTCGCAGCAGATCACCAGACGCTTGGCCATGACGTCGTCCCTCCTCGTGAGAGTGCGGAACGGCGGACGGGAACGCCCCCGGACAGGCCCTGGGAGCTCTTGGCACCACTTCCCATGCTCGCACCACCCGGCGGGCGCTGCCATGCGGCCGCCACGGGGCCGGACACCGGTCGCGGCGCCGCCCGGGCGCACCCCTGCGTGTCGGCGCCGGTACAGCCGGTGCACCCGGTGCGTCCGCGGCGATTTCGTGCGCGTAGCGGCCCCTGGTCGGGGAACCAGCAGCGGAGAGAAGATGGAACGAGACCAGCCACAGTCCGCGCGCAGTGGAGCGGCCGGGAAGGTGCGATGTCGACCGAACCGCGTTGGGGCGACAAGCCGTCGCCCGACGGGACCCAGGTGTACGAGGCCACGTTCGACGGGCGGCTGGAGGACGTGACGGACGCCCGGCTGACGGCGGAGACCTTTCTGGTCCGGCTCGCCCGGACCGTGCCCCCCTCGGCCTGCGAGCACTGGGACGACATCCTGCTGGTGGTCGCGGAACTCGCCGCGAACGCGGTGCAGTACGCACCGGGGCCCTTCCGGCTGAGTCTGCGCAGGACCTTCGACGGTGTGCACGTGACCCTGGGCGACACCAGCACCGAACCGCCCGCGCCGCGCTCCTTCCGCCCCGGCAAGGGCGGAGGCATCGGCTGGTACCTGATCCAGACGCTGGGCGAGCAGGTCAGTGTGGTGGTCCGCGAGGACGGCAAGGACGTCCATGTGTTCCTGCCCTGGTGAGCCGCCCGTGGTGAGCCCGCTCAGCGCAGCGGCACCAGGACGTCGATCGCCTTGCCGCCCGCACGGCGGCGCTCGACCCGGATCTCCTCGGCCAGCCGGATGATCAGCGGCCATCCGTAGCCGCCGCCCTCGCCGGGGCGGGGCAGCGTGCCGTCCCCGAACGCCGCCGCCGGCACGATGTCGCTGTAGTCGTGCACGCCCAGCCGTACGCCCTCGGGCACGAGCGCCACCTCGAAACGGGCGAGACCGCCGCCGTGCCGCAGGGCGTTGCCGACGAGCTCCGACACGACCAGCAGGAGATCGACGACGGCCTCCTCGCAGGCGGGCCCCGCCGGCCCGCGCCACCGTTCCCGGACGAGCGCGCCCACGTACCCCCGGGCGGCCGCGGCGCTGGTCACCGCGGTCGTCCGGGCCGCTTCCCGCCCGCCGGTCCAGGCGGGCGGGCGCTCGGCGGGCCTCATCGCTCCCCGGGTGCGGTCCGCAGGACGGATCGCGGACGAACGCCTCCGGCGTACCCGCGTGGATCCACCGCTTCCGTCACCTCGACCGTCCCTCGCACCCCGTCGCCTCCTCAAGTCGCTCGTGCCCCATGGGCGTCCTCGCGGCTCGTCTACCCGCTCGTGCCGGAACCATGGGGGCCCGGGCCCTGCGCCAGCGCCTCCCGCCGGATCCGCTCGCAGGAGCGGCTGATCAGCCGGGAGACATGCATCTGGGAGATGCCCAGCCGGTCGGCGATCCGGGACTGCGTCATGTCCTCGAAGAAGCGCATGTAGAGGATCGCGCGCTCGCGTTCGGGCAGCCGCCGCAGCCCCTCCTTGGCGGCCTCGCGGTCGACGACGACGTCGTACGCCTCCTCGCGCACGCCGAGCGTGTCGGCGAGGCTGAATCCCTCGTCCTCCCCGGACACCTCGGCGTCCAGCGACAGCGTGCTGTAGCTGTCCAGCGCCTCCGCGCCGGTCGCCACCTCCTCCTCGGTGAGCCCCGCGCGGGCGGCGATCTCGGGGACCGAGGGTTCCGCGCCGCCCGAGGTCTGGAGGAGGTCGCGGCGGGCGATGCGTACCTTGTTGCGCAGGTCCTGCACGCGACGGGGGACCCGCAGGGCCCACATCCGGTCCCGGAAGTGCCGCTTGATCTCGCCGGTGACGGTCGGCACGGCGTAGCTCTCGAAGGCGCCGCGTCCGGGTTCGTAGCGGTCGATGGCCTTGACCAGACCCAGCGCCGCGACCTGGCGCAGATCCTCCAGCGACTCCCCGCGGTTGCGGAAGCGGCCGGCTATGCGGTGGGCCATGGGCAGCCACGCCTCGGCCAGTATGTCGCGCAGGGCGTCGCGCTCGGGCCCGTCGGGCAGCGCCGCGAGCCGTGCGAAGTCGGAGCCGGTGTCGGGGGCGTCGTCGTGGGTGTGCCTGCGGGACGGAGCCGGGCGGGTGTCGGAACCGGAACCGTGTGCGGATGTCTCGACCAGCATGCGAAAGATCTCCTGAACGCGGGGGGTGTCAGGGAGTTGCCGTGGAAAACCGGCGGGGCCGCGGACGGCCCGGTACGGACACGGGCCCTGCCGCTGTGCCTCTGGTCCGAAGCACGAGAATCCGCCTGCCCCCCGGCCCGGCACGCAAACAGGGCGATGCCGATCCGGCGGTGACACGCCCCTTCGGAAGGGCGGATGCGCGCCGGACACCGGCCGGCCGGTGTCTGCCGTGGTGGCGGGGGGAGTGAAGTCCGGGAAGCCGGGCAGTCGGGGGAATGACATACGGTTCCGGCACTGGGGAGGGCGGCATGGCAGCCGTGACGGTGGCGCAGGCAACGGCCACGGCAGAGGCGACGGCCACCACGGACGGGGCGGCGCCGCCGCCGCCCGTCGAGGGCCCGGCCCGGATACGCCCGCAGGACGCGCGGGAGCTGTCGCGTCCGTTCCCGGGCCGGCCCGCCGCGCCGGAGGAGGACACACCGGAGCGCCCCCGCGTACGCGGCACCCTCGCCGGGACGGACCTGTCCCCGGCGCGGTGCGCCGCCCTCGCCGCGGGCCTCGCCGCGCCCCTCGCCGCGGGGGAGACCGAGCGCTTCCTCCACGGCACGAGCCGGGCGGTCCCTGCGCGGCCCGGTCCCCAGGAGGCGCGGGCGGAACCGGCGGAGGTCACCGGCGCACCGCGCTCCCGGCGCGGCGCCTCCCCGCCGCAGGTGTCACGGCCCGTCAGCCGCGTCGCCGGGCGGCCGCGCGCCCGACGGCCGGAACCGGGAGCGGGCTGAGAGCCGCCGCCTGTGCCGTGAGCCGTCCCGGCCGCCCGTGTCCCGGGCGGACACGGTGTCACGAAGAGCCGGTCCAGGGCGCATGAGCGCCCTGCCGCATGAAATCCGTCCGATCGGGCACCCGTCCCGATCGCCAGCGCCCAGGGAGGTCCCGTGTCCGTCGCCCACAATCCCCTGTCCGTCGATGTCGAAGTGCTCCGCGAGGACGCCGTGCTGCTCAGGGTGGAAGGAGACCTGGACTCCGCCACCGCGACCGAGCTGCAGCACCACCTCGCCAACCAGCTCCACCACGGCCGCCGCCACTTCCTGCTCGACATCGCCGGAGTGCCGTTCATGGACTCGTCGGGGATGAACATCATCCTGCGCGTGTACCAGGAGGTCCGCGACGGAGGAGGCGGCGTCTACGTCATCTCCCCGACCCGGGCCGTCCGGCGCATCCTGGACCTGACCGGCGTGAGCCTCACCGTGCCGATGGTCGCCGACGCCGACGAGGCGCTCGCGCTGGCGGCCGGCTGAACGGCCGCGGACCGGGGCGCTCGCGCGTCCCCGAAGGTTGCTGTTCGGCAAGCACCGGGCCGACCGGTACCGGACCGTCACGAACCACCCGGGAGATCGGTTTCACCTGTGGAGGTGCGGGTGAGGGTCCGGAGAAACCCGCAACGAGTGCGACAAGACGATCGAGGAGAGAAGTACGTGCCGGAGCGAACGACGGCAGCGGAGCAGACACCGCCCACGGAGGAGATCGCCGCGTTCCTGCGGCGGCGTCGGGAACAGATCGCCCAGCGCTGGGCCGAGGCGGCGCTGTTCCGCACCGTTTTCACGGTGTCGCGGGACGAGGCGGTCGAGGCGGGCCGCGCGGTCGTGGAGGCCGTCGCCGCGGTGGCCTCCGAGGGACGGGTGGAGGACCCCGAGGCGAGCGGATTCACCGTCGTGCGCGACCAGCTGGCGCGCACCGCGGCCGCCAGGGCACGGGCCGGCGCCGGCCCCGCCCAGATCTCGGCCGAGGTGGACGCGCTGCGCCACCCGGCCACCGAACTCCTCCTCACGGAACTCTCCACGGCCTCCGCCGAGCACGTGCGGGACTGCACCACCACGCTCACCGTCCTGATGGGCACGCTCCGGCTCGTCGTGCAGGACACGGTGATCAGCGCCGGGGAGGAGCTCATCGGCCGTCAGCGGCTCCAGCTCCTCGAAGTCGCCACGCCCGTCATCAAGCTGTGGGACGGCATCGTCGCCGTACCGCTGATCGGCACCCTCGACAGCGCCCGCAGCCAGGTGGTGATGGAGACCCTGCTGGACGCCGTCGTCGACCAGCACGCGCGGTTCGCGATCCTCGACATCACCGGAGTGCCCACCGTCGACTCGCTGGTGGCGCAGCATCTGATGAAGACCGTGGCCGCGGCCCGTCTGATGGGCGCGGAGTGCATCGTCTCCGGCATCCGGCCCGCCATCGCGCAGACCATCGTCCACCTGGGCATCGACCTGAGTTCCGTGCTCACCCGCGCCAGCCTCGCCGACGCGCTGGCCTACGCACTGCGCGAGCAGGGCGCCGACATCGTGCCGCACGCCGGTCTCGGCGCGGAAGCGCGGTGACCCGGGTGTTCCCGTCACCCCACGAGGGGCGCGTGCCCGTGCTCAGGCTCGGCGGCGTCCTGCTGGTGACGCTCCAGGGCGACCTGCACGACGGCACGGCGGAACAACTCCAGGAGGACATCGGCGAGACCGTCGTCGACAGCGGCGTCGCCGGAGTCGTCATCGACCTGTCCGGAGTGGAGATCATCGACTCGTTCATGGGCCGGGTGCTCAGCGACATCGCCGCCAAGACACGGCTGCTGGCCGCGGAGACCGTGGTCGCCGGGATGCGCCCGCCGGTGGCCATCACCCTGGTCGAACTGGGCCTGACCCTGCCGGGGCTGCGCACGGCGCTGAGCACGGAGGACGCGCTGCGCATGCTCGGGGTCGAGATCGCGGCCCGTCCCCGCGACGGACGAGAACGCCGGGAGAGTCCGTGACGCACACCGCCGGCGACGTCTCCGCCCGCCTGCCGATCCGCTCGGACCTCGATCTCGTGTGGGTACGGCAGCAGGTGCGGCAGCTGGCCGCGAGCCTCGGGTTCGGGCTCGTGGACCAGACGAAACTGGTCACCGCCGCGAGCGAACTGGCGCGCAACGCGCTCGTGTACGGCGGGGGAGGACAGGTGGAATGCGCCCGGGTGAACCGGGCCGGGACACCGGGACTGCGGCTCACCTTCACCGACGAGGGACCGGGCATCGCGGACGTGGAGCAGGCCCTGTCCGACGGCTACACGTCCGGCGAGGGACTGGGCCTCGGGCTGGGCGGCTCCCGCAGGCTCGTCCACGACTTCGAGATCGACACCCGCCCCGGCGGCGGTACCACCGTGACCGTGACCTCCTGGGTGTCCCCGCCGCCCCGGCAACGCGAGGCACGCTGATGCCGCGGGTGTGGGAGGTGCCGGTGCACGACTCGACCCGGGTACGGGACGTGCGGGTGGCGGCCGAGGAGGCCGCCCGCCGGGCCGGACTCGACGACGACCGCACCGCGGGAGCGGCCCTGGTGGCCACCGAACTCGCCACCAACCTGCTCAAGCACGCCGGCGGCGGCCGCGTCCTGCTGGAGGCCGTCGCCCCGCCGGCGCCGCTCCCCGCCGGCGAACGGGCCGGTGCGACGCGGACACCCGGCGACGAACAGGGCCGGGTGATGCAGATACTGGCCGTCGACCACGGCCCCGGCATGGCCGACGTGACCGCGGCCCTGCGCGACGGCTACTCCACGAAGGACTCCCTCGGCGCCGGGCTCGGCACCTGTCTGCGCACCGCCGACGACTTCCGGCTGCACAGCACCCCCGGCCGGGGCACGGTCGCGCTCGCCAGGATCGGCGCCGCGGCCGCCGCGGCCACCGCCCCCGCACGGGCCGGCGGCATCAACATCCCCTTCGCGGGCGCCGAGTTCTCCGGCGACGCCTGGACCTGGGTCCGCTCGGGCGACCGGCTCACCCTGATGCTCGCCGACGGCCTCGGCCACGGCGAGCAGGCCGCCCACGCCTCCTCCACGGCGGTGACGGAGGTACGGCGCTGCGCGCATCTGCCCCCGGCCGAACTGCTGCGCCGGCTGGACGAGGCGCTGCGCCGCACCCGGGGCGCGGCCGTCGCGGTGGCCCAGCTCGACACCGCCGCCGGCCGGCTGGCCTTCGCCGGCGTCGGCAACATCGGGGCCCGGCTGCTGCGCGACGGCGCCTGGCGGCCCCTGCTCTCGCACCCCGGCATCGTCGGCTCGCACCTCCCCGCCCGGCTGCCCGTGCAGGAGGAGGAGTGGAACGGCGACAGCGCGCTCGTCCTGCACAGCGACGGCCTGCCCGGCCGCTGGAGCCCCGACCCCGCCCTGCCCGCCGCCTCGCTCGACCCCGCCGTCGTGGCCGCCGTGATCGTGCGGGACGCCAGCAGCCCCGCCCGCCCGGTACGCGACGACACCGCCGTCGTCGTACTGAACCCCTCCCCACCGGACCGCGCCTGATGAACCGCACCTGGTACGTCCAGACCGTCACCGACGCCGCTCGGGCCCGTATCGCCACCGCCCGGCTGGCCGCCGCCTGCGGCGTCGGCCCCGTGGAACGCACCCGCCTGATCGCCGCGCTCACCGCCCAGCTGCGGCAGTGCCTCACCAAGGGCGGTGTCTGGGTGGTCGGAGCACGGGTGCTCGTGCCGCCGCGGGGCGACGGCCTCACCGTCGAGGTGCGCGCGGCCGATCCGTGGGCGGCCGGCGAGCGCCCGCCCTGGCGTGCCACGGCCGTCTGCTCCGAGGACGCCGGCGCCGTCGCCGCCGGGCCTGTCGCCGAGGATCCCGCCACCCTGGCCGAGGCGCTGTTCTCCGCCGACGAGGACGCCGCGCTGCTGCTGGACAAGCTCGACGAGCAGGAGGCCCTCGTCGCGTTCCACCGCGAGGAACTCCACCAGACCAACCAGGGCGTCGTCGCCCTGCACGCCGAACTCGACACCGCCGGGCAGCGCCAGCGCGAACTGTTCGCCGCCGAACAGAAGGCCCGCCGGGAGGCGGAGAGCGCCCGCGGCAGACTCACCTTCCTCGCCGACGCCAGCGCCGCCCTGACGGCCTCCCTGGACCCCGACGCCATCGTCCGGCTGCTCCCGGCCCTGCTCGTACCGCGCTACGCCCGCACCGTCGACGTCTGGCTGTTCGACCCCGCCGACGAAGCCCGCCGCAGGGTCCCGCACCCGGCCGCCGCCGTCGTCGCCGCCCGCCGGGGCCGGCCGCAGTACGCCGCCGCCCACCCCGGCGGGCTGCCCGGGGTGGACGACCAGCCGCCGTCGGCCCTCGCCCCCGGACGGCCCCTGCTGTGCATCCCGCTGCTCACCCACAGGGCGCCGCAGGGCGTGCTCACCCTCACGCCCCCGGGCGAGCGCTGGGACCCCGACGACGCCGTCATGCTCGTCGAACTGACCCGGCGGGCGGGCATCGCGCTGGAGAACGCCCGGCGCTACGAGCACAACCGCGACATCGCCGAGACCCTCCAGCGCGCCCTGCTCACCGATCTGCCCGCCACCCGGGGCATGACGCTGGCCGCCCGCTATCTGCCCGCCACCCGGGGCATGAACATCGGCGGCGACTGGTACGACGCGTTCACCCAGCCCGACGGCAGCGTCATCACCGTGGTCGGCGACGTCACCGGACACGGCCTGCACGCCGCCGTGATGATGAGCCAGCTGCGCACGGCCCTGCGCGCCTACGCCGTCGACGGGGCCGGGCCCGGGGCGCTGCTCACCCAGCTGCACCAGTTCCTGCACCAGCTGCGGCTCGATCTCTACGCGACCGCGGTCATCGCGCGGTTCCGGCCGGGAACCGGCGAACTCACCTGGGCCGCCGCGGGACACCCCCCGCCCGTCCTGCGTACCCCGGACGGGCGGGTACGCACCCTGGACGCCAAGCCGGGCGCGATGCTCGGCATCCCCCTCCAGCAGGAGATCCCCGACCACACCGAGCCGCTCCCGCCCGGCTCCACACTGGCCCTGTACACCGACGGGCTCGTCGAACGCAGGGCCCAGGGCATAGACCCGGGGATCCTGCGTCTCGCGCACGCCCTGTCCGACGCCCGCCCCGCCGACCTCGCCGACGACCTGGAGGGCTCCGCCGACCGGCTCCTGCGGCCCCTGCTGGACGACTCCGAGCACGACGACGACGTCTGCCTGCTGCTCTGCCATGTGCAGGAGGAACCGGAACTCCGCGCGGCGCCGTACGCCTGACCGGCGGCCGTCCGGGGGCGGGCCCCCGTGCCCGGACGGGTGTCAGGGGGCTCGCCGGGTGTCAGGGGGCTCCTGGAAGGACCGCAGCATCTCCTCCAGCAGCAGCCGCCGCTCCGGCGGCAGACCGTCGAGCACACCGCCCAGCCGCGCCGAGAGCCGCTCGCCGAGGTCGGCGAGGAACCGGCGTCCCCGGTCCGTCATCACCAGATGCACCTCACGCCGGTCGCCGGGCCGCGCGCACCGCTCCAGCAGCCCGGCCGCCTCCAGCCGGTCGCACAGCCGGCTGGCCGTGGGCAGTCCCACGTCCAGCTGCTCGGCCAGCGCCGTCACATTGAGGGCGGGCCGGCGGCGCACGGCCTGCAGCGCCCTTATCCCGCGCGGCGGCACCCGCGGACTGACCTCGTCGACGGCCGTGAACCACAGCGCCACCAGCTGGTCCACCGCGTCGACGATCTGCCGGGCCAGCGCCCCGGACGGCTCGTCGGGACAGGACGCGGCGCCCACGCCCCTCATGTCCCCCGGGCGACGGCCCGATCCACCCACACGTGTCTTCCACTCCACTTCGCCGCGGCCTGCGTCGGTGCGGGGCGGCTACCCTGCGCACGCGGGCTCACACAGGGCCCGCCGCAACCTCTTCGCGGCCGCCACGCCACCGTCACGACTCGCTCACGGCGGGGTAGGAAGTGACAGCAGTGTCGGGTTCAAGGCGTCGTCCCACGAGGTGAGGCATGCGGATCGGTGAGCTGGCCCGGCGCAGCGGGGTGAGCGAGCGCTCTCTGCGCTACTACGAGACACAAGGACTGCTGCGCTCGGAGCGCACCCCCGGTGGCCACCGGGAGTTCGGCGACTGGGCGGTCGACCGCGTCGTCCGCATCCAGACGCTCTACGCCGCCGGGCTGAACAGCCGGACGATCGGCCGGCTGCTGCCCTGCATGAGGGACGCGGACGGCCGCCCGGGCGAGATCGCCACCCCGGAACTCGTCCACCGGCTCGCCGCGGAACGCGAGCGCATCAACCGCCTCATCACCGACCTCCTGCGCTCCCGCGACGTCCTCGACGAGGTCATCGACACGGCGACCGATCCCCTGTAGCCGCAGGGCGATTCGGCCGTCGTGCCCCGGGGGTATCCCTTCTCCTGGACCGTGGGGACGTGTCCGGAGAGGGGGGACCGGCAATGGAACAAGGCATGCTGTCCCGGGTGCTGGCCCCGTACACCTGGCGGGCGCGGATCCGCCCGGTGCTGATCGCGGCGCTGCCGCTCGCGCTGCCGCCGGCCCTGCTGGTCCCCGACTGGACGGCGGCCCGCGGCGTGTGGGTGCTCGTGCTGGTCTGCGGACTGCCGCTGCTGCTGGGGCAGTTCAGCCGGAGCCGGGGCCGACGGCTGGAGCCGGGGCTGTTCGAGAGCTGGGGCGGGAAGCCGTCGGTGCAGCTGCTGCGCCGGCGGGGCCCGATCGAGCCGGCCCGGCTCGCGTACCTGCACACGCGGATAGAGCAGATCGCCGGCCCGGCCCTGCGGATGCCCTCGGCGCAGGAGGAACTGTCCGACCCGGGGCACGCCGACGCGGTGTACGAGGCGGCGGGCACGGTGCTGCGGGTCAGGGCCCGGGCGCTGCCGGGTGCCGAGCTGGTGGCGGAGGAGAACGGCGAGTACGGCTTCCGCCGCAACAGCCTTGGCCTGCGGCCCGTCGCGCTCGCCGCCTGCGCGGCCGGGCTGCTCGCCGTGCTGCTGCGCGTGACGCTGGGGTGGCCTCCGGCGGACACCGCGGACGCGGTGGTGTCGGCGGTGCTCGTCCTCACCGAGCTGGCCCTGCCGGTCTTCTGGATCCGCACGGTCCGGGCCGCCTGGGTGGAGGAGGCAGCCTGGACGTACGCCCACCGGCTGATCGAGACGGCCGTCCTCCCGGACCCCGACGCCGCCCGGGAGGGCTCCTAGGGGCCCTGCGGGCGGTGGGTCACAGGTGGTGGGCCTGCCGGGCCCCTGCCCGGACGGTCCCGCGGGTGACCGTACCGGGCGCGGGACCGGTCACCGCGCCGGAGGTCCGGGCGTGCTCCCGCGCTCACTTCCTCCGGGAGCGGTACGCCGCCCACACCAGCGCGGCGCCCGCGCCCGCGGCGACCAGCAGGGCGCGGTGGTCCCGCGCCGCGCGCGTTCCCCGGGCCGCCGTGTCCTTCGCCGGCTCGGGCACCTTGTCCTGCACCTGGTGCGCGAGACCGGCCGCCCGTGTCCTCAGCTGTCCTGCCGTGGCGGAGGCATGCTGCCTGACGTCGGCCGCCTTCCGCTGCGCCCTGGCCTTCACGTCGCTCCTGGCCGCCAGCGCCCCGACGGTCTCGCCGAGCTCGTGACGGATCTCCTCGACCTGTTCGCGCAGCCGCTCGGGGGACGCGGTCCGGTCGTCGTCGGATGAGCGGGTCATCGCTGTGCACTCTCCTTGATCTCGGCCATGTCGGCCTTGACGCTGTCGATCGTCCGCTCGGGAGCGGCCGGCGCGCCCTCCTTGAACTGCTTCCTGCCGCTCGCGGCCATGACCGCGGTGATCAGGCCCAGTACGGCGGTGACGATCAGCGCCGCGGCCCACACCGGCAGCGGCACCGCGAGGGCCGCCACGGCGGTGGCCACGAGGGCCTGGAGGGTGAGGAAGCCGACGACGCCGGCGCCGCCGAACAGCCCGCCGCCCTTGCCGTACCGCCTGCCCTTCTCCTTCATCTCCGCCTGCGCCAGTCTCATCTCGCCGCGCACCAGTTCCGTCAGCTGCCGTGAGGCCCGCTGCACCAGTTCGCCGACCGGTTCGTCCTCCGGCCGGCGAGTCCGCTCGTCGGCCGGGGCGTAGGGCGGTCGTGCGCTCGACACGACGCTCACCTCCCGTCTTGTCGTCCGTGCCGGGCGGGGCCCGTCGGGGCCCCGCCATCCGGTGAGGGCGCGAGTACCCCGAACGGGCCGGATCAGTGGGGCCGGGGAGCGGACGTCACGCGAGGACGTCCAGCGCGCCGGGCAGGACCCGGACGGTGACCGGCACCTGTGCGTCGACCTCGCCGTCGGCGCCGTAGGGCAGGGCGCGGTCGGCCTCGATGCGGATCTCCTTGCCGCGCAGGATCTCGACCTGAGGGCGGTTCACATGGGCGCCGGTCCTGAGCTCGTTCATCGTGGCGAAGAACAGCCGCTTGGGCGCGTGTCCGACGATCACGACGTCCAGCAGGCCGTCGTCGACGAGGGCGCCGGGGGCGATGTTCCGGCCGAAGCCGTAGAAGCCGGAGTTCGCGGCGACGACGGTGTAGCCGCTGCGTTCGTACGGCACACCGTCGACGGTGACGCGGTACGCCGCCGGGCTCCAGCCGAGCACCGCCCGCAGGCCGCCCGCGTAGTACGAGGCGGCGCCGCGCAGCACCCGGGAGGCGTTGGCGTGGCGGTTGGCGACCGCGTCGACGCCCGCGTACACGCTGCCGAGGACCCGGACCCCGGCGTGGACGGCGGACTCCACCTCGATGGTGTCCACGGCCCGGGGTGTGCCCTCCAGCAGCACCCGGGCGAGACCGGCGGCGTCGGAGGGCAGTCCGAGGGCACGGGCGAAGTCGTTGCCGCGGCCGGCGGGGACCAGACCGAACACCGTGCCCGTGCCGCTCAGCGCGCCGCCGACACGGCCGGCCATGCCGTCCCCGCCGACCGCGAGGACGACGTGCCCCTCGGCGCCCGCCCGCAGGGCGAGTTCCTGCGCGTGCTCCAGGCTTCTGCTGTACACGGTGTCGAGCCGGGCGCCCGCCTCCCGCAGCAGCCGGGCCAGCGGGAGCAGGCCCGCCGCGCCGCTGGAGCCGCCCGCGGCGGGGTTGACCACGGCGGTGAACTGTCGCATGGATCGGCCTCCGTACGGCACGTGGGGGTCAGCGGACGGGGATGAGGACGCCGGGGCTGAGCACACCGGCCGGGTCGACCTCGGCCTTGACGGCCTGGAGCACGCGGACTCCCAGCGGGCCGATCTCCCGGGCGTACCAGTCGCGGTGGTCGGTGCCCACGCCGTGGTGGTGGCTGATGGTGCCGCCCGCGGCGAGGACGGCGTCGTTCGCGGCCCGCTTCACCGGCTCCCAGTGCGCGACCGGGTCCTCGCCCTGGGCGGAGACGACGGTGAAGTACAGCGAGGCGCCGTTCTCGTAGGTGTGCGAGATGTGGCACATCACCAGGGGCGGGGTGCCGGCCGCGGTCAGGGCGCCGGTGAGCGCCTCGCGCACCGACCTGTACAGCTCGGGCAGCGTGGACCAGAAGCCGGCCGTCTCCAGCGTCTCGGCGAACGCCCCGGCGTCCAGCAGCGCGTCGCGCAGGTACGGGGCGTCGTAGCGGCCGTGCTCCCAGCGGTCGCCGGGTTCCTCGCCGAGGTACTCGCCGCCGCAGGCGAGGAGGACCTCCCGGGCGGCGGCGCGGCGGGCCGCGGTCTCCTCCTCGGTGCCCTCGTAACCGGTGACGGCCGTGCAGCCGGGGTCCTGCGGCATGCCGGCGGAGCCGATGGCGTCGGGCTGGGCCAGTCCGACGAAGGTCTCGGTCTCGTCGGACAGCCGCAGCACGGTCGGGCGGGGCCCGTCCTGCGCGAGGCGGCGCAGCGCGGCGGCGCCCTCCTCGAAGGAGGCGAAACGCCAGCCCTCGTAGACCCGTGTGCGCGGCAGGGGGCGTATCCGCACGGTCACGGAGGTGATCACGCCGAGGGCGCCCTCCGAGCCGAGCACCAGCTGGCGCAGGTCGGGGCCGGCGGCGGAGCGCGGGGCGCGGCCGGTCTCCAGGGTGCCCTCGGGGGTGGCGACGGTGAGGGCGAGGACCATCTCGTCGAAGCGGCCGTAGCCGGCGGACGCCTGGCCGCTGGAGCGGGCCGCGGCGAAGCCGCCGACGGACGCCCACTCGAAGGACTGGGGGAAGTGCCCGAGCGTCCAGCCCTGGGCGTTGAGCAGTTCCTCGCACTGCGGTCCGCGCAGTCCGGGCTGGAGGGTCGCCGTGCGGGACACCTCGTCGACGGCGAGGAGCCGGTCGAGGCGGCGCAGGTCGAGCGCGACGAACGGCCGCTTCGTCTCGGGCCTCAGGCCGCCGACGACGGAGGTGCCGCCGCCGAAGGGCACCGCGGCCAGGCCGTGGGCGGCGCAGGCGCGCAGCACGGCGAGCACCTCGTCGTGACCGGCGGGCAGCAGGACCGCCGCCGGGACGTCCTCGACCTCGCCGGCGCGGATGCGCAGCAGATCGGGGGTGGACTTGCCGCGGGTGTGCCGGATCCGGCTCTCGGCGTCCTCGCGCAGTCCGTCCCCGGCGGCGACGGCCGCCCGCAGCGCCGCGCGGGCCTCGTCGGTCAGCGGCGGCGCGGGGACCTCGATGTCACCGAGCCCTGCCGGGCCGCTCTCGCGCGGGGTGACGCCGAGCAGGTCCCGCAGCAGGCCGGTCACCGCGTCGGGCAGGGGGGCCGCCTTGGCCGGGTCGCCCCAGCCGCTCCACAACATGTCCACTTCGCAAGGTCCTCACGGTGCTGTTCACGGGCTGTTCAGGGTCTCTCCGACGGACGGCGCTGCCGCTCGGGCCGTACGGGCATTACACTGTGACAGATGACGCCCATTCGTCACAACCACTCGGACGCAGATGCCGTGCTCGACGCCGCACGCGACTGCGTGCTCGCCGTCGGCGTACGCCGCACGACCCTGACCGACGTCGCCCGGCGCGCGGGCGTCTCCCGGATGACCCTCTACCGGCGCTGGCCCGACGTGCGCACGCTCGTCGGCGACCTGATGACCCGTGAGTGGGTCGCGGTCGCCGCCGGCGCCATGCCGCCCGCCGACGACCCCCGCCCCCTCCGCGCCCGGATCGTCGACGGCCTCGTCGCGGGCGCCGCCGCGTTCCGCGCCCATCCGCTCTTCCACAAGATCCTCGACGTGGACCCCGAGCTGCTGCTGCCGTACGTCCTCGACCGGCGCGGCGCCAGCCAGGAGGCACTCCTGGAACTCCTCGGCACGGCCCTGGACGAGGGTCACGAGGACGGATCCGTACGGCGGGTCCGCACCGACCTCCAGGCCCGTTCCCTGCTCCTCGTCGTGCAGTCCTTCACGCTCTCGCTGCGGACCATGACCGACGAGACCGACCCCGACCTGAGCGAAGCCGCCTTCCTCGGCGAACTGCGCACGCTGCTGGAGAGGACCCTCACGCCATGAACCCCACGCCCCGCAGCGGCCCCGCCCTGCCCGCCTCCTCGCTGAACGCCGGGCGCCGCGCCCGCGAACTCGCCGAACTCGCCGCCGGGACCGAGGTCGACGTGCTGGTCGTCGGCCTCGGCGCGACCGGGGCCGGAGCGGCCCTCGACGCGGCCGCCCGCGGGCTCTCCGTCGCCGCGATCGACGCCCACGACCTCGCGTTCGGCACCTCCCGCTGGAGCTCCAAGCTCATCCACGGCGGACTGCGCTACCTCGCCTCCGGACAGCTCGACGTCGCCCACGAGAGCGCCGTCGAGCGCGGCATCCTCATGGAGCGCACCGCCCCCCACCTGGTCCGCGCCCAGCCCTTCGTGCTGCCTCTCACCCCGCTGGTCGGCCGGAGCCAGGCCGCCCTCGCCCGCGCGGGCTTCCTCGCCGGCGACATGCTGCGCGCCGCCGCCCGCACCTCACGTGCCACCCTGCCCGCGCCGCGCACCCTGTCCGCCGTCGAGACCCGCCATCTCGCCCCCGCCCTGCGCTCCGCGGGACTGCGCGGCGGACTGCTCTCCTGGGACGGACAACTCGCCGACGACGCACGCCTGGTGACCGCGATCGCCCGCACCGCGGCCGCCCACGGCGCCCGCGTCCTCACCCGCATCCGCGCCCTGGAGATCACCGGCGACGGCGCGCGGGCGCGGGACGAGACGACCGGCGAGGAACTGCGGATCCGCGCCCGCGCGGTCGTCAACGCGGCCGGGGTGTGGGCGGGCGGACTCGTCCCCGACGTGACGCTGCGGCCCTCCCGGGGCACCCACCTCGTCCTGCGCTCGGAGGCGCTCGGCCGGCTCTCCGCCGGACTGCACATCCCGATCCCCGGCGAGACCAACCGTTTCGTCCTCGTCCTGCCGCAGGGCGACGGCCGGGTGTACGTCGGTCTCACCGACGAACCCGTCGACGGCGACGTCCCCGACGTGCCGGACGTGCCGGAGACCGACATCGGCTTCCTGCTCGACGTCCTCGGCTCCGCGCTCGACGTCACCCTCCGCCGCGACGACCTCGTCGGGGCCTTCGCGGGACTGCGGCCCCTCCTCGACACCCGGGACGCGGGCGGCCGCACCGCCGACATCTCCCGCAGGCACGCCGTCCTGACGTCGCCCGAGGGGGTCGTGACGGTCGTCGGCGGCAAGCTCACCACCTACCGCCGGATGGCCCAGGACGCCGTCGACCGGGCCGTCGCCGTCCGCGGCCTCGCCGCCGGCCCCTGCCGCACCGCTTCCGTCGCCCTCGTCGGCGCCGCCCGGCCGGACGCCCTGGCCCGGCTCGACGTCCCGGCCCGGCTGGTGCACCGCTACGGCTCCGAGGCCGTGGCGGTGCACGCGCTCGGCGTCCGGGACCCCGGCCTCGCCCGGCCCGTCGTGCCCGGCCACCCCGTCACCGGCGCGGAGCTGCTCTGGGCCGTCCGCCACGAAGGCGCCCTGGACGAGAGCGACATCCTCGACCGGCGCACACGCATCGGTCTCGTCCCCGCGGACCGCGACACGGCGGGGCAGGCCGCCCGCGACGCGCTCGCCCGCGCCGTGTGACGCGGCACGGCGCGGGCCTCGCTCTGGGAGGGTGAAGGGCGCAGGACCATCCGGGCGCGTCGGCGTGGCGCGGATCCCCGCCGCGCCGGGCGTGGTGTGCCCTGGGACCGCAGGAGAGTCCGCCCGTGAAGGAGGCAACCCCCATGTTCGGAGACAGCCAGGCGTTCAGCGGCTTCTCGGTCGACGACCTCGACGCGGCCCGCCGGTTCTACGGCGAGACGCTCGGCCTCCACGTGGAGGAGACCGGCCAGGGGGACATGCGGATGCTGACGCTCGGGCTCGGCAGCGGCGCACGGGTCCTCGTCTACCCCAAGGAGTCGCACACCCCCGCGTCGTTCACGGTCCTCAACTTCCCCGTGGACGACATCGACCGTGCCGTCGGGGCCCTGGAGCGGGCCGGTGTGGCCCTGGAGCGGTACTCCGGTTTCGACCAGGACGACAAGGGCGTCCTCCGGGGCGGCGGGGGCGAGGGCCCGGCGGCGATCGCATGGTTCACCGACCCCGCCGGGAACGTCCTCTCCGTCATCCAGGAGAGCTGACGGGCGGCTTCCTGGCCCCGGCCCGGACGGCACCACCCGTACGCCGGGCACGGCGTACGGGTGGGGTGGGACGGTGGAGAGAAGCGGTGGGGCCGGGCCCCGGTCCCCTGGTCCGGGGGCCCGGCCCCACCGGGTCAGGGCGGCCGGTGGTCGGCGTCCAGCACGGCGCCCCGTTCCGGGAGGCGTGGCGGAGTCCATGGCGACTCCCGAGGGCGACGCCCGTGGGGGCTTCCCTTCCGGGCGGCGCAGCGGGGACCGGGCCGCCGCCCGGAAGGGAGCGGGGGTCAGCTCACGCCAGTGGGGGGCGTGACCTGCGGTGCCGTCAGGGGAAGTTGACGACGGTCGACGGGACGGTCGCGGTGCCCTCGGTCGGGGCGCCCGTGTCGTTGATGACGTGGTTGAACTGGCCGTTGCCGCCCAGCGAGACGGTCAGCAGGCTGTGGAACTTCACGCCGGGCTTCACCGGTGCCTTGAAGCCGTGGTCCTGACGGATCGCCGGGTCGACGTTGTAGTAGCAGTAGCTGCCCAGGCCCCAGCCCTCGTGGGTGTTGACCGAGTCGTCGACCCGGTAGGCCGCGTAGCCCTTGGTGGAGCCGTTCTGGATCGCGGCCTGGTTCGGGGCGTCGTACGCCTTCTCGTTCTGGAAGAAGATCGTGCGGCCGCGCTCGCCGTACCACTCGACGTCGTACTTGTTGAAGTGCTCCACGAACAGGCCGGTGGCCAGCACGTCGTCACCGTTGACCCGGACGCCGTAGTCGGCCCGGTTGGTCTCCCAGCCGACGCCCTCGCCGTGGTCGGCACGCCAGACCCAGGTGTGGTCGACGATCGTGTCGTCGTTGTTGATCACCATGCTGGTGGTGGCCTTGCCCGCGCCCGCTCCGCCGATGCGGATGTAGACGTCCTGGACGGTGGTGGGGTTGGCGGCGTGGTCGGCGCTCGCGTTCTGCGGGCCGACCTCCAGCAGGGTCGTGGAGTTGACCGGTCCGGCGTCGATCAGGAAGCCGGCCAGCCGGACGCCGTCGACGTCGGCGACGCGCATCGCGGTGACGCCGTTGTCGGGGATGATCGTGGCGAGACCCAGGCCGAGCACGACGGTGTTGGCGCGGTTGATCTGGATCGTCTGGTCGACGTGGTAGACGCCGGGCGTGAACAGCAGGTGCAGGCCCTGCGCCACCGCCTGGTTGATGGTCGCCGCCGAGGTGCCCGGCTTGACCACGTAGAAGCTGCTCAGCGGGAGCGACTGGCCCTGCGGGGTGCCCGACTCCCAGGTCGTGCCGCGGGCGTTGGTGCGCAGCGCGGGGGCGAAGACCTTGTACTCGTTGCCGTCCAGGTACAGGAACGGCTTCTCACGCGAGACGGGGGTGTTGTTCAGCGTGGTGTAGCGCGGCTCGGGGAAGCCGGTCGCGGGGGCGCCCACGGTGCCGGAGAAGACCTGGTTCCACACCGAGTTGGACCAGCCGCCGATGGAGCTGTCCCGGGTGTACCACTGCTGCTGCGAGTAGTTGCCGACCTGTCCGTCGATCTTGGAGTCGGCGATGTAGCCGCCGCTGGCCCAGCCGTAGCCGTCCGGGGCGAGGTTCAGACCGCCCTTGACGTGCATCCGGCGGAACGAGGACGCCTGGGAGACCGCCCAGCGGTCGGTGCCGTTGACCGGGTTGACCGCGAGGTTCTCCGCCGAACGCCAGAAGTTCTGCGTGGCGTTGCCGTTGAACCAGCCCGCGTCGACGGTGATGTCGCCGTTGATCGTGGTGTCGTCGGGCTTGAGGCCGAGACCGGCGATCTGGGTGTAGAAGCCGATCTGCGCGTTGAGGTTGTTGTACGTGCCCGGCTTGAACAGGAAGGCGTGCCGCCCGCTGCCGAACTGGGCCGACTCCTGCTGCTTGAACACCGTGTCCAGCTGCCCCTGGATGTTCGGCGTGGACGGGTCGATCACGTGGACATTGGGACCGAGGTCGCCGCCGCCGGGGAGCTGGGGGGTGCTGCCCCCGCCGCCGTAGACCTGGAACTCCCAGAGGGAGTAGCCGTATCCGGTGGCGCGGGTGACGCCCTGGAGGCGGACGTAGCGTCCGGTGCCGGTGAGGGTGAGGTCGTCGGTGCCCCCGTCCCCGGCGGTGACGGACCTGACGGTGCGCCAGGTGGTGCCGTTGTCGGAGAGCTGGATGTCGTACGCCTTGCCGTAGGCGGCTTCCCAGGTGAGGACGACGCGGCTGATGTCGGCGCTCTGCCCGAGGTCGACCTGGAGCCACTGGTTGTCGTTCCACTGGCTGGCCCAGCGGGTGCCGGTGAGGTTGCCGTCGACGGCGGCGGAGGCGGAGAAGGCCGCGCCCTCGGTGGAGGAGGCGGTGGCGGTGCGGCCCTGGGAGAGCAGGGTCTCGGCGGCACCGGCCGGGGCGGCCGGGCTCAGGGCGAGGAAGGTGCCGATCAAGGACGAGACCAGGGCGCCCGCGGTGGCGCGTCTGGCTGCCGGGGTGAGGCGCCGGTGGTCCGGCGGGGTCCCGACTGAAGGCATGGGGGTGCTCCTCTTTTTTATTTACACAGCAGAAACCGGGAGAGCGCTCTCCCGGAACCTTGCCTGTTCTGTCGGTGAGCGGTCAAGCATCGGGACACGCTTTTCTTTTGACTTGCATTAAGTCTTCATGGATCTGGGGGCGGCTGCGCGTACCCGTTCGGCGACAGCGCGTTAGGGTTCCTGGGTGACGAAGAGGGGACCGACTCTTGAGGACGTCGCGCGTGAGGCCGGGGTGTCGCGCGCGACCGTGTCACGCGTGGTGAACGGCGTGCGCAATGTCGACCCGGACATCCAGGAGGCGGTGCGCCGGGCCATCGACCGCACCGGCTACACCCCCAACCAGGCCGCGCGGTCGCTGGTGACCCGCCGCTCGGGCGTGGTGGCGCTGGTGTTCTCCGCGGCCGGCGACGCCTTCGCCGCACGGGTCTTCGCCGACCCGTTCTTCGGGCGGATCGTGGACGGGGCGCTGGGCTTCCTGCGCGCACGGGACGTGCAGCCGGTCATGCTCGTGGCCGAGTCGGAGCAGGCGCGGGGCCAGGTGGTGGAGTACCTCCGGCAGGGCGCCGCCGACGGGGCCATGGTGGTCTCGCTGGAGGCGTACGACCCGCTGCCGGGCCTGCTGGTCGCCGCGGGGGTCCCGACGGTGCTGTTCGGCCGCCCGCGGCGGGGTCTGCGCACCGGCTTCGTCGACCTCGACAACGCGGAGGGCGCCCGGCTCGCGGCCGGGCATCTGCTGGCCGTCGGCCGCCGCCGCCTCGCCACCATCGGCGCGCCCGACTCCGCCCCGGCCGCCCGGCAGCGCCTCGACGGCTTCCGCGCGGCGCTTGCCGCGGCGGGGGTGACCGAGGTGCCGGTGGCCAAGGGGCTGTTCACCGAGGAGAGCGGCCGGCGGGCGATGGCCCGTCTGCTGCGGGAGCACCCCCGGCTGGACGGGGTGTTCGCCGCGAACGACCTGATGGCCCGGGGAGCGTGCCGGTACCTGCGGGAGCAGGGGGTGTCCGTGCCCGCGGACATCGCCGTGGTGGGCTTCGACGACTCCGGCCTCGCGAGCGAGCCGGGTCCCTCCCTGACGACCGTACGGCAGCCGGTGGAGGAGATGGCCGCGGCGATGGCGCGGCTGCTGCTGGAGCGGCTGCGGGGCACCCCGGGGGAGGGGGCGTCGGTGATGTTCGACCCGGTGCTGGTGGTGAGGGAGTCGGCCTGAGAGGGCCGGGCGGGGCGTGGCTGCCCGGGCTCCCTGCGGTCCTGGCGGGCACGCGTCCCGCGGTCCTGGTGGGCATGCTGCCCGGGCTCCCTGCGGTCCTGGCGGGCACGCGTCCCGCGGTCCTGGTGGGCATGCTTGCCCAGGCTCTTTGCGGGCACGCGCCCTGAGGTGCTGGCGGGCATGCTGTCCGGGCTCCTGGTGGTCCTGGCGGGCACGCGTCCCGCGGTCCTGGTGGGCATGCTTGCCCAGGCTCTTTGCGGGCACGCGCCCTGAGGTGCTGGCGGGCATGCTGCCCGGGCTCCCTGCGGTCCTGGCGGGCACGCGTCCCGCGGTCCTCGGGGGCGCCCTCCCGCGCGCCCGGCCGGCCGGGGGCCGATGGACCGGAGGGGTTCACTCCGCCTTTCTGAACAGCTCCGACATCCCGTCGCCCGTGTCGGGGGTCAGCCGGCCCGGGGTCTCCGGGGGGAGCAGGCCGATCCTGGTGGCCAGTTCACGGCCGTGGACGTCGACGGCGGCCTCGACCAGCCCCGCGAGCGCGTCGAGGGAGGCGCGGGCCCGGGAGCGGGCCACGGCCGCGCAGCCGAGCGCGGCCGGGGCGGCGGGCCACCACCAGCAGGCGAGCAGGGCATAGCCGACGGCCCAGGCGGCGAGGCGGGCGGCCGCGCCGAAGGAGTCGTGGGCCCACTGGATCTGCCGTACGCCGGTCTCGGGGAGGACCAGCCACAGCCGGGGCCAGAGCGCGGCGAGGTCGACCCCGTAGGCCGCCTCCACCCGGTCGGCCGCCGCCTGCATCCGGTCGCCGTACCAGGTGGGGCGGACCGGCTCGCGCGGCGCGACCCGGTCGCGGGCCTCGGTGAGGGCCTGGATCCGCGCCGGCAGGTCCCCGGGGACGGTCACCGGCCCGGAAGGCCCGGCGGCAGCGGCGTGCGCCCGGCCCAGTGTGTCGTCCAGCCTCGCGTCCCGCTCCCGCCACCTGCGCGCGCGGCGGGCGGCGAGGCCGCGCGACAGCGCGTCCCGGCCGGGACGCAGCCACCACCGCTCGATCGCGCCGCCGAGGAACTGCGCCGCGAGCGAGGCCGCCGTGGCCGCGAGCAGCACGAAGGCGACCAGGAGCGCGGCGGTGCCGGGATGGTCGAGCGCCGGACGGGAGGCCAGTTCGTCCAGCCGGTCACGCAGCCGGCCGGCGTCGTGCCAGTGGCGATGGCCCAGCGTGGCGCCGGCGGCCGCGGCGGCGAGGAAGAGCGCGCCGGGCAGGACCAGCAGGTTGAGCCAGCGCTCGGTGAGCTTGCCGCCCAGGGTGGCGAGGAGGGAGTTCACGGCCGCGGCGTCACCGCGCGGGACCCAGCCGGCTCTTGAGCATCTGGGTGTCGTTGACCGCGCAGGGCGGGGCCGGCAGCAGATCGCGGGCGCGCTCCACCCGCGTGCACCGCGTCGGCCCCGGGCACACGGCCACCTTGATGTGCTGCGCGACACCGGGAACCGTGGCTCCCCGGGACCTGCCGTCCAGCCCGCGCGCGTCCCCGCCGCGGCGCAGCGCCGTGTCCAGCGCGCGGTAACCGGCCGCGAGTTCGTCGCCGCCCGCCCCCGACCGCAGCAGTTCCCGTGCCCGTTCGGCCGCCTGACGCACCTCGGGCTGCCGCAGGTCCTGAGGCGAGCCGAGCAGCGCGCACAGCGCTGCCGCCGCTCTGTCGTCGTACGGAGGGGTGCCGGAAGACGCCGTCATGGTCCAAGTGTGCCGCAGATCGGGCAGAGTTGAGGGTGGGTCGACATGTCACCGGAGCCGGCAGCGGCGGGGGAGCGACGGGTGAGGTACGACAGGGACCGGTTCGTGCGGGCGGTGCGGGAGCGCCTGGCGCGGGCCGCGGCGGACGACGGCCGGGTGGACGCCCGCGTGGTGTACGGGCCCGGGGCGGACGCGGAACTGCGCGGTCTGCTGCGGGCCGCCGACACGAGGACCGACATGGAGGCCCGGCACGCGGCGGGCTGGCTCTGCGTCGCCCGCGCGGCGGCCGACCCGGGCCGGCGCGGCAGCGTGCACGGCTGCATGGCGGGGACGCTGCTCTTCCCCGTGTGGGCCGCCGAACCGGGCTCCGTACCGCCGGAGCTGGCGGCCGGGTACGAGGCCACCGATCCCGCCGTGCGTCCCGACCCGGCCGACGCGGACGGCCCCGCCGAGTGGTCCGCCGAGAGCGCCGCGTCCGTGATCGCGGCGGAGGGCCGGGAGCACGACGTGCCGCCCGACGCCCCCGAGGACGTGCGCGGGCTCCACCGGCTGGCGGTCCTGCTGGCCTCCCTGACACCCTCGCGCGAGGCCCGCCTCGCCACCGCGGTCGGCTGCGGCAGCCTCGCCGTACTGGCCACACCGGAGTACGACCCCCGGTACGAGGACCGGCGGGCGGCACTGACCCGTGCCCTGGCGCTCGCCGGGGTGCCCTGGCCGTACGAGGACATGTCCGAGGAGTCCGCGGCCGGCGACCCGGTCCTGCTCGCCCACCGCGCCCTCAAGGCCGTCCCCGCCGGCTCCCCCGAACGGCTGCGCGCCCTCTCCGGCCTGGGCGGCCTGCTCCTGGACCGGTACCTGGAGTCGTACGACGCCGAGGACCTCTACGAGGCCGTGGGCATCGCGCGGGACGTGCTGGCCCAGCTGCCGCCCGGCAGCCCGAGTACGCCGCACCGTCTCAGCGCGCTCGGCCGCGCCCTGGTGCTGCTGCGGCAGCGCGAGGGCGCCACGCCGCAGCAGTGCGACGAGGTGGTGGACGTGTGCCGGCGGGCCCTGTCCGGCCACCCCGAACCCGCGCGGGCCGGGCACGACCTCGGGACGGCCCTCGTCCTGAGGGCGCAGTACACCGGCCGGACCGAGGACCTCGACGAGGCGGTCGACGTGTTCACCCGGGCGCTCGCGGCGGCCGGCGGCCCCGGTGAGAGGGCGGCCCTGGACAACGCCCTGGGCAACGCCCTGCGCGCCCGCTCCGCCGCGACCGGCGCGTCCGCCGACCTGGACGCGGCGCTCGCCCTCACCGGCCCGGCCGCCGCACCCCGGCCGGGACCGCATCTGCCCCTCCTCGCCCCCGCGATGGCCCTGTACGCCCGCTACGAGCGCGATCCGCAGGCCCACGGCGCCGACCTGGACGAGGCGCTGCGCCTGCTGCGGCAGGCCGAGGCGCTGATGCCGCCGGGGCATCCCGACCGCCCCACCGCGCTCGGCGACCTGGGCCTGGTGCTGACGGCCTCGTACCGGCGCGGCGGAGAACCCGGGGAGCTGAACGAGGCGGTGCGCTTCCACCGGGAGGCGGTGGACCTCACCCCCGACGGGCACGAGCTGCTCGGTGTGCGGCTGCTCAACCTCGGCACCGCCCTGGGGCTGCGCCACCAGCTCACCGAGGACGGCGAGGACCTGCGGCAGGCCCAGGACTGCCGTCGCCGGGCCGCCGCCCTGCCGGGCCTGGGCCGGGCCCACCGGGCGGGGCTGCTGAGTTCCACGGCGATCAGCCTCGTCATGGGCGTCGACCGCGCCGCCGACCCGGTGGCCCTGCTCGACGAGGCGGTGGACCTGTTCCGGCAGGCGATCGAGGCCACACCCGAAGGCGATCCCCGGCTGTACCGGCGGCGCCACGGCCTCGCGGTGGCCCTGCTGCTGCGCTTCTCCCGTGCCGTGCGCGTCGCCGACGTCCGGGAGGCACGCGAGGTGGCCGACGCGGTCGTCGCGGAGCTCGACGCGCACGCGCCCGACCTGCCGAGTGCCCTCATGGTGGCGGCGGCCGCCCGGTTCGCGAACCCCCTCGCCCTGCTGTCCTCGGCGCCCCGGGAGGAGGCGGTCGCGCTGATGCGCCGCGCGGTCGACGCCACCCCGCCCGGCGACCCCCGGCGCACCACGCGGCTCACGAGCCTCGGCAACGCCCTGCGCGGCCGCGGGCCCGGCCGCCGACGCCGTACGGCGGATCTGGCCCGGGCCGCGGACGTGTTCGAGACGGCGGCCCGGGAGGAGAGCGGCGTGCCCTCCCAGCGTCTGGAGGCGGCCCGCGCCTGGGGCGACACGCGGGCGGAACTGGGCGACTGGCAGGGCGCCCTGGACGGCTACGTCGTGGCCGTCGATCTGCTGCCGGCCGTGGCGCCCCGCCATCTGGTCCGCGACGACCAGGAGTTCCTGCTGGGCCGGACCGTCGGCCTCGGGGCCGCGGCGGCCGCCTGCGCGGTGCGCTGCGGCCGGCCCGGTCTCGCCGTCGGCCTGCTCGAACGGGCCAGGGGGGTGATCCTCTCCCACGCCTTCGACGCCGACAGCGATCTGACCCTGCTGAGGGAGGCCGCGCCGGACCTCGCCGCCCGCTTCGAGGAACTCCGCGACGCCCTCGACGCCGCCACCGACACCCGGGAGTTCCTCCAGGACGAGGCGGCGGCCGGCCCCCGCGCCGATCTGCGGCAGCGGCTGGCGGCCGGATGGCGGGAGGTCACCGACCGGATCCGCGCCGAGCACCCCGGGCTGGGACTGCTGCGTCCGGTGCGGGACCGGGAGGAGAGCGAACTGCGGGCCGCCGCCGCCGACGGCCCGGTGGTCCTGGTGGACGTCTCGCCCCACGGCAGCCACGCCCTCGTCGTCACCGAGACCTCCGTCGACGCCGTGCCGCTGCCCGGGCTCGACCCGGAGGCCACGGCGGCACGCCGGCGGACCTTCGAGGACGCGCTGGTCCGCCTCCGCACGCCCGGCATCTCCCGCAGACAGTCGCAGCGCGCCCAGCAGGACGTCCGGCAGACCCTCGGCTGGCTGTGGCAGGCGGTCACCGGCCCGGTCCTCGACCGGCTGCCCGCCGCCACGCGGGTGTGGTGGTCGCCCGGCGGCCTCCTGGGCACGCTGCCCCTGCACGCGGCGGGCCCCGACGGCGCTCCCGGCGCCCTGGACCGGGTCGTCTCCTCCTACACGCCGACGCTGCGGGCCCTGCACCACGCCCGCCGGCGGCTGTCCCGGCCCGCGGGCCGCGGCACCCTCGTGGTGAGCGTCGCGCAGGCCGCCGGGCAGGCCCCGCTGCCGGGCGCCCGCCGTGAGGCCGACCGGCTGACCCGCGTCCTGCCCGGCGCCTCGCTGCTGGCCGACTCCTCCGCCACGCACTCCGCGGTCGTCGCGGCCCTGCACCGCAACGCCCACGTCCACTTCGCCTGCCACGCCCTCGGCGACCTGGAGCGCCCCTCCGGCAGCCGGCTCGTCCTGCACGACCATCTCGAACGCCCGCTGACCGTACGCGACCTGGCCCGGCTGCGGCTGCCGTCGGTCCGCCTCGCCTACCTCTCCGCCTGCGACACCCTGCGCACCAGCCCCGAGCTGGCCGACGAGGCCGTCCACATCGTCAGCGCCTTCCAGATGGCGGGTTTCCCCCATGTGATCGGCTCGCTGTGGCACGTCGACGACGTCATCGGCGCCGAGGTCGCCCACGGCGTCTACGCGGCCCTGGACACCGGCGACGGCACCCTCGACGTCACCCGCACCGCCGAGGCCCTCCACCACGCCGTACGCGCCTTGCGCGACACCTACCCCCGGACCCCGAGCCTCTGGGCGTGCCAGGTGCACGCCGGGCCCTGAGGACCCCCGGGGCCGAAAGCCGCGAGGCCGGGCCCCGGGCCCCGGCGCCGGGGCGTGCGCCGCTGCGGCATGCCGCCCGGGGCCGGTGACGGCCGCCGGCCGTCACCGGCTTCCTCAGGCGCTCCTCGTCGCCGGGGCCGGCCCGGCACATCCGTGCCGTCTCCCCGGCCCGGCCGAACCGTTCCGGTGGCAGCCCCGGGCGGCCGGTCCGTACGCCCTGCGCGGCTCCCCCTCCGCGGTCGCGCCGCGCATCTCACCACGCCCAGGCGGAAGCAGGCGTCCGGGTGCCGCGGGCGCGACCGGATTCCGTGCCCGCAGGGCGGTCCGGCGCAGGCGATGCCGGCAATCCGTTTTGTCCTCTGGCCGACGCGCGTAGACCCCGGGCATCATCGGTCCGCACCACCTGCACAGCCGTCCCCCCAGGAATCGTGGCCCACCGCAGGAAGGTCCCCGCATGAAAGCCGTCAAGGCACCCAGGCTCCGCTCGGTCCTCACCTCTCTCGCCCTGGTCGTCGCCCCCGGTGCCGCCGTCGTCGGCACCGCCGGAGAGGCGTTCGCCGTCACCAAGATCAGTCACGCCACCGCGACCTCGATGTTCAGCCAGGTCGGCATCACCTGGTCGTCGTCCGGCGGCTGCTCCAACCGCAACAACTCCACCTGCACGTCGTTCGACCAGCTCAACCTGGCCACCGCCCAGGGCGCCCAGACCCTCAAGCGTGCCAGCGGCTGCGCCCTGAACATCACCGGCGGCACCGAGACCGGCCACGCCTCCGGCACGTACTCGCACTGGAACGGCTACAAGCTCGACTTCGGCAAGTACACCTGCGTCGGGAACTACATCAAGAACACCTTCACCTACATCGGCCTGCGCGGCGACGGCGCCCCGCAGTGGCGCTCCGGCTCCGGCAACGTCTACGCCGACGAGGGCAACCACTGGGACGTCACGTACTACAACTGCGGCGGCTGCTGAGCCCGTCCGCGGCCCGTCCGGCTCCGGGTGTCTGCGGGGGCCTGCCGGGGGTCACGCCCTGCGGCGGGCCCTCAGCAGCGCCCGCAGCGTGCCCGTCAGGGGCGGTGACGCCGGGCCGCCCAGCAGCCGGGTGCCGCGGGCGAGGACCGCGTCCGCGGTGAGCAGCTCGATGTCGACCAGAGCTTCGAACAGCGGCCGGCCGGAGGGCGCCGCCAGGCCGGCCACCTCCCTGGCCGAGTCCAGCGCCGCGCGCGCCGTCCGCACCTGCTCGGTCACCAACCGGCCCAGCGCGGACGGTTCATGACCTGACCTCAGGTCCGCCACGCTCACCGAGAAGCGCCGCAGCGCGTCCTCCGGGATGCCCAGCCGCCCCTCCCGGAGGTCCTCGGCGAGGTCGTTGACGAAGTCCAGCCGCTGGCTGCCCTCGATGAGCCCGCGGCAGGCCGAGCGGTACCGCTCCCGGCCCGTCTCCGGCGCGAGCAGCGTGCCGACCAGCATGAAGGCGGGCAGCGAGTACGCGTCCAGATATGCCTGGTAGTCGGCCTCACCGGCGAACCCGGCGAAGTCCAGCTCGGCCCCGGCCGTGTCCAGGTACTCCTCCACGGCCCCCCGCAGCCGCGGGCACCGGTCGACCGTGCCGAGCAGCGTGCGGATCAGCGGGTCGTCGCCGTGCCCGGTCTCCAGAGCCTTGCGCACCCGCTGTTCCCAGTCCGCCCACGCCATGACCCGCTGCGCCTTCGGTCCCGTGTCCAGGAGGCTGTCCCCGTGGTCCATGAACGCGGTGGCCGCCAGCGCGTGAGGCTGCAGCGCGGGCGGCAGCAGCACGCGCGCGGCGATGTACGAGGAGCGGCGGTGGCTCCGTACCGCCGCTCTCTGGGCCCCGTAGGCGCTGCGCAGTTCCGGCTCACGGATCCCTGCGGCGTCCAGACACCGATTCCATGCCGTCATGGGCCGATCGTAGGGGGCGGCTCCCCGCGGGCGTCGATCTCCGGCCACGCGGCGAGGACGCCCGCCGGCGGTCCGCGCCGGGCGCGGGACCGGCGGGCCGGTGACGTGCGGGTCCCCCGGGCCGGCCGGCTCAGACGCCGTCGTCGGCGGCGAGGACCGTGCGGCCGACGGCGAACAGCCGCGCGCAGCGCCGCGCCATGGCGTCGGGCGACTCCTCGGGGTGGTTGATCCACCAGCGGACCAGGGCGGTGGCGAGGCCGCGCCAGGCGTGCTTGAGGGCGTCCGCGTCGAGCGGGTCGGCGGAACCGGCCGCGCGCAGCAGGTCGGCGGTGCCGGACGCCGCGAGGCCGTCGACGGCGCCGCGATAGTACGCCGCGCGCCCGGCGGCGTCGCTGCCGGGCGGCAGTGAGCCGTCGTAGAGCACGAACCACGCCTCGCGCTGCCCGTCCAGGGCGGTGAACAGACCGTGCAGCACCCGCAGCGGCGTGGGCGGCGCGTCGGTGCCGCCCTGCGCCATCGCGGTGCGGACGGCATCCAGCAGCCGCTCGCCGACCGGGTCCAGGCACGCCAGGAAGAGGTCCTGCTTGCTGCCGAAGTACTGGTGCAGCAGGGCCTTGGTGACGTCCACGCGCGCGGCGATGCCGGCCATGGTCGCGCCCTCGTAGCCGCGGCGGCCGAACTCCTCGACGGCCGCGGCCAGGATCTGCTGTTCACGTGCGGCCCTCGGCACGCCCTTGGTGCCGGCCCTGGGACGAGGCGTTGTCATGCCATTGAATTTACCCTACGGTAATTTACCGTCCGGTCAGTTACCTGGATCCCGCTGGGAGCGACCCCCGTGCACGAGACCACGACCGACCCCCGCACCCCCCGCCTCCGCTCCTGGTGGGGCTGGGGCTACGCCGACGCCCACCCCGACGACACCGAGTGCGTCGCCATGGGCGCCCTGCTCCCGGGCACCCTGGCCCGCCCGCTGCCGGTACCCCGGGTGGCCGGCCTGTCCGTCGGGCGCCCGGCCGTCACGCCCCCGCCCGCCCTCGCGCACCTGGTCACCGCCGACCCCGGGGCGCGGGCCGCCCACGCCATGGGCAAGGCGTACCGCGACGTCGCCCGGGCCCTGCGCGGCCGGCCCGGACGGATTCCCGACCTGGTCGCCCGACCGGCCGGCGACCAGGACGTGGCCGACCTGCTCGACTGGGCGGGCGGGCACGACGTGGCCGTGATCCCCTTCGGCGGAGGCTCCTCGGTGGTGGGCGGCGTGGAGTACCGCGGCGACGACCGCCGTGCCGTGCTGTCGCTGGACCTGACCGCGATGGACCGGGTCCTGGAGATCGACACCGGCAGCCGCTCCGCGCGGATCCAGGCCGGTGCCCTCGGCCCTGTGCTGGAGGACCAGCTGCGGCCCCACGGCCTGACCCTGCGCCACTTCCCGCAGAGCTTCGAGTTCTCCACCCTCGGCGGCTGGCTGGCCACCCGGGCGGGCGGCCACTACGCCACCGGGCACACCCACATCGACGACTTCGTCCAGTCCCTGCGCGTGGTCACGCCCGCCGGCACGAGCGCGTCCTGGCGGCTGCCCGCGTCCGGCGCGGGTCCGTCGCCCGACCGGCTCTTCCTCGGCTCCGAGGGCACGCTCGGCGTCATCACCGAGGCATGGATGCGCCTGCGGGAACGCCCCCGGCACAAGGCATCGGCGTCCGTGGCCTTCACCGGCTTCCGCCGGGCCCTCGACGCGGTCCGGGCGGTCGCGCAGTCCGACCTGGCCCCGGCCAACTGCCGGCTGCTCGACCCCGGCGAGGCCGCGCTGTCCGGCGCCTCCCACGACGGCTCCGCCGTGCTCGTCCTCGGCTTCGAGTCCGCCACGGCCCCCGTCGACTCCCGGCTGGCGAGCGCGGTCGAACTGGCCCGTGCCCACGGAGGCCGCGCCGAAGCGCCCTCGGCGGACCGCGACGCCCCGGCCGACGCGGCCGTGACCGCCTGGCGCTCCGCGTTCCTGCGCATGCCGTACCTGAGGGACGGACTGGCCCGTATGGGCGCCGTCGTCGAGACCTTCGAGACGGCCGCCACCTGGGACGCGCTGCCCGCGCTCGTCGACGCCGTCCGCACCGAGGTGGGTGCCGCGGCGCGGAAGGCCACGGGACACGACGCCCTGGTCAACTGCCGCCTCACGCACGTCTACCCGGACGGCGCCGCCCCCTACTTCACCGTGCTCGTGGCCGGCCGCCCCGGCGACGAGGTGGCGGTCTGGGACGACATCAAGGCCGTCGCGAGCGACGTACTGCACCGTCACCGCGCCACGATCACCCACCATCACGCCGTCGGCCGCGACCACCGCCCCGCCTACGACCTCCAGCGCCCGGAACCCTTCGCGCTGGCTCTGCGCGCCGTGAAGAACGCGCTGGACCCGCACGGCATCCTCAACCCCGGTGTCCTGATCGGCTGAGGGGCTGAGGGGCTGAGGGGCTGAGGGGCTGAGGGGCTGAGGGGCTGAGGGCGGTGGCCCCGCACGCCTGCTCTCCCTCCTTCCTCCGGAAGGGAGTTCGGGAAAATACCGGGCCGGCTGAACACGCGGGCGCCGCGCTCCGTATAGGGACCCCAAGGGGGGAACCGATGCCCGGCTCGACCAACGCGTAGGAGTACGACCGTGAGACGCAGCACGCGCAGACGCCCGACCGGCGCAAGGCGCGCGACCCTTGCAGCTGTCGCCCTGATGCTGGGCGGCGGCGGACTTGTGGCGGTGAACGTGTACGCCTCGGCCACCGACGGCGGCGCGGACGGCGGATCGGCGTGGGGCGCGGCCACGATCGACTGCCCGGACGTGGGCGAGCAGCTCACGTCGGTGCCGGACCAGGCCCGGGAGGAGGTCGACAAGGAACTCGCCCAGCTGGACCAGCAGATCGCCGACGCGTACAAGCAGCTGCAGGACCAGACCGCGCAGGGCGCCTCCGGCTCGCCCGAGGAACTGATCGTGCAGCCGCTGAACGACCAGCGCGCCGGGACCATCGACCGTATCGGCTCGGCTCTGGACAACGCGGGCGACCGGCCGGAGGGACTGGACTCCCTGGCCGCGTGCACGCTGCGGCAGACCGAGGGCACGCAGGAAGGCGAGGGTGACGGCCAGCAGAACGACGGCGGCCAGGACGGCGGTCAGAACGACGGCGGCCAGCAGGACGGCGGCGGTCAGGACGACGGCGGTCAGCAGGGCAACGGCGGCCAGGCCGGCAACGGACCCGTGGCCGCGGACTACCAGGACATCACGTCCGTCCAGCCCAACGCCGGCGGCCTTCCCCAGGGCGACGGTGCCTCCACGGGCACCTTCACCTCCAGCTGCGGCGTGAACGCCGAGGGCCTGTTCAACTCGGACAACGTGATCGTCGCGCCCGGTGTCACCAACGGCGCCCACCACTTCCACGACTACATCGGCAACCAGGCCAACGACGCCTTCGCGAGCGACGACGACCTGGCGGCCGCCGGCACCAGCTGTGTGGACCAGGGCGACAAGTCCTCGTACTACTGGCCCGTGGTGCGGCTCCAGAACGGCACGCAGGAGCAGGACGCCCAGTCGCCCGGCGGCGGCATCGAGGGCAACGCCGGTGAGATCGTCACGCCGAAGGAGGTCACGCTGACGTTCGTGGGCAGCCAGTCCGGCGAGGTCACCGCGATGCCCCGGCTCATGCGGATCATCACCGGGGACGCCAAGGCGTTCGTCAACGGACCCGGCAACGCGAACGCCTCCTGGAGCTGCACCGGCTTCGAGGACCGGCAGCTGAAGGACAAGTACCCGCTCTGCCCGTCCGGCAGCGACGTCGTGCGCACCTTCAAGTTCCAGAGCTGCTGGGACGGCCGCAACATCGACAGTGCCAACCACCGTACCCACGTGGCCTTCGCCGACGGATCCGGCAACTGCCCCGGCGGTTTCCAGGCGATCCCGCAGCTGGTGCAGCGCATCGTCTACGACGTGGACGCGCCCAGCCTCGACGACGGCGGCCGTACGACTCCCCTGTTCGCGGTCGACTCCTTCCCCGAGCAGCTGCACAAGCCGGTGACCGACCACGGCGACTTCATCAACGTCTTCGACGAGGGCCTGATGGGGGAGATGGTCGACTGCATCAACAGCGGCCGGCAGTGCGGCGCGGGCGGCGGCGACAACGGCGGTGACACCGGTGGTGGTGACAACGGCGGTGACAACACTGGCGGTGGTGACAACGGCGGTAACACCGGTGGTGGTGACAACGCTGGTGACACCGGTGGTGGTGACAACGGCGGTGACAACACTGGCGGTGGTGACAACGGCGGTAACACCGGTGGTGGTGACAACGCTGGTAACACCGGCGGTGGTGACAACGGCGGTAACACCGGTGGTGGTGACAACGCTGGTGACACCGGCGGTGGCGACAACGGCGGTGACAACACTGGCGGTGGTGACAACGGCGGCAACACCGGTGGTGGCGACAACGGCGGTGACAACACCGGCGGCAACACCGGCGGCGGCAACGGCGGTGAGCAGCCGAGCGAGCCGAACCAGCCGGGTGACGGTGCCGGCCAGCCGGCCGAGCCCGCCGAGCCCGGCGACGGTTCGGGCGGAGCCGGTGAGCCGTCCGAGGCCCCTCGTGGTGAGGATCCGGCCGCGCCTGCGGTGAACGACCCGAACCCCGTACAGCCGAAGTCGGCCAACACGGCCAACACGACCGAAACGGCCACCACGTCGGGCGGGACCGGGACCGGGACCGGCGCCGGTGACACCTCCGGTGCGGTCGACACGTCCGGCAACGACGGCGCGGGCGCGTCGGACGCCCAGCAGGCGGCCGCCCCGCAGGGCGGGAGCGGACCCCTCGCCGAGACCGGCGCGAACCTGTGGCCGGCGGCAGCCGGATCGGCTCTTCTGATCGCGGGAGGCTTCCTCCTCATGCGGACCAGGAGGCGCGCGGCGGGCCGCTGACACATCCCGTCGTCCCCGGCACACCCTGCCCCCGGCCCGCTCGTCTCCCCGACGGCGCCGGGGGCAGGGTGCGTCACGGGACGTGCGGTCCCTCAAAACTCCTCCGGCCGGCGGATCTCGCCCGTGCCGAGGACGATCACGGCCCGGCTCCGCATCGGCTCCTCGCCGCGCCGGGAGAGCAGCGTCACCTCCCCGACCGGCGCCGACAGCACGCCGAGCCGGACGGCGCACTCGGCGGCCAGCCGCTCCGGCGCCGTGGTGCGGCCGAGCGACAGGTGCGGGGTGAACCGGCCGCCGTGCCCCTGACAGAGCGGGAACCGCCGCGTCAGCTCCCGCCGCAGCCGGACCCACGGCGCCGGGTCCGCGGCGGCCGGGTCCAGCCACACCGTGGCGTAGCGCCGGTGCCGGAAGTACCGCACACCCGCCAGACGGGCCGTGAACGCCGGACACCGCTCCGCGGCGGCGGACAGCAGCGGCAGGGCCCGCTCGAAGTCGTCCTCCGGCACGAACCCGAACAGCAGGTTCACATGCGGTGGCCAGCGCCGTATCTGCGGATCGTGCTCCCAGCGGATGTCCTGGATCACCGGCCGGATCTCCCGCGGCGGCAGCCAGGCCACCGCCGTCCGGGGCGTCGGGGCCGCTTCGAGCGCATCGGCCGGCTCGGCCCCGCCGAAGGGTGCCGTCCCGTCCACGGGGCCATGGTGCCAAAGAACTCCTCAGCCCGCGTCGCCCGGCGCCGGGACCCTCACGCCGCCGGGCTCACCGGCCGCGACGCCGCCGCCGGGGTCCTGAGCGGCCGGGTGCAGGTGGTACACGTGGAAGGCCCGGCCGATGACCGGCTGGGCCACGTTGCGCACGCGCACACCGCCGCTGGTCATCCCGTGCTCCGTGCCGATGTGGGCGTGCCCGTGCACCGCCAGGTCGGCGCCGGCCGTGTCGATCGCCTCGGCCAGCAGATAGCTGCCGAGGAACGGATAGATCTCCGGCGGCTCGCCCACCAGCGTGTCCGGCACGGGGGAGAAGTGGGTCAGCGCGATCCGCACGGCGCAGTCCTGGCCGCCGAGCCGGTCCAGTGCCGCGCCCAGGCTGTCGGCGCTCCTGCGGGTGCAGCGGACGAACTCCTTCATCAGCGGCTCGCCGAACTCCCCGGCGCTGCGGCCGGCGAACCCGCCGCCGAACCCCTTGGTCCCGGCGACGCCGATACGGCCGTGCGCGCTGTCCACCACCGTCTCCTGCCCTTCGAGCACCCGTGCGCCACCGTCCCGGAGGATCGCGGTGACCTCCTCGGGCCGTTCGTCGTGGTGGTCGTGGTTGCCCAGGACGGCCACGACCGGCACGCCCAGGTCCTTGATCTCCCGCGCCACCACCCCGGCCTCCTCGGGCGTGCCGTGCCGGGTCAGATCACCGGCCAGGAGCAGGACGTCGGCGCAGTCGCGCAGGGTCTCGAACGCGGGGCGCAGCACGCCCTGGCTGTCGGGCCCCATGTGGATGTCCCCGACGGCTGCGACGCGGATCATGTCAGCTCCTCGGCCCGGCCGGGGGACGACGTCTCGGCGACCACCAGGTCGCAGTGGACGACGAGCCCGGTCAGCGCCTCGCCGGCGACCCGCCGGATCTCGTCGCGGCAGTGCGCGGACGGCACGGTCCCGGTCACCAGCACCGAGTCGCCGTGCACCGCGACCTGCACCCCCAGTTCGGCCGTCGGCCCCTGCGCCAGGCGTTCCCGCAGGTGGGCGACACGGTAGTCGAGGTTCGTCATGGCTGCTCCCTCCGCGGCGAGACGACGTCCAGACGTTCCAGCAGGAAGAGGAAGGCGGCGGGCATCGGCTGCTCACCGCACTCGTGCCGTACCTGGTCCCAGTCGATCTTCTCCCGCAGTGCCCGGGCGACGGGCAGCACCGAGCCGAAGTCGCAGTAGTGCTCGGTGAACGCCGAGAGCAGGCTCGACATGAGGTCCGTGGCCGACAGCACCGGCATCCGTACCGACTCCACCGGCATCTCCACGGCGCGGTCGAGCATCTGCGTGGTGACCGGGCGGTGCGCCAGCCGGAAGATGATGTCGACCTCCTGCCCGAGACACCGGCTCTTCAGCAGCCAGTCCTCGGGCGGCGTCCGCACGTCCAGCCCGCCCTCACGCAGGGTGACGGCGACCGCCTCGGCGTCCTCGGCCCGCACGCAGAAGTCGACGTCGTGCTGGAGCCCGGTGCTCGTGCCATGGGCGTACGCGGCGACGCTGCCGGCCAGTGCGAACCGGTGCTTCTGCCGCTTGAGCAGGGTCGCCACCTGCTTGGTCGCCTCCAGGATCGCCTGTGTCCGGTCCCTCGGCAGGTCCTCGCGCGCGGGCACCTCGTCGAGCGCGGGGGCGCGCGCCGCGGCCAGCCGGAGCTCGGCCGCGCCCGCGCGCCGGGCAGAAGCCGGGTCCTCACCCTGCTGCGTCATGACCACTCCCTTCGCCGCCCACGGCCCTGTCGCACGGCACCTGGGCAGCCCGTTCCACGACCCGTCCCAAGTACCCGGCGCCCTCCCTTCGACACGGCCCGTGCACGAGCCCGCCGGAAGCACCCGGAAGTACTCAGGCGCGGACTGAGTATCCGAGCGCTGACGCCCGCCCCCCGCCGCACGGCACCGTGCCCGTATGGGAATCACCGGAAGCCCCGCGGGCCGCGGGGCCGGCGTGCGGGGACTGGCCGCGGCCACCCCCGCGTCACGGGACCGCTATGTCGACCTGCTGCGCGTCGCCTCGCTGGCGGTCGTCGTCCTCGGCCACTGGCTGATGGCCGCCGTGACCGCCGACGGCGAGGTCGGCAACCTCCTCGCCGTCGTGCCCGGCCTCCAGATCCTCACCTGGGCCCTCCAGGTCATGCCGGTCTTCTTCTTCGTCGGCGGCTTCTCGCACGCCCTCGCCCACCGTTCATGCCCCCGGTACGCGGCCTTCCTGCGGGCCCGGCTCCAGCGGCTGCTGCGGCCCACGGCGGTGTTCATCGGCATGTGGGGCGTGCTCGCCCTCGCCGTTCAACTGCTCGGCGCGGACGGCGGTCTGACCGGGGTCGCCCTCAGGCTGGTCGCCCAGCCGCTGTGGTTCATCGGCATCTACCTCGCGATGGTCGCCCTCACCCCGCCGCTGCTGCGGCTGCACGGCGACCGGGGATGGGGTGCCTTCGCCGTCCTGGTCACGGGCGCGGTCCTGGTGGACGTGCTGCGGTTCGCGGCCGGAGTGCCGTACGTGGAGTTCCTGAACTTCGCCTTCGTCTGGCTGGCGATCCATCAGCTCGGTTTCCTGCGCGCCGACGGAATGATCCGCCGCCCCGCGTTCCTCGCCGCCGCCGGCCTCGTGGGCGCCGCACTGCTCGTCGCCCTCGGACCGTATCCGCTGTCGATGGTCGGCATGCCCGGCGAGAAGGTGTCCAACATGGCCCCGCCGACCCTCGCCCTGCTCTGCCACGGCCTGTGGCTGGTCGGCGCGGTCGAGCTGCTGAGGGGCCCCGGTGCCCGGTTCGCCGCACGGGCGCGGGTCTGGCGGGCGGTCGTCGCCGCGAACGGCATCGCGATGACCGCGTTCCTGTGGCATCTGACCGCGATGCTCGGCGTGTACGGGGCGCTGCTCGCCCTCGGCGTACGTCTGCCCGGGCCGGCCACGGCCGCCTGGTGGGCCCACGTTCCGCTGCGGCTCGCGGCCGCGGCCGCCCTCACCGCGCTGCTGGTGACGCTCTTCCGCCGCTTCGAGCGGCCGTCCCCGGCCGCGCCCTCGACCGGTGCGGGCGGCCCGCTCGCCGCTCTCGGCATCACGCTCGCGCTGTTCGGTGTCCTCGGCCTGTCGATGACCGGCTTCGGCGGCCTCCTGGAGGGCCGCAGCGCCACCCTGGTCGCCGTACGCGTGACCGCTCCCGCGGCCGTCGCGATGACCCTCGCGGGCTGGTTCCTGGTGGAACGCGCGGGCCGGGCCGTGCTCCGGCCGCCGGCCGGCGACTGAGCTCCGCCACCGGGACGCCGCCCGAAACGGTGGCGCCACCGGGACGCCGCCGGAAACCGTGGCGCCACCGGGACGCCGCCGGAAACCGTGGCGCCACCGGGACGCCGCCCGAAACGGTGCCGCCCCCGGTGTGCCGGAAGCTGTGCCGCTGCCGGTGTGCCGAAGCATCCGTCGTCGTCGGTATGCCGAAACCCCCGTCGTCGTCGGTGTGCCGGAAGCCGTGCCGCCCCCGGTGTGCCGGAAGCCGTGCCGCCGCCGGTGTGCCGAAACCCCCGTCGTCGTCGGTGTGCCGGAAGCCGTGCCGCCGCCGGTGTGCCGAAACCCCCGTCGTCGTCGGTGTGCCGGAAGCCGTGCCGCCGCCGGTGTGCCGAAGCACCCGTCGTCTCCGGTGTGTCGGAGCACGCGGTGCCGCCGGTGTGTCCGAAGACGCGGTGCCGTCGGTCCGTTCACCCGTGAGCCGGCCGTGTGCGGGGCCCACGCCGGCAGGCGTGCCCGCGCACGATCCGCCGCCCCCGCACGGTCGCCGAAGGCGCCGACGTGCCCGTCTCCTCGCCGGGGGAGGCCCGGGCCGTCGGCACGGTCGTCCTCGACGGAGGCCGCGGGGCAGGCGAGTTCCTGGTCCACGGCGTCGTCGCCCGGGACCTCCGGGCCGCGAGCCGGCCTTCGCGCGTTGGCCGGATTCCGTCTTGCGGACTGGCTTTGCGGATCACTTAGGTTAGGCTAACCTCATCCGCGTGCAAGCTGGTGAACAGACCGCCGCGGCCGGACGCCCCCGTGGTCATGAACTCTCGGCCACGGGTGTCACCGTGGCGTACGACGGCGTCGACGTCGTCCACGACGCCTCGATGACCCTGCGGCCGGGCGAGGTGACCGTCCTGGTCGGCCCCAACGGCAGCGGGAAGTCCACGCTGCTGCGCACCCTCGCGCGGCTTCAGCGGCCCCGGACCGCGACGCTCGTCGTCGACGGCGACACGGACGGACTGGCCCTGAGCCCCCGTGAGTTCTCGCGCCGGGTCGCCCTGCTGACCCAGGGCCGGCCCACCCCCGGCGGACTGACCGTACGCGACCTCGTCGAGTTCGGGCGCTACCCCTACCGGGGGCGCTGGGGCCGGGCCGACCCGGACGGCCGGGCCGCCGTCGACCGCGCGCTGGCCCTCACCGGAGTCGCGGAGCTCGCCGAGCGCGGGGCCGAGCACCTCTCCGGAGGCCAGCTCCAGCGGGTGTGGCTCGCGAGCTGCCTCGCCCAGGAGACCGGCGTGCTCCTCCTCGACGAACCCACCACCTACCTCGACCTGCGCTACCAGGTCGAACTCCTCGACCTCGTCCGCGACCTGGCCGACGACCACGGGATCGCCGTGGGCGCCGTCCTGCACGACCTCGACCAGGCCGCGGCCGTCGCCGACCGGACCGTGCTGCTGCACGCGGGCCGGATCGTCGCCGACGGCCCGCCCGAGGACGTCCTGACCGCCGAGCGGCTGACCGGCACCTACGGCATCCGCATCGAGGTCGGCACCGACCCCCTCACGGGCCGGCTGCGCACCCGCGCGATCGGCCGGCACCACAAGCGAAGCGAAAGGCTCGGCACCTTCTCATGAGACGCCTCCTCCTCACCGCGGCGGCCGCCACCGCCGCGGCCCTCACCCTGACCGCCTGCGGGACCACCGAGCCCGCCGCCGACGCCAAGGCCGAGCCCCCCGCCTCCCGGGCCGTCACCCTCACCGACGCCTCCGGCGCGAAGGTCGAACTCCCCGGCCCGGCCAAGAAGGTCGTCGGCACCGAGTGGCACGAGGTCGAGCTGCTGGTCTCGCTGGGCGTCGACCCGGTCGGCGTCGCCGACGTCAAGGGCTACACCACCTGGGACCAGGCCGTTCCGCTCAAGAACGAGCCCAAGGACATCGGCACCCGCGGCGAGCCCAGCATGGACACGATCGCCTCCCTCGCCCCGGACCTCATCGTCGCCAGCACCGACCTCCCGCCGGCCGCCGTCAAGCAACTGCGCGCCGTCGCCCCGGTCGTGGAGGTGCGCTCCGCCGACGCCGCCGACCCGCTCGGGCAGATGACGGAGAACCTCGACCTGCTCGCGAAGGCCACCGGCACCACCGAGCGGGCCGAGAAGATCAAGAAGGACTTCGACACGAAGCTCGCCGAGGGCAGGAAGGCCCTCGCGGACGCCGGCCTCGCCGGCGCGAAGTACGCCTTCGCCGACGGCTACGACGTCTCCAACCAGGTGTCCATCAGGCCCTACACCAGTGGCTCGCTCATCGGCGCGGTCAACGAGAAGCTCGGCCTGAAGAACGACTGGAAGGTCAAGGGCGACGAGGCGTACGGCCTCGGCACCACCGACGTCGAGGGCCTCACCCGGCTCGGCGACGACGTCCGCTTCGCCTACATAGGCAACGACGGCGACAAGGGCAGCACCCCCTTCACCGGCGCCCTCGCCAAGGACAAGGTGTGGACCTCGCTGCCGTTCGTGAAGAAGGGCAACGTCCACCGGCTTCCCGACGGCATCTGGATGTTCGGCGGCCCCGAGTCGATGAGCCGCTACATCGACTCCGTCGTCTCGGAGCTGACGAAGTAACAGCATGGCCGTCACCGCCACCACCCCCGCCACCCGTCCGCCGGCGGCCCCGACCCGGACGGGCGCGGCCGCGGTGACGGCCGCGCTCGTCCTGCTGGTCGCCGTCCTCGCGGTCGCCGACATCACCCAGGGCACGGCCGCCGTCGGCCCGGACGAGGTCCTCAAGGCCCTCACCGGCCGCGCCGACGCGGCCGACGCCTCCGTCGTCGTCGCCTCCCGGCTCCCGCGCATGACTGCGGGCCTCCTCGTCGGTGCCATGCTCGGCGCGGCGGGCGCCGCCCTCCAGGCCGTCAGCCGCAACGTGCTCGCCGCGCCCGACACCCTCGCCGTCAACGCCGGCTCCTACCTGGCCCTCGGCCTGGTCGCCGTCACCGGGGTCTCGCTGCCCCTCCTCGCCTCCTCCGGCGTCGCGCTCCTCGGCAGCCTCGCCGCCGCGGCCGTCGTGCTGGGCCTGTCCGGCCTCGGCGCGGGCACCGTACGCCTCGTGCTCGCCGGCACCGCCCTCGCGCTCGGCCTCACCGCCGTCACCGAGGGACTGCTGCTGCTCTTTCCCGAGGAGACCCACGGCCTCTACCGGTGGAACCAGGGCAGCATCGCCCAGAGCGGGTTCGACGGCGTGCTCCGGATGGCGCCCCTCGGTCTCGTCGGCCTGCTCGGTCTGCTGCTGGCCGCCCGCAGGGTGGACGCGCTCGCCCTCGGCGACGACGCCGCCCGCGGTCTCGGCGTGCCGGTCCGCGCCACCCGGATCACGGCGGTCGTCCTCGCGGCGCTGCTGTCCTCGGCGGCGGTCACCCTCGCCGGACCGATCGGCTTCGTCGGCCTGTGCGCCCCGGCCCTGGTGCGCCCCCTCAGCCGCAGGTTCCATGCCTTCGCCCGGTCCCGGGCCCGCCTGCCGGCCGCGGCCCTCACCGGCGCCGCGCTGGTGCTCGGCTCGGACGTCCTGCTGCGGGCCGCCGTCCCGGCCGACCTGGCCGTCGCCGTGCCGACCGGTGTCGTCACCAGCCTCGTCGGCGCCGTGTTCATGGTCGTCATGGCCGTCCGGCTCAAGGACACCGCGTCCGCCGCCGCACCCGACCGGATCCGCATCCGCAGCCGCGCCGTCTTCCTGACCACCACGGCCGTCCTGGTGGCGGTGGTCGTCGGTGTGACGCTCGCCGCGGTGCTGCTGGGCGACACCAAGCTGCTGCTGGGCGACGTCGTGAACTGGGCGCAGGGCCGGGCGGGCCGGACCGTGTCCTTCGTGCTCGACACCCGGGTGCCCCGGGTCCTCGCGGCGCTGTCCGCGGGCGCGGCACTCGCCCTGGCCGGCACGCTCATCCAGGCCGTGACCCGCAACCCGCTCGCCGAGCCCGCCGTCCTCGGCGTGTCCGGCGGCGCCGCCCTCGGTGCCGTCCTCATGGTGACGACCGTGCCCCTGGCCGGGGCGTGGAGCCTCGCGGGCGCGGCGTTCGCGGGCGCCGCGATCAGTTCCGTCGTCGTCTTCGGACTGGCCGCGCGGGGCGGGTTCCAGCAGAACCGGCTCGTCCTCGTCGGCATCGGGGTCGCCACCGCCACGACCGCCCTGATCAGCCTGCTGATCGTCCTCACCGACCCGTTCAACGCGGTCAAGGCCCTCACCTGGCTGTCCGGCTCCACCTACGGGCGGACCCTGCCGGACGTCGCCCCGCTCGCGGGCGTCCTCGCCGTGGGCACGGCCGTCGCGATGCTGCGGCGCACCGAGCTGGACCTGGTGTCGCTCGACGAGGACACGCCGAGGCTGCTGGGACTGGACCTGGCGCGGGGACGCCTCGGCTTCCTCGCCCTGGGCGTGCTGCTGAGCGCCACCGCCGTCGCGGCCGCCGGCACCATCGGCTTCGTGGGACTGGTCGCCCCGCACGCCGCGCGGGCCCTCGTCGGCCGCCGCCACGCCCGGGTGGTCCCCGTCGCCCTGCTGCTCGGTGCCGCGCTGGTGTGCGCCGCGGACCTGCTGGGCCGTACCGTGATCGCGCCCGCCCAGCTCGGCGCCGGCATGACGACCGCCGTGATCGGCACGCCGTACTTCCTCCATCTGCTGGTCCGCAGCCGCCGCTGAGACGTCCGCGGCGGCCCCCGGAGCGGTCCTGCGAGGGGGGCGGTGATCCGGGCCGGGCCGGGGCCCGGATCATGGAGGACGTGCTGCTCGAGTCCGTTTCCGTCGCCGCGCTGGTCGTGGTGCTGGTGTGTGCCGTCGTCCGCCCCTTCGGCCGGCCGGAGGCCGCCTTCGCGGTGCCCGCCGCCGCCCTCGTGATCCTCACGGGGGCGATCCCGCTGGAGGACGTCCGGGAGGAGGCCGCCCGGCTCGGCCCGGTGATCGGCTTCCTCGCGGCGATCCTGGTCCTCGCCAAGCTCTGCGACGACGAGGGACTCTTCCACGCCTGCGGAACCTGGATGGCCCGCTGGGCGCACCGGCGGCCGCGCCGGCTGCTCGGCGCGGTCTTCGCCCTGGCCTCCGCGATCACGGCCGCGCTGAGCCTGGACGCCACGGTGGTCCTGCTGACCCCGGTGGTCTTCGCCACCGCCGCCCGCATGGGCACCCGGCCCAAGCCGCACGTCTACGCGAGCGCCCATCTGTCGAACACGGCCTCCCTGCTGCTGCCCGTGTCGAACCTGACGAACCTGCTCGCGTTCACCGCCACCGGGCTCACCTTCACCCGCTTCGCGGCGCTGATGCTGCTGCCGTGGCTGGCCGCGATCGCTGTCGAGTACGCCGTCCTGCGCCGCTTCTTCGCGGCCGACCTGGACGCCCCGACCGAACCCGCCCAGCCGGAGGAGCCTCCGGAGCTGCCGCTGTTCGCCCTGGTGACGGTGGCGGCGACGCTGGCGGGGTTCGCGGTGGCCTCGGCGCTCGGCGTCGACCCGGCCTGGGCCGCGGCGGCGGGCGCGGCCGTCATGGCCGTACGGGCCCTGCTGCGCCGCCACACCACCCCGGCTGCGATCCTCCGCTCGGCGTCCGTGCCGTTCCTCGCCTTCGTCCTCGCCCTCGGCATCGTCGTACGGGCCGTGATCGACAACGGCCTCGGGGACGCCCTCGGCCGTGTCGTGCCGGACGGGGCCTCGCTGCCCGCGCTGCTCGGCACCGCCGCCCTCGCCGCGCTCCTCGCGAACCTGATCAACAACCTGCCCGCCGTCCTCGCCCTCGTCCCCCTGGCCGCGCCGTCCGGACCCGGCGCGGTCCTGGCGGTCCTCCTGGGCGTGAACATCGGCCCCAACCTCACCTACGCGGGCTCGCTGGCCACCCTGCTGTGGCGGCGCATCGCCCACCACCACGACCACGACGTCGAGCTGAGGGAGTTCACCCTCCTCGGCCTGCTCACCGTCCCCGCCGCCCTGCTCGCCTCGACCCTCGCCCTGTGGGTCTCGCTGGAGGTCGTGGGGCCCTGACCCGGCCGGTCGCCGGTCGCCGGGCGCCGGTCGCCGCAGGCGCAGGCGGGGAACGCGGGCGACAATCGTGGCATGGGACGGCGGATCGCCGAGGTGAGCACGCCCGCCCGGCTCGCCGGGCCGGACGAGGGGCTGGGCCGGGACGAGCTGGGCCTGGCCGCACGCAATCACGGCCTGCCGCTGGAGGCCCTGCGCCACGACCTCACCCCGCCCGGGCTGCACTACGTCCTGACGCACTACGACATCCCCTACGTGCCGGACGAGACCGCCTGGCGCCTCATGGTCGGCGGACGCGTGCACCGCTCCCTGAGCCTGTCTCCGGCGCGGCTGCGCGGCTACCCGGCGGTCACCGCACGGGTCACCCTGGAGTGCGCCGGCAACGGCAGGGCCCTGCTGACCCCACGGCCGGTGAGCCAGCCCTGGCTGGTCGAGGCCGCGGGCACGGCCGACTGGACGGGAGTGCCGCTGCGTGTGCTCCTCGACGAGGCCGGGGTGCGGTCCGACGCCGTCGACGTCGTGTTCACCGGCGCGGACCACGGCGTCGAGCGGGGCAAGGAGCAGGACTACCGGCGAAGCCTTCCGCTCGGCGTCGCCACCGGTGACGACCCCGAGGTGCTGGTGGCCTACGCGATGAACGGCATGCCGCTGCCTCCCCAGCACGGCAGTCCGCTGCGTCTCGTGGTACCCGGCTGGTACGGCATGGCGCACGTGAAGTGGCTGCGCGAGATCACCGTCGCCGACACGCCCTTCACCGGCTTCCAGCAGTCCGTGGCCTACCGGATCAGGCAGGAGCCCGGGGACGAGGGCGAACCGGTCACCCGTATCGCTCCCCGCGCGCTGATGGTCCCGCCCGGCTTCCCGGACTTCATGTCCCGGACCCGGTTCGTCGCGCCCGGCACGGTCACGCTCGAAGGGCGGGCGTGGTCGGGACGCGCCCCCGTGACGGGGGTGGAGGTGAGCACGGACGACGGCGCGACCTGGCAGCCGGCCGGGCTCGAACCGGAGCACGGACACCGCTGGGCCTGGCGCCGCTGGTCGCACACCTGGACGGCCGTGCCCGGCGAGCACGTCCTGTGCGCCCGCGCCCGTGATGCGGCGGGCAACGTCCAGCCCGTCGAACAGGCATGGAACCGGGGCGGGTTCGCGAACAACGCCGTCCAGCGGGTCCCGGTGCTGTGCACCGGCTCTCCCTGACGGCCGTCCCCGCCACCGGCCTCGGCCGCCGCCGGGCGGCCGTCACCCGGCGAACGCCTCCCCGGACGCACCGGGTTCCTGGCCGACGCCGCTCCGCGAACCCCCGCACCTGCGCGGCGTCGTCGCTCGTCGCCCGCTTCATGAGCCCCCGGGAAGGCCGCGCGGCCCGTGATCGCGAACCTGCTTCACCACCCCCTGCGCACGACAAGGCTCCGCACCTCGTACGACAGCTCCTTCGCGGCGGCGTCGGGCCGGGGGTGGTAACGGCCCGCGCACACCGACAGGTTGACGATGAGGTAGGCCCGCCAGTCCGCCCCGACGCCGAGACGGTCGGCGAAGATCTCACGGCCGTTCAGCCTCCAGACCACGCTGCGTCTGCCGAACTGGGCACTCAGGTCGACGACGGCGCCGGGCCGGACGGCGGCGTCCCGGATGTAACGCCCCGACCGGCGGACATGGTTGGTGAGCTCCAGCAGATCGGGGTTGTCCGGGTGGTACTCGAACACATCGACCTCGTTGCCCCCGTCCCGCCAGGTCCAGACGGCAGGCCAGGCGCCGACCCCGACGGGCAGGCGCACCCGGGCCTCGAGCGTGTCGCCGGTGCGCACCATGAAGCCCTGGGCGCTGCCTTCGGTGGTGAGCAGCCCCGCGTCCCAGAAGCCGTCGGTCCGGCGGGTGGCACGGAAGGTTCCGGTACGGGAGTAGGCCGGGTCCGCGGTCAGGTGGTCGAGTTTGTCGTCCCGGGGATTGGTGGGGCCGCCGTTCGGATAGGCCCAGGACCGCCCGGCCACCCACTGGTGGGCCGAGGTGAAGTCGGCGACGAAAACGACATCGTTCATGTTCCGTTCCCTTCGTCGCGCGCACGGAGAGCGCCGAAGGAGACCTCCCCCGGGCCGCCGGGCCCATGCGACGACCCGGACCCCCGGGCCCGCCTTTCACGCGAACGAGTGAGAACAGGTCCACTCCCGACTGAATGTCGCTCGAACGGGCACTCGTACGTCCCCGACGAGTGAGGAGCGGTGGAGCAGTCATGGAGATATCAGGCTTGATCAGCGCCATCGTCATCGGCGTCGTGATCGGTGTCCTCGGCAGGCTCGTCGTCCCCGGGCGCCAGCGGATCGGCGTCCTGTGGACCATCGCGATCGGCATCGTCGCCGCGCTCATCGGCACGGCCGTCGCCTCCGGTCTCGGCGTGGCCGACACCGACGGTGTCGACTGGGTCGAGTGGCTCATCCAGATCGCACTCGCCGGGCTCGGCGTGGCGGCGGTCAGCAAGGTCAAGGTGCGGCACTGAGCCGCCCCGTACGGATGCCGCCCGGACGGCACCACGGTGCACGTGTCGGGCGTGTCCGCGGACGAGGCCCGGGTGCTTCCGGTGAGGCTGCCGGGCGACGAGGGGCCGCAGTGACCGCTGTGGTCAACGGCCTCCAGGGGCTGCCGGATCCCCGGAACCCGCGGGCGTCGTTCATCGGCTCCGGCACGGTCGAGCGGTCCGGACGCGAGGACCTGCCCGACGTCGGCGAGGGGGTCCCCACCGTGGCCCGGCTGCTCGCGGCGTCGGGTGCGTGGACACCGCGGGGTCCTGTTCCGGGCGATGGCGCTGTCGTCTCCTCCCCCTGACCCACGGTCAGAAGTCCGGAGACGAAACGCAGGGAGCCGTCGGCCGCGGAGGGCGACGGGCTGTGAAGCCGTGTGCCGGACGACGGGGCACCGCCGGAGCGTTCCCGCGGGCGAAGAAGTGCGGACCGTGTGCGTTCCCGCGGCGGAGAAGCACAGCGGGGAACCGCGGGGAGCACTCACTGCTCCTGGAGGGTGACCGCGACGCCGGGGTGCGCCGGTCCGTCGCCGTCGGCGGGCGGACCGTGGCGAAGGGGACGCTGCCGGGCGGTCACCGGGAGCACGCGCTCACCGAGGACCTGTCGGCCGGGGCATCGACGCCCACCGCGACGGCCGAGCGCACGGACCCCCCGCACGTGCGCGGCCGGCTTCGGCCGGTACGGCGTCCACCGGCCCTGACGGGCAGGCGGGCCGGGGGCAGGAGGGCCGGGAGGGAAGGGGGGCCGGGAGGGAAGGGGGGTCGCCCCGCCCGGCTCACAGGCGGGCCGGGGCGACACGCACGTCCGAGTGCGTCACTGCCGACCGGGGGTGCAGCGTCGCTGCTCCCGCACGGACGTCGGTCAGTCGTTGGCGTTCACGCAGACGTTGCCGGCGGTCGGGTTGAGCAGGCCGACGAGGTTGATGCTGTTGCCGCAGGCGTTGAGCAGGACGTCGATCGGAATCTGGACGACGTTGCCGCTCAGGATGCCCGGGGAGTTGGCGGCCGCCCCGACCGTCTCGGGATCGTCGGCGGCCAGTGCCGAACCGGCTCCGCCGAACACGACGGTGGCGGCCAGGACGGCTGAAGCGATGATGCGCATGGGTATCTCCTGGTGAGAAGGGAACTGCTCTCACCGCTCAGCCTCACCCGGCGGCCGGGGGTCGGCAACGCGCGTGGGCCGGATGGTGAGGGGCCCGCTCCCGGGGCGGACGGCCGGGCCCCGGGCCCCGGGCCCCGGCCGTGAGGACCGGTGCGGTGCGGGGCGCCGGCGGGTGACGGGGATCCGGCGGGGAACTTCACGGTGCGGGCGGCCGTTCCCACGATGACGGCGGAACGAGACGGCAGAGGCCGAGGTGGCTGGTATGGCGATGTGGGACCGGATCAAGGACCAGGCCAAGAGCCTGCAGCAGCAGGCCCAGGGCGCACGGGGCGCCGGCCCCCAGGGCGGCCACGGCGGACAGGGTGGTCACGGCGCCATGGGTTCCGGTTCCGGCAGAGGCTCCAGAGCCCAGTTGGTGAGCACGCTCAAGTCGCAGCTCACCTCCCTGAAGGCGGAGCTGAAGAGCGGTGCCTTCCGCGACGCCAGCATGGCCGTGTGCGCCCTGGTCGCGGCGGCCGACGGACATGTCGACCCGACCGAGCGGCAGCACGTGGAGTCGCTGATCCTGAACAACGACGTCCTGGCCAACTTCCCGCCGGACCAGCTGCGTCAGCGCTTCAACCAGCATGTCGACCAGCTGTCCTTCGACTTCCCGCAGGGCAAGAGAGCGGCCCTCCAGGAGATCGCCAAGGCGGCGAAGAAGCCGACGGAGGCGCGCGCGGTCGTGCAGACGGGCTTCGTCGTCGCGGGCGCCGACGGCTATGTGGCACCGGCCGAGGAGCAGGTCCTGCGTGAGGCGTGTGCCGCACTCGGGCTGTCGCCGCAGGAGTTCGGCCTCTGAGACGGCCTCACCCCCCAAAGTCTCGCCCGGTTCGGCCTCCCCGGCTTCTCGCAGCTCAGCGGAGTTCCTACGCTGCGGCTACAAGGACGCTGCGGGCGGGTCCGGCGGCGAGATTCTCCGAGGGGTGGCCATGACTGCTAGGAGCCAGAGCGATCAACTCGCCGATCATCTGCGGCAGGTGACGGCCCCCGGGCGGGTCGTGACGTCCGGGCCGCAGTACGAGGCGTCCCGCGCCCTGTGGAACGGCGCGGTGGAGAGCCGGCCGGGGGCCGTCCTGCACTGCGCCGACGTGAGCGACGTCCAGGCGGGTGTCACGGCCGCGCGTGAGTTCGGGGTACCCCTGTCGGTGCGGGGCGGCGGTCACGGATGGACGGGGGCCGCGATAGCCGACGGCGGTCTGGTGCTCGACCTGAGCGCCATGCGGCGGGTCACCGTCGACGAGGACGCCGGGGTGGCCGACGTCCAGGGCGGCGCCAGGGCCATGGACGTGGCACGGGCGGCCGAGGCGGCGGGCCGGATCGCGGTGACCGGCACCTCCGGCTCCGTCGGGATCGTCGGCTTCACCCTCGCCGGTGGATACGGGCCGCTGGGCGGCCGGTTCGGCCTCGGCATCGACAACGTGGTGGCCGTCGACCTCGTCCTCGCCGACGGGAGCGCGGTCACGGCCGACGCCGAGCACGAGCCCGAGCTGCTGTGGGCCCTGCGCGGCGGCGGCGGGAACTTCGGCGTGGTGACCTCGGTACGGGTGCGCGTGCATCCGCTGTCCGGCGGGGTCGCCGACCCGACCGTGCTTGCCGGAACGATTCTCTACCCCTGGGAGCAGGCCAGTCCGGTCCTGAAGGCGCTCGGTGAGCAACTGCCGGAGGTACCGGACGAGTTGACGGTGACCTGCGGGGTCTTCACCGGGCCGGCCGGTACGCCGCTCGTGTACGTCGCGCCGACCTGGTGCGGTGACGCCGACACCGGTCGCGCGGCCGTCGACCCCTTCACCCGGCTGGGCGATCCCGTCATGGCGCAGGTGGGGCCGACGCGGATGACCGAGACGCTCGCCGGCACGGACACCATGGCCCCGGCGGGCCGCCATGTCGAGGTCCGCCCCCGCAGCGTCCCGGGCCTCACGGACGGAGTGGTCGACGCCCTCGTCGCCGGCGGGGACTCGCTGACCTCGCCCATGTCCGCGATCTACACGCACGTCCTGCACGGTGCCGCCGCGCGGGTGCCCGTCGGTGACACCGCCTTCGCGATGCGCACGCCGCACATGCTCGTCGAGAACGTCGCCGCCTGGCAGCCGGGCGACGACGCCGCACTGCACCGCGGCTGGGCCCGCGCCCGGTCCGACGCCCTGGCCTCCGAGGCGCTGACCGGCGGATACGTCAACCTCCTCGCGGCGGACGAACAGGACCAGATCTCCCACGCCTACGGCCCCAACCGGGACCGCCTGCTGGCCGCGAAGCGCGCCTACGACCCCGAGGGTCTCTTCCGTGCGACGCCGCTGCCCCGCGTCTGACGCGTGACGCGCCCGGGTCGCACCGGCCGCGACGCCGGTGCGGCCCGGGGGGCAGGGGCCCGCCGAGGGCCCCTGCCCCCGGCGGGCCGCCACGGACGGCGGGCCGCCCGCTACGCGTCGCTCCTGCGGGCGGTGACCAGCAGGTACTCCCACTCCATCACCCCGTCGGCCAGATGCTTGGCGGCCAGTTCCGCGAGGGCCGTGTCCAGCGCACCGACCTTGTCCGGGTCGTCGGCGATGAACCGGTACACGGCGATCGTGGGCCCGTAGCAGGTCTTGAAGTACTCACGGAAGTCCTCGGGAGCGGCGAACCGGTCGACGCGGACCGTCTGCCGCCGTGCGTCCAGGTCCGTGACGCGGTCGCCGAGCAGCTCGGACACATGCTCGGGGTCGCCCCACAGCGGCGGCGGCTGGGCGCCGGGCGGCGGCGGGGGAGCGTAGGGGCGCATGGCGGAGAACATCTGCCCGATGAACCCCTCCGGCGTCCAGTTGATCAGCCCGACGACACCACCGGGGCGGCAGACGCGGACCAGTTCGTCGGCGGTGCGCTGGTGGTGCGGGGCGAACATGACCCCGACGCACGACATCACGGTGTCGAACTCGCCGTCCGCGAAGGGCAGTGCCTCCGCGTCCGCCTCGCGCCATTCGAGTCGGGCACCGCGCTCCTCGGCGAGCCGGCGTCCGGCCTCCAGCAGTTCGGGGGTGAGGTCGCCGGCCACCACGTCGGCCCCGAGGAGCGCGGCGGGAACGGCCGCGTTCCCGGAGCCGGCCGCGATGTCGAGCACCCGGTCGCCCGGGCGGATGCCGGTCTGCCGTACCAGTTCGCCGCCCAGCTCCGCGACGACCTGCTCGGCCACGCGGGGATAGTCGCCCAGCGCCCACATCGCGCGGTGTTTGGCCTTGAGCGCCTGGTCGGCCCGGTCCGCTTCGTTCGCCTCGGACATACCGCATCCTCTCCCAGCCGCAGAGCGTTGCCCGGAGCCTGCGGGCCCCCCGGCTCCGGCACCTCATCCGACTCTCTCACGGCAGCGGGACGCGTGCTCGCGCGTACGGCGGGCACATGTTCAGCCCTGGGGGACCGAGCGGGGGATCCGGCCGACGAGAGCGGAGAGACCCGGCCGGCCGGACTGGAGAGGGGTGACGGCACATGACCACGACCGGGGCGTCCACGGCGGTGGCGGGACGGGCGGCGAAGGGCGACGCCGTGCGGGCGGGTGCCCGCGCGGGGTTCGTGGCGCGCGGCGTGCTGTATCTGCTCGTCGGAGCGCTGGCCGTACGGGTCGGCCTGACGGGCACGAAGGAGCAGGCCGACCGGGGCGGAGCGCTGGCGGACGTCGCCTCGACGCCGTTCGGAGGCGCGCTGCTGTGGGCCCTGGGCGCGGGGCTGGCCGGGATGGCGCTGTGGCGGCTGTCGGAGGCCCTCTTCGGCGCCGCGGGACCGAAGGGCCACAAGCCCGCGAAGCGCCTGACGGCAGGAGCCCGGTCCGTCTTCTACGGTGTGAGCTCCTTCCTCGTGCTGTCCTTCGCGACGGGCGACCGGGGCAGCGGCGCGGGCTCGACCGACCGGCAGAGCCAGGACGTCACCGGCCGGCTGCTCGGGCTTCCCGGCGGACCGTGGTGGGTCGGGGCGCTGGCCGCCGGTGTCCTCGGCGCGGGTGTGTGGATGGCGAGCCGGGCCGTCCTGCGCAAGTACCGCGAGCATCTGACCTGGGCGCGCATGTCACGGCACCAGCGCCGCCTCATGGACGTCACCGGCGTCGCGGGCGGCGTCGGCCGGGGGCTCGTCATCGCCGCGGTCGGCTTCTTCGGGCTGAAGGCGGCCGTCGCGTTCGACCCGGCCGAGGCCAAGGGCATGGACGACGTGATCCGGTCCTTCGCCCACACCCCGGCCGGACCCTGGCTGCTGCTCGCCGTGGCGCTCTCGCTCGTGCTCTTCGGCGTGTTCTCCCTCGGCCAGGCCAGGTGGCGCCGCGTCTGAGCCAGGTGGCGCCGCGTCCGACCGGCGCGCGCCGGTCAGACGAAGCACTCCAGGATCAGGGGCAGATCCTCCAGCCATTCCTGCAGAAGGGACCGTCTGCGGGCGCCGACCAGGCAGGGGTGGAAGGTGCCGTCACGGAGGTGGACGGCGACCCTGAGCTGCTTGGAGCCCTCGGCCGCGTACTCGACCCGGGTGATGTCCTGCCAGACGAGGTGCACATATCCCGACTCCGTGCCGAGCGCGACGCCCGCGGAGTCGATCAGGAGCGAGTTCCCGGCGTCGGCCGCGACGAAGGAGACGTCGGTGTCGGGCGACGGACGGCCCGGGAGGGCAGGAGCCGTCGGGGCCTGGTGCAGGGGCACGGAGAGGGACGGCCGGTAGGCCGGCGGCGGAGGGATCGCCACCGTGGGGGAGTACTCCGCCGAGCGTGGCGCGAACAGGTCCAGCAGATGCTCGGGCGTCGGCCGTTCACCCGGATCCTTGGCCAGGCAGGACTCCACCACCGGCCGCAGACCCTCCGGCACCGCCGACAGATCCGGCGGCTCGTGCACCGAGCGGTACATCAGGCCGATCGGCGTGCCCCCGCCGAACGCGCTGCCGCCCGCCGCCGCCACGAGCACGGCGCCCAGCGCGAACACGTCGGCCGCACCGGCGACCTCCTGCCCGAGCGCCTGTTCCGGAGCCAGGAACCCCGGCGTCCCGAAGGCCGTTCCGGTGGCCGTCATCCGGCTGGACTCCAGGGCCCGCGCGATCCCGAAGTCCAGGACCCGGGGACCGTCCGCGGCCATGACGATGTTCCCGGGCTTGAGGTCCCGGTGCACCAGGCCGCAGCCGTGGATCGCCGCCAGTGCCTCGGCGAGCGCCGCGCCCAGCTGCCGCAGCCGCGCCTCGGGCATCGGCCCCTCGTCCTCCAGCAGCGCCGCCAGGGTCGGTCCCGCCACGTACGCCGTGGCCAGCCAGGGCGACGACGCCTCGGGGTCGGCGTCCACCACGGGGGCCGTGTGGAAGCCGCCGACGCGGCGCGCGGCCTCCACCTCGGCGCGGAACCGCTCCCGGAAGTGCGGGTCGGCGGCGAGGTCCGGGCGTGCCACCTTCACGGCCACCGCGCGTCCGCCGCGCGAGCGTGCCAGATAGACGGTGCCCATGCCCCCGGCGCCCAGCTCCCGCTCGACGGCGTACCCGCCGATGTGCACGGGGAGACCCGCACCGACCGACCACTGCTCCATGCGCTGAACGTCCCCCTAGATCTACGGCGCCTCAGTATGACCCAGCCCTCCGACACTCCGTTCCGCGGCCGTCCGGCGGTCCTGGCGAAACCGGCTCCCCCGGTAGTTACCTGACAGTAGGATCTGCTCCGCGGTCCGGACGCAGGACCGGACCGCGGACAGGGAAAGAACCAGGACCAGGACAGGAACGGGCCCGCACGACCGGGGCCCGCCGGAGCCAGGAGGACCCGTGGCCGACGACGCACTCGCGGACTTCACCAGGGAGCGGTTCACCCACGGCGGCCGCGCGCACACGGTGCTGCGGTCCGGGCGGGGCCCGGCCGTGATCGTCATGGCCGAGATCCCCGGCATCACCCCGAAGGTCGCCCGGTTCGCGCGCCGGGTCCGCGACATCGGCTGCACGGTGGTCCTGCCCGACCTGTTCGGCGTCGCGGGACGCGATCCCGACCCCGCGGCACACGGATGGGCCGGCACCGCCGTGACGGGTCTGCGCGCCGGCGCCCGCATCTGTGTCAGCAGGGAGTTCACCGTCCTCGCGGCGGGCCGGACCTCTCCCGTCGTCACCTGGCTGCGCGCCCTCGCGGTCCATGAGCACGAGCGGTGCGGCGGCCCGGGCGTCGGCGCCGTCGGCATGTGCTTCACCGGCGGTTACGCCCTCGCCATGGCCACCGACGAACGGCTCCTCGCCCCCGTGCTCTGCCAGCCGTCCCTGCCGCTGGCCGTCTCCGCGCGCAACCGCCGCTCCCTGGACATCTCCCCGGCCGACCTGCGCACCGTCCAGCAGCGCTGCGAGGCCGGACTGACCGTCCTCGGCCTGCGCTTCCGCGGCGACCGGCTCGTCCCCGGCGAACGCTTCGCGCTGCTGCGGGAGAAGCTCGGCGAGGCGTTCGTCGGGATCGAGCTCGACGACAGCACGGCGAACCCGGACGCGTTCACCGCACCGCACTCCACGGTCACCGAGCACCTCGTCGACGAACCCGGCCACCCCACGCGCCAGGCACTGGAGCAGGTCCTGGACCATCTGCGCACCCGGTTGCTGACCCCGCTGCCGGACCACCCCGCGGGGAGCCCCGCGTAAGGGAGCCCGACGACCCGGCCGCGGGGCGCCCGGGGACGGCCGGTCGGGCCCGGACGCCGGTCAGCCCTGTTCGCGCAGGCCCCAGGGAGACCCGTACTCCGTCAGCAGATCGAGGAAGGGGCGGGGCGGGAACGCCTCGGGGCCGAGGACGCCGCGGCCGCTCCACGCTCCCGTGGCGAGGAGTTCGAGGGCGACGACGGGGTTGACCGCGGTCTGCCACACGACGGCCTGGGAGCCGTACTCGCGCATCGACCACTCGTTGTCGACCACGTGGTACAGGTACACCTCACGGGCCTCCCCGTCCCGTGTGCCCTTCACCCAGGTGCCCGCACAGGTCTTGCCGGTCATCCGGTCGCCGAGAGTAGCCGGGTCGGGCAGACAGGCCGCGACCACGTCGCGCGGCGAGACGGCGACCGGCCCGTCCTCGCCGGGGACGGTGACCCTGGCCGTGGAGTCCAGGCCCAGCTCGTGCAGCGCCTTCAGCCGGGCGATGAACGCGTCGCCCAGCCCGTACTTGAACGTCACCCGGCGCGCGTCCACCCAGCGGGGGATCAGCAGCACCTCCTCGTGCTCGACGTTCACGCACTCCACCGGACCGATCCCCTCGGGGAAGTCGAAGACCTCCGGCTCGCTGAACGGCGCCGTGGTGAACCAGCCGCGGTCCCGCTCGTAGACCACGGGCGGGTTGAGGCACTCCTCGATCGTCGTCCAGATGCTGAAGGAGGGCGCGAAGTCGTACCCCGCCACGCTCAGATCGGCTCCGTCACGGACACCGATCTCCTCGATCTCGTCGAACAGCTCGTCCGCCGCGTAGCGGGCGAACACGTCCGACAGCCCCGGCTCCACCCCCATGCCGACCAGCGCCACCCGCCCCGACTCCGCCCAGCGGTCGCCCAGCTGGAACTGCTCGTCACCGAGCTTCACACCGCACTCCTCGTACGGCCGCAGGGCGTGCGGAACGGACAGCGACATCGCCATGTCGAGGTAGTGGACACCGCTCGCCAGCGCCGCCTCGAACAACGGCATCACGAAACGCGGGTCGGTCGCGTTGAGCAGGACGTCGCACTCGTGCTCCAGGAGCATCCGGCGCACCCCCTCCCGGTCGGAGGCGTCCACCTGCCGGGCGACGAACCGGCCGCCCCGGTCGTCCAGGGCGGCCACGGCGGCCTCGGCCCGGGAGAGGTCGTAGTCGGCCACCACCATCCGGGCCAGAAAGTCCCTGCGGGCCGCGATCCGGGTGACGGCGGTTCCGACGCCCCCCGCACCCACGAGAAGTACGCGCATGCCGGACACCTTTCCTGATCGTGGGAGACGGCGCCTCCCGGGTGCTCCGATGCAACGGGACGGCGGCAGGTAGAGTCAACGGTGTTGGCATAAGGAGCGGCCGCGGTGCCGGCCGCTTCGCGGTGACGGCCGGGGAGGACGGGAATGCCGAAACAGGTGGTGCCGGAGGGAGCGCGCCGCAGGCGCCGCCCGACACGGCAGGGCACCGTGCTCTCCGAGGAGCTGATCGTGCGGACCGCGCTGCGCCTGCTGCGCGAGCACGGCGGCGCCGGACTCACCGCACGGCGCCTCGGCCTCGCGCTGGGCGCGGACGCCAGCACCCTGTACCGCTACTTCACGGGCATGGACGACCTGACGCGGGCGATCGGCGACGAGCTGATGGGCCGCGCCCTGGACGGCTGGACGGCCACCGGTGAATGGAGGGCGGACCTGCGTGCCCTCGGACTCGCCGTCCACTCCTCCTACCTCGCCCACCCGCAGGCCGCCGTGCTCACCGCCAGCCGGGTGACCGGGCGGCCGCGCGAGATCGCGGTGGACGAGACGATCCTCGGCATCCTGCGCGGCACGGGGCTGCCGGACGGCACCGCGGTCCTGATCTACCACGCGTTCATCGACCAGAGCCTGGCCTTCGCGGCCCTCGACGCCGGAGCGCTGGCGCTGACGGACGAGGCCCGCACCGGGGACGAGGGAGTGTGGGCCACCACGTACGCCCGGCTCCCGGCGGCGTCCCACCCCCACATCGCGGCCACCGCCCGGCTGCTGACCGACCGCATGCCGCACAGCGCCTACCCGGCCGTCCTGGAGATGCTGCTGGAGCACACGGCGGCACAGGTCGCGGGCCTGAACAGGTCACAGCACTAGGCACACCCCTGATCGCCGGCCGTCGACCGGCGGACCACGACCGTCGTCTCCAGCACGGCGTGCGGGTCGCCGGACCGTTCACCGGCCAGCCGCGCCAGCAGCATGCGGGCCGCCGTCTCGCCCATCTGCCGCATGGGCTGGCGGACCGTCGTGAGCGACGGCTGGGTCAGCCGGGCCATCGGGATGTCGTCGAAGCCGACGACGGCGACGTCCTCGGGCACCCGCAGGCCCGCCGCGCGCAGGGCGGCCATCGCGCCCACGGCCGCGAGGTCGTTGTGGGCGAAGACGGCGTCGAAGGCCCGCCCCTCGCCGAGCAGTCGGTGCACGGCGGCCCCGGCGTCGCCCTCGGTGAAGTCGCTCTCGACGACCAGCGCCGGATCGAGGGGGTGCCCGTGCTCGGCGTAGACCGTGCGGAACCCGTCGAGGCGGTCGCGTACGCAGCCGAAACGCAGGGGGCCGGCGAGGACGAGAGGTCTGTGCCGGCCCACGGCCAGCAGATGGCGCGCGGCGGAGGCGCCGCCCTCGTGGTTCGCGGCGGTCACGTACGGGAACTCCGGGTGGCGTCCGCGGTCGTCGATCAGCACGACGGGGAGCCCGCGGCGGTGGAGCGCCGTCAGCATGTCCAGCGTGTTCTCCGGCTCCACGACGAGGAGTCCGTCGAAGGCGCCCGCGGAGACCTGGCTGGTGAACCGTTCGACCGAGTCGACGCCCCGGTTGCAGGTGAACAGCAGCAGCCCGTACCCGGCCGCCTCGACCGTGTCGACGACTCCCTGGACGACCTCGCCCATCCACGGCCAGGTCAGTGACGGCACCAGCATGCCGACCGTGCGGCTCTGCCCCCGGGCCAGGCCCACGGCACCCGAGCTCGGCACGTAGCCGAGCCGGTCGATGACCTCCCGTACGCGCGCGGCGGTCGAACGGTCCACCTCGGCGCCGGTGTTGAGCACCCGCGACACGGTCGTCTTGCTCACACCGGCCATGCGGGCCACGTCCGCGATGGTGACACGCATTGCATTCCTCCGCTGAACGGGACCGCCGGTCCACGGTGCCGGACGTCGCCACCGGTCAGGAGCCTTTCCGGTGCGACGCCCGAGTGAAACAGTGCTGTCCGAGTGCCGTCAACTCCTGACGGTCCGGGCGCCGTTGGAGCCACGGGTCGCCTCCGTGGTCACGGTGTCCGCGGACGCCGGCCCGGTGCGGGCCGAAGCCGGGCCGCGCCGTGAAGAGTTGAAGGCGGACGGCCGTCCGAACGTACCGATCCGTACGAGAACTATTGACGGCTGCATGACATCCCGGTTCACTCCCGCCAAGGCCGGAACCGGTTCCGGACCGTGCCGGTACCGGTTCCGGCACTCCTGTCAGGAACCCGTACCCCTGTCCGGAACCCGTTCCGGGAAGCACCCCCACCACTTCCTCAAGGAGGAGTGCCGTGCTCGGAAGTTCCCCCCGCCCGTCCTCGGACCGCCCCCGGCGGCGCCGCGCCTGGTCGACCGCCCTGGCCGCACTGGGCCTGCTGCTCGCCACCGTGTACACCGGTCAGACCTCGGGCGGCGCACCGGCGACCACCGACATCAAGGCCGCGCCCCAGGGCGCACAGGTGGTCCGCGTCGCCGAGTTCCTCGCCGAGTGCCCCTACAGCCACAGACTGCCGGACGACCCGATCGTCCTCCCCGGCCTGCCCGGGGCCTCCCACATGCACAGCTTCTTCGGCAGCAGGGCGACCAACGCGCACACCAAGGTCACCGATCTGCTGGGATCGTCCTCCACCTGCAGCCCGGCCATCGACACCTCGTCGTACTGGGTGCCCACGATGTACCGCAACGACCAGCCGGTCGAGCCCACCGGCACCACCTTCTACTACCTCGGCGAGGGCGTGCGGGACGACGTCATCCAGCGCATCCGCCCCTTCCCGCAGGGCCTGCGCGTCGTCGCGGGCAACGCCAAGGCGACCGGCGTCGGCGACCCCACCTCCGTGGCCCGCTGGTCGTGTCTGCACCACGGCGAGGTCAATCCCTCGAAGGACTTCGTCACCTGCCCGGCCGGCTCCATGCTGGAGTCCTACCTCGACTTCCCGCAGTGCTGGAACGGCCGGGACCTGGACTCCGCCGACCACAAGAGCCACATGTCCTACCCGGTGAACGGCGGCTGCCCGGCCAGCCACCCCGTACCGGTCCCGAAGCTCCGCCAGGTCCTGCGCTACCCCGTCTCGGGCAGCACCCAGGGGCTGCGCCTGGCCTCCGGACCCGGCTACACGATGCACGGCGACTTCTTCAACGCCTGGCCCGAGAACGAACTCGCCCGCAGGGTCACCAACTGCATCAACGTCATCGTGAAGTGCGGTGCGGACGGCACCCCGTCCTGATCCCCGGCCCACTGACCCCCGACCCCTGACCCCCGACCCCTGATCCCCGGCCCCTGATCCACCCGGCCGGTACGCCCCGACACGGTGAGAGAGCGAAGGAGCGGAGATGGCGGACACCGTTGCCGACCGGACGAGGACGCTCGTCCTGGTCACGGCCCTGCTCTGCGCACTGACCGTGTCGGGGTGCGCCGGCTCCCCGCAGCCGGGGGACCCCGCCCCCGGAGCGACGGCCGGCGCCTCGCGGGCCGTCGCCCGGGGAACGAGCGGGGCCGGGGACGGCACCGCGACCGCGCGGGGCGGCCCCGACGCCACCGAGATCGGCTGGATCCAGCTGATGATCGCCCTGGACGGCCAGGCCCGCCACATCCTGCGTCTCGCACCCGGACGGGCCGCCGACCGGAACCTCACGGTCTGGGCGGCCGGTGTCGCCGAGCACCACCGCCGCGAACTCGTCACCCTGCGCGCCCTCCTGGCCGACGCGGGAGTGCCGGACGACAACCCTCACGAGGGCCACGACATGCCGGGCATGGCCGACGCCGCCGAGCTGCGGGCCCTGACCGGCGCGCGCGGCACCCGCTTCGACCGCCTCCTGCGGTCCGCGCTGCGCGAACACCTCGTCCAGGCAAGGAAACTGGCGACGGCGGTGCGGTCGGCGCGGACGGGCCCGGCGGTCCGGGACCTCGCGCGGACGACCGCGGGCTTCGCCGCCGACGCGCTGCGCCGCATGCCGGCCGGCTGAGCCGGGCCCGGCGGCGGACCTTTCGCCGAGAGGTGTCCCCGCTCAGGGCAGCACGCGGAACTCGTTGCCGTCGGGGTCCGTCATCCGCACACCGCCGTGCTCGTCCCGGCCGGTGCCGACGCGCGCCGCCCCGAGCGAGAGCAGCCGCTCGACAGCCTCCTCCTGCCCGGCACCGTCCGCCGCGACGACGTCGAAGCGCAGCCGGTCCCTGCTGCCGCCCCTCGGCATCAGCGGCGGCCCGCCCCAGGTGATCTTCGTGCCGCCGTCCGGGGACTGGATCGCGGTCTCCTCGTCCTGGTCCCACACCAGCGGCCAGCCGAGCGCCTCGCTCCAGAAGTACCCGACCTTCTGGGAGCCGTCGCAGGCCAGCGCCCCGATGAACCCGCAGCCGGCGAGGAACTTGTTGCCCGCCTCGATGACACAGAACTCGTCGCCCTCGGGGTCCGCCAGCACCACGTGCCCCTCCTCCGGGCGCTGGCCGACGTCGATGTGGCGTCCGCCCAGTTCCAGGGCCCGCTCCACCGTGCGCCGCTGGTCCTCCGCGGACGCGCTGGTCAGATCGAAGTGCATCCGGTTCTGGACGGTCTTGGGCTCCTGCGTGGGCAGGAAACGGAGCCGGAAACCGGTGTCGTCACCGGGCAGGAGCACGATGCCGTGGACGGGGTCCTCGGTCAGCTCCCGGCCCAGCAGACCGGACCAGAACTGTGCCAGGCGCAGAGGTTCGTGCGCGTCGAAGCCGAGCGCGAAGAGGTCGCACGTCATTCCCCGTTACTCCTTAGGTCCCCCGCCCGCCCGCCGCGGCACGGCGCCGCACAGCCTAGGCACGGGCGGACGGTGATCGCAGCCGAGTATCCGCGCCCCGCCCCGCCCCGCCTGCGCCGTCCGCCTGCCCCGCGCCGCCTGCTCGCCCGTGTCGCCCCGCGCCGCCCGCCTGCCCCGCGCCGCCCGTGTCGCCCCGCGCCGCCCGCCTGCCCCGCGCCGCCCGTGTCGCCCCGCGCCGCCCGCCTGCCCCGCGCCGCCTGCTCGTCCGCGCCTGCGCCGCCTGCGCCGCCCGTCCGCGCCGCCCTGCCTGTCCGTCCGTTCGCGTCGTTCGCGCTCCGGGCGGCGTGGTGGGTTCGCCCGGCGGGTGACTCCGGTCGGGTCCCAGCGGTTGAGGGGGGCGGTGCTCGCATAGGACAGTGAAGACATGAGCCGGCACCGACGACAGCCCCGGCGGGTTCCATGGATCGCGGGAGCCGTGACGGTGCTCGCGCTGAGCGGGGCCGGGACCTGGGCGCTGGTCGCCCAGAACGACGACTCGCCCCGGCCGGCTCCTTCGGAGTCGGCCGAGCTGTCGCTGCCCACACTGGACCCCCTGCCGACCTTCACCCCCGAGCCCGCCACGCCGACCACGCCGACCACGCCGACCACGTCCGAGCCGGAGGGTTCGGCGTCGCACGCACCGGCCTCGCCCACGGCGTCCGAGTCCGGGGCGCCGACCACGGCCCGGCCGCCGGCCACGCGGACACCCGCACCGGCGCAGACCGGTGCCCGGCCGTCCGCGCCGCCGGGCGACCGGCCCGCGTCCCGCCCGCCGGCGGCGGAGCGGCCGGCCACGCGGACACCGCGGGCGACCCCGACCCGTGTCCCCGGCCACGAACCGCCGGAGTCACCCGCGCGCACACCGGTGGCGCCCACGGCGACGCAACCCTCCTCTCCCGCGCCCACCCCCTCGGCACCGGCGACCGACGGGGGCGCGGCGGGTACGACGACCTGGTACACGTCCCCGGCCGCGGTGGCCGCGGCCCAGCGGATGGCCGCCGCCGGGACGGTCGGCGACCCGGCCTGTTCGCTGTCGGCCGTGGGCCGGCCGGACCCGGCCCTGGTCCCGCAGGTCAGCCGTATCGGCATCGGCAGTCACGGTGCCTACTGGTGCCTGATCTGGTAGCCCGGCCCCGCGGGCCCGTCCGTCCTCGCTCGCCGGGCGTCCTGCGGACGGCGGCACTACGATCTGCTGTGGGGTCTGCGCCGCGGCCGGTTCCGCAACGGGCGGGTCCCCGACCGGCGACGGACCACGAGCTCCCGGCCCGGAAGAGAGCCGGTCCTCCGCCGGTCGTGTGGTCCTCGCGTGGTGGCTCACGGCCGGCGTGCCTCGAAAGGGCCCACATGTCCCGGCACCACTTCCGTCGCCCGGTGAACGCCGACGCCCTGCTGGCCAGGCTCGACCGGCTCACCGCGCAGGCGCTGGAGCGCACGGAACTGCACCGGGCCCGGATCGAGCTCGCCGAAGCCCTCCAGCGCGGGATGCTGCCCGACTCCCTCCCCGAACTGCCCGGGCTCAGAGCCGGTGCCCGGTACGCGCCCGCCCGGTCCGGTCTGGACATCGGCGGCGACTGGTACGACGGTTTCCGGCTGCCGGACGGATCGCTGGGGTTCTCGGTCGGCGACGTCCAGGGCCACGACGTGGAGGCCGCGGCCTTCATGGGCCAGGTGCGTATCGGGCTGCGCGCGGTCGCCGCCTTCACCACCGACCCCGGCGAGGTGCTCAGCCGCACCAACGACCTGCTCGTCTCGATCGACTGCGGCCTCTTCGCCACCTGCAGCTTCCTGCGCTACGACCCGGCCACCAGGGAACTCCTCGTCGCCCGGGCCGGGCATGTCCCCACCGTGTGGGCGACGACCGGGGGCCGGGGCGGCATCCTGGAGGACGAGGGAGGCGTCCCCCTGGGCGTCGTACCGGACGCCGGATTCCCGGTCACCCGCCACCGGCTGCCCGCGAACGGAGTGATCGTCCTGGTCACCGACGGCGTGCTGGAGGGGCCGGCCTTCCCGATCGAGGCCGGTCTGGAGCAGGTGCTGGACATCGTCCGGGCCGGGGCGGGCGGCGACCCGGACCGGCTCGCGGCGCGGGTCATCGCGGTGGCCGATCTGACGGGGCACACCGACGACGCGGCGGTGCTCGTGCTGGGCGGAGCGTGATGAGGGTGACAACCGGCGTACGCCCGGCGTGTCCGGTCCGGCTTCGAGCCCCGGCCGTCGTCCGATGACGGGCGTGGTGCGTTTCGAGGGCCTGCGGCGCCGGGCCGGGACGGTCGCGACGATCCTCGCGGTCGCGCTGGCGTACGCCGTCACCGGCAGACTCGGCCTGCTGGCGCAGGTCGTCGTGGAGGGAGCCCGGATCACCCCGCTGTGGCCGCCGACCGGTGTGGCCCTGGCCTGTCTGCTGCTCGCCGGCGTCCGCGTCTGGCCGGGCATCGCCGTCGGGTTGCTGCTGGTCATGGCGAGCCTCGGGACGCTCACCCCCGCCGCCCTCGTGGTCGCCGCCGGCGCCACGGCGGGCCCGCTGTGCTCCTGGCTGCTGCTGCGCCGTCTCGGCTTCCGCAACGAGCTCGACCGGCTCAGGGACGGACTTGCGCTGGTCTTCGGCGGCGCCTTCGCGGGGATGCTGGTCAGCTCCGGGGTGGGGAGCGTGACGCTGCTGGTCACCGGCCGGCTCTCCGGGGGCGACTTCTGGTCGGTGTGGTCCGCCTGGTGGACGGGCGACGCGATGGGCGTTCTGGTGGTCACCCCGCTGCTGCTGGGCCTGCGCGCGGCGCCGTCGCTGCGCAGGAGCGACCTTCGCGAGTGGATCGAGCCGTCGGTGCTGGTGGCGGCCACGGCGGCCATCACGGCCGCCGTCACCCGGAGCCCGCTGCACATGCTGTTCCTGCTCTTCCCGCTGCTCGTCTGGGCGGCCCTGCGCACCAGGCTCGTCGGTGCCGCGCCGTGCGTGCTGGTGCTGTCCGTGCTCACCGTGGTCGCGGCCACGCATCGGCAGGGGCCGTTCGCGGACCGCAGCCTCGTCGAGAACATGGTCGTCCTCCAGGCACTGAACGGTGCCGCCGCGCTGACCGCCCTGCTGATGGTGGCCGTCGTCTCCGAGCGGGAGAACACCTACCGCAAGATCGAGGAGGTCTGCGCCGTCCTCACCGAGGTGGTGGCGGGCCTGGCGCCGTCCGACGGGTCCGGCCGGACGCGCGACCGGATCGGCCCGCCGCCGGATCGTGCCGACGGGCGGGCGGCGCCGGACGCGGAGGAGGCCGGGTGACCCCCGGCGCACGACACCGCCGTTGAACGGATCGGTCCGCGGGCACGTTGAGTGAGAGAGACGGGCTCTCGTCCGTCGGCTCAGCCCTGCCCTGTTCCGCCGAGGACGCGGACCGAACCGGGAGTACCCGCCGATGAATCCTTCGAGCCTGAGCGACCGGCTGTCCCAGCGGCAGCCCCTCGTCCTCGGTCTGTTCCGTGTCGTCCTCGGTCTGCTGTTCGCCAGCGAGGGCGCTGCCACGGTCTTCGGGATCCTGGACCGCGACAGCAGCCCGGTGGGGGATTGGCCCTACTGGTACGCCGGTGTGATCGAACTGGTCTGCGGCACCCTCGTCCTGCTGGGCGTGGCGACCCGCAGCGCGGCCTTCCTCAGCTCGGGCATCATGGCGTTCGCCTATTTCACCGAGCACCAGAAGGACGGTCTCTTCCCCCTCCAGAACGGCGGCCTCGCCCCGGCCCTCTTCTGCTGGGGCTTCCTCCTCCTGGTCTTCTCAGGGCCGGGCGCGCTCGCCCTCCCGGCCCTGACCCGCTCCACCGCCCGGGGCACGCGCGATCCGCAGGACGCCCGATCCGGCACCTCCTGGGGGACGCAGACGCCGTGACCGCGCGGTCCGCTGCAACCTTTCGACCGTGTCGCACGTCACCTCTCCATCAGGCGGGCCGGCGCGCCGGTGAGACCCGTGGTGTCCCCGGCCGGTCCGAGCCCCGCGACTGCTTCGGCAGCACGGTGTCCGCCGGGGACGTGACCAGGGACGGCAGGCCGGAGCTGTTCGTCGGCGCCGTCTGCGAGAAGCGCAACAACGGCGCCGTCTTCGTCCTGCCCGGCGGCCGCTCACGTCCGACCGGGACCGGCAGCCGCGTCTTCACCCCGGACCAGTTCGGCTTCCACCAGGAGTACGGCACCTACCTGGGCGGCCACGGGCTGCTGTGGATCATCGGAAGCTGAGCACGGCCGCACGGCACGGCCGCACGGCACGGCCGCACGGCACGGCCGCACGGCACGGCCGCACGGCACGGCCGCACGGCACGGCCGCACGGCACGGCCGCACGGCACG
>NZ_JBIVOX010000006.1:0-127329 GCF_044754345.1 Streptomyces sp. NPDC093094 | reverse complement strand
CGGCCGCACGGTACGGCCGCACGGTACGGCCGCACGGCGCCCGTCGGTACGGCCGACGCCGTCGGCCCGTCGGCCCGTCCGGCGCCCGGCAGGGTCAGACGACCGGCAGGGTCAGACGACCGTCAGGACGATCTTGCCGGTCGTGCGGCCCTGCTCGCCGATCTCATGGGCCTTCGCGGCCCGGGCGAGCGGCAGCACCGTCTCGACGACCGGCTTCAGCTCGCCCCGCTCCACGAGGGCGGCGATCTCACGCAGGCCCTGGTGGTCCGGCTCGACCAGGACGAACAGCGCCCGCACCCCGTCCCGGGCCGCGGGGACGTCGCCGGGGCCGGGCAGGGTGATCAGCCGGCCGCCGTCCCGCAGGACCCCCAGAGAACGTCGGGCCGTCTCCCCGCCGAGCGCGTCCAGCACCACGTCGACGCCGGACACGACGTCCTCGAAGCGGACCGAGCGGTAGTCGACGACCTCGTCCGCGCCGAGCTCGCGCAGCACGTCGTGCTTGCCGGCGCTGGCGGTGCCGATGACGTACGCGCCGCGGGCCTTGGCGATCTGCACCGCGAGATGGCCGACGCCGCCGGCCGCAGCGTGGACCAGCACCCGCTCACCCGGGCGCACATCGGCGACGTCGACCAGCGACTGCCACGCGGTCAGCGCGGCGAGCGGCAGCGCGGCGGCCTCCACATGGGTCAGACCGGCCGGCTTGGGCGCGAAGTGCCGGGCCGGTGCGACGACGAACTCGGCGTACGCCCCGGCCTGGCGCGGGAACAGCGGCATCCCGTACACCTCGTCGCCGGGACGGTGGATGCCGACGCCCGGCCCGACGGCCTCGACCGTGCCGGAGACGTCCCAGCCCACCGCGGGGACGTCACCCCATCCGATGACCGCGCCGTCGGCCCGGGTCTTCCAGTCGACCGGGTTCACGCCGGCCGCGTGCACCCGCACCAGGATCTCGTTCAGTCCGGGCTCCGGGCGCTCGATCTCCCGCTCGACCAGGTTCTCGGGTCCGCCCCACTGCTCCACGACCACCGCACGCATGTTCTCTGTCTCCTCGGTCCGTGTCCCGATCGGCTCGCCGCCGGGAGGTTCCCGGCGCGACGCAGTCCACCTTCCGGTACCGCGGTCCGGCACGGTGTTGGCCGTCAGGCCACTATGTGACAGGATCTGGCCATGAGCGGAACGACGTGGCCGACGGCACGGCCGAGGACGGGGAGCGGGCCGAAGGCGACGCGGAAGCCGCCCCGCAGGCACCGGATCGCCGTGCTCGCCCTGCCCGGTGTCCCGCCCTTCGAGCTCGGCATTCCCTCCCGGGTCTTCGGCAGCGTGCAGGACGAGGAGGGCCGCCCGCTCTACGACGTCACCGTCTGCACCGCCGACGGGGCCCCCGTCCTCAGCGACGCCGGGTTCACGGTCCAGCCCGCGGCGGGGCCCGAGGCTCTCGCCGCCGCCGACACCGTGATCGTCCCGCCGACCCATGCCATGCCCGAGCTGAGCCGGGGCGGCCCGCTGCCCCCCGAGGTCACCGCGGCCGTCGCCGGCATCCGGCCGGGCACCCGGCTGGTGTCGATCTGCACCGGCTCCTACGTCCTCGCCGCGGCCGGGCTGCTCGACGGCCGGCCCGCCACCACCCACTGGAACCTGGCCCCCGAGTTCCGCCGGGTCTACCCCCAGGTCAAGGTGGACGAGGAGGTCCTCTTCGTCGACGACGGCGATGTGCTCACCTCCGCGGGCGTGGCCGCGGGCGTCGATCTGTGCCTGCACATGATCCGCCGCGACCACGGAGCGGCCGCCGCCAACCGCGCTGCCCGTATGTGCGTCGTCCCGCCGTGGCGCGACGGCGGACAGGCCCAGTACATCGACCGGCCCGTCCCCGAACCGACCGTCGCCGGCACCACCGCCACCCGCGCCTGGGCCCTGGAGCACCTCGGCGAGGTCCTCACCCTCGCCCGGCTCGCCGAGCACGCCCGGATGAGCCTGCGCTCCTTCACCCGGCGGTTCCGCGACGAGGTCGGCATGACCCCCGTGCAGTGGCTGACCGCCCAGCGCCTGGAACTGGCCAAGCAGTTGCTGGAGACGACCGACCTGTCGATCGACCTGGTGGCCCACCGGGCCGGTTTCGGCTCCGCGAACTCGCTGCGCGCGCACATGAGAGCGGCCTTCGGCGTCTCGCCCGCCGCCTATCGCCGCACCTTCGGCCCCGGCAGCCCGGCGGACGGCCGGGGCTGACACCCGGCTGCCGCGACCGCCCGGTCATGCGGGCGGCGTCAGCAGGATCCTCTGCTCGCCCGCCGCCTCGACGGCCTCCTCGCTGTACAGCAGCGGGAAGGACCCGCCCTCGCTCCATGCCGCGTGCAGGTCGCTGTAGTGCGGGCTGCGGGCGTCGCCGGACTGCCCGGGGGCGTTGATCGCCCGGGAGTTGTCCCAGGCGCCCACGTCGAGCGCCATCCGGAAGGTCGGGCCGAGCACCTCCGCATAGGGGTAGGCGTGGTAGTAGAAGTACGAGGAGCGGACGGTGGAGAAGGTGCCGCCCCGCTGCACCGGACCCACGGGGGGACCGCCGAGCGGGTGGACGAACAGGTGCGGGTGCATCGCTCCCCACCGCCAGGCGCTGTCGTCGGTGCCGAGCCGGGCGGCCACCTCGGCGTAGGCCGGCCCGAGCGTGGTCAGCAGCAGCTCGTCCCGGATCCGCGCCCCGCCGGGCCCGAACCAGTCGTCGGGCCGGACGAACGAGTCGTGCACGACCCGCAGATCGACGTCGATGGTGGCGCCGGCCAGCAGACCGGCCGCCGGGCCCGGCAGCAGCGTCCGCGCCCACGCCGGATACAGGAACCGCATGATCCACGTCTCGAACAGCGCCGCGGCCGCCGAGTCCTTGCCGGCGGTGCCGTCGTGGCGGGCCAGCAGCGCCAGGGCCCCGGCCGTCGCCGGGTCGTCCGAGGCCAGCCGGGTCACGAACGGCAGGAACTGCCGGGCCACGCCGGACCTCTCGTCGTTCTGCAGCGCCAGCGTGTCGGCGAGGGACGTGTGCCGCCGGCGGGCGAGGACCTCGTGGATACGGTCCTTGCGGTACGCGGGCTGCCACTCGTACGCCGGTACCGGCCGGCCGGGCGGGAAGTTGTACTCGTTGGCCGAGGCGAAGAAGCCCGCCCCGGGGTTGCGCACCGCGGGCAGTTCCGCGCCGTCGTGGAAGCCGTCCCACTCGAACCGCCCGTCGCCCGGCACGGGCAGCAGGCCGTCGTACCCAGGGCCCCGGCGCCTGGGCACGAGCGCCGCCGGCACCCAGCCGATGTCGCCGTGCGTGTCGGCGTACACGAGGTTCGAGCCCGGCGTACGCCACCCCCGCGCCGCCCGTACGAACTCCCGCGAGTTCCCGGCGCCGAGGAGGCCGAGGCTGCCCAGGTAGGGCGAGGTGCCCGGCTCCGTCCACACCGTCCGCACGGCGTACGCCCTGTGGTGCTCGGCGTCGATCCTCACGACCGGCCCGTGCCGGGTGAACTCCATCCGCACCTCGCGGGGTTCACCTCCGGCGACGGCGATCTCCTCGGTACGGACGGTCAGTTCCTCCCAGCCGTCCCGGTAGCGGTATCTGCCGTGGTCGTCCGGGTCGAGGTCGTACACGTACAGGTCCGCCTGATCGACGGGCAGATTGGTCAGGCCGAACGCGACACGGCCGTTGTGTCCCATGCTGATGCCCGGGTTCCAGGGCTCCCCGGCGCCGATCACGTTCAGGCCGGGAGCACGGAGGTGGACGATGTAACGGCCGGACGGCAGGGCGTAGTTCTCACGGTGCGGGTCCGCGGCCAGGATCGGCCGCCCGGTCGCCGAGCGTCCGGGCGAGACGGCCCACGCGTTGCTGCCGGTCGCGGATTCCCGCAGCAGACCCAGCTCGTCGGACACCCTGCGCATGCTGCCGTTCACGAACGTCATCGGAGCGGTGGCGAGCTGGTACACCCGCAGCACGTCCGCCGGGACGAGACCGAGGTCCAGGCCCTCCGCCACGCGGGGCGTACGGGGCGGCTCCAGCTTGCGGTAGCACGCGCTCGCCCGCTCCCCGCCGGCACTCATCAGCCGGGCCCGTGCCACCTCGGAGCCGAGATTGCCGCCGATCCCGTGGGTGCGGATCCGCACCACGTCCTCCGGCGCCCAGCGGGCGGGCGCGTAGCCCAGTGTGCGGAACTCCTGCGGCAGCGCCTCGGGACGCCCGGCCAGCCAGTCCACGTACGCGTTGATCCCGGCCGCGAAACTCCGTGCCGCCGCACGCGCGCCGGGCCCGTGGGCGGCCCACTCGGCCGCCATGTCGCCGCGGTACAGGAACAGCCGTGCCGCCCGGTCCTGCTCGACGTACGCCCCGCCCAGCACCTCGCTGAAGCGGCCGAGGCCGCGCCGCCGCCAGGTGTCGATCTGGAACAGCCGCTCCCGGGCGATGTTGAAGCCCTGCGCGAGGAACAGGTCCCCGGTGTTCTCGGCGAAGAGGTGCGGCACACCCCACCGGTCGACCGTGACCCGGACCGGCCTGCGCAGCCCCGGCACGGTGTACCGCTGTCCGTCGTCCGCCCGCCAGGGCGTCGCCCCGACCCGGGCCGACGCCACGGCGGCCGGCCCGCCCGCGGCGAGCGCCGCCGTGGCACCGGCCGCACTCGTGCCCAGCACACTCCGCCGGGAAGGACGGGACGAAGACGGGGACATGGCACTCCTCACGGACTCGCACGGACTCGCACGGACTCGCACGGACTTGTACGGCGGGAGCCGGACCGGCCGGCGCCGCCCGAAACTAGCCAGCACGGATCCGGCGCGAACACCCGTAGCACCCCCTAATGCGCGACCGGCCCGCCCACCCCTACTCCCTGTGGAGGAGAAGGGGAGAGCCCGCGGAAAGTCACGCGGACCGGGAACGCGCCGCGACGTCCGTCTCGTCCCAGGGACTGAACCGCGGAACTACTGGGGGGTGTCGTGAGTCAGGTGCTCTATGGCGAGAGGTCGTGGAATCCGCTGGCCCGGACGGTGGAGCTGACCGAGGACGGCCTGCGCAGGGGCGGCAGGACCACACCGCCGGGCGAGCTGAACCTCGGTGCGATCGCGGACGCGTACCAGCGGGGCCGCTGGCTCGGCGGCGGCGGGTCGGAACGCCCGCTGGAGACGCTGGCACAGGGACCCGGCATCGTCCCGGTGACCCGCGCCACCGGAACCACCCGGCCGGTGAAGGTACGGCACGCCGCCGGCTTCGCGCGCGAACTGGGGCAGCTGGCGGTGCGTCTGTGCGGAGGACCCGGGCAGGTGGCCGCCCTGGCGGACCGGGCCCGGTCCGAGGGGGTGCCGCTGTGGATCGCGCGGCGGTTCGCGCCGGGCCCCGCCGGGCCGGTGACCGTCGCCGTCGACCGGCGGCTGGTCCGGATCGACGTATGGGGTCCGCACGCTCCCGTCGTACGGATCCGGGCGCCGTACGGCTTCCACGGCGACGCCGGCGACCCTTCCCAGGGCCTGCGCATGACCGTCGGCGAGGTGACGGCGCAGCTGTCTCTGAAGAAGAAGCTGCGCAGGTCGAGGAGCAGCGTGGAGGCGCGGCTGCCCGGCACCGAGCCCTGGGTGCTGCGCAGGGACGACGCGAGGGGGTCGTGGCTGCTGCGCGGCGACCGGAGGGTCGCCCTGCTGACCCGTCCGCCGCGCCGCCCGGGGCCGGAACCGGGCGGCGTCCTGGTGCCGCTCGCGCCCGTACGGTACGAGGGCCCGGACCCCCTGGACGCCGTCATGGCGCAGGTCTTCTCCGTCGCCTTCGGGCTCGGGGACACGACCGGCGCGGCGCGGTTCCGGGCGGAGCGGCGCCGCGGTCACGCGGGGGAGCCGCTCGCCGACGACGCATGGTGGGACCGTCCCTGGTTCAGCAACCTCGGCAGAGGCGGCGACGACAACGAGTCGGGCGGCTCCGACGGCTGGGGCGCGGACGGCGGCGACGGCGGCGACTCGGGCGGCGGTGACGGAGGCGGCGGAGACGGCGGTGGCGGTGGCGGCGACTGACCCGCCGGGGCCCGGCCCGTCCGGCCCGGCCTGCCCGTCCGGCGGGGCCGGACGGGCCGGTGGGGCCGGGCAGGCTTCGGTCCGAGGTCAGTCCCGCGGGATCCGCGGGACGTCCTTGACGAACACGATCCCGTCCAGCCCGGCCAGATGCGCCGGGTCGAGGGAGGCGTAGCCGAACCAGGGCGACTCGCGGTGGACGGGCCGTGTGTCCCCGAGCGCGGCGGCCAGCCGGGCCGCGTCGACGACGTGGTGGTCCTCGGGAAGGCCGTACAGCAGTCCTTCGACGGTGTCCCCGGGCGGGGTGTCCACGCCCCGGTGCCGGACGGTGCCGAGAGCCGTGTGCAGGAAGGCGTACTCCGCGCCGAGCCGGGCGCTCACCAGCGCACCCGCGCTCCACCACTCCACCGGCCCCTGCCACAACCGCATCGAGCTCTTCTCGCGCTGGAGATGGGAGTTGTGGGCGTGCACCAGCACCGGGCCCCGCTCGGCCAGGGCGAGGAGGTTGCCGGCCATCATCGCGTCACGCAGCGCGCACAGCCGCGTCATACGGCTCGGTGAGGGGTCGGCCATGCCGGAGTGACAGCGCAGCAGGCCGGTCGCGGTACGCCCGTACAGGCGGGCCCGGTCCCAGTCGTCGCGCGCGGCCGCCGTGAGCGGACGGGGTACCTGCGTGTCGAGCAGCGCCACCAGGTCGTCGGCGAGCAGCCGCAGCTCCAGGGCCTCGGCCGACCGCCCCGTGGAGCGGGCCGGATCCGTCATCGCGGCGGGCTCGGTCCACCGGTCGTCGGCGCCGAGCAGCCGGTCCAGGGTCTGCGCGGTGCAGGGGAGCAGGTCCGTGTCCACCCGGGCCGCGAGGTGTCCGTGCAGCGCGGTGAGGGCCTGCCGGGGGCTCGCGGCACCGGTGATCTCCAGCGGACCGTCGAACCCGGCGAAGCGCACCTGCTCCGAGGCGGGCCTGCCGTCGTTGTGGGCGCGCATCCAGCGCACGAGCTCACGGTTGGCCGCGGACGCGCCGAACCCGTGGCTGAAACCGTGCTCCATGACGTCGTCGAGGGTGCCCTTGCCCGAGGTGACGTAGTCGTCCACGGCCAGGCCCGCCATGCAGTCGCTCTCGATCGCGACGGTCCGGTACCCCTCCTCCTCGACGAGCTGCCGGAACAGGCCGTTGCGCAGATCGAGCAGCGCGTCCTCGCCGTGGGTGGGCTCGCCCAGGGCGAGCATCCGGGGCCGGGACGGCAGCAGCCTCATGACGGCGGCGGCCTCGACGGCATGGGCGGTGTCCTTGATGTCGGTAGCCATGCCTTCAACGCTATCGTTGAACCTTCGGTGGAAACTTTTCCATGTGCCGACCCCGATATCGTCGGCTTCATGGGGAGAAACCTTCAAAGCGACGATCGGCTGAGGCCGGTCGACCTCGCCCGTGGGCACGGTCTGTCCACGCAGGCGGTCAGGAACTACGAGGAGGCCGGCGTCCTCCCGGCCGCCGCTCGCACCCCGCACGGCTACCGCACCTACACCCCGCTGCACGCGACGGCCCTGCGCGCGTTTCTCGCCCTGGTGCCCGGCCACGGCCACCGCACGGCGGCCTCGGTCATGCGGGCGGTGAACGAGGGCGCGGCCGACGAGGCGTTCCGTCTCATCGACGAGAGCCACGCCCGGCTCCTCGACGACCGGCGGACCTTGCAGGCCGTGGAGGCCGCCCTTCGGGGTCTGGGGTCCACCACGGCGTACGCGCCCGGCCCGGGGCCCCGGCCCGCCGGCAGGTTCATCGGGCCGCTGGCCCGAGAGCTGGGCGTCCGGCCCGCGACGCTGCGCAAGTGGGAGCGCGCCGGACTGCTGAACCCGCGCCGCGACCCGCGGACCGGCTACCGCGTCTACGGCGAGGCCGATGCACGGGACGCCCGGCTGGCGCATCAGCTCAGGCGGGGCGGTCATCCGCTGGAGCAGATCGCTCCGCTGATCGCCCAGGTGCGGGCGGCGGGCGGCACGGAGCCGCTGGAGGCCGCCCTGCGCGACTGGCACGGCCGGCTGTCCGCCCGGGGACGCGCCATGCTGACCGGCGCGGCCGAGCTGGAGGCGTACCTGCGCGAGCGCGGCTGACGCCTCGGCACGGCCGGCTGCCGCTCTGCGGGGTGCGGGAGCCGCGGCCTGGGTAGAGGAGCAACGGCCGGTCCGCCGCGGACAGGGGGAGGAACGGCCGGTCCGTCACGGAGAAAGGAACGAGCGGGTCATGACGAGGGAAGAGACCACCGCGGCCTCGGTCCGGGCGGTCGTCGTGTACGACGGCCGGGTGCTGCTGACCGACCGGCAGGGCGGCTGGGGCCTGCCGGCGGGTGCTCCGCAGCCGGCGGAGACACCGGAGGCCGCGGCGGCCCGTGTCGTCTACGAACTCACCGGCTATCTCGTCGACGGCTCACAGACACTGAGCCCGCGTCAGGACTCCGTTCCGGCCGTGGTGTGCCAGCTGCTGACCGAGGCGCCGTCGGGCAGCGGCAGTCTCGCGCCGGAGCGGATCCGCTGGACCGAGGTCGCCGAGGCAGCCGAGGCCGCCGACGCCGTACTGCCCACGGCCGTACGGGCCTATCTGCTGGGGCACCGGCCCGTGTGAGACGTCCGCGCCCGGCCGGGGCCGGTCGTCCGGCCGGGTCAGCCGCCCGGCCGGCGGTGGCCGGCCGGCTCACCGGTGAACAGGGCGGCGAACCGGTCCAGGTCGACGACGGCCCGGTCGATCTCCCCGGTCGCCACCAGCTCGCCCGAGCCGTCGACGGCCCGCACCTCGAAGGTGAGCCGTCGCCCGGCCATGTCGGCCGGTGCCGTGGCGGACACCTCGACCGTCTCGCCCACCCCGGTCGCCCGCAGATGACGGACGCGGACGGCGGTTCCCACCGTCGTCAGACCCGAGCCGAGCCGCGACCGGGCGGCTCGTACCGCCGCAGCCTCCAGCCACGCTATGAGCCGCGGAGTGGCAAGGACGGGCACATCGCCGCTCCCCAGCGCGAGAGCGGTGTCGGCCTCGGTGACGTCATGGCGCATTGGGTCACCGTACAGCCCGGCGGGGCGGGGCGAGGGCCGTGCCGGAAGGACGGATCAGCAGCGGGTGGATCCGTGCGAGGCGCCGCCGTTCCCGGGCGCGGGGCCGGGGTTCTGCCCGACCGCCGGCGCGGCGCCCCCGCGGGCTACCTCCGCCAGAACAGATGGTGCGTCACGCCGCTGGAGCTGGGGACGACATCGAGGTGGAACCGGTCGCGCAGTTCGTCGGGGGACTCCCACAGACGCAGCCCGGACCCGAGCTTCACCGGGGAGACCACCACGTGCAGGGTGTCGACGAGGTCGGCGTCCAGGAACTCCCGGATCGTGGTGACCCCGCCGCCGAGCCGGACGTCCTTGCCCTGCGCCGCCTGCCGTGCCTGTGCGAGGACCGTGGCCGGGTCGGCGTCGACGAAGTGGAACGTCGTGTCGGAGAGGGTGAACGAAGGACGCGTGTGGTGCGTCATGACGAACACCGGTGTGTGGAACGGGGGCTCGTCGCCCCACCAGCCGCGCCACTCCTCGTCCTGCCAGGGCCCGCGCTGGGGCCCGAACTTGTTGCGGCCCATGATCTCGGCACCGATGCCGTGCGGGTAGTCCCGTGTGAAGTAGTCGTCGAGCCCCCGGCTGCCTCCGGGGTCGGTCCGCATGGGCCAACTGGCCGTCGCCCCCGCCCAGCCGAACAGTCTCCCGGGATCGACATGCCCGAACGGCTTCTCCAGGCTCTGGTCCTCACCGGCGGCGATCCCGTCGCTCGACACGGTGAAGTTCTGGACCTTCAGCAGCTGCACCACATGCTCCTTCTGCGTTCACGGACGACACGGCGGTAGGACTGCGCGCCCCGCGAGAACTCATCGGTGTGTCCCGGGAGAGGTCGTGCGCCGTGCTCGCAGGGTAGCCGGAGCGGTCGCCGGGATCGGTGACCCACGGGCCGTGCGGCAAGGGGCCGTGCCGGGCCCCGGCGGGCCCCGGACGCCGTCCGCACGCGGTGCGCGACGCCTGCGGCCGGGCCGCCGCGGACAGGCCCTCGTCGGCCCGGGAGCGGCCTCGGCGAAATGGCTCTGACCTGCGGTTCTGCGGGGATCCACGTAGGGTGGGGAGCCCAACCGGGCACTGTGGAGGGGGAGTTCGTGAGCAAGGAGTCCATGGGGTACGACGCCGCGCACATCGAGGTGCTGGAGGCGCGCGCGTCCGTCCGGAGACGGCCGGGGATGTTCGTCGGGTCGACCGGCGAACGCGGTCTGCGCGTCCTCGTGTTCGAGGTCGCCGAGCGGCCCGTCAACGACGTGCTGGCGGGCCGCGCCCGCTCGGTCGGCGTCACCCTGACCGCCGACGGCCGTGTCCGGGTCCACGACGACGGACCGGGCGTCCCCGTCGAGGCCGCCGGCCACACCGGCGGTCCCGGCCTGGAGACGGAGCTGACCCGTATGCGCGGCGCGGCGGGGCCCGGCTCCCGCCGCACCCTGGCCATGAGCCTCTTCGGCGTCGGTCCCTTCGTGACCAACGCGCTGTCGAGCCGGCTGACGGCCGAGGTGCGGCGCGACGGGGTGCGCTGGGTCCAGGAGTACGCCCGCGGTGAGGCGCTCGCCCCGCCGACGGCCGCGGGACCGGCGGACACGAGCGGGACCACGATCACCTTCCGGCCCGACGCCGGGATCTTCGAGTCGACGGAGTTCTCGTACGCCCCGCTGGCGCAGCGCTTCAGGGAACTGGCCTTCCTGTACCCGGAGCTGGACATCACCCTGACCGACGAGCGTCATCCGGACGGGCCGCGGTCGGAACGCTTCCGGTTCCCGGGCGGGATACGGGACCTCGTCGCCTTCCTCGACGCGGAGGCGGGCGAACCCCTCCACCAGGACATCGTCGTCCTGCGGCGGGAGGACCCGCGGACGGAGGGGACGATCGAGGCCGCCCTGCGCTGGTCGGACGCGCCGGGGGAGCGGATCCAGGGGTTCGTCAACTCCCTGCCCACCCACGAGGGCGGGACCCACCTGGACGGCTTGCGCGACGGGGTCGTGGCCGCGCTCGGCGGCCGCACGCGGGCGGACCAGGTCCTCGAAGGGCTGACGGCGGTGGTGTCCGTGAAGCTGGACCGGCCCGACCTCCGGGGCGCCACGCGCAGCCGGCTGGCCGACCCCGTCGTACGCACCTGCGTGGCGGAGGCCGTACGGGAACACCTCGGGGCCTGGCTGGAGGAACACCCGCGGCAGGCCGCGTCCGTGACCGGCCGGCCGGCCCGCGGGACCGGGGACGCCTGAGCCCGGCCGGGCGGAGGGGGACGCGGTCGCCGGGCCGGGGGCGGACAGCCGCGGCGGCTCCGCCCGCACGGTCGTCCCGTACCGCCGGCCGCGCCGGTGCCGGACCCCGGACGGTACGGCCGACGGCGGTCGGGCGGCGGCGGTCGGGCGGCGGCAGCGGGGCGGCGGTGACGACGGCCGACGGGCGGGGCGTTCGTCCGAGGCGGGTCAGCCGGCCGGTGCGGTGATCTCCCGCTTGAGGATCTTGCCGCTCGGGCCGGTCGGCAGCTTGTCCACGAGCCACACCTCGCGCGGGTACTTGTACGCCGCCACCCGGTCCCTGACGAACTCCCGCAGCTCGTCGGGCGTGGCCTCGGCGCCCGGGCGCAGGACGACGGCGGCGGCGATCTCCTCGCCCAGCTGCGGATGCGCCACGCCCACCACGGCGGCCAGTGCCACCGCGGGGTGCTCGTGCAGCACCTCCTCGATCTCCCGCGGGTACACGTTGTACCCGCCACGGATGATCATGTCCTTCTTGCGGTCCACGATGTAGAAGTAGCCGTCCTCGTCCTGCCGGGCGAGGTCGCCGGAGCGCAGCCAGCCGTCCACGACGGTCGCCGCCGTCTCCTGCGGACGGTTCCAGTAGCCCTTCATCACGTTCGGCCCGCGCACGGCCAGCTCGCCGATCTCCCCGGGCGGCACGTCCTGGCCCTTGTCGTCCAGCAGCCGCACCTCCACGTCCTTGATCGGCGTGCCGATGGACCCGGCCTTGCGCGGCCGGTCGGGGTGGTTGAAGGTGACCACCGGGCTCGTCTCGGACATGCCGAAGCCCTCCAGCACCGAACAGCCGAAGCGCTGCTCGAAACCGTGCAGGATCTCCACCGGCAGCGACGCCCCGCCGGAGACGCACATCCGCAGGCTCGACACGTCGGCCTCGGACGGGTGCTGGAGCAGCGCCGCGTACATGGTGGGGACGCCCTCGAACACGGTGGCCCGGTCCCGCGCGATCGCGTCCAGCACCGCCTGCGGGTCGAAGCGGGGGATCAGGGTGAGCGAGGCGCCGCTGCACAGGGCCACGCTCATCGTGCAGATCTGGCCGAAGATGTGGAACAGCGGCAGACAGCCGACCACGACGTCCTGCGGCGTCATCTCCTGCACATAGGTCATGTTGGTCTCGGTGTTGTGCCGCAGCCCCGCATGGGTGAGCGCCGCACCCTTGGGACGGCCGGTGGTGCCGGACGTGTAGAGGAGGACGGCCACGTCGTCGCCGTCCGTCCGCGCGACCTCCGCCGCCGGCTCGTGCCCGCTCAGGCGCGCGGCGAAGGCCGCGGGCTCGACGGGGAAGTGCCGTACCCCGGCGTCCTCGGCGCCCTGCGCGCCCTCACCCGGTGCCTGGTGCCACTCCCACAGCAGCGCCGCCCCGGAGTCGGTGAGGTGGTAGGCGGTCTCACGTGCCTTCAGCAGCGGGTTCATCGGTACGACGACCGCCCCGGCGCGCAGTGCGCCGTAGTAGAGGACGACGAACTCGGGGACGTTCGGCAGCATCAGGGCGACCCGGTCCCCCGGCCGCACCCCCTCGGCCCGCAGCAGCGCGGCGGCCCGGGCGCTGGCCTCGTCCAGCTCCGCGTACGAGACCACCCGGCCGCCGAAGCGGAGCGCGGGCCGTTCGGGCTGCCGCGAGGCCGTCTCCACGAGGAACTCCGCCAGATTTGCCATGGTCCGCCTCCACGAATGGTGCCGTCGAAATCCGCAGTTAACGTCGACGACATGGTGCTGTCGTCCTCGGCACCCGCCTATGGCCGATGGGACAGCGTCTCCCGCCCGGGATTGTTCCCCGCCACAATGAACCGGCGTTAACCTGGGCCGATGGACCTTTCGGGAGTGGCGTCCGCACTGCATGCGCGGTTGCCGGAACTGGGTGAGCGCATCGCCGGGCGCATCCGCGCGGACGTGAAGGCGTACCAGGACGAGTCGCTGATCCCCTTCGAGTCCCTGCGCCGCTCGTGCACCGCCAACGCCGACCTCGTCCTCGGTCACTTCAGCCGCACGGACGCCGCGGATCCCAGTCCGGCGCGCGAGACCGGGCGGATCCGCGCCGAACAGGGCGTGCCGCTGGCCGACACCCTGCACGCGTACCGGATCGGCTTCGAGCTGCTGTGGTCGGAGATCGTCGAGGAGTCACGGACGCATCCCGAGGTCTCCGACGCCCAGCTGGTGTCCCAGTCGGCCGACATCTGGGCGCTGTTCGGCCTCTACGCCGAGGCGGTCGCGGCGGCCCACAGGGAGACCTCCGCCGAACTGACGCTGCAGCGCGAGGCACGGCGCTCGGCGCTGGTGGAGGCCCTGTTCACCGGCGTCATCGCCGACCGCACCACCCTGTGGGAGGCCGCCCGCGAACTCGGTCTGCCGGAGGCCGGTCCCTACGCGGTCGCCGTCGCGTCGGCGGCCGCGCCCGGCGCGGAGCCGCTGACCGGCGTCGAGAGCGCGCTGCGCGGGTCCCAGCTGCCCTCCGCCTGGCGGCTGCTGCCCGACCAGCAGATCGGTGTGGTCGCGCTGACGGCGCCGGACGCCGAGAAGAACTGTGTGCGCGTCCTGCGCCGCGCCCGCGCCCGCGTCGGCCTCAGCCCCGGCTTCGCCTCCCTGCGGGACGTCCCTCAGGCGCTGCGCTTCGCCCGGCTGGCCCTGGCCGGGCTGCCGGGCTCCGGGCCCGGCGTCGCACGGTTCGACGACAACCCCCTGGCCATGCTGGTCGCCGCCGCCCCGGCCGAGGCGGCCCATCTGGTGGAGACCGTCCTCAGGCCCGTGCTGGACCTGCCTGCCGTGGAGCGCGGCCGGCTGCTGGAGACACTGGAGCACTGGTTCGCCGCGGCCGGCTCCGCCGCCGGCACCGCCCGCACCCTCTTCGTCCATCCCAACACCGTCCGCTACCGCCTCCGCCGCGTCGAGGAGCTCACCGGCCGCTCCCTCACGGACCCCCGGACGGCGGCGGACCTCGCCGCGGCCCTGGCCGCGGTGCGCAGCACGGGCCCGGGGTGAGTGCGCGACCCCGGTGCTTCCCGCCGTCCGGTCCGTCGGAGACCATGCAGCATGCGCGCGGACGACTGGCACCTCACCCATGACATGGAAGACTTCCTGGCCGGAGCGGAGGACTTCCTGCGGTCCCGGCCCGCACGGCACCTCATGCCGCTGACGGTGACCGCGAGACTGCGCGCACGCGGCGCGGACACCCCCGGTGCCGGGCCCGCCCTCTTCGGCCGGCTGGAGCGGGCGGGCGAGGTGCACGCGACCTTGCACCGGCTCCCGTCCCGGGGCCTGGGCCTCACCCCTCTCACCCCCGGGCAGGCCGACGCCCTCGCCGCGCACCTGGCCGGCCTCGGGCACCGCCTGCCGTACGTCAGTGCCGACCACGACACCGCCACCGCCTTCGCCGAGGCATGGCGGCGGCACACGGGCGCGACGGCGGCCGTGCGCACCCGGCTCTGCCTGTACCGTCTCGGCACGCTCACCCCGCCCGACCCGCACCCGGCGGGCCGGGGCCGGCCCGTGGGCGAGCGGGACCACGGGCAGCTCCTGCGCTGGTGCGGCGAGTTCGCCGAGGACGTCGGCGAAGCCGTCTCCGTCGACGCCGGATCCTGGGCGGGCACCCGCTTCGCCGACAAGACCTACACCTTCTGGGAGACCCCCGACGGCACGCCCGTCTCCATGGCGGGCGTCAACCCGACGGTCGCCGGTGTGGCCCAGGTGGACCCCGTCTACACCCCGGCCCGCCTCCGCGGCCGCGGTTACGCGGGCGCCGTGACGGCCGAGGTGAGCCGGACCGCCCTGGCCGCGGGCGCCCGGGAGGTCGTCCTGTTCACGAACGCGGCGAACCCCACCAGCAACGCCCTCTACCAGCGCATCGGTTACCGCCTGATCACCGACTGGACCGTGTACGACTTCACGCCTGCCGCCGGCTGAGGTCCGGCACCGCCGACCCGGCCGTACGGCGTCAGCGGCCGACCAGCCGGGTGCGGGTGGCGTGCAGCCGGCCGGCGAGCGCCCCGCCCACCCACTGGGCGACGCTCCTGCCGAACCAGGGGTCGGCCTCGCACAGGGCACGGACGGTCGGGGCGTCGAACTCGTAGGCGCGCACCGGTGTCGCCGCCTCGGCCCCCAGGTGCCACACATGAGGCCCGAACAGCCAGGACCATCCGACGAGTTCGTTGTGCCCGAGGGAGCCGATCACGGCGGCCGGGCGGCCCGGCACCTTCATGTCCAGGTCGACCGTGCCGGTCCGGACGATCCAGAAACGGTCGGCGAGGTCACCCTCCTCGAACAGACGGGCGCCCGCGGGGAACGCCACCTCACGGGCTGTGCTCAGCAGCCGCTGCCGGTGCCCGGCGGGCAGCGCCCGCGGCATGCTCGTCATGACGGGTGCGTTCATGGCACGCCTCCACATGTCCGGTGACCTGTCACCTCCAGCGTCGGCGCGCACCGGACCGGCGCACAGGGGCCACCCGGCCCCGGCCGGGGACCTGCGGCCCCTGTGCGCGCCGCAAGGACACCGCGAGGCTGGAAGCACACGGTCCCCGAAGGAGGTGCAGCCGTCATGACCGGCACGGTGGTCGCAGGGCTCGACGGTTCCCGCGAGAGCCGGGCCGCCGCCGAGTGGGCGGCCCGCGAGGCGGTGCTGCGCGGTCTGGCACTGAAGGTCGTGCACGTCAGCGAGCCGCTCCCGCAGCCCATGGCCCAGGCCCCGCTCCTCGGGGCGGAGACCCGGGCGCACTGGTCCGAGCGCGTCCCCCGCGAGACGGCCGAGGGGCTCAGGCTGCGCCATCCCGGCGTCGAGGTCGGCATGGAGCGGCTGTCCGGACGTGCCGCGGAGCTGCTCGCCGCCGAGGCCCGGGACGCCGACCTGCTCGTCCTCGGATCCCGCGGGCTGGGCGGTCTGCGGGGCTTCCTGCTCGGGTCCGTGAGCCAGTCCGTCCTCGCGCACGCCGAACGGCCCGTGGTGCTCGTACGGGCCGGCGAGCAGGCCGCCGACGAGCACGAGTTCGACCCCGCCGGGATACCGTCGGCCGCCACGGCGTTCCGGCCCGTGGTCGTCGGCGTCGACCCCGCGGGCCCCGCCGAGGCCGTGCTCGCGTTCGCCTTCGAGGAGGCCGGCCGCCGCCGCGCCTCCCTGCGGGCGGTGTCCGGCTGGAACCTGCCGCCGTACTACCTGTACGGCCTGTCGGCCGACGCCGGACTGCACGACGAGCTCGTGCGCCGGCAGACGGCGCTGCTGTCCGAGGCGCTGCGTCCCTGGCGCGAGAAGCACCCCGCCGTCGACGTGGTGGAGGAGTCCCCGTCGGGGAGCGCCTCCCTGCGTCTGGTCGAGGCCGCGCGCACGGGGTCCCTGGTCGTCGTCGGCCGCCGTGTCCGCCGCACCCCCCTCGGCCCGCACATCGGCCCCGTGGCACACGCAGTCCTGCACCACGCCGCGTGCCCCGTGGCCGTCGTTCCCCACCGGTGACGACGAAAGGAGCCGGTCATGACCATGAAGGTGCTCGTCGCCTACGGGACGACGAACGGTTCCACCAGGCGCATCGCCGAGACGATCGCCGGCGTGCTGGACGCGGAAGGGCTGACGGCCCGGGCCGTACCGGCCGGTGCCGTCGACGACGTGACGCCGTACGACGCCGTCGTGGCCGGCGGCGGTCTGTACGCCGGGCGCTGGCACAAGGACACCCGCCGGTTCGTGCGCCGCAACCGGAGTGCCCTGGCCGAGCGCCCCGTGTGGCTGTTCAGCAGCGGCCCGCTGGACCCCTCCGCGTCCGAGCGGGACATCCCGCCCGTGCCCGGTGTGCGCAAGGCCATGGAACGCATCGGAGCCCGGGAGCATGTCACTTTCGGAGGCTGTCTGGAGGAGGGCGCCCGGGGATGGGTCGCCCGCATGATCCTGCGCGGCGGCAAGGGCGGGGACTTCCGCGACTTCCCCCGCATCGAGCGGTGGGCGGCCCGGGTCGCCCGCGAGATCACCGCGCCCGTCGCCCTCTGAGGGCCCGCCCGGCCCGCCCGCGCCGCCCGGCCCTCCCCGCCGGCCGGGCGGCCCGTGGCGGACCGGGCCGGACGGGACCACGCTGGAACGAAGGAGCAACCGGTTCAGGAGGTCCTCCATGGAAGCGCCCGTCAAGTACGTGTACGCCTTCGAGGAAGGCAACCGGGACATGGCCGACCTGCTCGGCGGCAAGGGGGCGGGCCTGGCGGAGATGACCCGGCTGGGCCTGCCCGTGCCGCCCGGGTTCACGGTCACCACCGACGCCTGCAAGGTCTATCTGGTCACGGGCGAGGAACCGCCCGAGCTGGGCGTCGAGGCCGGGCGGGCGCTGGCGGAACTGGAGCGGACCATGGGCCGCGCCCTGGGCGCGCGCGACGACCCGCTGCTGGTCTCCGTCCGTTCCGGCGCCCGCTTCTCGATGCCGGGGATGATGGACACCATCCTCGACATCGGGCTGAACGACCACTCGGTCACCGGCCTCGCCGAGGCCGCGGGCGACGAACGCTTCGCCTGGGACTCCTACCGGCGCCTCGTGCAGATGTTCGGCCACACGGTGATGGACGTGCCCGAGGACCTGTTCGAGCAGGCGCTCGCCGCCCGCAAGGCCCGCAGCGGCGTGACCGGGGACCACGAACTCTCCGCCGGTGAACTGAGCGCCCTCACCGAGGAGTTCAAGGAGATCGTCCGGGAGCGGACGGGCGAGGACTTCCCGCAGGAGCCCGCCGAGCAGCTCGCCCGCGCGATCCGCGCGGTCTTCGACTCCTGGAACGTCGAACGGGCCCGTGTCTACCGCCGCCGCGAGCACATCCCCGACGACCTCGGTACCGCCGTCAACGTCCAGGCCATGGTCTTCGGCAACCTCGGGCACGACTCCGGGACCGGCGTCGCCTTCACCCGCGACCCGGCCACCGGCGAACGGGGCGTGTACGGCGACTACCTGCCCGACGCCCAGGGCGAGGACGTCGTCGCCGGTGTCCGCAACGCGCTGCCGCTGACCGAGCTGGAGACGCTCGACCCGCGGGCCTACGCCGAGTTCACCGGACATCTGCGCACCCTGGAGAACCACTACCGCGACCTGTGCGACGTCGAGTTCACCATCGAACGCGGCAGGCTCTGGATCCTCCAGACCCGCGTCGGCAAGCGCACCGCCCAGGCCACGTTCCGGATCGCGCACGAACTGCGCGAGGAGCGCACCATCGGCGAGGACGAGGCGCTGACCCGGGTGGACGGCGCCGCGCTCACCCGGCTGATGTTCCCGCGCTTCGAGGTCACCCCCGCCGACGTGCCCCTCGCCCACGGCGTGCCCGCCTCGCCGGGCGCGGCGGTCGGCGTCGCGGTGTTCGACTCCGCCGAGGCGATCCGCAGGGCCGCCGCCGGCGAGGACACCGTGCTGGTCCGCCGGGAGACCACCCCCGACGACCTGCCCGGCATGATCGCCGCACGCGCGGTGCTCACCAGCCGGGGCGGCAAGACCAGCCACGCGGCCGTCGTCGCCCGGGGCATGGGCAAGGTGTGCGTCTGCGGCGCCGAGGAACTGACCGTGGACACCGTCGCACGCCGCTTCACCACCTCCGCCGGCGCGATCATCCAGGAGGGCGACACCCTCTCGGTCGACGGCACGGCCGGGACCGTCCACCTCGGCGCGCTCGCCCTCACCGCCTCCGACGTCGGCCGCGCCCTGGAGACCGGCACCGCGACCGGCCCGCTGACCGAGGCCGTCCTGGCGGCGCTCGCGCACGCCGACACGGTGCGCCGGCTGGAGGTCCGCGCCAACGCCGACACCGCCGAGGACGCCGCCCGGGCCCGTGCGCTCGGCGCCCAGGGCATCGGCCTGTGCCGCACCGAGCACATGTTCCTCGGCGAGCGCAGGGAGCTGGTCGAGGCGATGATCCTCGCGCGCGACGGCCTCGCCCGGGAGGCCGCCCTCGCCGCGCTGCTGCCGCTCCAGCGCGCCGACTTCACCGCGATCCTCGACGCCATGGACGGTCTGCCCGTCACCATCAGGCTCATCGACCCGCCGCTGCACGAGTTCCTGCCCGACCGCACGGACCTCGCCGTCCGTCTCGCCCGCTCGCCACGGCCCGATCCGCACGAGCGCGACCTGCTGGCCGCCGTCGAGCGGATGCACGAGCAGAACCCCATGCTCGGACTGCGCGGCGTACGCCTCGCACTGGCCGTGCCCGGACTGACGGCGATGCAGGTACGGGCGATCGCCGAGGCGGTCGTCCGGCGCCTGCGCGACGGCGGCAGCCCGCACGCCGAGATCATGATCCCGCTCGTCGGGACGGCCGAGGAGCTGCGCCTGGCGCGCGCCGAGGCGGAGCGTGTGCTCGCGGAGGTCACCGCCGAGACCGGCGTACGGCTCGACTGCCCCGTCGGCACGATGATCGAGCTCCCCCGCGCCGCCCTCACCGCCGGCCGCATCGCCGAGGCCGCCGACTTCTTCTCCTTCGGCACCAACGACCTCACCCAGACCACCTGGGGCCTGTCCCGCGACGACGCCGAGGCGTCCTTCTTCCCGCTGTACCTGGAGAAGGGCGTCTTCCCCGTGTCGCCCTTCGAGACAATCGACCGGCAGGGCGTGGGCCGGCTGGTGGAGCTGGCGGTGACGGAGGGCAGGGCGGTCGCCCCCGGTCTGACGACGGGTGTGTGCGGCGAGCACGGCGGAGACCCCGACTCCATCCACTTCTTCCACCGCGTCGGTCTGGACTACGTCTCCTGCTCGCCCTTCCGGATCCCGGCGGCACGGCTGGAGGCGGGGCGGGCGGCCGTCGGCCCCGCGGCCCCGGCGTGACCGGGACGGGAGCCGCCGGGGGCGGCCCCGCCCGCTGTGACTTCTCCCACCCGCTCTTGTCGTGGCGAGAAAGGCTTGCCTAAGTTCGTCCGCATGTCCTCGCACGACCCCGCTCAGACCGAGTTCTCCGTCGACCTCACCGCCCAGGAGATGCTCCGCCGGGCCCATGTCCTGGAGGCCCTCGGCCCCGACTGGGACCCGGGCGCCGCGCTGCGCGGCGAGGAGGAGGCGTACGACCTGCTGTACTCCGGCCTCGACGAGGAGCAGCAGCGCCTGTACGACGAGCTGGTCGCGGCCGGTGTGCTCCCGCGCCGAGGAGGCGGGCATGCTGCCGCTTGACCCGCAGGCGGACATCGGCCGCCGCGCCTGGGTGGCCTGCCCGAACTGCGACGACCGCCGCGGCTGCGGCCCCTGCGCACAGGGACGCAGCTGCTCCGAGCACTGGCGCTATCTGCTGTCCCACACCGGCAGCCTGCTCCACCTCCAGTGCCGTTCGTGCACCCATGTGTGGACGCACGAGACGGGTTTCGGCGCCACGCGCTCGCTCTGGCAGCGGCTGACCGGCACGGGGTGAGGCCGGTCGGCGGATCGGTCCCCGCTTTCGGATGACCCCGCCGCCCGCCGCCGCCCGCCCCGGGCCGCCGTGACGGAGGATCACGGTCGGCGGTCACTGCCCGGCCGCCCCTCGTCAGCCGGGAGGCGGCCGTGCGGATCCTGCTCGTGGCCAGCGCGTTCAACAGCCTCACCCAGCGGGTCCACGCCGAGCTGCGCGACCGCGGCCACGAGGTCCCGGTGGAGCTCGCGCTGCCGGACCGCCCGCTGGCGGACGCGGTCCGCCGGCACGCGCCGCAGCTCGTCGTGGCGCCCATGCTGAAGACGGTGATCCCCGAGGAGGTGTGGGCCGCCCACACCTGCCTCGTGGTCCATCCGGGGCCCGTGGGCGACCGGGGCCCGTCCTCCCTGGACTGGGCGATCCACGAGGGCGCCGGCCGGTGGGGCGTCACGGTCCTGCAGGCCGGCGCGGAGATGGACGCGGGCGACGTCTGGGCCGCCGTGGCCTGCCCGGTCCCCGAGGTGGGCAAGAGCGACCTGTACCGGGGCGAGGTCGCCGACGCCGCGCTCGCGGCCGTCCTGCTGGCCGTGGAGCGCTTCGCGAGCGGCACCCATGTGCCGGACCGGCAGGACGCGGCGGGCCCGGGCGGCGTTCCCGTGCACGTGCGGCCGTATCTCGACCAGAGCGTGCGGCGGATCGACTGGGCCGCGGACTCCACGGCGGCCGTCGTGCGCAAGCTGCGGGCGGCGGACTCGCAGCCCGGCGTGCTGGACGTGCTGCTCGGTGACGAGTGGTACCTGCACGGCGGTCACCCCGAGAGCGAGCTGCGCGGCAGGCCGGGGGAGCTGCTGGCGACCCGGGCCGGGGCGGTCTGCCGGGCCACCGCCGACGGTGCCGTGTGGATCCCCGAGCTGCGGCCCCGGCGCCGTGCCGGGCAGCCGCCCACGTACAAGCTGCCCGCGGTGCGGGCCCTGGGCGACCGGCTCCCGTCCCTGCCGGACCTCGCGCCGCCCGTGCTGCCCGGCCCGCAGGAGCGCCGCTGGACGGACATCCGCTACCGGGAGGCCGGGGACGCCGGTTTCCTCTCGTTCTCCTTCCCCGGCGGTGCGATGAGCACCGGCCAGTGCCGCCGGCTGCTGGCCGCCTACCGGGAGGCGTGCGGCCGTCCCACGTCGGTGCTGGTGCTCGGCGGCGAGCGGGACTTCTTCTCCAACGGGATCCATCTCCACGTCATCGAGGCCGCCGCGGACCCCGCCGCCGAGTCGTGGGCGAACATCAACGCCATCGACGACCTCGTCGAGGCCGTGCTGGACACCACCGACCGGCTCGTGGTGTCGGCCGTCGCGGGCAACGCCGCGGCGGGCGGGCTGATGCTCGCCCTGGCGGCCGACGAGGTGTGGTGCCGCTCCGGCGCCGTGCTGAACCCCCACTACCGGCTGATGGGGCTCCACGGCTCCGAGTACTGGACCTACACCCTGCCCCGCCGGGTCGGTCCCGCGGCGGCCGGACGGCTCATGCGGGAGGCGCTGCCCGTGAGCCCGGCCGGTGCCCTGCGGCTCGGACTGGTCGACCGGGTGATCGACTGCGGCCCCGGCGGGTTCGCGGCGGAGACCGGCGCCCTGGCGGCACGGCTGGCCTCCCTGCCCGCCACCGCGTCGCGCGTCGCCGCGAAGAAGGCCGAGCGGGACCGGCGGGAGAGCAGCACACCGCTGGCCGCCTTCCGGGAGGCCGAGCTGATCCGGATGCGCCGCGTCTTCGACGACCCCGCCGCCCCCTACCACGCGCTGCGCCGGGCGTTCGTCCGCAAGGAGCGGCCGCGGGACACCCCGGCGCACCTCGCCGGCCCCGGGTTGCGGAATCCGCTCCGACCCCCTGTGTGACCTGCGTCACCGGAATGGGGTCGTATGACATCTCATTGCGCCCGATCGGCTGATACGAAGAGAGGCGAAGGCCGGAACGAGGCTTTCATCCCTTACCTCCCCAGGAGGCGGTCCCATGACTGAGGCGACGCCGGACACGGTCGGCGCTGCGGACGCCACAGGCGCGCCCGCCGACGAGACACCCACGATCCACATCCTCTGGATCAACGCGGGGCTGAGCTGCGACGGCGACTCGGTCGCGCTGACGGCGGCCATGCAGCCGAGCATCGAGGAGATCGTCCTCGGCGTGCTGCCGGGCCTGCCGAAGATCCAGGTGCACTGGCCGCTCATCGACTTCGAGTGCGGTCCGGTCGGCGGCGCGGACACGTTCATCGAGTGGTTCTTCAAGGGCGAGCGGGGCGAGATCGACCCGTTCGTGCTGGTCGTCGAGGGGTCCATCCCCAACGAGGCGATCAAGCCCGAGGGCTACTGGTGCGGCTTCGGCGACGACCCCGAGACCGGCCAGCCCATCACCACCAGCGAGTGGATCGACCGGCTCGCCCCGAAGGCCCTGGCCGTCGTCGCCATCGGCACCTGCGCCACGTACGGCGGGATCCACGCGATGGCCGGCAACCCGACGGGCGCGATGGGTGTCCCGGACTACCTCGGCTGGGACTGGAAGTCCAAGGCCGGCATCCCCCTCGTCTGTGTCCCCGGCTGCCCGATCCAGCCCGACAACTTCGCCGAGACCCTCACGTATCTGCTCTACCAGGCGACCGGCGCCGCACCGATGATCCCCCTCGACGACAAGCTGCGCCCGGCGTGGCTGTTCGGCGCCACCGTGCACGAGGGCTGCGACCGCGCGGGCTACTACGAGCAGGGCGAGTTCGCCGAGTCGTACGACTCGCCGAAGTGCCTGGTGAAGATCGGCTGCTGGGGCCCGGTGGTGAAGTGCAACGTGCCCAAGCGCGGCTGGATGAACGGCATCGGCGGCTGTCCCAACGTCGGCGGCATCTGCATCGCCTGCACCATGCCCGGCTTCCCCGACAAGTTCATGCCGTTCATGGACGAACCCCCCGGCGCCAAGCTGTCCAGCACCGGCAGCGCCGTCTACGGCTCCCTGGTGCGCAGACTGCGCACGATCACGGCCCGGACGGTGGACAAGGAGCCCAAGTGGCGCCGTACCGGGGAGAAGATCAGCACCGGATACCGGCCGCCCTGGTGACGTCCCCCCAGCTGACCGCGCGTGACCCGCACAGCTGACCACGAGTGACCCGCTTCTGCTTCGTGCACTCCCACACCCGAACCTCCCGCGCAACGAAGGGCACGGCAACGACCATGGCAAGGACGAAGGCGGCCGGAGACGGCACCGGTCTGGTGGAGATGTCCTGGGATCCGATCACCCGGATCGTCGGCAGCCTGGGCATCCACACGAAGATCGACTTCAAGCAGAAGCGGGTCGCCGAGTGCTACAGCACCTCGTCGGTCTTCCGCGGCTACAGCGTCTTCATGCGCGGCAAGGACCCGCGCGACGCCCACTTCATCACCAGCCGCATCTGCGGCATCTGCGGCGACAACCACGCCACCTGCTCGGTGTACGCGCAGAACATGGCGTACGGCGTGAAGCCCCCGCACCTCGGTGAGTGGATCCTCAACCTGGGCGAGTCCGCGGAGTACATGTTCGACCACAACATCTTCCAGGAGAACCTGGTCGGGGTCGACTACTGCGAGAAGATGGTCAAGGAGACCAACCCCGGCGTCCTCGAACTCGCCGAGCGCACCGAGGCCCCGCACGCCGCCGAGCACGGCTACCGCACCATCGCCGACATCATGCGCTCGCTCAACCCGCTGGAGGGCGAGTTCTACCGCGAGGCCCTCCAGGTCAGCCGCTACACACGGGAGATGTTCTGCCTCATGGAGGGGCGCCATGTGCACCCCTCCACGCTCTACCCGGGCGGCGTCGGCACGGTCGCCTCCGTGCAGCTGTTCACCGACTACATGAGCCGCCTGATGCGGTACGTGGAGTTCATGAAGCGCGTCGTGCCCCTGCACGACGACCTGTTCGACTTCTTCTACGAGGCCCTGCCCGGCTACGAGGAGGTCGGCCGCAGGCGCGTCATGCTCGGCTGCTGGGGCGCCCTCAACGACCCCGAGTACTGCGACTTCACCTACGCCAACATGACGGACTGGGGGCGGCGCATGTTCGTCACCCCGGGCGTCGTCGTCGACGGCAAGCTCGTCACCAACGACCTCACCGAGATCAACCTCGGCATCCGCATCCTGCTCGGCAGCTCCTACTACGAGGACTGGCAGGGCCAGGAGCAGTTCGTCACCCACGACCCGCTCGGCAACCCCGTCGACCCGCGCCACCCCTGGAACCAGCACACCATCCCCGCCCCGCAGAAGCGGGACTTCGACGACAAGTACAGCTGGGTGATGTCCCCGCGCTGGTTCGACGGCAAGGACCACCTCGCCCTGGACACCGGCGGCGGCCCCATCGCCCGCCTGTGGTCCACCGCCCTGTCCGGGCTCGTCGACATCGGCTACGTCAAGGCCACCGGCCACAGCGTGGTCATCAACCTGCCCCGCACGATGACCAAGCCGGAGACCACCTTCGAGTGGAAGATCCCGCAGTGGTCCAACGCGCTGGAACGCAACCGCGCCCGCACCTACTTCCAGGCGTACTCCGCCGCCGTCGCCCTGCACTGCGCCGAGAAGGGACTTGAGGAGGTCCGCGCCGGACGCACCCAGACCTGGGAGAAGTTCGAGGTCCCGGACGAGAGCATCGGCTGCGGCTTCACCGAGGCCGTGCGCGGCGTCCTCTCCCACCACATGGTCATCCGCGACGGAAAGATCGCCAACTACCACCCGTACCCGCCCACTCCGTGGAACGCCAGCGTCCGCGACAGCTACGGCACCCCGGGCCCGTACGAGGACGCCGTGCAGAACACCCCGATCTTCGAGGAGAACTCCCCGGAGAACTTCAAGGGCATCGACATCATGCGCGCCGTCCGCAGCTTCGACCCCTGTCTGCCCTGCGGCGTCCACATGTACGTCGGCGGCGGCAGGACCGTGAAGACGATGCACGTGCCCACCGGCCTGAGCGGACTGGGCGGATGAGCGCGGCGACGACGGCGCGGCCGGTGACCGCGGAGCAGACCGGACGGCGCGTGGAGGAGGCGCTCGGCCGGCTCACCGGGAGTGGCGACCCGGCCGCGGCCGCCGCGGCCGAGGAACTCGTGCGCTCCCTCATGGACTTCTACGGCTGCTCCCTCGCCCGCGTCCTGCACCTGCTGGCCGACCAGCCCGGCGAGCCGCACTCCCGGCTCCTCGGCGACGAACTCGTCGCGAGCGTGCTGGTCCTGCACGACCTGCACCCCGAGGACCGCGACACCCGGATCGGCCGGGCCCTCGACAGCGTCCGCGAACACGGACTGACCGTCGCCGGGTTCGACGAGGACACCGGCACCCTCCGGCTGCGGGCCACCGCCTCCGGCGGCTGCGGATGCGGCTCCGGCACGGGCGCCCGGGAAGCCGCCGAGGCCGCCCTCGCCTGCTTCGCACCCGAGGTCAGGGCCGTCGAGGTGGCATCCGCGCCCGCCCTGCTCCAGATCGGGACGAAGATCCCGTGACCGCCCCCGCGACCGGGCTGCGCCGCTTCCGCGCCGAACGCCCGCCCCAGCCCGAACGCTGCGAACTGTGCGCGGCCCCGGTCCCCGAGGACCACCGCCACCTCGTCGACACCGGCCGCCGCGCCCTGGTCTGCGCCTGCGCGGCCTGCGCCGTGCTCATGGAGCAGCCGGGCGCCGCCGCGGGACGTTTCCGCACGGTCCCGGGCCGCTGCCTCACCGACCCCGGACACCGCCTCGACCTCCGGGCCTGGGAGACGCTCCAGATCCCCGTCGGGGTCGCCTTCTTCTTCCGCAACGCCGCCCTCGACCGGCTCGTCGCCCTCTATCCCAGCCCGGCCGGAGCCACCGAGAGCGAACTCGAACCGGCCGCCTGGAACGAGGTCCTCGGCGGCACCCGGCTCGCCGCGCTCCTGCGCCCCGACGTGGAGGCACTGCTGCTGCGCCGCGGCGACGACGGCATCGAGTGCCATCTCGTGCCCGTCGACATCTGCTACGAACTCGTCGGCCGGATGCGCCTGCTGTGGCAGGGCTTCGACGGCGGGGCCGAGGCCCGGGCCGCCCTGGACGCCTTCTTCGCGGACGTCCGCCACCGTGCCCGGCCCCTGGACGAGGCCGAGGGAACCGTCCGGTCCCCGGACGAGGCGGAGGCGCCGTGACCGAGTTCTCCTTCGCCTGCACCGGCGTCCGCGCCGACCGGCACGCCGCCGGACCCACCCTCGTCTTCCGGCTGCGCGTCACCGCCTCCGGCGGCACCCCCGTGCACGCCCTCGCCCTGCGCTGCCAGATCCGCATCGAACCCGCCCGCCGCGGCTACGGCTCCGCCGAGGCCGACGGGCTCACCGACCTCTTCGGCGAACGCTCCCGCTGGGGCAGCACGCTCCACCCCCTGCAGTTCGCCCAGGTCCCGCTGATGGTCTCCGCGTTCACCGGCGAGACCGAGGCCGATCTCGTCGTCCCCTGCACCTACGACCTGGACATCGCCGCCACCCGCTACCTCGGCGCGCTCGCCGACGGCGAGGTCCCGCTGCTGATGCTGTTCTCCGGCACGGCGTTCACCGGCCCGGCGGGCTTCCGGGTGGAACCCGTCCCCTGGGACCGTGAGGCGGCCTTCAGGATGCCCGTCGCCACCTGGCGGGAGATGATCGAGCAGCACTTCCCCGGCTGCGGCTGGATCCGGCTGCCCCGCGAGACCATGGACGCCCTCCTCGCCCACCGCTCCCGGCACGCCCTGCCCTCCTGGGAGGCCACGGTCGAGGCGCTCCTCGCCGCGGGCCCCGCCGGGCACACGGCCGGCGCCGACCCGCTGAGCGCCCTCACCGGCACCACCGGCACCACCGGAAGGACCGGACCGTGACCGTGACCGCCTTCGCCCCCGAGACCGAGCAGCGGTTCGCCCTCGCCCGGCAGGTGGCCGACGCCGTCCTGTTCGAGGGCTATGTGCTCTACCCGTACCGGGCCTCGGCCGCCAAGAACCGGCTGCGCTGGCAGTTCGGTGTCCTGGTGCCGCCCGCCTGGGGAGCCGGGTGCGAGGAGCACGAGTTCCAGCACACCGAATGCCTGATGGAACCCCGGCCGGACGCGACGCTCTCGGTCGAGGTGCGCTTCCTGCGCGCCCGCCGCCGCACCGTGCAGCGCCTGCGCCCGGACGGCGGGTACGACACCGTCCCCGAACTCCGCCTCGACGACCGGGTGCTGGTGCCCTGGGACGAGGGCGCCGAGGAACGCACCGAGCTGGTCGTGCCGGTCACGGACCTGCTCGGCGAAGGCGTCGTCCGGCCCTTCCGGCTCCCCGCCCACGAGGACACCGAACCCGTCCTGGACCCCTCGGGCCGCACGGTCGGCCGGCTGGTCCGGCGCAGCGAGCCGCTCAGCGGCGCGGTCACCCTGCGCGCCCGCGAACTCGACGGCCCCTACCGGACGATGCGGCTCACCGCCGTCGTCGAGAACACCAGCGACTGGACCCCCGCCGCGGGCCACGGCGCCGACCGGGAGGCGGCCCTGCCGCACTCCCTCGTCGCCGCCCACCTCCTGATGGCGCTCAGCGCCGGGTCGTTCCTGTCGATGACGGACCCGCCCGAGTGGGCCAGGGGCGCGGTCGCCGCCTGCCGCAATCTGCACACCTGGCCCGTCCTCGCCGGGGAACCGGGCCGCGCGGACCTCGTGCTCTCCTCGCCGATCATCCTGGAGGACCACCCCGCCATCGCACCCGAGAGCCCCGGCGCGCTCTACGACGCCACCGAGATCGACGAGATCCTCGCCCTGCGCACCGCCGCCCTCACCGACGAGGAGAAACGCGAGGCCAGAGGCACCGACGCACGGGCCGCCGCGGTGATCGACCTCGCCGACTCGATGCCCGCGGAGGTGCTGGAGCGGCTCCACGGCGCCGTGCGGGGGCTGCGGGAGGTCACCGGCGACACCGGTGGCGGCTTCCCCGACGAGCACGGCGTGCCGCAGCCCGACACCCCCTGGTGGGATCCGGCGGGCGACGCCGGATTCGACCCGGCGCACGACCAGGTCGTCGTGGACGGCCGGGCGCTCGCGGCGGGCAGCCGTGTCGAACTGCGTCCGGGGCTGCGTCACACGGACGCGCAGGACCTGTTCCTCCGGGGCCGCACCGCGGTCGTCGAGGCCGTGCTGCACGACGTCGACGGCACGGTCCACCTGGCGGTCACGATCGAGGACGATCCCGGAGCCGACATCCGGCGGGAGCAGGGCCGGTTCCTGTACTTCCAGCCGGACGAGGTCATGGCCCTGGAGGGCGACGCATGAGCCGCGACCCGCTGCCCGCCCCCCGCACGCTCGTCGCCGGCATCGGCAACATCTTCCTCGGCGACGACGGCTTCGGCGTGGAGGCCGCGCGTCTGCTCGCCGCCCGTGACCTGCCGGACCACGTCGAGGTCGTGGACGTCGGCGTACGCGGCGTCCACCTCGCCTACCAGCTGCTGGACGGCTACGACACCCTCGTCCTGCTCGACGCCACCGCGCGCGGCGAGAGCCCCGGCACCCTGTACGTCGTCGAGCACGAGGGCCGCGGCGGCACCGGCGCCGCCGTCCCCGTCCTCGACGGCCACCGCATGACCCCCGACACCGTCCTGGCCCTGCTGGACACCCTCTGCGCGGGAACCGGCGCGAAGCCGCCGGGGCGCGTCCTGGTCGTCGGCTGCGAACCTGCCTCGGTCGACGAGCGCATCGGTCTCAGTCCGCCGGTCGCCGACGCCGTGCCCCGGGCCGTCCGGGCGGTCGAGGAACTGCTGGAGGGCGGTGTGCCGGTCCTGGCACGGGCCGCCGAAGGTTTCACACGAGGAGACACGGGATGAAGAAGATCATCGCCGCCGGTGCCGCCGGCGCCGCCCTGGCCGCCGCCACCGCCGTGGCCGTGCAGGTGCTTCCCGACGTCAGGCGCTATCTGCGGATCCGCCGTATGTGAAGCGGACCCGCCGTACGCGAAGCGGACCCGCCGTACGTGAGCGGATCTCCCTTGTGCGAGTACGTGAGCACGCGACCCCGTGGCCGTGCCGGGGCGCCGTCGGCCTTGCGTCGAACGGCGTACCCGCCGGTCCGGCTCCGGCGTGCCGGGCGCTCGGGCCGGGGCCGCTCGCCTTGAATGAGGCCCGGCCCCGGGAGGACGAGGACCTATGCACGAGATGTCCGTCGCGCTGGCCGTGATCGACCAGGTGGAGACGGCCGCCGCCGAGACCGCGAACGTCACCGCGGTGCGATCGGTACGGCTCAGGGTGGGCGAACTGGCCGGTGTCGTACCCGACTCCCTCACCTTCTGCTTCGGACTCGCCTGCGCCGGAACGCTGCTGGAGGGCGCCGAGCTCGTCACCGAGCCGGTGCCCGGGCGGGCCCGCTGCACACCCTGCGCGCACGAGTGGCCCGTCGGCATGCCGCCGCGGCTGAGCTGCCCCGTGTGCGAGGGGACGGCCGTCGAGCTGGTCTCGGGCCGGGAACTGCAGATCGCGGCCGTGCACTGGGAGGACGGCGACCCCGTGCGCCCGGCCGCCCGCGAACCGATCCCCGAGGAGTGCTGAACCATGTGCCGTGCCGTCGAACTGCAGCAGGCCGTGCTCGCGAAGAACGACGCGACCGCCGCCCTCCTGCGCACCCATCTCGCGGACCGGGGCACCACGGTCGTCAATCTGCTGTCCAGCCCCGGCAGCGGCAAGACCGCGCTCCTGGAGCGCGAACTGCTGCTGGCCCGGGAGCGCGACGTCCCCGTCGCCGCGCTCACCGCCGACCTCGCCACCGAGAACGACGCTGCACGCCTCGCCCGTTCCCGTGTGCCGGTCAAGCAGGTGCTCACCGACGGGCTGTGCCATCTGGAGGCGGCCATGCTCGCCGGGCACCTCGACGGATGGCTGCCCGAGGACACCCGGCTGCTGTTCGTGGAGAACGTCGGCAACCTGGTCTGCCCCGCCGGCTACGACCTGGGGGAGACCCTGCGGGTGGTGCTCGCCTCCGTGACCGAGGGCGAGGACAAGCCGCTCAAGTACCCCACCGCCTTCGGCCTCGCCCATCTCGTCGTGGTCACCAAGACCGACATCGCCGAGGCGGTCGAGTTCGACGAGAAGACGTTCCGCGCGAACGTGGAGCGGGTCAACCCGGGGGTGGACGTGGTCCTCACCTCCGCGCGCCGGGGGCAGGGCGTCGGCACCCTGCTGGACCGCGCGCTCGCCGCCGCGCAGGGCGCACCGCCGCACAGGCCCGTCATGGCCGGCCACGCGCACACCGGCCACCCGCACGCCCGTACAGGTGCGGCCGACGCGCCCGCCCCGGCGCCCGCCCGCCCGTGAGTGCTCCCGCCCGGCCCGGTGCCCGCACCCCGGACCGTCCGCACCGGCGCCGCGTCCTCGTCCGCGGCGTCGTGCAGGGCGTGGGCTTCCGGCCGTACGTCTACGGACTGGCCACCGAGCTCGCCCTGGTCGGGCATGTGACCAACACACCGGACGGCGTCGTCGCCGAGGTCGAGGGCACCGCCGCGGCCGTGGCCCGGTTCTGCGACCGGATCGCCGTCCAGGCGCCCCCGCTGGCCCGGGTGGAGTCGGTGCACCACCAGGAACTGCCCGCCGCCGGGGGCGAGGCGTTCACCATCCTCGCGTCCCGCTCCGGCGGGCCCGCCCGCACCCTGGTCTCCCCGGACACCGCCACCTGCGCGGACTGCCTCGCCGAACTGGCCGACCCCGCCGACCGCCGCCACCGCCACCCCTTCGTCAACTGCACCCACTGCGGGCCGCGTTTCACCATCGTCACCGGTGTGCCCTACGACCGGGCCGGCACCACCATGGCCGGGTTCCCGATGTGCCCCGGCTGCGCCCGTGAGTACGAGGATCCCGCCGACCGGCGCTTCCACGCGCAGCCGGTCGCCTGCCCGGCCTGCGGGCCACGGCTGCGTCTGGTCGTGCCGGGGGCCGGACCGGACGCCGCTCCGGCCGACCCGGTCCGGGAGGCGCGCGCCCTGCTCGCCCGCGGCGCGATCCTCGCCGTGAAGGGACTCGGCGGTTACCACCTCGCCTGTGACGCCACCGACGCCGCCGCGGTCGCGCTGCTGCGGCGGCGCAAGGCCCGCGGGGACAAGCCCTTCGCCGTCATGGCGAGGAGCACGGCCGACGTCGAGCACCTCGTCCGCCTCGGCCCCGAGGAACGCGATCTGCTCGAAGGCCCGGCCCGGCCGGTCGTCCTGCTGCGGCGGCACCCGGACCGGGCGCACCCGCCGACGGGGCACGCACGGACCGCGCCCGGCGGGGCGGCCTTCGCGCCGCGGCCCGCCGAGGCCGTCGCGCCCGGCAGCCCCGACCTCGGGGTGATGCTGCCGTACACCCCCGTCCATCACCTCCTGCTCGGTCTGCCCGGCGACCCGGACGGCCCGCGGCTGCTCGTCATGACCAGCGGCAACGTCTCCGGCGAGCCGATCGTCACCGACGACGCCGAGGCGCTGGAACGGCTCGCGCCGCTGGCCGACGCCTGGCTGACGCACGACCGGCCCATCCATGTGCCGTGCGACGACTCCGTGGTCCGTGTCTGCGACGGAGAACCTCTGCTGCTGCGGCGCTCCCGCGGCTACGCGCCCCTGCCGGTCGCCCTGCCGCTGTCCGTGCGGCCCGCCCTCGCCGTCGGCGGGGACCTGAAGAACACCTTCTGTCTCGCCGAGGCACGCCGGGCATGGCTGTCGGCGCACATCGGCGACATGGACGACCTCGCCACGCAGCACGCCTTCGAGGGCGCCGTCGCGCAGCTGGAGTCCATCACGGGCGTACGGCCCACGAGCCTGGCGTGCGACCGGCATCCCGGGTACCGCTCCGCGCGGTGGGCGGAGCGGAACGCGGCCGGCCGGAGCGTCGTACGCGTCCAGCATCATCACGCCCACGTCGCCGCCGCGATGGCCGAGCACGGGCTGGACGGCACCCGCCCGGTGATCGGGGTCGCCTTCGACGGCACCGGCCACGGCGACGACGGCGCCGTGTGGGGCGGGGAGTTCCTGCTGGCGGACTACGACGGCTTCACCCGGTTCGGCCATCTCGCGTACGTGCCCCTGCCCGGCGGCGACAGCGCGGTGCGCCGGCCGTACCGCATGGCGCTGGCCCATCTGCGCGCGGCCGGGCTCGCCCGCTCCGCCGACCTGGCCTGCACGACCGCCTGTCCGCCCGAGGAACTGCCGCTGCTGGAAAGGCAGTTGGAACGGAACCTGAACTGTGTTCCCACCTCCAGCATGGGCCGGCTCTTCGACGCCGTGTCCTCGCTCGCCGGGGTCTGCCACCGGGCGGGCTACGAGGCCCAGGCCGCCGTCGAGCTGGAGGCCGCCGCACTGCGCGCACCGGCCGGGGACACCACCGCGTACCCCTTCGGGCTGCTGGACGACGCGTGCGTGACGGCCGATCCCGCGCCCCTGGTGGCGGCGGTCGTCGCCGATCTGCGGGCGGGTGCCGGACAGGCCGTGGTCGCGGCCCGCTTCCACCGTGGCGTGGCCGCGCTCGTGCACCGGATGTGCGGGCTGGCGCGGGAGCGGCACGGGCTGGACACGGTGGCCCTGACCGGCGGGGTCTTCGCCAACACGCTGCTGTCCTCGGCGTGTGCGGCGGCGCTGCGCGAGGACGGCTTCACGGTCCTGCGGCACCGCCTGGTGCCGCCGGGCGACGGCGGTCTGGCCCTGGGCCAGCTGATGGTGGCCGCCCGGACCACGACCCACGACTGAACGACCCGCGAAACACAGCGAGGAGAGGCCCATGTGCCTGGCGGTACCCGGCAGAGTGCTGGACATCGACGAACGTGACGGCACCCGGATGGCCAGCGTCGACTTCGGCGGCGTGGTCAAGGAGGTGTGCCTGGAGTATCTGCCGGACCTCCAGGTCGGCGAGTACGCCATCGTGCACGTGGGGTTCGCCCTGCAACGGCTGGACGAGGAGTCGGCGAAGCAGACGCTGGAGCTCTTCGCCGAACTCGGCATGCTCCAGGAGGAGTTCGGCGACGCCTGGGAGATGGCCGCGGCGGAGGCGGGCCTGGAACCGCGGGAGGAGGTGCGCGACCGGTGAAGTACATCGACGAGTTCCAGGACCCGGAGCTGGCCCGCCGGCTCCTCGACGACATCCACGCCACCGTCACCCGGCCGTGGGCGCTGATGGAGGTGTGCGGAGGGCAGACACACAGCATCATCCGCCACGGTCTCGACCAGCTGCTGCCCGACGAGGTCGAGTTGATCCACGGGCCGGGCTGCCCGGTCTGTGTGACCCCGCTGGAGGTCATCGACAAGGCCCTGGAGATCGCCTCCCGCCCCGAGGTGATCTTCTGTTCCTTCGGTGACATGCTGCGCGTGCCGGGCACCGGCAGGGACCTGTTCCAGGTCCGCGGCGAGGGGGGCGACGTACGCGTGGTGTACTCGCCGCTGGACGCCCTGCGGGTCGCGCAGCAGAACCCGGACCGGGAGGTGGTGTTCTTCGGGATCGGCTTCGAGACGACCGCGCCGCCCAACGCCATGACGGTCCATCAGGCCAGGAAGCAGGGCGTCCGCAACTTCAGCATGCTGGTCTCCCACGTCCGGGTGCCTCCCGCGATCGAGGCGATCATGTCGTCGCCGAGCTGCCGGGTGCAGGGCTTCCTCGCGGCCGGGCACGTGTGCAGCGTGATGGGGACGGGGGAGTACCCGGAACTGGCCGAACGCTTCCGGGTGCCGATCGTCGTGACGGGCTTCGAGCCGCTCGACATCCTGGAGGGTGTGCGCCGCACCGTCCGGCAGCTGGAGCGCGGCGAGCACACCGTGGACAACGCCTACGCCCGCGCCGTGCGGTCCGGCGGCAATCCCGCCGCCCGGGCCATGCTGGAGGACGTCTTCGAGGTCACCGACCGTGCCTGGCGCGGTATCGGGGTGATCCCCGGCAGCGGCTGGCGGCTGTCGCCGAAGTACCGCGACCACGACGCCGAGCACCGCTTCAGCGTCGAGGACATCCGCACCGAGGAGCCCGCCGCGTGCCGCAGCGGAGAGGTCCTGCAGGGCCTGCTCAAGCCGCACGAGTGCGAGGCGTTCGGCACCCTGTGCACACCTCGGACACCGCTGGGCGCGACCATGGTCTCCAGCGAGGGCGCCTGCGCGGCGTACTACCTGTACCGGCGGCTGGATCTCCCCGCCGGCTCGAAGGCCCGGGAGGCGAGCCCCGTTGTCTGACACCACCGAACTGCCCGCCGGACCGCCGGACGTCGAGGCGTGGACGTGCCCGGCGCCGCTGCGCGACCGCTCGCGCGTCGTCATGGGGCACGGCGGCGGCGGAGCCCTCTCCGCCGAACTGGTCCAGCAGATCTTCGCCCCCGCCTTCGGCGGCGAGGTGCTCTCCCAGATGGGCGACGCCGCGGTCCTGACCCTGGGCGGGACCCGGCTGGCCTTCTCCACCGACTCCTACGTGGTGCGGCCGCTGTTCTTCCCCGGCGGGTCCATCGGCGACCTGGCGGTCAACGGCACGGTCAACGACCTCGCGATGAGCGGGGCCCGCGCCGCCTACCTCTCCTGCGGGTTCGTCCTGGAGGAGGGCGTCGAGCTGGACGTCGTCGACCGGGTCGCCAAGGCGCTGGGCGCGGCCGCGCGCACCGCCGGCGTGGAGGTGGCGACGGGTGACACGAAGGTCGTGGAGTCCGGGCACGGCGACGGCGTCTACATCAACACCGCCGGCATCGGCGTCGTCCCGGCGGGTGTCGACCTGCGTCCGCAGCGGGTCGTGCCCGGAGACGTCGTGATCGTCAGCGGCGCCGTCGGTGTGCACGGGGTCGCCGTGATGAGCGTCCGCGAGGGGCTGGAGTTCGGCGTCGAGATCGAGAGCGACTGCGCGGCGCTCGGCGGGCTCGTCGAGGCGATGCTCGCCGTCACCCCGGATCTGCACGTGCTGCGCGATCCCACCCGTGGCGGACTGGCGGCCACCCTCAACGAGATCGCGGCCGCCTCGGGCACGGGGGTCGTCCTGCAGGAGCGCGACGTGCCCGTTCCGGCCGCCGTGGCGAACGCCTGCGCCATCCTCGGTCTGGATCCCCTGTACATCGCCAACGAGGGCAAGCTGGTCGCCTTCGTCCCGCGCGAGCACGCCGACGCCGTGCTGGAGGCGATGCGGGCCCATCCGCTGGGCGCGGACTCGGCGGTCGTCGGCGAGGCCGTCGAGGCCCACCCCGGCATGGTCGTGGCCCGGACCGGGCTCGGCGGCACGCGGGTGGTCGACCTGCCGATCGGGGAGCAGCTGCCGCGCATCTGCTGAACGGACCCGTCCGGCCCGGCAGGAGCCGGACTCCGGGCCGCCGGCCTGCCCGGCCGGCGGCCCGCTCTTTCGGTGCGGCCCTTCCCGCCGAAGCCGTCCATGTCCCGACCCGGATCGGTCAAATGACCACCGGGCTGAGGTCGTCGTCCGGCGTGGAATGTCAACTACCGCCAGGAGTGGTCAAGTTGGGTTGAGCGCAGCTCGAAATGTGGCGCCCGGCTGATACACATACCCCCCTCAGTGCGACGCATCAGGCGTGTGTGCGACAGGCCAAGGGGAGCGATGGCGGGCGTGCGGGATTCCCTCGGCGTGTTCGGCCGGACCCGGCTGGCCGAGGCGCTGGGCTCGTGCGGCGGCGAGGGCTTCACCGGCGAGCTGAAGGTGACCGGTGCGCCCGGCGGCGCCTTCCATCTGCGCGACGGCCTCGTCGTCGCCGCCGAGAGCCCCGGAGCGCCCGGCGCCGAGGCCCTGCTGCTGCGCACCGGCCGGGTCGACGCGGAACAGTGGGCCGAGCTGGTGCGGGAGACCGGAGGCGAGCGCTGGCCGGCCGCCGCCCTGGTCGCCCGCGGTCTCGCCGGCGCCGCGGAACTCCGGGTGCTGTGCGTGATGGCGCTGCAGGACGCCGCGTTCGCGATCATCGCCGGCCGGGTCGACGACTGCGAGCGCGCCCCGGTGGCCGGGCCGCCGCCCGCCGCGGTCACCCTCGGCGAGCCGCCCGCCCGGCTGCTCCAGGACGCAGCCCGCAAGCTGACCGCCCTCGACGCCCTGCCGTACCCCGTCCGCCCCGACCGGGAACGCCCTGTGCCGGGGACCCTCCCGCAGTCCCGGCTCAGTGCCTTCCAGGGCGAGCTGCTGGCGCATGCCGACGGCCGCCGCACCACACGTGACCTGGCCTTCCGGACGGGCCGCGGGGTGTACGCCGTCACCGTCGAAGTCGCCTGGATGCTCGCTCTGGGGTTCCTGAAGTGTGCGGCGGAGCCCGCCCCGATCCCGGTGCGGCTGCCGGCCGACAGCGTCGTGCGACGTCATGTCCCGGCACCGCCGGTGCCCGCCCCGGCCGCACCCGGACCCGCCCCCGCGGCCCCCACCGCTCTGCCCCGCCGGACCCCCGGCGCCAGCGGCATCACCGAAGCGCTCACCCCGCAGCAGAGCGGGGCGAGTTGGAAAGGGTTCCTCCGTCTGTGGAGCGCGGACCGCAACCGCGTGCCGCAGCAGCCGGGGCACCATGATCAGCAACTGGAGAACTGAGCCCATGAACCATGAAGCGCTGGCGCTGGAGATGCGCGGGCTGCGTGAACAGGTGACAGGCATCACCGACACAGCCGTCGCGGCCGTCGACGGACTGCTCATCGCGGCCGACACCGCCGACGCCATCGATCCCGAGGGGCTCGCCGCCCTCGCCGCGGCCGGCCTCGGCCTCGCCCGGCGCACGGCCCTGGCGAGCTCCCGGGGGTCCCTGCGCCGGCAGGTGACCTACGGCAGCCACGGCTGCGCCGCGGTGTACGCGATCGGCGACACCGCCCTGATGGTCGTCCTCGGCGACGAGGGCCTGGACGTGGACCGGCTGCACCGTGCCTCGCAGCCGACCCTGGACCGGATCGGCAGCATCCTGACCGCGAAATCCCCTGAGGTGGTGTGAGCGATGACGACCAAGCGCATGGGTCCCGGCTTCTCCGACCAGATCCTCGGTCTGGTGAAGACACTGCGTGCCGACGCCCCCGACTGCCTGGCGGCCGGAGTGGTCGACATGGCCACCGGAATGCTGCTGTCCTACGACACCGTCGACAATCATCCGCCCGAGGTGCTCGACCTGCTGGCGGGCGCGACCCTCGACCTGTTCCAGGGGCGCACCGTCGTGATGATCGAGGACATCTTCAAGGAACGCCGAGGAGTCAGCACCGACAACCACTTCTTCCAGGAGATCCTCGTCAACAGCGAGAACCTGACCCATCTGTTCCTGCGCATGAACGAGCAGCAGGACGTGGTCGCGGTGGTGGTGTGCCGCAAGTCGGTGAACGTGGGCATGCTGTTCGCCCAGGTGCGGAGGGTGGTGAAGGAGTACGGCCTCTGAGGCGGTACGGCGGACCGGCGGGCCCCGCACGGGGCCCGCCGCCGGGCTTCATCCCCGGCGCTCGCGCGGGATCTTCTCGCCGGCCTCGACCGCGACCGGGAGCCGGTTCTCCGCGGGCGGCAGGGGGCACGTCGCGAAGTCGGTGTAGGCGCAGGGCAGATTGACGGCACGGTTGAAGTCCAGCACCACGGAGCCGTCGGGCCCGGGAGCGTCGATGTGCAGGGCGCGATCGGCCGCGTAGGTCGTCACCCCGGAGGTCGCGTCGGTGAACAGGACCAGAAGGCTGCCCGGCGTGTGCCCGTCGAACGCCGTGAGGCTCAGCGCCCGGCCGCCGATCGCGAAGCGGACCTCGCCGGGTGCGTCGTAGACATGCTCCAGCCCCTCGACGGCGGCGCCCACCGTGGTCGGCCGCGGTGCGGCGAACGGCGTGTAGGTGCCGGTGACGACCCAGCGGGCGTCCGGCGCGTACGCGGGCGTCCCGGTGAACCCGGTGCGCAGCGGGTGCTTCGGATGCCGGGGCCGGACCACGTGGCGCCCGCCGCGCCTGGCGACCTCGATCACCGCGTCGCCCCACACCGCGTCGACGCCGCCGCGTTCCGGTACGGAGCCGAAGGAGTGCTGTCCCCGTACCACGGCGCCGTCGACGACGAGTTCCTCGCCCTCGCCGAGGACGACGGTGACTTCCTCGTCGTCGGCCGACCACACGCCGGGGGCGTCGGCGAACCGCCGTGGTTCGCCGTCCGGCCAGTGCAGTCCGGTGACGGCGAGGAAGCCGTGCTCATGGGCGAGCCGTTCGTCCTTCTGCCGGTGCCACGCCTCCCACTGCGCGGCGAAGGCGCCGGCGCCGGCCACGAACGGGTCGCCCCACCGCTCCGCGAAGAAGGTCTGCTCGGCGGGACGCCGCTCCCGCGCGGCGGTCTCGCGGTCGCGCAGGCTCCGCGGGAGGAGGTCCGCCGCGGCCAGCGCCCCCACCGCGGTGACGGAGAGCGGCCGGAAGCCGTCCGGCACTTCCAGCGAGGCGCTCAGCTCCTTCGCGTCGAAGCCGCTCATCTGATGGGCGTGCAGCCCCAGGGCGTGTGCCTGCAGGGCCAGTTGGGCGACCGCCAGACCGGTGTCGTAGGCCGCGCCCCGGTGTGCCGTGCCGTTCTCCTGCCGCTCCTCGGCCACCGCCGCGATCAGCAGTGAACTGTTCGCCGCCCACAGCCTGTTGGCGGGTACGAGCGCGGCGAGGATCCGCTCGTACGCCGTGTCGCCGCGCCGTCCGACCAGGAAGCGCCAGGGCTGCCCGTTGCGGGCGGAGGGCGCCCAGCGGGCCGCCTCCAGCAACGACATCAGTTCCTCGTCGGCGATCGTGTGCGCCGCGTCGAACGAGCGCGGGCTCCAGCGCTCGGCGAGCAGCGGATGGACGGCCACAGCGGTGCCGGCGGTACGGGACGACATGCGCGCTGCCTTTCTTCCGGTTCATGGGACGTGTTCTCGGGGTGTCCGCGGGAGTTCCCCGGGGACGGGTTCCCCCACGAGCGGGGAGACCTGCCCCCGTTTCGGTCAGGAATCCGTCGTGGCCGTGGGGGAGTCGCCCTCGGGGTGTGACCGGCGGTGACGGAGCCGGGCGGCTGGTCCATGGCTCTCCCTGGTACGGGTACGGCGGTGCCCGGCCGGGACCGGGCCGGTGGCCGGCGCGGTGGAAGGACTGCCGGAGTGCTGCCAGACAACCACGCGCCGCAGGCCGCGGACCGGCTGCCGCCGCCGGTTTTCATCAGGTGGCAACAAAGACACATCGCGTTACGCGGCAGCCACACACTTGTCGTACGCGGACCGGAATGACGCTCGCGAGCAGGCCCGTTGTGCTGAACGTGACCACAGGCATAGCGGTTCCTCTTCAGCATCGGATCGACGAGATCGCGGGACTCGCACGGGAGGCCCATGAGGCCGGGGTGCGGTCGGCGTGGTTCGGGCAGACCTTCGGCTACGACGCCGCCTCGCTGGCGGCGATCGTCGGCCGTGAGGTGCCCGGACTCCAGGTCGGCACGGCCGCGATCCCCGTCTTCGGCCGCCACCCGCTGCTCGTCTCCAGCCAGGCGCAGACCGCCCAGGCGGCCACGGGCGGCCGTTTCCACCTCGGACTCGCCCTGGGCACGCGGCAGTTGACGGAGGCCGGCTTCGGCATCCCGTACGAGCGGCCCATCCGCAGGCTGCGGGAGTTCCTCACCGCCCTGCGTCCGCTCGTCGAGACGGGCAGCGCCGACTTCCACGGAGAGCTGCTCACCGCGGCCACGCCGCTGCCGGCCGTGGTCCCCGGGGCCCTCCCGCCCGTGCCGCTGCTGGTCGCCGCCATGGCACCGCAGGCGCTGCGAGTCTCCGGCGCACTCGCGGACGGTGTCCTGCCGTACCTGGCCGGCCCGCGCGCCCTCGCCGAGCACATCGTCCCGGCCGTCACGGCGGCGGCACGGGCGGCGGGCCGGCCGGCGCCGCGGATCGTGGCGTTCGTGCCCGGGGTGGTCACCGCCGACCCCGCCGCCGTACGGGAGGCCGCGGCCGAGGCGCTCGCGTTCTACGAGCGCTTCCCCTCCTACCGGCGCGTCATCGAACTGTCCGGCGCGACCCGGGCCGCGGACCTGGCCGTGATCGGCGACGAGGAGACCGTCGCGGCCGCGGTGCGGCGCTACCGGGAGGCCGGGGCGACGGAGGTGGTGTTCGCCGCGACGGACCTCGCCGGCGAGGACAGCCGGCGCCGCACCTGGCGTCTGCTGGGAGAACTGGCGGCCGCCTGAGCGAAGGGGGCCTGTCCGAGGGAGGGGGCTGTCCGAGGGAAGGGGTGTTCGGGCGGACGGCGCCGTGCGGCGCGGGGCCGTGGGGTACCGGGCCGCTCGCCGCGACGCCGCAGGCCCGTGCCCGGTGCCGGTGGCCTGGGGCATGATGACCGGCGTACCACGACTCGGCCCCGTTCGGAGGAACACCTCAGCGTGAAGTCCCCAGCCGGCGATACGCCTTCACCCCAGGAACTGATCGGACAGGTCCCGGAGTTCGCCGGGCTCGCCCGGTCCGCGACACTGCTGCGTCCGTCGGCAGGGGCGCCCGGACCCCACGACAGCTCCGTCGGCGGGCCGTTCCTGTGGCCGTCCGCCGACCCCTGGCCCGTGTGCCGGGCGCCCCGTCTGGTGCGCAGGAGGGAGAAGCTGTCGGACCGCGACCGGGAGCTGTGGCAGGAGGCCGACCGCAGGACGAAGGAGCGCCGGCAGGCGCGCGGCGGCGGCGCGTACGAGGTCACCGAGGAGGACGCGAGGACCCAGGAACGCATCATGGCGGGCGCCGGCGCGCTCGACATGGTCACCTGGGAGCGGATACGGACGGTCTCCGAGCCGCACGACACGCCGCCTCCCCTGATCCCGGTGCTCCAGCTCTTCTCCCGGGACGTGCCCGGTCTGCCCTTCCCGCCCGGCACGGACCTGCTCCAGCTGATGTGGTGCCCCGACGACCACGCGGAACCTCCGGGACAGCCGCGGTACTGGGGACCGGACGCCGGGATCATGTTCCGCTCCTCCGCCGCGGCCGGGACGGACCGGATCCTGGAGCCGCCCCGGCCGGACGAGGCGAAGGACGGCTACGTCCCCGCCCCCTGCGTCCTGGATCCGCTCGGCGCCGTCGATCTGCCGGAGGAGGACGAACTCCCCGAGGAGCTCGCCGAGACCGCCCTGACCTGGGCGGAGGACCACGGTGCCGACTACGCCCGGACGCTCGGCTGCCTGCCCGGATGGAAGGCCGGCGGCTGGCCGAGCTGGCATCTCACCGACTTCGTCCCGCTCGACTGCGCCTGCGGCGCCCGGATGCGTCTGCACCTCACCCTGGACAGCGGCGGCGACCCCGGGCTGAACGTGGGCCGCTTCGGTGAACTCCGTGTGTTCGTCTGCCCGTCGGACATCACGCACCCCCTCCGGCTCAACATCCAGTGAGAGAAGCGGCGGCCGCCGCCGGACGGGGCGGCCCGCGGATCGGCGCGGTCCCCGGACCGGGCCCGGCCTCTGCCCGCGTCGGCCGCTATGCCGGGACGAGCTGTTCGTCGAGGTCCGCGGGCCGGGGGGCCTGGGCGCCCGGTGCGGCACCCAGGGGCGCGGGGGAGCGCGTCCCGCTCAGACGGAGCTCGATGACGGCGCGCACGGCCGGCCACTCCTCGTCGAGGATCGAGTAGAACGCGGTGCTGCGCACCACGCCGTCCAGCCCCCGCGAGTGCGCCCGGCGGACGCCCTCGCAGAGGACGCCGAGACGTTCGATCGCGGCGCGGGAGCGCAGGTTGCGGGCGTCGGCGCGAAAGGAGATCCGCCGCACCCGCCAGGTCTCGAAGGCGTGGCGGAGCAGGAGCAGCTTGGCCTCGGTGTTGATCCCGGTGCCCCGGGCGTGTGCGGCGAGCCAGGAGTTGCCGATCTCGGCGGCGTCGGGGACCGCGGTGGCCGGGTCGCCGTGGGGCACCCCGGACACGGCGGGCCACACCAGCGGCCCCTTCCAGTAGTCGAGCTCCTGGAAGCGGGTCGCGCCGACGACCCGTCCGTCGTCCGTACGGATCACCGCGAACGGCACCGCCCGGCCCGCCGCCTGTTCGGCCAGGGCATGGTCCACATAGCCGCGAGCCGGGTCCAGGCCGTGCGGCACGGGGGTGAACGCATAGGAGGCGCGGTCCTCCGCCCCGGCGCGCGCCAGACCTTCGGCGTGGTGCGGAGCGAGGGGCTCCAGCCGCGTGAGGCGGCCGGTGAGTGCGACGGGTACGGGCACGGGGCCTTCGGTCTTTCTGGGAAAAGGGGGTGCTGGTGCCTGTCACCGGATGCCCGGTGCGAAGGGGGAGACAAAGGATGCGTCAGACGCCCCGTTGTGCGAGGAACGGCGGCGTGAAGGACAGTAGAAGGCCCGATGGCGGAAACGCGCAAGACCCGAGTTGTGGTGTCGGCCGCCGGTTCACCCGGGCGCGGCGTCCCGGGTGCGGGGGAGCGGTCCGCCGCCCGGCGCCGGGGGCCGTCCAGGACCCCCCTCGTGGACGGAACGGGCAGGTCACCCGGCATGTGACCGGTTTCGGCGGGAGCCCCTTCACCGGCCTGACCGCCGAGCCCGCGACGGGCCGTCCCCTCACCTCGAAAATACCCCCCGGGGTACTCGTGCTACGGTCGGATATACCCCGGGGGGTAATCACTGGCTGGAAGGGAGTTCCTCGTGTTCTTCGTCGACACGATCGAGGTGTCGGGGCTCGGCAACCGGAGCTATCTCGCGGGCGGCGACCGGACCGCCGTGGCGGTCGACCCGCCACGCGACATGGACCAGATCCTCACCGCGGCCGCCCGGCGCGGGGTGCGGATCACCCATGTCGTCGAGACCCACGTGCACAACGACTACGTCACCGGGGGCCTGGAACTCGCCAGGATCACGGGCGCCGTCTACCTCGTCCCGGCAGGGGCCCGGGTCGCTTTCGCCCGCGTGCCCGTCCATGACGGCGACCGCCACGAGATCGACCCCTTTGCCGGGCTCGCCCTGCGGGCCATGGCGACGCCCGGCCACACCCCGCACCACACCTCCTACGTGCTGGAGGAGAACGGCACGGCCGTCGCCGTGTTCACCGGCGGTTCCCTGCTGATCGGCACGGTCGGGCGCCCCGACCTGGTCGAGCCCCGCCTGACCGAGGGGCTGGCCCGCGCCCAGCACGCGTCCGCGCGCCGCCTGGCCGCCGAGCTGCCCGAGGAGACGGCCGTACTGCCCACGCACGGCTTCGGCAGCTTCTGCTCCGCCGGCCCTGCCCGGGCCGGTGCGACGACCATCGGCGCGGAGAAGACGTCGAACGAGGCCCTCACCCGGGACGTCGACACCTTCGTCGCCGACCTGCTGGCCGGGCTCGACGACGTGCCCGCCTACTACGCGCACATGGGCCCGGCCAACTCCGCCGGTCCCGAGCCGGTCGACCTCACCCCGCCCGCCGTCGCGGACGCCGACGAGATCGCCGCGCGGCTGGCGGCGGGGGAGTGGGTGGTGGATCTGCGCAACCGTGTCGCCTTCGCCGAAGGCCATGTCGCCGGATCGTTCAACTTCGAGGCCGACGGGCAGCTCGCCGCCTATCTGGCCTGGCTGATCCCGTGGGGCAGGCCGGTGACGCTGCTGGCGGAGTCGCCGCAGCAGCTCGCCGCGGCGCAGCGGCAGCTCGCCCGGGTCGGCATCGACCGGCCGGCCGCGGCCGCCACCGGCGGCCCGTCCGACTGGCTGCGCGAGGGCGGGACGCCCGCCTCCTTCCGCCGCGCGCAGTTCGCCGACCTCGCGGCCGTGCGCCCGAAGCGGGACGTGGTCGTGCTCGACGTCCGCCGCGCCTCGGAACGGGCGGACGGACACATCGACGGCTCGGTGCACATCCCGGTCCACACCCTGCACCGGCGCCTCGGCGAGGTGCCCGAGGGCGAGGTGTGGGTGCACTGCGCGGGCGGCATGCGCGCCGCGATCGCCGCGTCCCTGCTGGACGCCGCCGGCCGGGTCGTCGTCGCCGTGGACGACTCCTTCGAGGCCGCCGGGCGAGCCGGGCTGACCCTGCGCCGCTGAGCCTCACCGGACTCCTGCCCGCGCCCCCGGCGGAGAGCGGGCCCGCGCCCCCGGCGGAGAGCGGGCCCGCGCCCCCGGCGGAGAGCGGGGCCGTGGAGCCGTACCGGGCCCCGGTCCTGCGCCGTACCCCGATCCTTCCCTGCCCCGCCCATGACGGCGGGCGGTGCCCCGAGTCGTGCCGGCGTGCGCGCCGTCGACGAGAACCGCGACGAAAGACCGAGATGAACATGTTCCGAACAGGCCGGAGCGGCCCCGGCCGAACGACCGTCCAGGAGGCGGCGGCACGCACCGGGCACGGGGAGTCCGGCGCCGCGGACGCCGTACTGCTCGACGTCCGCGAGCCCCACGAACGGCAGGCCGGGCACGTGCCCGGGTCCGTGCATCTGCCCCTGTCCCTGCTGGTGGCCGGGGCCGCACTGCCCGATCGTGCGCAGGCACGGCCCCTGGTCGTGATCTGCCGCTCCGGCAGCCGTTCCCGGCACGCCGCCGAACTGCTCGCCGCCCGTGGCGCCGAGGCCGTGGACGTCGTCGGCGGACTGAGGGCATGGGCCGGGGCGGGCCTGCCGGTCGTCGACGCGCGCGGCCGGAACGGCACGGTCGCGTGACCGCCCTGCTGCTCGCGCTGACCGCCGGGGCCGTGATCGGCCTCGCGCTGGGGGCGCTCGGAGGCGGCGGCAGTGTGCTGGCCGTCCCCGCCCTGATCTACCTGCTCGGCTTCACCCCGGCCGCGGCCACCACGGCGAGCCTGGTCATCGTCACCCTCACCTCGGTCACCGCGCTGTCCGCGCACGCCCGCGACGGCCATGTCCGCTGGCGTACGGGACTGCTGTTCGCGGCGGCCGGAATCGGCCCGGCGATGCTCGGCGGCGTCCTGGCCGGCCGGCTCACCGAGGCCGCCCTGACGGCGGCGTTCGGTGTGGTGGCGGCGGTCGCCGCGGTCCGTGTGCTGCGCGGTGTCCCGTCCGGGGACACCGCCGTGCCGGTGCGGCCGGGCCGCGCGGCGGCCGCGGGCGCCGGGCTGGGCGCCGTCACCGGAGTCCTCGGTGTCGGCGGCGGCTTCCTCGCCGTGCCCGCGCTGCTGGGGGTGCTCCGGCTGGGGATGCGCAGCGCGGTCGGGACCAGCCTGCTGGTCGTCACCGTCAACTCGCTGGCGTCGCTGGTGACACGTGCCGGTGCGGGCGAGCCGCTCGACTGGGCGGTCGTCGCCCCCTTCGCCGGTGCCGCGATCCTCGGCGCGTGGGACGGGCGAAGGCTGGCCGCGAAGGTCCCGGCGCGCACACTTCGGCGGATCTTCGCCGGCACCCTGCTGGCCGTGGCCGCGCTGATGCTGGCCGACGCGGCGGTGTGAGACGTGCCGCGCCCCCCGGTCAGGCCAGGGACAGGAACAGCTTCTCCAGGCGCGCGCGCATCTGCTCGGTGTCCTCGCTGTTCCTGCGGCCGGAGTCGATGTCCGCCAGGCACTGCTGAAGGCCCGTGGCGATGATCGCGAAGCCCGCCCGGTCGAGCGCCCGTGACGCGGCGGCGAGCTGGGTGACGACGTCCTCGCAGTCGCGGCCCTCCTCGATCATCCGGATCACCCCGGAGATCTGGCCCTGCGCGCGCCGCAGCCGGTTCAGCACGGACTTCAGGTCCGCACCCTCGAGCTCCAGTTCCACGACCACTCCTCGAAAAATACCCCTAGGGGTACTGTACGTCCCGGTTCGGGACAGCCTAGACCACCAAGGAACACACCTGTCATGGCCCATTCCCCCCGCCCCCTCTCCCTCGGCACCGAGCAGGCCCGCACCCGGCTGCACGAGCTCACCGTCATCGACGTGCGCACACCCGCCGAATACGCCTCCGGCCACCTCCCCGGAGCCCTGAACATCCCCCTGGACCGGATCCGGCGGGCACTTCCGGAGATCCGGCACGCCGCCGGGCGCGGCACGCTGCTCGTCGTGTGCGCCTCCGGTGCCCGCTCCGCGAACGCGTGCGGGCTGCTGGCCGAGCAGGGCGTCCCCGCCGCCACCCTGACCGGAGGCACGGGTGCCTGGGCCGCCGCGGGCCACGACCTGCACCGCCCGGCCGCCTGCGGCACACGGGCGGGCTGGAGCATGGAACGCCAGGTGCGCTTCACGGCCGGTGCCATGGTGCTCCTGGCGCTCCTGCTCGGTCTCCTCGTGCACCCGGCCTTCTCGTTCCTCGCGGCCGCCGTCGCGGGCGGACTGGTCCTCTCCGCGCTCACCGACACCTGCGCCATGGCGGTCGTGCTCGGCAAGCTGCCCCACAACCGTCCCGGAGCGGCCGACCTGGAGTCCGCCCTCGCGGCCCTGCGCGGCCGCTGAACCGCGGGGGCTCCCTCGGAGGGCCGGCGCCGCCGGGGCGCGCGGAAGAGGACCTCGGCCGGCACGGCCGTGGCCCCCGGGTCGCCGCCACCGGCGGAGGGACACCGGTGAGCAGGAGGCCGACCGGCTCCCGCCCGCCGGCCACCGGCTCCGCGACCGGGTCCGGGCCGATCAGGGTGAACGGCACCCATCACAGCCGCTCCCGGCGCGACGGCCGGCCGGGCACGGAGAACTCAAGGGGTGCCCGAGCACTGCAGGACCGCGCGGCCGCCGTCCGGGGGCGTGCCCCGCGAGGCCGGTGCCCCGGACGCCGGTGGGACCCCCTCAGGCCGACGGCCGCCGGCGGGCGGGGAGATGGGCGATGAGCAGGGCGATGTCGTCGTCGGCGGACGCCGGCACGAGCCGGGCCAGCAGGCCGTCGCACATCGCGTCGAGGGAGTGGAAGGGCTCGGCGAGGGCGTCCGTGAGTTCGGCGAGACGTTCGTCGATGTCGCTGCCGCGCGACTCGACGAGCCCGTCGGTGTACAGCACGAGGAAGCTGCCCGGCTCCAGGGTGATGTCGGTCGTGGTGTAGCGGGTGCCACCGACCCCGAGAGGGACGCCGGGCGGCAGGTCGAGGAGGCGGACGGCGCCGTCCGGAGCGACGACGGCGGGCGGGGGATGCCCGGCCCGGGTGAGACGGCAGTGGCCGGTCGCCGGGTCGACGACGGCGTACAGCAGCGTCGCGAGCATCGGTTCGGCCAGGTCGTCCAGCGTCGCCTCCAGCTGGTCGAGGATCTGCCGCGGCTCCAGGTCGAGGCGGACCAGCGCACGGACACTGGCGGAGAGCCGGCCCATGACGGCGGCGGCGGCGATGCCGTGGCCCATGACGTCCCCGATGAGCAGGGCCGCCTTGCCGCCGGGCAGACGCAGCACGTCGTACCAGTCGCCGCCGACCTCGTTGGCGTCACTGGCGGGCAGATAGCGGTGGGCCACCTCGATGCCCTCCGGCGCGGGGATGTGCTGGGGCAGCATGCTGCGCTGGAGGGTCACGGCGGTGTCGTGCTCACGGTGGTACAGGCGGGCGTTGTCGATGCTGATCGCGGCGCGGGCGGCGAGCTGGGTGGCGAGGGCGACGTCGTCGCCGTCGAACGCGGCGGCCTCGCCGACGCGGTAGAAGGTGGCCATGCCCAGCACGAGGTCGCGGGCGACGAGCGGGACCATCATGAGCGAGTGCACCCCGAGCGTCAGCAGCTGGGCGGGCCGGGCGGTGTGGCGGCCGGCGGCGGCGATGGCCCCGGCGTCCAGGCGGGCCAGCAGGAACGGGTGCCGTCCGGTGAGGGCCTGGGTGTAGGGAGCCCCGCTGGGGAAGACCAGGGTGCGGCCGAGCGGGGCGAGGATGTCGGTGACCGCGGAGCCGGTCAGCGGGGCCTTGCCCAGGCGGCGCAGACCGACTCCGCCGGTCAGCCCCGGGCCCGGATCGGCGCCGTGGGCGAGGCTGTCCAGTATGTCGACCGTGGCGGCGTCGGCGAGCCTGGGCACGGTGAGATCGGCCAGTTCCTGCGCGGTGCGCTCCAGGTCCAGGCTGGAGCCGACCCGTATCGACGCCTCGCTGAGCAGGGCGAGACGGCGCCGTCCCGCCTCGGCCTCGATGTAGGCGCGCTGCTGGTCGGTGATGTCGAGCAGCGAGGCGATGACACCGATCGGCCGCTCCCCGGGGTCCTCGACACGGACGTAGGAGCACGACCACACCCGGTCGCGGTCGGGGTCGGCCGGGGTGCGGCCGACCCGGCGGCGGTCGAGCACCGGCTGCCCGGTGTCGAGGACGCTGCTCATCGCCTCCTCCATGTCGTGGGCGTTGACCTGCGGGAGCAGCTGGGACAGCCGTCTGCCGATGTGGGCGGACTCCGGCAGGCCGTTCATCCTCTCCAGGGCCCGGTTGACGCGCAGGAACCGCAGTTGTGTGTCGAGCACCGCGATACCGACCGGGGAGCGGGCGAACAGCCCGTCCCACACGGCCGAGGAGCCCCGGATCCGGCGGGCCGCGTGCGCGTCGGCGGCGAACACCATGACCGCGGACGTGTCGCTGCGGCGGTCGGTGACCGGACCGGCCCAGATCTCCAGCTCGACCGGGTGCCCGTTCGCGTGCCAGGCGGTGACGGTGCCCATCACGCCCCGCCCGCCGGCGACCGCCTCCCACAACGACCGGCCCAGAGTGCGGTCCGCGCCGGGGTGCAGCAGTTCGGCGATGTGCCGTCCGACCACCTGCTGGGGGGTGTGGCCCAGCAGGTCCTGCGCGGCGCGGTTCCAGCGCACGACGGTGCCGTCGGCGCTGGTGGCCACCTGCGCCATCGCCAGCGCGCCCATCCATCCGCCGGCGTCCCGGGCGGCACCGCTGACCAGTTCCTCCACCGGCTCGCTCACGGGCCGCCTCCTTGTCGCCGACGGGCAGCGCGCCCGCGGGCGGGGGACCGCACGGGCACACGCGGCCGTCGGCCCCGCTGCCACCTCACCATGGTCACCCCGCCGGCACCCGAGCGCCCCTTCGGCCCGCAGGGCCGTCCGGGCCGTCCGGGCGGGGCGGCCGGGGTGGCCCGGGGCGGCCGGGCGGGGCGTGTGTCAGGACGGCAGGTCCTGCTCCGCCCAGACGACCTTCCCGGCCGGGGTGCGGCAGGCCCCCCAGCGCCGGCACAGCATGTTGATCAGCTGCAGCCCCCGGCCTCCCTCGTCGCTGAGGTCGGCGTGCTGGATCTGCGGCAGGTCGGGGCCGGTGTCGGACACCTCCACCGACAGCCGCTCGTGCCGCACCAGCCGCAGCTCACCCGGGGCGTTGCCGTAGCGCAGGGCGTTGCCGACCAGTTCGCTCACCACCAGCTCGGTGCTGTCGACCAGGTCCTGCAGCCCCCACTTCACCAGCAGCCCGCGCACGGTGCGGCGGGCCTGTGAGGCGGCCGATCCGTCGGGCGGCAGCGTGCACACGTACGCGTCGCTGTCCGGGGTGAGCGCGACCGTGCCCGCGACGACCACGACGGCGTCGTCCGAGGGGTCGCCGCCCTCCTGCCCCCGGACCGCGTCGCAGACCGCCGCCGCCTGCGGTTCGGCCGTGCGGGCGGTGCGCAGCAGAGCGGCCAGCTGGTCCTCCACGTCCGCCGTGCGCGATCTGATGAGCCCGTCGGTGTACAGCAGCAGCCGGCTGCCCGGGGGCACCACGCACTCGATCGGGTCGTACGGGATCACACCGGTGCCCAGCGGTGCCCCGACCGGCGGCTCCAGGAACGACACGGTGCCGTCCGGGGAGGTCAGCAGCGGCGGCAGATGGCCGGCGCTGGCGATGCGGAAGGTGCTGCCGTACGGGTCGTACACGGCGCACAGACAGGTGGCGACCTGGTCCTCCTCCAGGTCCCGGACGGCGAGGTCGAGGCGGGCCAGGACCCGCTCGGGCGCGATGTCGAGTGCCATGAGCGTCCGTGCCACCGTGCGCAGCCGGCCCGTGGTCGCCGCCGCGGCCAGTCCGCGGCCCATCACGTCCCCCACCATCACCGCGCTGCGGCCGCTGGGCAGCGCCACCACGTCGAACCAGTCGCCGCCGACCCCGGCCGGGTCCGGCGTGGGGGTGTAGCACGAGGACACCTCCAGCCCGGGGGTGCGGGGGGTGGCCCGGGGCAGCAGGGTCCGCTGGAGGGTGACGACCTGGATGCGCTCCCGTCCGTACAGCCGGGCGTTGTCGATGTACACGGCCGCCTTCGAGACCAGCTCGGTGGCCAGCGCCAGATCGCCGCGGGTGAAGGAGGGACGCCTGCCCGCGCGGATGAAGTCGGCCAGCCCGAGCAGCATGCCCCGCGCGATCAGCGGGACCGCCATGTACGAGTGGACGCCCGCCCGGCGCATGAGGTCCGCCGCCGCCCGGCCGGGGGCCACCGCCGCGTAGTCGGCCGGGGACATCCGGTTGAGCATGACCGGCCTGCGCGAGGTCAGGCACTGGGCGGACAGGCGCTGAGGGGTGTACACGGACAGCTGGCCCACGGGATCGGGGGCGAGATCCAGCCCGTCGACCTCGGACACCGCCATGGCCCGCAGCAGGGGCGCCCCGCTCCCCGTGCTGCGGTCGCCCTCCTCGAACCGGAGCACCGACTCCAGCAGGTCCACCGCACAGCCGTCCGCGAGTTCGGGCACGGTGAAGTCGGCCAGCTCCTCGGCTGTACGGCGCAGGTCCAGCGTGGTGCCGATGCTCAGGCCCGCGGCGTTCAGCCAGGCCAGCCGGTGGCGCGCGGTGAGGGTGTCGGCGACCGGCGAGAAGACGTCGCGCAGTGCCCGGTGCCCCCTGAGGAACCGGTGCACCGGCCCCTGCGCACCGTCGGCCGCCCGCTGTCGTCCGCCCACGGCACCTCCGTCACGTTCTCCTTCCACCGATTCTGCCCGTGGCTCCGCCGCCGCGCCTGTCCCCCGCCGGAACGCCTTCCGGACCGCGGGGCCCGCACGGCGGACCCCGGCCGCCCCCGGATCTCCGGGAGCCCCTCCTGGCACGTACGGAACCGTCCGGGCGGCCGCTGCCCTCTCTGAGGGCGGGCTCGCCCTGTTGAACGACGTACGAATGGGGGTTGTTGTGAGCCAGGTGCTCTATCGCGAGCGGTCGTGGAACCCGCTGGCGCGGACCGTCGAGCTGACGGACGACGGGCTGCGCAGGGGCGGCCGGGACATGCCGTCGGACGAGCTGAACCTCGCCGCCATGGCCGAGGCGTTCCGGCGCGGGTACTGGCTCGGCGGCGGCGGGACGGAACGCCCGCTGGGGGATCTGGCGGCCGGGCCCGGCGTCGTCCCCGTGACCCGTGTCACCGGTACCACGAGGCCGCTGAAGGCGCGGCGGGCCGCGGAGTTCGCGCGTGCGCTGGGGGAGTTCGCCGTACGCCGCTGCGGCGGCGCGGACGAGGTGGCGGCGCTGGCCGCCCGGGCCCGGACCGAGGGCGTACCCCTGTGGATCGCCCGGCGGTTCGCGCCGGGACCCGCCGGGCCGATCGCCGTCGCAGTGGAACGCAGTCTGGTCCGGGTCGACGTGTGGGGCCCCGACGCTCCCGTCGTACGGATCAGGGCGCCGTACGGTTTCCGGCGCGCGGGTCACGACCGGTCGCACGGGCTGCGGCTGAGCGTCGGCGGCGCCCCCGCGGAGGTCGGCTTCAGGAGGAGGCGTGAGTCCGGGGACCGGGTGGAGATCTCGCTGTCCGGGCGGCGATGGGAGCTGCGGCGGGAGGACACGAAGAGTTCGTGGCTGCTGCGCGACGACCGGCGCGTCGCCCTGCTGACCCGTCCCCGGCGACGGCGGAGGCCCGAGCCCGGCGGCGTCCTGCTGCCGCTGGGCCCGGTGCGGTACGAGGGTGCCGACCCGCTGGACGCCGTCATGGCGCAGGCCGTCGCCGTCGCCTTCGGGATCGGGGACACCACGGGCGCGGCGCGCTTTCGCGACGAGCGGCGGCGCCGGTCCAACGGCGGGGACCCGGTCGCGGCCGACGAATGGTGGGAGCGCCCCTGGTTCAGCAACCTCGGCAAGGGGCGCGACGACAACGAGTTCGGCGGCGCCGACGGCTGGGGCACGGACGGTGACGGAGGCGGTGACGGAGGCGACTCCGGCGGGGGAGACGGCGGAGGAGGCGACGGTGGAGGAGGCGACGGCGGCGGCGGGGGAGGCGGTGACTAGGAGGCAGGGGCGGAGGCGGGGCGGCCGGGAGGCGGTGGCGGCCATGACGCGGGCAGGGCGCCGGCCGCGCCCCGGGCACGCCGCGCACTTCGCCGTCACGCACCGGCTCTCACGCACCCGGCCTCCCTGTGCCACGACGGTACGGACCGCGGGTCGGCGCCGCGGTCCGTACCGTCAGGTCCCGGCGGGCGGGAGGGAAGGCGTGCCCGTCCGGGTCACCGGTGTCAGCGGGACCTGAGCACCGGAGCCGGTTACTGCTTCACCTGGGCCAGAGCCTTGGCGAGGCCGTTGGCCCAGAGCTGGTTGACCCGGGCGCGCTCGGTGGCGTTCGGGTACCGGTTGGTGCAGGACGGGCCGGGGCCGCCGCCCGACATCAGTTCGCTGCACGGCCCGCTGTAGTGGTCGGGCAGACCCAGCACATGGCCGGTCTCGTGCGTCGTGACCCGGATCGAGTCGTACCGCTGGTTCTGGGCGTAGTCGAGGAAGATGTACCCCCGGCCGTGGCCGTTGGTGGAGGCGTAGGACCCGCGCGAGTCGTTGCCCTCGTAGAAGCTGAAGTCGGCGCTGCCCGACGTCGCCTGGAGCTTCACGTTCGACACCGAGCTGTTCCAGATCGAGGCGGCGCTCGATATCTGGGAGCGGAAGCTCGGGGCCTGGTTCGGGTTGTAGTAGACGGTCACCGCCGCCAGGGCCGACCGGCCGGCCTGCCGCTTCGCGACCGACTTCACCACGGCCTCGAAGAACGCCTTGTTCGCGGCGTTCTCCGAAGAGCCGACGTATCCGGCGGCCGCCGTGCGGGCCGGGGCCGTGGTGGGGCTCTGGGCGCTCGCCGGGCCGGCCGAACCGAGCGCGGCGGAGGCCAGACCGAGGCCGAGCGCGAGGGCCAGAAGTCTCCTGGACCTCTTCGGGGTGGTGCTCGTGCCGGACTGCTGCATGTGGGGGGCTCCTACTCGTCCCGTGGGGTTGAACGATCGGTCGCCCATGAGTCTCGAACAGTTCAACGGGCCTGCGGATGATGGCATTTGGGGATAGCACGGAGCTATCCGCGGCCGACTCGTCCGCTTTCGTTGGAACTTGAACATCTGGTGTGGTGTCCCGCATCGCCCTACGCTCCCTCCATGGAGCTCGAGGTGAGGCACCTGCGCGTTCTCTGTGCCATCGCCGACACCGGCAGCCTGCACAAAGCGGCTCGGGAACTCGGTATGGCACAGCCCTCGTTGAGCACCCAGCTGCGGCGTATCGAGACCGCGCTCGGGGCCCAGCTCTTCGTGCGTGCCCGCACCGGCTGCCGGCCGACCCTGCTGGGGCTGGACGTCCTGGGCCGGGCCCGGCCGCTGGTGGCGGAGTTCGAGGCGATCGTCACCGAGGCCAGGGCGGCGGCCGCCCGCGCCGCGGACGGGTACCGCCTGCGCATCGGCGCCACCGCGAGCAGGGCCATCCCCGGCTGGCTGCGCCGGCTGCGGGCACGGGAGCCCCGCATCCAGCCGGCGCTCCAGATGAACGTCTCCGCGAGGTCCCTGCTGGACATGGTCGCCGCGGGCCGGCTCGACATGGCCTTCGTGCACGAGGTCGAGGGCAGCCCGCTGCGCGTCCCGCAGGGCCTGTGCCTGCGCGTGCTCGTCGAGCGCGAGCCGCAGTTCGTGACCCTCGCCGCGGACCATCCGGCGGCCTCACGGCGTCAGGTGCGGCTCGCCGATCTGGCCGGGGACCGGTGGATGGTCGATTCCACGGTCGACGGCGAGTGGGACGGCCTGTGCCGGGTCCTGCGCTCCGCGGGCCTCCAGCCGGAGATGCTGCACGGCGACTACCTCACCGCGTACTCGCTGGCCGCCATCGGCGAGGTGGTCACCGTCAGCCAGCCCACGGCCCACCCCCGCCACGGCCTCGCGATCCGCCCGCTGGAGGGCGATCCGATCGGCGTACGTCTGCTGCTGGCGGCCCGCACGGAGGCCGAGCTGGACGAGGTCTACCCGGAGCTGGAGGAGGCGTACTGGTCGGTCGTCCGTGAGGCTCCGGCCTATGTGGAGTGGCTGGAGCGGGCGCGCACACCGGGCGTACGGCGCGGTGTCCGTCCGGATCCGGCCCCGCGGATCCGGCAGGTCGTGGCCGGGCCGCGGACGCCGTCCGACCGCCGGCCGGCATCCGTCCCGGGCCCATGGCCCTGACCGGCGTCCCGGGCCGCCGCCCTTCCGGGCCGTCGCCCTTGCGGGCCGTCGGCCTTGCGCCCTTCCGGCCTTGCGCCCTTCCGGGCTTGCGCCCTTCCGGCCTTGCGCCCTTCCGGGCTTGCGCCCTTCCGGGCTTGCGCCCTTCCGGCCTTGCGCCCTTCCGGGCTTGCGCCCTTCCGGGCTTGCGCCCTTCCGGGCTTGCGCCCTTCCGGGCTTGCGCCCTTCCGGGCTTGCGCCCTTCCGGGCTTGCGGTCCTGATCGGTGTTCTGGGGTGTGGGTCCTGGCTGTCTTCGCGGGCTGTCGGTTCTGATTGCCGGCTTCCTGGGCCGCGCGTCGATCGGTGTTCCGGGCGCCGGTTCTGGCTGTCTTCGCAAGCCGTCGGTTCCGACCGCCGGTCTTCCGGGCCCGTGGCGCTGACCGGTGTTCCGGGGTCCGGGCCCGGCCTCCGGGGTCCGGTCCTGGCCGGGGTGTCGGTCCTGGCCGACGCCCCGGAGCGTCCGGACCGGGTCCCGGAACACCGGAGCGTCAGTGCCGGCCGGTGTCCGTGCTCATTCGAGATCCTCGAAGACGCCGTCCCAGAACGCGGAGTCCTGCACGTTCGGGTCGCGGGCGACCAGGCGGTCGCGCAGCTCTGCCGCGGCGGCCGCCCTCGCGTCGTCGTCCGAGTCCAGGGCCCCGCCCGCCTCCGCGATCATGCCGAGCAGCACGGCCAGGTCCTGGAGGGACTCGGCGGCGGGCCCCTGCCAACCCTCCGCGTGGTCCCAGCCGTTGGGGTCGTAGTGGGTGATGCCGCCGTCCGCCGCGTCGAGCATCAGATGCTGGTCGCCCCAGAGCGCCACGGTGAAGCAGAAGTTCTCGGGCGGGGAGTCGTCGTCGGGGTAGCGGTTCCCGTAGAGCTCGTCGGCGTCGAACGGGTGCAGCCCGTCCTTGTCCCGCACACACCTCGTGTCGATCCCCAGGTCGTCCAGACGGACCGCCGGAAAGCCGACCGTGAGCAGGAACTCCCTGGACGGGGCGTGGGTCAGTTCGGCCGGCAGAGCGGCCTCCGCGGGGCGCCACAGCGATCCCTGGCCCAGCCGTTCCTCCAGCCATGCCGCATCCGGTGTCCCCGGTGTGCCGTTGCTCTTCACTGTGTCGCCCCCATGCGTCGCGCGTCGTCCGGCCGTTGCCGCCCCAGTCAATCGCACGGCCGACGGCGCCGGACGCGAGGGGCCGGTGATCAGGGATCCTCCAGGGACATCCGTCCGGCTTGCACGCCGACGGCCCCCGTCCCATAGTGCGAGGTATGGACGCGCGCGAGAAGGCGCTCTTCCAGGCCCACGGACATGCCGTGCGCTGGCTGGCCGGCCTGTCCGACCGGCCCGTTCCCGCGCGCGCCGGGGTCGAGGAGATCGTGCGCGCGCTGGGCCCGGACCTGCCCGACGGTCCGACGCCGCCCGACGAGGTCGTCGATCTCCTGGCCACCGCCGGCGAACCCGGCCTCACGGGCTTCCCCGGCGGCCGCTTCTACGGATTCGTCGTCGGCGGCACCCTTCCCGCCGCACTCGCCGTCGACTGGCTGGTCAGCGCCTGGGACCAGAACTGCGTGATGCGTGCCGCGTCCCCCGCCTACGCGGCGGCGGAGGACATCGCCGCCGCGTGGCTGCTCGACCTGCTGCGACTGCCCGCGGACAGCGGGGTCGGCTTCACGACCGGTGCCACCATGGCGAACTTCACCTGCCTCGCCGCCGCGCGGGACGCCGTCCTCGCCCGTGCGGGCCGCAGCGCGGCCCGTGACGGGCTCGCGGGCGGGCCGGCCGTGCGGGTCGTCGTCGGTGCCGACCGGCACATGTCCGTCGATCTGGCCCTGCGCTATCTCGGCCTCGGAGCGCCGGACCCCGTGGAGTCCGACGACCAGGGACGCATCCGGCCCGACGCCCTGCGGCGGGCCCTGGCCGACGGCCCGGCGGGGCCCACCGTCGTGGTCCTTCAGGCGGGCGACATCCACACCGGCGCCTTCGACCCCTTCGGGCCCGCGATCGGTGCCGCCCGCGAGGCGGGGGCCTGGGTGCACATCGACGGGGCCTTCGGGCTCTGGGCCGCCGCGAGCCCGCGCCACGCCGGCCTGACCGCGGGATGCGAGGACGCCGACTCCTGGGCCACCGACGCCCACAAGACCCTCAACGTCCCCTACGACTGCGGTCTGGCCGTCGTGCGCGACGCGGACGCGCTGCGGTCGGCGATGGGCCTCCAGGGTGCCTATCTGATCCACGACACCCGCGGCGACCCCGTCGACACCGTCCCCGAACTCTCGCGCCGCGGACGGGCCTTCCCCGTCTGGGCCGCCCTGCGGTCGCTCGGCCGCTCGGGAGTGTCCGACCTGGTCGGACGACTGTGCCGGCATGCCGCGTCCTTCGCCCGGGGCATCGCCGGGATCGACGGTGCGACCGTGCTCAACGACGTGGTCTTCACCCAGGTCTGCGCCGCCTTCGAGGACGACGCCCGCACCGACCGGGTCATCGACCGGCTCCTCGACGACGGCACCACCTGGATCAGCGGATCCACCTGGCGGGGCCGTCGTGTCCTGCGCATCTCCGTCAGCAACTGGTCCACCGGGGACGACGACGTCGCCCGCACCCTCGACGCCCTCCGCCGGGCGGCGTCCCGGCAGCGGTGAACAGGCCCCGGCAGCGGCCGCGGCGACCCGGGCGGCACACGCGGGCCTGACGGGTGATGTTCGCGCGGGTCGGCCGCCCGCGGCCCGCCGTGCAGGGGGCTCCGGCCAATACTCCGGCCATGAGACCAGCCCGTTCCCTGCCACGGCGGCGCCTCGCCGTGGCCACCGCACTCACCGCACTCACCACGCTCGTCGCCCTCGGCACCCCGGCCGTGGCCACCCGGGGCGCCACCGCCGGACACGGTCACCACCGGCCCTGCGCCGACTCCCGGAAAGCACCCGACCGCGGCCCGGCACGCGACATCCTGCGGATCGCGGAGCAGGCCAAGGCGGACATGGGCCTCAAGTCGGTGATCCTGCGGGTCACCGTCGACGGCCGGGACGTCCTCACCACCGCCCTCGGCGAGTCGATGACGGGGGTGCCGGCCGACCCCGCCATGCACTTCCGCAACGGCAACATCGCGATCAGCTACCTGGGCACGGCCCTCCTGCGGCTGGTCGACCAGGGCACGGTCCGCCTCGACGATCCCGTCGCGCGCTGGCTGCCCGGCCTCCCGGACGCGGAGCGGATCACCCTGCGCATGCTGGCCTCCTCCACCACCGGCCTGCACGACTACGTCAAAGCGCCCGGCTTCCAGCGGGCCGTCGTCGCGAACCCGTTCCGTCGGTGGACACCCGAGGAGCTCGTGTCGATCTCCACGAGCCGGGAACCGTGGTACGCCCCGGGCACCAACTGGAACTACTCGCACGCCAACTTCGTCCTCCTCGGCGCCGCCCTGGAGAAGATCACCGGTACCCGGCTGGACGTCCTGCTCCGGCGCCAGATCACGGGCCCGCTCGGACTGCGCGAGACGCGCAACAGCTTCACGCCCGACATCCCGGCACCCGTGCTGCACGCCTTCACCGCCGACCGCGGGACGTACGAGGAGTCCACCTTCTGGAACCCCTCGTGGACCACCGCCCCCGGCGCGGTGCAGACCACCGACATCTGCGACCTGGCCCGCTCGGCCTCCGCGATCGGCTCGGGCGAACTGCTCTCCCGGTCCTCCTACCGGGAACTGCTGGACCCGGGGACGGTGGGCCTCGGCCACGCCACCGCCACCTGCCCGGCGCAGGTCTGCATCGCGCAGACCGAGGCCACCCACTACGGCATGGGCGTGATCGTCCTCGGTGACTGGATCGCCCAGCACCCCCTCTTCTTCGGCTACTCCGCCTCGATGGACTACCTCCCGTCCGAGCGCCTGGCCATCGCGGTGTCGACCACGCAGGATCCCGGCGCCCCCGGCGGCCACAGCGCCCACACCATCGCCCAGCGCATCGCCGCCGCCCTCGCCCCGGACCACCCCGTCCCCGACTTCGGCTGACACGCGGCCGCGCCGCTGCCCGGATCCCCGGGCGGACCTCCGTCCGCCCGGGGATCCCCCACGTCAGGGTTCCGTCAAGGCCGTGGCCGCCGCCGTGAGAGCCGTCAACCGGCGCCCACCGCCGTGAAGCGGTACTCGGTACGGCGGCGGGCCTTCGTGCCGGGCCGCAGGACGGCGCTCGGGTAGTCCGGCCGGTTGGGGGCGTCGGGGAGATGCTGGGTCTCCAGACAGATCGCGCCGTGGCGGCGCAGCGGGCGTCCCTCGGGATCGGCGAGCGAACCGTCGAGCTGGTTGGCGGTGTACACCTGGAGGCCGGGAGCCGTGGTCCACACCTCCAGCACGCGGGCCCTGCCGGGGGCGGCCAGCCGTGCGGCACGGCGCAGCGGGACGGACTCGCCCTCGGACAGCACCCAGCAGTGGTCGTAGCCGCCCGCCTCCCGGATCTGGTCGTCGTCGGCGAGGACGGCGTCGCCCAGGCGGCGGGGCTCGGTCAGGTCGAAGGGGGTGGCCGCGACGTCCTTCGGCGGGCCGAGCGGAATGCCCCCGGAGTCGACGGGGAGGTAGTGGATGCCGTCCACCTGGAGGGTGTGGCCGAGCACGTCCTCCCCGTCGCCCGCGAGATTGAAGTAGGCGTGATTGGTGAGGCTGACGACGGTCGGGCGGTCGGTGACGGCGCCGAACTCCAGGGCGAGGGTGCCGGCGGCGTCGAGGGAGTAGGTGGCCGTGACGTCGAGCGCGCCGGGGAAGCCCATGTCGCCGTCGGGGCTGTGCAGTTCCAGACACAGCGCGACCGTGTCGCCGTCGGTGACGGGTGTCGCCCGCCACACCTTGGTGTCGAAGCCGCCGGGCCCGCCGTGCAGGGCGTGGCCCCGGTCGTTGACGGGGATCCGGTGTGCCGAGCCGTCGAGGACGAACCGGCCGTGGGCGAGACGGTTGGCGTAGCGGCCGATCAGAGCCCCGAGGTAGGGACTCCGGTGTGCGTACTGGTCGAGTGAGGGGAGCGAGAGGACCACGTTGCGCGTGCGGCCCTCGGGGTCGGGCACGCCCAGGGCGTGCAGGACGCCTCCGTACGTGAGCACCTCGGCGTACACCCCGGAGGGGGATTCCAGTCGCCAGAGTTCGACGGTCTCTCCGGTGGGGGCGGTGCCGAAGGGCCGGCTGTGTATGCCGGGTCGGGGCATGGTGAGTCCTCGGGACGGCGAAGGGGAAGGGGGCGCGGTGCGGGACGGACGGCGGCAGGGCCGTCGCGGGGTCGTCGTGGTGCCGGCGGCACGCGGAGGGCGTGTCCCCGGCCCGCGGCGTGAGGGGTGTGCGGAGTGAGGGTGTGCGCGGGGTCAGCCGACGTCGGCGGGCCCCGGGGTGCCGTCCGCGGTGCGGCCGGCGTCGTCGGCGGGTGCGGCGGGTGCGGCGGGTGCGGCGGGTGCGGCGGATGTCGGCGGCGAGGCGGTCACGGTGTGCGTGCCGCCCGTGGACTCCCGGACGACGAGCCGGTAGCCGGGCCGGATGCGCCGGGGTTCGGACACCGGGCCACCGGTGAGCCGTTCGACGAGGCGGTCGACCGCGTGCCGGGCGATGGCCTGCTTGTCCGGGGAGACCGTGGTGAGGCTGGTCGTGGCGTAACGGCTCTCCTCGATGTCGTCGAAACCGACCACCGCGATGTCCTCGGGGACCCTGAGACCGTGTTCCGTGAGGGTGCGCAGGGCACCCAGGGCGATGAGGTCGTTGTAGGCGAAGACCGCGTCCGGCCTCGCCCCCCGCTCCAGCAGGGCGGCCATGGCCGCCGCGCCGTCGCCGCGGCCGTAGCCGTCGGTGGCCACGACCAGCGTCTCGTCCGGCTCCAGCCCCGCGGCGACGAGTTCCTCGCGCCAGCCCCGCAGCCGCAGATGGGCCGGCTGCCGCTCGCGGCCGGTGCGCGAGCCGAGGAAGGCGACACGCCGCCGCCCGAGGCCCAGCAGATGCCGGACCGCGCAGCGGGCGGCCGCCACGTTGTCGATGGCGATCTGGTCGTACGGCGCGTCGTACTCGCGCTCGCCGAGCAGCACCAGCGGCGACGTCTCCTGCCGGGCGAGGAGGTCCTCGTTCTCCAGGTGGATGGGGCTGAGGATCAGCCCGTCGATGACATGGGAGCGGAACTCCTGGCTGACCAGCAGTTCCCGCTCGCGCAGTCCCGCGGTGTGGTCGACGAGCACGGTGTAGTCGTGCTGGGCGGCCGCGTCGATGACGGCGCCGGCCAGCTCGGCGAAGTACGGGTTGCCGAGCTCGGGCACGGCGAGGGCGATGATGCCGGTGCGGCCCTTGCGCAGATGCCGGGCGGTGAGGTTCGGACGGTAGCCCAGCTCGTCGATGGCCTGCTGCACCCTGGCGCGCATCTGCGGTGTGACGTGGGGATAGTTGTTGACCACGTTGGAGACGGTCTTGATCGACACGCCCGCCCGCTGCGCGACGTCCTTGAGGCTGACCCCCACGAAACTCCTCCGGTTCGGCTCTGAACGGTTCCTGATCGGCCCAGGGCCGGTGCGGTCCTGGCTTCCTGCCGGGCCGCACCGGCCCGGTGGACGGGCACCTCGTGGGACCCGTCGGCGTCAGAGCGTTCTTCTGCTGCGTGAAATGTACCGCTGTGTGACGACCACCAGAATCAGGAAGCCGCCGCTGACCACCGACTGGTACGAGGAGTTGAGCGAGCCGATCTGGTTGATCAGGTTCTGGATGACGGCCAGCAGCAGGACGCCCCACAGGGTGCCGCTGACCGACCCGGCCCCGCCGACCAGGAGCGTGCCGCCGATGACGACGGCGGCGATCGCGTCGAGCTCCATGCCGGTGCCGATGATGGTCACCCCGGAGGAGAGCCGGGCCGCGTTGACGGCGCCCGCGAACCCGGCGAGCAGGCCGCTCAGCACGTACACCGTCACCTTGGCGCGGGCGACGGGCAGGCCCATGAGGGTGGCGGCGTCGTTGCTGCCGCCCACGGCGAACAGCGTCTGCCCGAAGGAGGTGCGCTGAAGGAGCAGACCGCCGGCGCCGAACAGGACGAGCGCGACGACGATCGGGTAGCCGAAGCCGCCGACGGTGCCCTGGCCGAACTCGGCGAACGCCGAGCCCTTGGGGACCAGATAGGTCGTGGCGCCTTCGTCGGTGATCGCCAGCAGCAGACCGCGGGCGCCCAGCAGGGAGGCGAGGGTGACGATGAACGGCGCCATCCCGGCGCGGGCGATGAGCAGCCCGTTCAGGGTTCCGATCGCGCCGCACACCACGAGCGGGACGAGCAGTGCCGGCAGCAGCCCCCACTGCGACGCCCACGCGGCGAGCACGCCGCCCAGGGCGAAGACCGAACCGACCGACAGGTCGATGCCGCCGGTGATGATCACGAGGGTCATGCCGAGTGCCACGATCGCCAGGAACGACGCCTGCACGAGCACACCGCGGGCGTTGTCGAGGCTGGCGAAGGTCGGATAGGCGAAGGAGCCGATCAGGACGACGACGATCAGGACCGCGAGGACGCCCTGGCGCTGGACCAGCGCGGCGAGACGGTCCCGGCCGGAGCCCTCGGAGGCGGCCCGGACCTCGGCGGATCCTCCCCCGGCCGGGGCGGGTGCCGGCGCGCTCGTCTGCGGAGCGGTGACGGATGGCGTGGAGTTCATCGGGATCGACGCTCCCGTGCGACGTAGACGGCGGCCACGATGATGGCGGCCTGGGCGATCTGGGCGGTGGAGTCGGGCAGGTCGTGCTTGACGAGGGTGGCGCGCAGCAGCTGCATCAGGAGCGCACCGGCCACGGTGCCCAGGACCCGGATGGAACCTCCGCTGAGCGGTGTCCCGCCCACCACGACGGCGGTGATGGCGGACAGCTCCATGAGGGTGCCGAGCGAGGAAGGGTCGCTCGCGGTGAGACGGGCGGTGGCGAGCACACCGGCCAGGGCGGCGAGCATTCCGCACAGGACGTAGACCCCGGTGAGGACGCGCTTGACGGGCAGTCCGGCGAGACCGGCCGCCTTGCGGTTGCCGCCGATGGCGACGACCTGGCGCCCGAACGTCGTCCGGTGCACGAGGAAGGCGACGGCGCCCGCGAGGACACCCGCGATGAGGACGACCAGCGGGACGCCGAGGAAGCTGTTCGTGCCCAGGGCCAGCAGATCGGGGTTGACGATCTGCTTGAGCTGGCCGTCCGCCATCACCAGGGCCAGGCCGCGTCCGCCGACGAACAGCGCCAGCGTGGCGACGATGGGTTGCAGTCCCACCACCGACACCAGGGTGCCGTTGATCGCGCCGACCACGGCACCGGCGAGCAGCGCGACGACCAGGGCGGGCACCAGGCCGTAGCCCAGATAGAGCGGCAGCAGCGCGGCGGCCAGGGCCATGGCGGAGCCGACGGACAGGTCGACGCCCTCGGTGCCGATCACCAGGGCCATGCCGAGGGCCACGATCACGATCGGGGCGACCTGGATCAGCTGGGTGCGGAGGTTGTCGACGGTGAGGAAGTGCTCGGTGAAGAAGGCGTTGAACAGCAGGAGTCCGGCCACGGCCGAGTAGACGCCGTACTCCTGGAGCCATGCGACGGCGTTCGCCCGCGTGGCGCGGCCGGCGGCGGCCGGTGCCGCGGTGGCCTGGGTGGTCATCGGGGGTCCTCCTCGGTGCCCGGTTCCGGGTCCTGTCCCGGGGCGGGGGGTGCGGTGGTGTCGGACGGGGGCGCGGCGTCCGGGCCGGTGCCGGGTTCCGTGCCCCCGGTGCGGGGCGCCGGGGTCTTCGCGAGGGGCGCCGGGCCGCCGGAAGCCGCTTCACGGGCCGGCTCGTCCTGCGGCGCGTGGTCGGCGAGGGCGGCCAGCAGGGCGTCCTCCGACACCTGCTCACCGACCAGTTCGCCCGCCGTGCTGCCGCTCCTGAGGACGACGATCCGGTCGGCGCCCTCGACCAGCTCCTCGATGTCGGAGGAGATCAGCAGGACGGCGAGGCCCTCCTGGGCCAGTTCGTCGATCAGCGCCTGGACCTCGGCCTTGGCGCCCACGTCGATGCCCCGGGTGGGCTCGTCCAGCAGCAGCACCTTCGGCTCCAGGCACAGCCAGCGGGCGAGGAGCACCTTCTGCTGGTTGCCGCCGGACAGCTCGCCGACCTTCTGCTCGGGACTGGACGCCTTGATCCGCAGCCGCTTCATGAAGACGTCCACGACCCGGTCCTGCTGCGCGCGCGAGACGACACCGGCGCGGGAGAGGCGGGGCAGGGCGGCGAGGACGATGTTCTCGCGGACCGAGAGACCGGGGACGATGCCCTCGGCCTTGCGGTCCTCCGGCAGCAGGCTGACACCGGCCCTGATGGCGCTCGCGGAGGTGAACCGGCCGACCTCGGACCCGTCGACGCGGACCTCTCCGGAGTCCAGGGGCAGCGCGCCGGCCAGTGCCTTGGCGGTCTCGCTGCGGCCGGACCCGAGCAGTCCGGCGAGGCCGAGGACCTCGCCCGGGTGGAGCTCCAGCGAGACGCCGTGCAACTGGTGACGGCGTGTCAGCCCGGTCGCGGTGAGCACCGGCCGGCGCTCGATGTCGTGGCCCTCGGCCCCGAAGCTCGTCACGCCGTGGCGGCGCACCTCGGAGATCTCCCGGCCCAGCATCATGGAAACGAGCTGCATACGGTCCAGTTCGGCGAGCTCGCCGGTGTGGACGTGCCGTCCGTCGCGCAGGACCGTGACCCGGTCGCAGATCCGGTAGAGCTCGTCCATGCGGTGGCTGACGTAGACGACGGCGATGCCGCGCCGCCGCAGGTCGCCGATGACACGGAACAGCGTCTCCACCTCGCGCGGTTCCAGGGAGGAGGTGGGCTCGTCCATGACGACCACCTGGGCCTCGACGGACACCGCCCGGGCGAGCGCGACCATCTGCTGCGTGCCGAGGCCCAGGGTGTGCAGCGGCAGACGGGGGTCGACGGTGATGCCGAAGCCGTCCAGCAGCGCCGCGGCCTCGGAGTGCATCCGCGTGAAGTCGATCAGCCCGATACGGTTCCTGGGCTCGCGGCCGAGGAAGATGTTGCGGGCCACGCTCATCAGCGGGACGAGGTTGACCTCCTGGTAGATGGTGGAGATGCCGGCCGCCTGCGCCTCGAAGGGGCGCGCGAACTGCACCGGCTTCCCGGACAGCAGCAGTTCGCCGCTGTCCGGCCGGTGCACGCCGGTGAGCACCTTGATGAGCGTGGACTTGCCCGCGCCGTTCTCACCCACGAGCGCGTGGGTCTCACCGGCGCGCAGGGTGAACGAGACGTCGTCGAGGGCGACCACGCCGGGGAAGCGTTTCCCGACGCCGCGGGCCTCCAGCACCGCCTGGACGGCCGGCGGCTTCTTGCCGCTCGCCGCGGACGCTGCCGCTTCGGGGAGTGCCATGAACGTGGCCTTCCGGAGAGAGAACTGGGACGGAATGGTGGACGGGCCGCGGCGTGCCGACCGGGGAGGGAACGAGTGACCGGGCCTTGCGGAGGGTGCGGGACGTGAGGTGACGGACACGGGAGACCGCCGGGCGGAGAGGCCGCCGCGAGGCGGGGAGTCCGGGCGGAGGGGAACGAGGGGAACGAGGGGGTGGAGAGGGAGGGGCGGAGGGGCGCAAGGAGGAAGGGGCGGAGAGGGAGGGGCGGAGGGGCGAAGGACGAAGGGGTGGAGAGGGAGAGGCGGGAAGGGAGCGAGGCGGGAAGGGAGCGAGGCGGGAAGGGAGCAAGGCGGGAAGGGAGCGAGGCGGGAAGGGAGCGAGGCGGGAAGGGAGCGAGGCGGGAAGGGAGCCAAGACGGAAGCGGCGGCAGAAGGTCCCGCCTCCGGCTCCGCCGTGAGGCTCCCGGCTTCGGCCCCGCTCCGGCTGCCGAAGGGTTCGCCCCCCGGCCTCGGCCGGAAGTCTCACCACCGGTCCCGGGTGTCGCCCGCCCGGCTTCGGGACTCACTTCCGCCGACGGGATTCGTCTCCCCGCCTCCGCCTCGGGATCTCGCCCTTCCGCCTCGGCTCAGCGCCTCGGCCCCTGCCCCGGTCCCGGCCCCTGCCTCGGTCCCGGTCCCGGCCCCTGCCCCGGTCCCGGCCCCTGCCCCGGTCCCGGCCCCTGCCCCGGTCCCGGCCCCGGTCCCGGCCCCTGCCCCTGCCCCGGTCCCGGCCCCTGCCCCGGTCCCGGCCCCTGCCCCGGTCCCGGCCCCGGTCCCGGCTCCGTCCTCTGCTCCGGCCCTGATCGGCCGGACCTCGCTCCTGCCGCCCAGGGTGGAGGCGGGACGCGTCGTCCACGGCGCGGGGAGGCCGGGCGGGCATCCCGTTCCCGCCCGGGTGGCCCTGCCGTCGTCCGGACCGGGCCGGCTGTGAGGGAGGGAGCCCTTCCCGCCGGCCCGATCCGTCCGGACCACGCCCTCTGCGACGGGGTCAGTACGCCCCGCCCAGGGACGCCTTCGCGTTGGACGGGTCGTACGCGCGGTCCGAGATGATGACGTCCTCGGGGATGCCCTCGCCGGAGTAGAACTTCTGCGCCGTCTCGAAGGCGAGCGGCCCGAACCGCGGGTTGGACTCGATGACGGCGTTCAACTCGCCGTTGGCCAGCGCCTGCACGGCGTTGCGCGTGCCGTCGATGGAGACGATCTTGACGTCCTTGCCCGGCGTCTTGCCCGCGGCCTTGAGCGCGGTGACGGCGCCGAGGGCCATCTCGTCGTTCTCCGCGTAGACGGCCGTGATGTCGGGCTTGGACTGGATCAGCTGCTCCATGACCTGCTGGCCCTTGTCGCGGGCGAACTCACCCGTCTGCTGCGCGACGATCTCCAGGCCCGGGGCCGCGGCCTTGACCTGGTCGACGAAGCCCTTGGTGCGGTCGGTGGTGACGCTGTTGCCGGAGGAGCCGAGCAGGATCGCGACCTTGCCCTTGCCCCCGGTCGCCTCGATCATCGCGTCGGCGGCCCGCTTGCCCTGCTCGACGAAGTCGGAGCCCAGGAAGGCGAGATAGTCCTTGCAGGCGGTCGCGTTGACCTTGCGGTCGATGGTGAGGACGGGGACCTTCTTGGCGGCCGCGGCCTGGAAGGCCGGCTCCAGCCCGTCGGAGTTGAGCGGGGCCACGATCAGGAACTGCGCGCCCTGCGCCAGCATGTCCTGGATGTCGCTGATCTGCTTGGGCAGCTGGGACTGCGCGTTGGTGGTCAGGAGCTTCTTCACACCGAGCTTCTTCGCCTCGTCCTTGATGGACTGGGTCTCGGCGATGCGGAAGGGGTTGGCCTCCTTCTCCGACTGCGAGAAACCGACGACCGCGTCCTTGAGGTCGAGCTTCGGGGCGCCGTACGTGGTGAGCGTGCAGCCGGTGCCGGCGGGCGCGGAGGGCGTCTTGACCGCCTGCGCCCCCTGGCTGCTGTCGCCGCCCGCGTTGTCCGTGGTCTCCGACTTGGAGCAGCCGGACAGAGCCAGTGCGGCGGTGGCGGCGACGATGCAGGCGACGGAGAGCGTGCGGGATCTGTGCGGAAGGGTCATCGAAGGACACTCCTTGGCGGGGGACAGCGTCGCCGAGCGGCGTGCGGTCGCGCGGGGTGGGAAGGCTGAGGCGGTCGTCGGCGAAGCACCGGCGAATCCGGGTTGCGCAGGGCCCCGATCACACCCGACCAGGGCCCTGACCTGGGAGGATCAGGGCTGTGAGCAGCCGTTCGACATATCGGCCGCTGCGGCTTTACAACGTTATAACCAGCCCGTGGCGGGTGCGGCAAGACCCTGGCGCGACGTTTCCGGAACGTGTTTCGACAGCCGGCCGGCGGCCGGTGCGCGTGACATGACGAGCCGTCGGACGAGTTGCTGCGCAGGGTCTGGACAGCCTTCCGGTGGCGTGCTGTCATTCCGCTGCGCACAGTTTTCCAACGTTGGAATCACAGGATTCCAACGTTGGAAACCCAACGGCCCGCTCCCTGCCGATGCCTTCCGGCACCGGTGTGCGGGCTGTCCGCGGCATCGTCGGCCGACCGGCCGGCGGGACTGTGCCGTCACCGCCGGGTCCCCGCGCCCCGAGGCGAACACGGAGCCTTGCAGGGGCACTTCAGCCGACACGGCTCCTCAGGGTTCCGGCTCCGAATCCCCTCTCCACGAGGAAAGACTCGATGACACCACGAAACACCCGCTCCCGAACCGGAAGACGAGCGCTGCTGACCGCGGCGGCCGCACTGCTGCTGTCCACCGGCGCCCTGGTCCCCGTGGCGTCCGCCGCGCAGCCGGCCGCTCTCGCCGCCGCGGGCGCCCGCGACGCCGCCATCGAGGTGCACGGCCTGAAGGGCGAGTACTTCAGCATGTCGGCCCCCGGCGCCCGGGACTTCGGCACGCTCGGCGGCACCGCCCTCGAACCGCAGATCAACTTCTCCGGACTGACCGGCACCTTCCAGTCCCTGACCGGGCGGTCCGAGCACACCACCGCACGCTGGACCGGCCGGATCGAGGCCCCGGTCACCGGCGACTACACCTTCTACGGCATCGGGGACAACGGCTTCCGGCTGTTCATCGACGGCGAGCCGGTCATCGACCACTGGGTGCCCGACTGGGACCGGGAGCAGACCAGCGCCGCGGTCCGCCTCACGGCGGGGGAGAAGCACGACTTCCGCCTGGAGATGTTCCAGGACGTCGGCGGCGCGAACATGTTCCTGCGCTGGTCGACCCCGACCATGCCCAAGCAGCTGGTGCCGCAGACGGCGTTCACCCCGCCGGACGACTTCGAGGTCTACCCCACGGAGCCGACCGTCCCGGCGAACGGCCGCCAGCTCCGGCTGAGGTTCGAGCATCCGGTCAGCGGACTGGCCGAGGTGAAGGACCACCTGACCGTCGAGGCCGACACGACGCCCATGCCCGTCAGCTCGGTCCGGCAGGCGCCGGGCGACCGGACCACCGTCCTGGTCGACCTCGCCGAGCCGATCCAGCAGGGCCAGCAGGTCCGGGTCGACTACGACGGCCGCGGCGGTCTCAAGGACGGCGACACGACCGTCCCGCGGATCCTGCGCTTCGCGGACAACGCCTCCACCCACCGCCTCACCACCACCTGGGGCGACAAGCTCGACGAGAAGCGCCCGCTGCCCGAGTACCCCCGCCCGCAGCAGGTCCGCGCCAAGTGGAAGAACCTGAACGGCCCCTGGCAGTTCGCCGGCGCGAAGGCGGGCGAGGAGCCGGTCTTCGGCAAGGACCTCGGCGAGCGGATCGTCGTGCCCTTCCCGGTGGAGTCGCAGCTCTCCGGGATCGAGCGGCACGAGGACCACATGTTCTACCGCCGCACGATCGACGTGCCCAAGGGCTGGAAGGTCGGTGCGGGCGGCAAGGGCAACCGCCTGATGCTCAACTTCGGGGCCGTCGACAACGAGGCCCGGGTCTGGGTCAACGGCAAGCAGGTCGCCCGGCACACCGGCGGCTACAACGCGTTCAGCGCCGACATCACCGACGCGCTCAAGGGCGGCGGACCGCAGGAGCTGGTCGTCGCCGTCACCGACACCGGCGGCGCGAACCAGCCCAAGGGCAAGCAGTCCACCAACCCCGGCGGCATCTTCTACACCCAGTCGTCCGGCATCTGGCAGACGGTCTGGATGGAGCCCGTCGCACCCGTGTCCGTGGAGAGTCTCGTCACCACGCCCGACATCGACACCGGCACCCTGGCGGTGACCGTCGGGTCCGCGCGGGCCTCGGCCGGCGCGCGCGTGGAGGCCGTCGCCCGCGACGAGCGGGGAAAGGTCGTCGGCAAGGTCACCGGCCCCGCGGGCCGCGAGCTGCGGCTGCCCGTGGCGAACCAGCATCTGTGGAGCCCGGACGACCCCTACCTCTACGACCTGGAGGTGAAGCTGACCGACGGGAAGTCGACCGACCGTGTCGACAGCTACTTCGGCATGCGCGAGATCGGCCTCGCCGACGTCGGCGGGTATCGGAAGCTGGTCCTCAACGGCAAGCCGGTCTTCTCGCTGGCCACGCTCGACCAGGGCTTCTGGCCCGACGGTCTGTACACCCAGCCCAGCGACAAGGCCCTCGCCTTCGACCTGGAGGCCCACAAGAAGCTCGGCTTCAACGCCGTGCGCAAGCACATCAAGGTGGAGTCGCCGCGCTGGTTCTACCACGCCGACCGCCTCGGCCTGCTGGTCTGGCAGGACTTCGTCTCCGGCGACATCACCAATGCCACCGGGCAGAAGGCATTCGTCGACCAGGGCCGCGAGATGATGCGCCAGCACCACAACTCCCCGTCGGTGATCGGCTGGACCGTCTTCAACGAGGGCTGGGGCGAGTGGGACCGCACCGAGACCGGCAAGACAGCCGAAGAGGTGAAGGCGGCCGACCCGTCCCGCATCACGAACGCGCACTCCGGTGTCAACTGCTGCAACTCCAAGGGTGACTCCGGCAAGGGCGACATCGTCGACCACCACGACTACAACAACACCGACCCGGCCTTCCCCGACGCCCGCCGGGCCGCCATGGACGGAGAGCACGGCGGCTTCACCCTGCGCACCCCGGGCCACATGTGGCCGGGCGCCCCGACCGTGATCTACAGCGGTGTCGCCGACAAGGAGGCGCTGACCCGCAAGTACGTGGAGAACACCGAGAAGTACTACCTGGAGGCGGCGGGCGCCGAACTCTCCGGCTCGGTCTACACCCAGATCTCCGACCTGGAGAACGAGCTGAACGGTCTGTACACCTACGACCGCCGCGAGATCAAGGTCGACCCGGCCCGGGTCAGGGAGATCAACCTCAAGGTCATCGCCGCGGGCGCCGCGGCCGGTGACCGGGCCCCGCTCAAGGACGGCGGCGCCTGGAACCTGGACGAGGGCAGCGGCACCACCGCCGCCGACTCCGGCCCGGCCGCCCGGCCCCTCACGCTGAACGCGGGCACGACCTGGACGGACGGGGTGAAGGGCGGCGCCCTGAAGTTCGACGGACAGGGCCACTTTGCCCAGACCGCCGGCCCGGTCCTCGACACCACCAAGGACTACACCGTCTCCGCCTGGGCCACGCTCGACTCCCTGCCCGGCAACTACGCGACCGTCGTCAGCCAGGACGGACGCCGCCAGGAGAACCCCTTCTACCTCCAGTACGGGCAGGGCGCCTTCGCCTTCAGCACGCCGGGAGGCAACCGCGCCCGGTACGTCACGACGCCCGAACTCGGCCGCTGGTACCACCTGGTGGGCGTGCGGGACAACGCGAAGAACGAGATCCGGCTGTATGTCGACGGCAGGCTCGTCGCCACGGCGACGCCCGGAACCGCCGATGTCGGTTCCGGTCCGTTCGCGGTCGGCCGGGCCAAGTGGGGCGGCGGGAACGTCGACTTCTGGAACGGCTCGATCGACCAGGTGCACGCCTACGACCACGCGCTTTCCGCCGAGGAGGTGAGCGTGCTCCACGCCGCCGAGAAGCAGTAGGCGGCTTCAGTCCGGGGGCGGCGCGGTGCGGACCGCGCCGCCCCCGCACCCCGGTCCGCGCGGGAGTCCGCGCGGACCGGGGTCTCGGCGTGCCCGGGGACGGGCGGGAGAGGTGGCTGACGGACGGCCGAATCTTGGTATGGACCTGCCAAGGGGGACGGCTCTATTTTCGGACAGCGCCCTGAGAGCGCTCTCATGCCTTCCACCCCACACCAGGAGGCCCCCGTGAAACGCACCGCCCCCCTGCGTGCCGCCATAGCGGCGCTGCTGCTCGCAGCCGGACTCGGCACCGCCCACGCCGGCGCCGCGAGCGCCGCCCCCGCCGCCCCGCGGGCCGGGGCCGCCGACTCCGTGTCGCCGGGCATGCTCGACGCCATGCGCCGCGACCTCGGCCTGACGACGGCCCAGGCGAAGGAGCGCCTGCGGGCCGAACGGACCGCCGTCGGCATCGAGAAGGCCGCCCGCACGGCCGCCGCGGGCGCCTACGGCGGCTCATGGTTCGAGGCGTCCTCCGGGCGGCTCGTCGTCGCCCTCACCGACCGCGCCAAGGCCGCGGAGGTGCGCGCCCTGGGCGCCGACACCCGGCTCGTCCGGCACAGCGCGGCCTCCCTGGACCGGGCCAAGACGCGGCTGGACTCGCTCTCCGCCCCGGCCGGTGTGGCCGGCTGGCACGTCGACCCCGAGGCCAACTCGGTCGTGGTCACGGTCGTCCGCTCCGAGCGGACCTCCCCGGCCGTCCGGACCTTCCTCGACCGGGCCCGCGAGCGCGGCCCGGTCACCGTCGCGCAGACCGCGCAGGCCCCGCGCACCTACGCGGCCGGCACGGTCGGCGGCGACCCGTACTACACGGGCAACGTCCGCTGTTCGATCGGGTTCTCGGTGCACGGAGGCTTCGTCACCGCCGGCCACTGCGGACGCGCCGGAGCGGCCGTGCGCGGCTGGGACGGGTCCGCCATGGGCACCTTCCAGGGCTCGTCGTTCCCCGGCGACGACTACGCCTATGTCAGCATCCACAGCGGCTGGTGGACGGTGCCGGTGGTCCTCGGCTGGGGCACGATCCCGGACCGCCTCGTCAGAGGCTCCGCGGAGGCGCCGGTGGGCACGTCGATCTGCCGCTCCGGCTCCACGACCCACTGGCGCTGCGGCAGCGTCCTGGCCAAGAACGAGACGGTCAACTACAGCCAGGGCGCGGTCCACCAGATGACGAAGACCAGCGTGTGCGCCGAGGGCGGTGACTCCGGCGGCTCGTTCATCAGCGGCGACCAGGCGCAGGGCGTCACCTCCGGCGGCTGGGGCAACTGCTCCAGCGGCGGCGAGACCTGGTTCCAGCCGGTCAACGAGATTCTCGCCCGCTACGGCCTGACCCTGCACACCGCCTGACCGGGCCGGACCGACCGGGTCCGGACCGCGACGGCCGGGGCCTGCCGGGGACGGTGACGCCGTCCCCGGCAGGCCCCGGCGTGTTTCGGGAAGGAGTTCGGCCCGGTCAGGGGGCCCAGGGCGCCTCCAGGCTCCAGCTGCTGTCGGCGGTGAGCGTCTGCGGACGGTCGAACCCTCCCGACCCGCCGCCCGAGGCGGTGTACACCGCCGACTCGAAGTGCCGCAGGTACGAGCCCGGGAAGTTCAGCGATTCGAGGGTGACCCCCGTGCCGCCGAGGCCGGGCCGGGCGCAGAACGTGGCGTCCTGACGGAACAGGGCCGTACCGTCGTCCGCGGCCGTACGGATCCTGCTGTCGGCGTGCCGCAGGAACCGGCCCGGGTAGTTCACCGACTCGAGCGAGTAGCAGGACGAGTCGGCGAGTCCGCGCCGCACGGTGAACGTGGCGTCCTGCTTCAGCAGGGCGCTGCTGCCGGAGTCGACCACCTCGGTCCACCCCAGGCTGTCGGCGTGCCGCAGATAGCGGTTGGTGTGCCCCCAGGTCGTCACCCGCAGCGACCGCCGGACGTCCGTCGGCAGGACCACCGAGCTGCGCCACAGGGCGGGGTCGGCCGTGTTCCAGGTGGCGTCCGCGCCGAACGACGACGCCGTGTCCCACGGGTTGGGTCCGCCGCTGCGGGCGAGGTACACGACGTCGGCGTAGTGGCGCAGATACGAGCCGGGGAAGTTCAGCGACTCGAAGGACGTGCCGCCCGCCGCGAGACCGGCGCGGGCGCACCAGGTCGCGTCGGCCGCGAACGAGCCGCCGGTGTCGGCGTCGGTCCGGACCCGGCCGGAGGCGTGACGCAGATAGCGGCCGGGGAAGTTCACGGACTCGAAGGAGTGGCAGCGCGCGTCCGCGAGGCCCGCCACGGTCCGGAACGAGGCGTCCTGCCGGGCCCCGTCGGGGGAGGCGGTGTTCAGGACGTCGGTGCGGGCGGTGGAGTCGGAGTGCCTCAGGTAGCGGTCGGTGTGGCCGGGGGTGGTGACCCGGAAGGACCGGACGTGTCCGAGGACCAGCCGGGGCGAGGCGTTGAGATTGCGCGAGGCGGCGATGAGCGCCCCGTGCGCCGCGCGCAGCCGGGCGGTGTCGACCTTCTGCACCCGGCGGTCGTAGGTGAGCAGCCCGTTGTACTCGCCCTCGACGTCGGTGATCTCGGTGTAGACGAAGGCGGACACGCCCTTGGTGGTCATCAGCTGCTGCGCGTCGCGGACCATTCCGGTGTAGCGGTCGTTGAGCTGTGCGGCGCCGGAGACCTGCTCGTAGGCGAAGAACTGCCCGTTGGGGCTGTACTCGTGGCCGGGGTTGCGCAGTCCGATGCCGCCGAACTCGCCGAGCACCGAGATCCTCGTCGCCGACGGGCGCGGGCCGTCGGGCCCGGTGTAGACGTGCCAGTCGATGATGTCGCCGGTTCCCGGATCACCCTTGGAGGCGCAGCAGTTGTATCCGCTGTGCGGGTTCATCAGCCGGCTCGGGTCGTAGTTCTCCAGGTCGGTGGTGACCCGCCGGGTCTCGGCCAGGTCCCATTCGCCCCAGCCCTCGTTGAAGGGGACGTAGGTGACGACGGCCGGCGAGAAGCGGTGCTCGTCGATGATCTCGCGGGCCTCGGTCTCGAACTGGGATGTCTGCGCCGGGGTGCGGTTGGCGTCGAAGGCGAGGGTGGAGGGGATGTCCTGCCACACCAGCAGTCCGAGGCGGTCGGCGTGGTAGTACCAGCGGGCCGGCTCGACCTTGATGTGCTTGCGCACCATGTTGAAGCCCAGCTCCTTGTGCTTCTGCAGGTCGGAGGCGAGGGCGGCGTCCGTGGGCGCGGTGTACAGGCCGTCGGGCCAGAAGCCCTGGTCCAGGGTGCCGATCTGGAAGACGAACTCTCCGTTCAGTGTCGGCCGCATCACCCCGTCGACCAGCTTCTTGCCGATCTCGCGCATACCGAAGTAGCTGGTGACGGTGTCGACGGAGGCCCCCGAGGCGTTGCGCAGGGTGACTCTCATGTCGTACAGGAACGGATCGTCGGGCGACCAGCGCCGGGCGTCGGGCACGGGGACGGCGAACTCGGTGAACCCTCCGGTGGCACGGCCGACGACCTGGGTGCCGTTCATGGCCTCGGCCAGGACGGTGTGGCCGGTGACGTCGCCGCGGGTGAAGACCCGCACCCGTGCGGTGCTGGTGGCGAGGTCGGCCCGGATGTCGACGGAGTAGACCGACGACTGGGGCGTGGGCTCCAGCCAGACGGTCTGCCAGATGCCCGAGGTGGGGGTGTAGAAGATGCCGCTCGGGTTGTTCACCTGCTTGCCGACGGGCTGCTTCTCCCCGCGGCCGTCGGTCGGGTCGTAGACGCGTACGACCAACTCGTTGGATCCCGACCGCAGTTGCGGGGTGATGTCGACCTCGAAACGGTCGTAGCCACCCCGGTGACCGGTGACCCGGGTGCCGTTGACCCAGACGGTGGCCTCGTAGTCCACGGCGCCGAAGTGCAGTTGCACACGGCGGCCGGACCAGTTCTGCGGGACGGTGAAGGCGCGGCGGTAGAACATCAGGTCCCGGTTGTCGTTGCGCATGATGCCGGACAGCGCGGATTCCACCGGGTAGGGAACGAGGATGCGCTCGGGCAGGGTCTGGCCCAGGGGCGGGGCCGCGTTGCGGTCGACGTTGCCCGCGCCGTCCGCGGGCGGGTTGAGGAACTCCCATTCCCCGTTCAGGGACTGCCAGTCGGGCCGCGTCATCTGCGGCCTCGGGTATTCCGGCAGCGGGTCGGTCGTGGACACCTGACTGGTCCACGGGGTGGTGAGCGGCGGCGTCTTGGGTGTGACGGCGGCGGAGGCGGTGGTGGTACCGGTGAGAACGAGACCTCCGGCCATCACCAACAGGGCCGCCAGACAGGCGACGATGCGTCGCATCGAACTCCTCCTGGACTGTGTGGAGTTGGCGAGCGAGCGGTGCGAGACGGGGATGAGTGGATCCCCCGGAAACCTGGTACGGACCAGGGCGCTGGGGAACCTAACATGAAACAGTCCTCAACGGAATCACTCAGGACCGGAAGGGAATCAACATTTTCCACCGCCCTTGGTGGGCTCCCGCCACCCACCGCCTCCGGTGGGGGTCAGCGGCAGCGGGCGGTGAATCCTCCTGCCGCCAGCCCCTGGCAGAACGTGGTCCTGGCCGGTCCGTACCGGGAGAGCCGGCCGTCGACGAACCACATGGTGTCCGGGGCGAAGTCGAAGCTGCCGTCGTCGACGCCGTCCCAGCCGTAGCGGAAGTCGAGGTTGATGTAGACGACCGACTGGATCACCCCCCTGAGGTCGTGCTGACCGCTGAGGTTCGGGATCGGGCCCTGGTAGTTCATGAGGGAGAACAGGCGTTTCATCCACACGTCGGCGCGCTGCTGTTCCAGTCCGTCGGTGGTGCCGCCGTCGGCGGTGAAGTTCATCAGGCCGGCTTCGGAGAGCACGACCGGCTTGCCGTGGTCCTTGGCGAACTTCACCAGCTTGAGCACATTGGCGTCGTGATCGAAGTTGCGCCACACCGCGGCGGGGTTGCCGTGCGAGTCGGTGCCGACGTAGGCGTTGCGGCACTGGCTCGCGCCCACGTCGTAGTTCTGCGGAGGGGTGCCGTTGTACCGGTACCCCCGGTCGTACACGGGCAGGCACAGTTCGTGCGCGAACACCGACACGCCCATCCGGTCGACGGCGGCGTCACCCGGGTACAGCGCCTCGAACTCGCCCCGGACCGGGTGGTACACGAACTCCAGGTTGTGCGCCTTGGACCGGCTGTCGAGGTGGCCCGCGAGACGGTTGAAGGCGTTCTTGTACGAGGAGCAGCTCGCGTCGGTGCAGTGGTAGAAGCTGCTCACCTCGTAGTCCAGGCGCAGCTTGAACCGGGCGCGGGGACGGGCGTCGGCGAACGCCAGCAGCCGGGCCAGGGAGGCGGTGTGGCCGCCGGCGGCGATCTCCGCGGTGACGGCCCGCGATCTGGCCGCCTTGGCGTTCTCGTCGCCTCCCGGGAAGCCGGGCGGGTTGTCCTTCCAGCTGATGCCGACCTGGACGGTCCTGCCCTGGTCGGCGAGGGCGGTCGCGTACCGGCGGTGGGTGTCGGAGACCCAGTCGCCCTTGCGCAGTTCGTAGTAGACCGAGCCTCCGTCGGCGTCGCGTCCGAAGGTCTCGAAGTCGTTCCAGGCGCCGGCGCCGGACTGGCCCAGGAGCAGTTCGGGGGGCCCGGCCGCGATCCCGGTCGTCCCGGTCGCCGCCCCGGCGTCCGTCCCGGTGGGCAGCAGCAGAAGGGCGGTCAGGGCCGCGGTGGCGAGCGTTCTCGCCATGGCCGTCGTGCGCCGTACGCGCCGTACGAGGGGCATCGTGTGCTCCGTTCTGGTGCGAGGGGGGTGGAGGCGCCGGGTGCCTGCCGTACGCGTACGAAGCGCTGCGGGCACCCGGTCGCGGCGGGGCGTGCTCAGGCGGCCTTCCAGGTGAAGGCCGGCGTCGTCAGCTGGCTGGTCTGGGTGGCGGGCTGGTAGTTGAACGAGTAGGTGAGGGTCCCGCCGGACGGCACCTGCACCGGCAGTTCCCAGCGCCTGTCGGCGGAGTCGTAGGAGAGGAAGTAGTTCAGCGGGGCGCCGCCGTTCACCCGGTACTGCACGGTGACGAACGTCGCCTGGAAGCCCTGCGGGGCGAACCACACGGAACCGCCGGTGACGCCTTGGGTGTAGCTCCCGTCACCGGGTGTCGGCGTCGGCGTCGGCGTCGGAGTGGGGGTGGGGGTGGGTGTCGGCGTGGGCGTGGGGGCCGGTCCTGAGGAGCCGTTCGTCCAGATCGGCTTCCTGATCTCGGCCAGGAACGCGTTCAGGACGGTCGGGTCCGCCTGCACCCGGGAGTCGCCCCAGTTGCCGTTCGCGCACCCGGGTCCGCCGGCCTGTGCCCCCGCGGCGCACTGCCACTGGGTCTGCGCGTCCCAGTCGGTGTTGATGTAGGCGGCGGCCCGGATGACGTCCCTGTTGCGGTTCACCCAGTCGAAGTAGCCGGCGTGCCAGCCGTCCCAGATCGCCTGGCCGCTCGACGGGGCCGGGTTGTTGCGGAAGATGCAGCTCGTGGTCCGGCCGCCGGTCCTCGCGCCCTGGGGTGCGGCCTCGGCGACCATGGCCGGCTTGCCGTGGGACCGGGCGAAGTCCAGCAGCCGGTTCTGCAGCCCGACCGGGTCGGTGTCGTACGAGCCGCAGCCCCACTGGGTGCTCACCGAGCGGGAGTTGTAGAACGAGGAGAGCCCGACCCAGTCGACGTACCGGTCACCGGGGTACCAGTCGTCCAGGTGACCGGGGTCGGTGACGACGTAGTTCCACTCCGGATGGTCGGTGTGGGTGTTCACCGGCCACGCGGCGCTCTGCCAGACGGTGGCGACCCGGCTCGCGCCCAGCGCGTCGATACGGCCCTTGATGTACCGGAACGCCTGCTTGTAGTAGTCGGAGTTGTAGCAGTTCCAGGGGCCGTCGAACTCGTACCCGATGCGCAGCAGGACATCCCGGTCGTAGCCCTTGAGCCGGTTGACCATCTCGTCGACCTCGGCCCGGTACCGGGTGATCAGACTCGGGTTCCCGGCGGTGACGTCGGCGTCGTCGCGGCCGATGACGGCGCGCAGCGGCTGGTTGTTGCAGCCGGTGGTGGCGTCCGACAGATACAGGCCGACGGCCAGGGCGGAGCCCGGGTACTCCCGCAGGGTGCGGGCGAAGTCGACGGTGCCCGCGCCCCAGTCGGCCGGACCGGACATGCCCGCGAGCGGTGCGGGTGAGCCGCCGAGGACGAGGTTGGTGTAGAGCGTGACGCCGCCGGGCGCGGGTGCCCCCAGTGACGGCCTGTCCAGCACGTCGGCGCGGTAGGCGGAGAGGGTGTCGCTGTCCTGGCCCATGACCAGCATGACCTTGCCGTCGGCGGGTACGCCCCGGCCGCCGGCCGCGGCGGTCCCCGCCTCGGCCTGCGCGGACAGCCCGAGGCCGAGCAGTGCGACCGCGGCGGCGGCCGCGCCGAGTGCTCTCGCGGCTCGTCCGCGTCGTCTGAAGAACGTCATCGGTGTCTCCGGTTCGTGGGGTCGCGGCGGAGGTCCCGCCGGAGCCGGCCGGCGGGAAGCCGGCGGCGCTCGCATGGTGGGCGCGGCACCCGCACCGGTCAACCTGCCACGAAACTTTCGTGAATTCCCGCAGCTCACAAGGAGTCTGCTACGAAATGTTGACGCCTTGGATCTTCAAGGTTCACAAACTTGCAGGTCAATTACCCTTCGGGAGTCGGCCGCGCCCTCGGGCCGTCGCGGCCGTGACCCCCGATCGGGAATTCCAGGGCTGTTTTCGCGAAACTCTTGACAGAAGTTTCGGTCTGCCGGGACCTTGATGCCACTCATCCCGCACCCCTGTCCCGGAGGATCACCATGGGCCGTACGCGTGCCCGCAGAACCGCCGCGGCGCTCCTCGCCGCCACCGCCCTCGTCTCCGTCGCCGCCTGCGGCACGGGCGGCTCCGACGCCGCCGACGGGAAGATCACCCTGACCGTCGCCACCTTCAGCGACTTCGGCTACAAGCCCCTCATCGAGGAGTACGAGCGCACCCACCCCGGCGTCGAGATCAAGGAGCGCATCTCCCAGTTCGACCAGCACCACAACCAGTTGTCCACCCAGATCGCCTCCGGCAGCGGCGCCGCCGACGTGGTCGCGATCGAGGAGGGCTATCTGCCGAAGTTCCGCGCGGTGAAGGACAAGTTCACCGACCTCGCCGACCACGGGGCGCTGGCCCGCAAGGACGAGTACCTCGACTGGAAGTGGCAGCAGGCCACGCTCGGCACCTCCGACTTCGTCATGGGCTACGGCACCGACGTCGGCAGCCTCGCCATCTGCTACCGCAAGGACCTCTTCGCGCAGGCCGGGCTGCCCACCGACCGCACGGAGGTCGGCAAGCTCTGGCCGACCTGGGAGGACTACTTCGCCACCGGTGAGAAGTTCCGGGAGAAGGTCGACGACAAGGCGTGGTTCGACAGCTCGGGCAACATCTTCACGGCGATGATGAACCAGACCGAGTTCGGCTTCTTCGACGCGCGGGACACCTACATCGGGGACAGGAACCCCAAGGTCCGCGAGTTCTTCATGGCGACGGCGAAGGCCACCGCAGAGAAGCAGTCCGCCAGCCTCCAGCCCTTCAGCCAGCAGTGGAACGCAGGCATCAAGCTCGGGCGGATGGCGACCATGACGTGCCCCGCCTGGATGACCGGCCAGATCGCGACGGCCGCCGGTGAGGGCAACGCCGGCAAGTGGGACATCGCCGCGGTCCCGGGCGGCGGCGGCAACTGGGGAGGGTCGTTCCTCACCGTGCCCAAGCAGGGCAGGCATGTGAAGGAGGCCGCCGAGCTGGCCGACTTCCTCACCTCCGCGGCGTCCCAGAAGAAGATCTTCACCGGCCCGGTCGGCGCGCTGCCCTCCCTCGTGCCCGTCCTGGAGGACGCCGAGGTGCGCGGCACGCGCTCGAAGTACTTCGACGACGCCCCGACGGGCGAGATCTTCGCCGGTTCCGCGCGGAACCTGAAGCCCAACTACCGCGGCACCAAGGACCAGCAGGCCCGCATCCCCTTCGGGAACGCGCTCCAGCTCGTCGAGCAGGGCAAGGCGGACCCGGAGGAGGCATGGGACAGGGCCCTCGACGAGGCGGCCAAGAACCTCCGCTGACCCGGCCGAGCGGCCGGCGCCCCCGCCCCGCCGGCCGCCGCCCTTCCCCTTCCGAGCCGCCCCGCCGGCCGTCGGCCCTCTCCTTCCGAGCCGCCCCGCCGGCCGTCGGCCCTCTCCTTCCGAGCCGCCCCGCCGGTCGCCGGCCGCCTTCTTCGAGTCGCGCCCGCCCGTCGGCCGTTCGCCGCCTCCTGCGCGGTGTCCCCGCCGGCCGTTCGCCCCCTTCGAGCCGTCCCCGCGCCTCTGCCCCCGAGCCCGTCACTCCTCCAGCCGCCCTCGACCCCGGAGATCCGCCATGGCGCTCCCGACCACCCCCGCCGCCTCACCCGTGCGCACCGGCACCCCGCCGGCCCGTCGGCTGCGACCGGAGCGCCGTCTGCTCCCCTACCTGTTCATCGCGCCGTTCTTCGTCGTGTTCGGCGTCTTCGGGCTGTACCCGCTGCTGCGGACGTTCTGGGTCTCCCTGCACGACTGGGACCGCCTCACGGGAGCGGGGGAGTGGGTCGGCCCGGACAACTTCACCCGGCTCCTCCAGGACTCGGACTTCTACACCGCCACCTTCAACACCCTCAGCATCTTCGTCCTGTCCACCGCGCCGCAGCTCCTCGCCGCCCTCGCTCTGGCCTGGCTGCTGGACCGCAGACTGCGTGCCACGAGTGCCTGGCGGGCCCTCGTCCTGGTGCCGCAGTACGTGTCCGTGGTCGCGGTCGCGCTCGTCTTCTCGCAGCTGTTCGGACGGGACTTCGGCGTCGTCAACTGGGCACTGGAGAACCTGGGGCTGATCGGCGAACCCGTCGACTGGACGGCCGACACCTGGAGTTCGCACCTCGCCATCAGCTTCATGGTCATGTGGCGCTGGACCGGCTACAACGCGCTGATCTTCCTCGCCGCGATGCAGGCCGTGCCCCGCGACCTGTACGAGTCGGCGCAGATCGACGGCGCGGGCCGCTTCCTGACGTTCCGCAAGGTCACCCTTCCGGCCATCCGGCCCACCATCGTCTTCACCGTGGTCATCTCGACCATCGGCGGCCTCCAGCTCTTCGCCGAGCCCTTCCTCTTCGACCAGCAGGGCAACGCGGAGGGCGGTGCCGAGCACCAGTTCCAGACGCTGACGCTGATGCTCTACAAGTACGGCTTCATCAACAACGACGCCGGATACGCCTCCGCCGTCTCCTGGGTGCTGTTCCTCGTCATCGCCGTCGTCGCCGCCTTCAACTTCCTGCTCGCCCGACGCTCCCAGCGCGGCTGACCTCCGCCCCGCCGACCCCCGCCGACCAGGAGAACTCCCTTGGCCGTCACCACACCCACCCGGGCCCCCGCCCAGGACCGCACACCCGCGTCCCGCCGCCGCGCCGCCCGCCCGCGCGGACCCGGCGGCCACGACAAGGCCGGCCCGCTCGCCCACGCCGTCCTCGCCGCGATCACCGCCGCCTCCGTCTTCCCGCTGTACTGGAGCTTCGTCGTGGCCTCGCACGACGACAACTCGGTGCTCGCCGGGACCACCCCGCCGCTCGTACCCGGCGGCCACCTCGTCGAGAACATCCGGCGCGTCTTCGAACTGTCCGCGTTCTGGCAGGCGCTCGGCAACTCCCTCGTCGTCGCCGGCACCACCGCGGTCAGCAACGTGCTGCTCTCCTCACTGGCCGGCTTCGCCTTCGCCAAGCTCCGCTTCCGGGGACGCGACCCGCTGCTGGTCTGCGTGGTGGTGACCGTCATGGTGCCCACCCAGCTCGGCATCATCCCGCTGTACATGCTCGTCACCGACATGGGGCTGTACGGCAAGCTGTCCGCGCTGATCGTGCCCGCGCTCGTCTCCGCCGTCGGGGTGTTCTGGATGCGCCAGGCGATCGAGGAGAACATCCCGGACGAGCTGATCGAGGCCGCCCGCATGGACGGCGCGGGACTGCTGCGCACCTACTGGCACGTGGTGGTGCCGGGCGTGCGGACGACGGCGACCGTGCTCGGCATGTTCACCTTCATGTTCGCCTGGAACGACTACTTCTGGCCGCTGATCGCCCTGCCGCCGGAGAACGGCACCGTGCAGATCGCCCTCAACCAGCTGGCCGCCGGCTACTACACCGACTACACGCTGATGCTCGCCGGTGTCGTCGTCTCGGTGCTGCCCGTCCTCGTCGTCTTCACCCTGCTCGCCCGCCGCATCGTGTCCGGTGTGATGGCCGGCGCCGTCAAGGGCTGAGCGCCCCCGAGCCCCTGGGAGAGAACCATGACCGCCGCCTGGCCCACCACCGCCGAACAGGACCGGTCCGACCGGCCGCAGAGCCCGCCGGACCGGGGCCCGGCCATCGTCAACCCCGTGCTTCCGGGATTCCACCCCGATCCGTCCGTCCTGCGGGTCGGTGACGACTTCTACATCGCCACCTCCACGTTCGAATGGCTGCCGGGAGTCGCCGTCCACCACTCCCGCGACCTCGTCGACTGGCGTCCCCTCGGCGGTCTCCTGCGCGAGCAGCGGCTGATCGACCTGGCCGGACGCCCGGACTCGGGCGGGATCTGGGCGCCCTGTCTGTCGTACACGGACGGTCTCTTCCATCTCGTCTACAGCGACGTCACCAATCTCTCCGGCGCCTTCAAGGACGTACGCAACCTCGTCGTGACCGCCCCGTCCCTCGACGGGCCCTGGTCGGACCCGGTCCCCTTCCCCTCGCACGGCTTCGACCCCTCCCTGTTCCACGACGACGGACCGGACGGCGACGGACGCAGCTGGGCACTGTGGATGGAGTGGGACCACCGGCCCGGCCGGCACCCCTTCGCCGGGATCCTCCTCCAGGAGTGGGACCGCCGGGAGCGCGGTGTCACCGGCCCGGTGCGCCGCATCTTCACCGGCACCCGGCTCGCCCACACCGAGGGCCCGCATCTGTACCGCCGGGACGGCTGGTACCACCTCGTGACCGCCGAGGGCGGCACGTCCTGGTCCCACGCCGTCACCGTCGCCCGGTCGCGCGAGGTGACCGGACCCTACGAGCCCGACCCGGCGGGCCCGCTGCTGACGTCGGCGGGACACGAGAAGCTGCCCCTGCAGAAGGCCGGCCACGGCAGCCTGGTGGAGACGGCGTCCGGCGAGTGGTACCTCGCCCACCTCATGGCACGCCCGCTCACCCCGCTCGGGCCGTGCGTCCTCGGCCGGGAGACCGCCCTCCAGCGCGTCGAATGGACCGCCGACGGCTGGCCCCGCATCGGCGGCACGCAGCCGACCGGACAGGAGGGCGGCGCGCTGCCGCGCACCGTTGTGCCCGCGCCGGGGCTGCCCGCCGCGCCCGCACCGCCCGAGCCCGTCCGTGACCGCTTCGACCTGCCCCGGCTCGGCCCCCGCTGGGCGACGCTGCGCCGCCATCCCGACCCGTCCTGGCTCAGCCTGACCGAACGGCCGGGCCGGCTCAGGCTGCGCGGGGGCCAGTCGCTCGGCTCGACACACGGGCAGAGCCTGGTGGGACGCCGCCAGCAGGCACCGGACTTCACCTTCACGACATGCGTGGACGCCGACCCCCGCTCACCGCTCCAGATGGCCGGCCTCGTCCACTACTACAACTCCACCCTCTGGCACTACCTCCATCTGACCTGGGACGAACGGCTCGGCCGGGTCCTGCGGGTCGGGCTGTGCACCCACGGCGTCTACACCGAGCCCACCGCCGCGGTGCCCGTCCCCGACGAGCCGGTCGAGCTGACGCTGACCGTCCTCGGGGCGCGGGGGAACTTCGCCTGGCGCACCCGGGACACGGGACGGAGGGCCGTCGGACCCGACCTCGACGTCACCCTCCTGTCCGACGAGAGCGCCACGCTCGGCGATCCCGCCACCGGGCACTTCACGGCCTGGGGCTTCACCGGAGCCTTCGCCGGCCTGTGCGCCCAGGATCTCACCGGCTCCGCCATGACCGCCGACTTCGCCTGGTCGGAGTACCGGGAGACCTCCCCGGGCCGCCTCGCGGCGGAGTGAGGCGCGTGGGCGCGGCATGGCAGACTCGGCCGTCACGGACCACGGAGCGGCGCAGCACGTACCACCAGCGGAACGGACACCTCGGATGACAGCGGACAGGCACGAAGCCCCGGGCAGAGTCACCCTGAACATGATCGCGTCCGAGGCGGGTGTCTCCGTGTCCACCGTCTCCAAGGTCCTCAACGCACGAGCCGACGTCTCCACGGAGACCAAGGAGCGCGTCGAGGAGGTCATGGACCGGCTCGGGTACCAGCGGCGCCCCGCCCGGCGCCGCGGAGCCGTCGTCGACCTGGTCCTCAACGAGCTCGACAGCCTGTGGTCGGTGGAGATCATCCGCGGTGTCGACGAGGTGCTCCACGAGGCGGGCGCGAGCATGGTCCTCTCGGCGGTGCACGGGCGCAGCGCGGACACCCGCGAGTGGATCGACCAGATCGCCGCGCGCCGCAGCAACGGGGCGATCCTCGTCGTCTCCGACCTGACCGCGCAGCAGCGCAAACGGCTCGCCGCGCTGGAGGTGCCCTTCGTGCTGGTCGATCCGGTGGGCCAGGCCGACGCGCTGGTGCCCACGGTCGGCGCCACCAACTGGGCCGGGGCCATGAGTGCCGCACAGCACCTCATCGGCCTCGGACACACCCGGATCGCCCATCTGGCCGGCCCCCGTCAGGTGCTGTGCAGCCGGGCCCGGGCGGACGGCTTCCGCGCGGCGATGGAGGCGGCCGAACTGCCCGTGCCCGACGGGTGGGTGCCGTACGGCGAGTTCAACGACATCTCCGGCAGGCGGCAGATGGACCGGCTGCTGGACGAGGCGGAGGCCGCCGGGGAGCAGCCGCCCACGGCGGTCTTCGCGGCGAGCGACCTCCAGGCGCTCGGCGCGTTCGAGTCGCTGCGTTCGCGTGGCCACGCCATCCCGGACGACATGAGCCTGGTCGGTTTCGACGACCTTCCCGTCGCGCGCTGGACCCACCCGTCCCTCACCACGGTCCGCCAGCCGCTGCTGGAGATGGCCTCCATGGCGGCCAACACCCTGCTGCGCATCATCGACGGCGAACCGGCCGATCAGCTTCGCCTCGAACTCGCGACGCAGCTCGTCGTACGGTCCAGCACGGCGCCCCCGCCCGGTCACCGGCCCGCCTGACCCGGACCGCATCCGGTGACCCCCCGCGGGACGAAGCGGAAAGAGAACGGGGCGGGACGAGAGGAGCGGGTCGTGACGGTGTGGCGGGTCGCCTCCGACGGCGGCCGTACGGAACCGAGGGCCTGTGCCCATCTCGACGTGCCGGACGCCCCGGCGGACGTGCCCCGCAGCTGTGCCCGCTGCGAGGCCCGGGGCCGGTCGTGGCGACGGCTGCGGTGGTGCGCGGCCTGCGGGCACGTCGGCTGCTGCGACAGCTCGCGCGGGGCGCACGCCCACGCCCACCACGCCGAGACCGGTCACCCGGTGGCCGTGTCCCTCGCGCCCGACGAGGACTGGGCCTGGTGCTTCACCGACGAGGTCTTCCTCACCCGGAGAACTTGAGGCGCCAGCCGGTGTCCGTCGTCGGCCCCGGGACGTTCGCGCGGCGGTAGGCGGTAGGCGGTAGGCGGTAGGCGGTAGGCGGTAGGCGGTCCCGCCCCACCGGCAGAACGTGCCGGTGCACCAGGAGCGGTTCTCCCACGCGTACGGCGTCCCCTTCGGCACGGCGTGGAACATCAGGGGGAACACGGGTCCGGCGGGCGGGCGGGCGGGCTCGTGGCGATGTCGCCGTCGAGGAGCACGAAGCCGTGATGGCCGGGGCCGTCGACGTGCGGCGTCGGGTCCCAGCCGCTCATCATGGTCGCGCGGTGGGAGCCGAAGAGGCAGCCGTTCGACTTGTACCGGTCCCACACGTACGCCGGGTCGCCTTTGGCGGTGAACCTGCCGATGCAGGGCGGGGGTGCGGTGCGGTGCGGCCGACGCCCCGTCAGCCGGACGTCCTGTGGGCGGAGTCGAGCAGGGCCAGCTCCTCGTCCGACAGACGAAGGCTTCCCGCGGCCACGTTGTCCTCCAGATGGGCGGGATCGCCGGTACCGGGGATGGCCAGCACATGCGGGCCCCGGTGCAGCGTCCAGGCGATCCGCACCTGGGCGGGAGTGACACCGCGCCCCCGGGCGACGGCGAGCACCTCGGGATGTTCGGCGCCGACCGCCCCGGCCTGCCGGCCCGTGGCGGCGATGGCGTAGAACGGCACGAAGGCGACCCCCTGCGCACCGCAGGTGCGGACGAACGCGTCCTGGTCCGGACGCACCCCGAGCCCGTACATGTTCTGCACGCACACCACCGGCGCGATGGCCCGGGCCTCGTCGAGATGGTGCGGGTGGACGTTGGACAGGCCCAGATGACGCACGAGGCCCGCCTGGCGCAACTCGGCCAGCACACCGAAACGTTCGGCGATCGAACCGGTCCCGACGATCCGCAGGTTCACCACGTCCAGATGGTCGCGGCCGAGCTGCCGCAGATTCTCCTCGACCAGTCCGCGCAGCTGCTCCGGGCCCGCGTGCGGCAGCCAGGCCCCCGACGGGTCGCGCGGCTGGCCCACCTTGGTGGCGATCACGAGGTCGTCCGGGTACGGGGCCAGGGCCCGGTTGATCAGTTCGTTGGCCGAGCGCAGCGGCGAGAAGTAGAAGGCGGCGGTGTCGATGTGGTTCACACCCAGTTCGACCGCGCGGCGCAGAACACGCACGGCCTGCTCCCGGTCGCGCGGCACGGCGTCGGCGACGAGCGCGCTGCCGGTCTGCGGCAGACGCATCGCCCCGAAGCCGATCCGGTTGACCGTGCGGTCTCCCAGTGTCCAGGTTCCCGAGGCCGCGGCGGTGATCGTCTCAGAGGTCATGGCGGGATGATCTCCGCACGCTAGGGTGGCCGCCATCGATTCAGGCATACGTGAATCCCGGAGGCGGCCGTGCCGGCGGAGCTGGAGTTCTCGGTCGCGGACCTGGCACGGACGCGGTTCGCCGTCTCCCCGATGTGGCAGGTGGGCACGAGCTTCCGTCTGCTGGTCTCCGGCGCCGCGGATCCCCTGCACCGGCGCTGGCTGGAACAGGTGCGGCCCCGGTTCACCGCCGCGGGCCTGCACCAGGGATGGCTGGCCGAGCTGATCCCGCCCGCGGGCTACGTCCCGGACTTCCTCAATCCCGCGCCCACCGGGCCCGGTCCGGCCCTGGCCGAGGAGCTGGACGCGGTCCTGGCCGCCCCCGCCGACCGGGTCCGCAGGGACCTCGGTCATCTCGCCCGCCACCAGGGTGCCCTCGGCCCCAGGGCGCGGTCGCTGCACGCGGACCCGGCGTCCCGGTCGGCGCGGCTCGCGGAGGAGATCGAGACCTACTGGGAACTGGCCCTCGCCCCCTACTGGTCGCGCATCCGCGCGGTGCTCGACGCCGACATCCTCCACCGGGCCCGTCAGGTCGCCGGACACGGCGCCGGACGTCTGCTGAACGAGCTGCACCCGCTGGCCAGTTGGGACGACAACGTGCTGCGCGTGGTGCGTCGCCGGCGGACCCTGTCGCGGGACACGGCGGGGCCGGGGCTGCTGCTGATCCCCTGTGCCTTCAAGGGGCCGGGCCTGTCGACCCGGGTCTCGCCGCCGGATCCGCCCCAGCTCGCCTACCGCGCCCGCGGTGTCGGCACGCTGTGGGAGCGCCGTACCGTCACCGGCGGCGCCGCGCTCGCCGCCGTTCTCGGGCGGTCGCGCGCCCGGCTCCTCGCCGAACTCGACACGCCGTCCACCACGACGGAACTGGCCCGGCGCACCGGCATCTCCATGGCCGGGGTCTCGCAGAACCTGACCGCGCTGCGCGACGCCGGCTTCGTCACGGCGCACCGGGCCGGACGCGTCGTGCTGTACGCCCGTACCGCCGTGGGGGAGTCGGTGCTCGCGGCCGGGTCCGGCGACGGGCCGGGGTCCACGGCGGGCCGGTCGATCGACGGGCCGGTCGGCTGAGGACCGGTCGGCTGACGGACCGGTCGGCTGACGGGGCGGCCCGCGACCGCCTGACGCACCGGCCGTCCGTCTCGACGGGGCGGCGTGGACTGCGGATCGGCGGCCGGCGGCGGGCTCGGGCGGGCGGGGCTCCTGGAGGCGGCCGCCGCGCTGTTCGCCGGGCTGTGGGCCGGCGAAGGCGCGGACGTGCAGGCGATCGCTCCTCGGCCGGCCCACGCGACCGGCCCTGCCGTCCGGGAGACGGAGGACGGCGCGAAGGCGGCCTCCTAGACGCTCTCCCCGGCGCTCTCCTGCTCCAGCTCCCGCTTGAGATTGCGCAGGGTCCTGGCGATGTTGCGGGCCTGGAAGTCGGCGAAGGTGCTGCCCGCGGTGGCGATCCGGTCGAAGAGGTTCGCGGCGAACGTCGGCCACCGCCGGCGGTCGTCCGTCCAGGTCTCGGTCACACGGGTGCCGTCACCGGCGGGCTCGAAGCGGTACTCCCAGGTGGCGATCGGAGCCCGCAGGCGCGGCCGGGTCAGCCCGATCTCGTGCACCCGGAAGGCGAAGGTCCGCTCCGGGTCCGCCGCGGTGACCGTGCACCGCGTCACCCAGCGGAACCTCCCGCGCCTGTTCCGTCCGACGAACGTCTCCCCGGCCGTGACCGGGCCCTGCGCGGTTCCGGGAGCCGTCCCCAGGTTCTCCGGACTCCAGCGGCCCATGTCGGAAGGACGGCTCACCGCGCGGTACGCGACCGCGGGCGCGACGTCGATGACGATGCTGTCGCTCACGCTGAACACACGGGCCACGGCGCTGCCTCCCGACCTGGCACAAGGAGTTACTGTCGAGTAGGGATCATTGCACGGGACGGGCGCGGCAACCAGGGGCGAGGACGCCCCCGGCCCTGCCGCGTCCGTCACACCGCCGTCCTGCGCGTGCCCCACCGCGTGTGCCGAGGCCCGGCCCCGCCCGGCCCCGCACGAGGCAGCTCCCTCGTCTCCGCCGTCTCCGCCGCTTCCGCCGTCTCCGCCGCTTCCGCTGTCTCCGCCGTCTTCGCGGGCTCCGCCGCTTCCGCTGTCTCCGCCGTCTTCGCGGGCTCCGCCGCTTCCGCCGTCTCCGCCGTCTTCGCCGTCTCCGCGGGCCCTGTCGTCTCCGCGGCCGCTCCCGCGGCCCTCACCGCCCCGCCGGTCCCTCCGTGCTCTCGCGCAGCACCAGCCGGTGCGGTACCACCAGGTCGCGCGGCGGGCGGTCGCCGGGGCCGTCGGACTCGCCGGTTCCCGCCGCCTCGTCCATCCGGTGCTGAAGCAGCTCGACGGCCAGCTTGGCCACCGCGGCCTTGTCCGGCGCCACCGTGCTCAGCGTCGGCACGCTGAAGCGGCCGCCCTCCACGTCGTCGAAGCCGATGACGGCCACCTCCTCGGGCACCCGGATGCCGTGCTCGTGCAGCGCCCGCAGTGCGCCGAGGGCGAGCTGGTCGTTGAGGCACAGCAGCGCGTCCGGCCGTGCGCCGTCCTCCAGCGCCCGGTTCACCGCCGCGGCGCCGTCGGGCATCCGGAACGACGCGACGGGGACCACCCCGGCCGGGTCGTGGGCGATGCCCGCTTCCGCGAGGGCGCTGCGGTAGCCGCGGGTGCGTGCCTCGGCCGTGCCCAGGCCGGTGCTGTCACGGCCGCCGACGGCCAGGATCGTACGGCGGCCGAGGGCGATCAGGTGCTCGGTCGCCTCGCGTGCGGCCTTCTCGTTGTCGATGGCGACATGGTCCGCGCCCTCCTCCAGCAACTCGCCGAGCAGCACGGTGGGCGGGGCGCCCGCGCGGTCGCGCAGGTCGTCGGCCGTGAGGGCGAGCGGGCTGAGGATGACCCCGTCGACGAAGGCGGAGCCGAATCCGGCCAGAGCCGACAGCTCGTGGTCGCGCTCGCCCCCGGACTGATGGATCAGCACGGTCAGCGACCGCGCCCCGGCCTCGCGCACGACGTGCCGGGCGAGTTCGGCGAAGTAGGGCACGTCCAGCTCGGGGACGACCAGGGCGATGATGCCGGTGCGTCCCTTGCGGAGGTGACGCCCGGCCAGGTTCACCCTGTAGCCGAGGTGTTCGATCGCCTCCTGCACCGCACGCCGGGTCCGCTCGGAGACATGGACGTAGTCGTTGATCACGTTGGAGACCGTCTTCTCCGACACCCCCGCGTGCCGTGCGACGTCCTTGATCCTGGGTCGTGCCACCGAGACCTCCCTGCCCCTCACGCCCGCCGAGTCTATGTCCCGGCACGTCGCGGGCCTGAGTCCAGCCCTTCGAGGCGGCCCGGCATCGGTCCGGACCATGTGCCCGAGGCTCTTTACAGCCAATGTACATCGATGTAAAAACGAGCCACCGCATCGATCCACTCGGTGCGACCCGCCGCATGCCGCCCCCGGTGGGGCCATCTCCCCGTGGCCCCACCGCCGTTCCGGCACGCGTGTCCGGCCGTCGAAAGGTCCGCGATGTCCTCCCGTCACCCCGTACCCGAAGCAGCGCCACCCTCCGACCGGCCGCGCGGCCTGTCCCGCCGCCGGCTGATGCGCCACACCCTGGCCGCGGCGGGAGCACTGGCCGCCGTGGGACCGCTGTCCGGCTGCTCCTCGCCGGCCGCGGCCTCGGGCGCCTCCGGCCTCAGCGTCTGGGACCTCTTCCAGGGCGGCGACGGCATGCTGATGGACGACATGATCGCGGCCGTCTCCCGCGGCCGGCACGGCTTCGACGTGCAGCGGACGATCCTCGACTGGGGCCCCTCCTACTACACCAAACTGGCCATGTCGGCCGCCGGGGGCCGCGCCGCCGACATCGCCGTCCTGCATCTGTCCCGGCTCGCCGGCTACGCGCCCGGCGGCCTCCTGGACCCCTTCGACCTGGACCTGCTCGCCGAGTTCGGCGTCACCGAGAAGGACTTCACCCCGGCCGTCTGGCAGCGGACCCGGCACGACGGCGTCGTCCACGCGATCCCGCTGGACGTCCACCCCTTCATCGTCTTCTACGACAAGGAGGCCGCCGGCACCGCCGGACTGCTCGACTCCTCCGGCGAACTCGCCCCGATGGGCTCGCCCGAGGCGTTCCTGGACGCCGGCAAGGCGCTCGCGGAGGCGACCGGACAGTCGGGCATCCTGTTCGGCCACGTCACCGACACGGCGCAGAACTGGCGCCAGTTCGCCGCCCTCTACGCCCAGACCGGCGCGTCCTTCACCCTCCCCGGCGGCGGACCCCCCGAGATCGACGTCGACGCCGCCGTGCGCGTCGTGACGTTCATGCAGCAGCTCTTCGACGGACGGACCAACCCCAACAACCTGGACTACACCGGCGCGATGGCCGGATTCATCGGCGGCCGCGGCGGCATGGTCATGCTGGGCGAGTGGGAACTGCCCACCCTGAAGAAGTCCGGCATCCCGCTCGGCGCCGCGCCCTTCCCCACGGTCTTCGGTGAACCGGCCGTCTACACCGACAGCCACAGCTTCGTCCTGCCGCACCAGAAGAACCCCGACCCGGCCCGCCGCCGCGAGGCCCACCGGTACGTCGCCGAGATCGTCAAGCAGTCCCTGACCTGGGCGAGCGCCGGCCACATCCCCGCGTACCAGCCCGTGGTCGCCGAACCCGCCTACGCCGCCCTCGACCCGCAGTCCTCGTACGCGCGGGCCGCCGAGGTCGCCGTGCTCGATCCGCCCAACTGGTTCGCCGGAGCGGGCTCGAACTTCCAGAACCGGATGTGCCAGCCCCTGCAGTCGGCCCTGCTCGGCAACACCACCCCCGAGAAGGCCGTACGGCAGATGGTCGCCGAGGCCGACACGCTGCTGCGGCAGCCCGATCCGGTGGCCTGACCCACGAGAGGAGTGACCGCCATGACCACCACCGCACCCCACGGCGCGAAGGCCCCCGCCGGCGCCGCCGCGCCCCCGGCCGACGCCCCTCGCCGGCCCGGCCTCCGCGGATTCCGCCCGACCGCCGGCAACGGACTGGTCTTCGTCATGCCGTTCCTGCTGCTGTTCGCCCTCTTCATGGTGTGGCCGATCGCGCAGGGGCTGTGGATGAGCTTCACCGACAGCTCGCTCGCCCTGCGCGACACCGCCTTCGTCGGCCTCGACAACTACACCGAGGCGTTCGGCGACCCGGACGTGTGGAGCAGCCTCGGCAACACCGTCCTGTTCACCGTCGTCTCCTCCGTGCCCCTGGTGCTCGTCGCCCTGGCGATGGCCCTGCTGGTGCACAGCGGGCTCGCCGGACAATGGGCCTGGCGGCTGGCGTTCTTCGCCCCCTACCTGCTGCCCGTCACCGTGGTGACCCTCGTGTGGGCCTGGCTCTACCAGCCGGAGATCGGCCTGGCCAACCAGTTCCTCGACACCTTCGGCATCGGGCCCGTCGGCTGGCTGTCCGACGAGGCCGTCGCGATGTGGTCGATCGCCGCGCTGACCGTGTGGTGGACCGTCGGCTTCAACTTCCTGCTCTACCTCGCCGCACTCCAGTCCCTGCCCACCACCTTCGACGAGGCCGCCGCCCTGGACGGCGCGGGCGCCTGGCGCCGGCTGTGGTCCATCACCCTGCCCCAGCTGCGCAGGACCACCGTGCTGGTGGCCATGCTCCAGATCCTCGCCTCGCTGAAGGTGTTCGACCAGATCTACATCCTCACCAAGGGCGGCCCGAACGGCTCGACCCGCCCCGTCCTGGAGTACGTCTACGACGTCGGCTTCACCGGCTACCGGCTCGGCTACGCCTCCGCCGTCTCGTACCTCTTCTTCGCGCTCGTCGTGGTCGTCTCACTCGTCCAGCTGCGCCTCTTCCGCCGGGAGGACTGACCGTGTCCGTCACCGCACCCCCTCTGCGCCGCCCACGGCGCCGGCCGGCCCCGGAGCGCGACGGCTCCCCGCTGCTCCTCGGCCACGGCCGGGTGCCGCGCGTCCTGGCCGGCACCGCCCTCACCGTCCTGGCGGCCGTCTGGCTGCTGCCGTTCGTCTGGGCGGTCGCCACCTCCGTGCAGAGCGAGCAGGACGTGGCCACCCCGGGACTCTCGCCCTTCAAGGGCGCCTTCACCGCGCAGGCGTACCGGCAGATCCTGGAGCGCGGCAACGTCACCCTCTGGGCCTTCAACAGCCTGCTGATCGCCTCGCTGGTGACGGTCCTGACCGTGACCGTCTCCACCCTCGCCGCCTACGGGCTCTCCCGCGGCACGTTCCGCGGCCGCCGTGTCCTGCTCGGCGTGACGGTGGCCGCCGTCATGGTCCCGCCGCAGCTGCTCGTGGTCCCGCTGTTCAAGCAGATGCTGCTGTTCGACCTGGTGGACACCTACGCGGCCGTCGTCCTGCCGCAGGTCGTCGCGCCGATGATGGTGTTCATCCTCAAGCGCTTCTTCGACGGCATCCCCCGGGAACTGGAGGACGCCGCCCGCATCGACGGCGCGTCCGAGTTCCGGGTGTTCCTCTCGATCGTGCTGCCGCTGTCGCGGCCGATCGTCGCCGCCGTCGCGATCTTCGTGTTCATCGGCGCCTGGAACAACTTCATGTGGCCGTTCATCGTCACCAACGACCCCGATCTGATGACCCTCCCGGTCGGCCTCGCCACCGTGAAGGACGCCTTCGGCATCCAGTACGCGCAGTCCATGGCCTCCGCCCTGCTGGCCGCGCTGCCGCTGATCGTGGTGTTCCTCCTCTTCCAGCGCCGCATCGTCGACTCCGTGGCCACCACCGGCCTCGGCGGTTCCTGACCCCCGCCCTCCCGCCCCACCGCAGCCACGGCGGCCCGTGTCCCGGCCGCCCGAACGACTGGAGCATGTGTGCCCACTCACTCCGTACCGCGCCCGGAGTACCCGCGACCGCAGTTCGTGCGGCGCGACTGGCTCAACCTGAACGGCGCCTGGCAGTTCGAGACCGACCGGGGGGACAGCGGCCTCGAACGCGGACTCCTCGGCCGTGAACTGCACGACGAGATCCTCGTCCCCTTCCCGCCCGAGTCCGAGCTGTCCGGCATCGGCGACACCGACTTCCTGAACGCCGTCTGGTACCGCCGGGAGGTCACGCTGCCGGCCGACTGGGCCGGTCGGCGGGTGCTGCTGCACTTCGGCGCCGTCGACCACGACACCACCGTGTGGGCCGACGGGCGCGAGGTCGTCCGGCACCGCGGCGGCTTCACCCCCTTCACCGCCGACCTCGGCGACATCGCGGGCTCCGGCGAGCCGGTCGTCATCACCGTCCGGGCCCGCGACCCCAGGTCGGGCCCCCAGGCGCGCGGCAAGCAGGCCGTCCGGTACGCCAACCACGACTGCAACTACACCCGGGTGACCGGCATCTGGCAGACCGTCTGGCTCGAACCCGTCCCCGAGGTCCATCTGCGGCGCCCCCGGATCACCCCGGACCTCGCCGGCTCCGCCTTCCACGTCGAACTGCCGCTGTCCGGCAACCGCCCCGGACTGCGGGTGCGGGCCGTGCTCGGTGACGCCGACGGCGAGGTCGCCCGCGCCGAGGCCCGCGCCGATCTGGACCTCGCCCCCCGTCTTGTGCTGCCCGTCCCCGACGGCAGGCGCCGCGAATGGGGGCCCGGGGACCCGCACCTGTACGACCTGCGCCTCGAACTCGTCGACTCCGCCGGGCAGGTCGTCGACACCGCCGACAGCTACGCGGGCCTGCGCGCCGTGGGCGTGCGCGGCAAGGCCGTCACCCTCAACGGCCGCACGGTCTTCCAGCGCCTGGTGCTCGACCAGGGCTGGTACCCGGACGGCCTGATGACCGCGCCGACCGACGAGGCCCTCGTCCGGGACATCGAACTGGCCATGGAGGCCGGCTTCAACGGGGCCCGCCTGCACCAGAAGGTCTTCGAGGAGCGCTTCCTCCACCACGCCGACCGCCTCGGCTACCTGGTGTGGGGCGAGTTCGGCGACTGGGGCTGCGAGGTCGGCGGCTCCTCCGGCGACAACCAGCAGCCCGACGCCTCCTACGTCGCCCAGTGGCTGGAGGCCCTCGAACGCGACTACTCCCACCCCTCGGTCATCGGCTGGTGCCCGCTGAACGAGACGTACCAGAAGCTGCACGACCGCATCACCCGGCTCGACGACGTCACCCGCGCGATGTTCCTCGCCACCAAGGCCATGGACACCACCCGCCCCGTCGTCGACGCCTCCGGCTACGCCCACCGCGTCGCCGAGACCGACGTCTACGACGCCCACCACTACGAGCAGGACCCCGAGGCGTTCCGCACGCTGATGTCCGGCCTCGACAAGGACGAGCCGTTCGTCAACTCCTACGAGAACGGCGCCGCCTACTCCCAGCCCTACCGCGGACAGCCCTACTTCGTCAGCGAGTTCGGCGGCATCTGGTGGGACCCGGAGGCGGCCGCCGCGCAGTCGGGCGAGGACCGCACCGAGTCCTGGGGCTACGGCGAACGGGTCCGTGACGAGGACGAGTTCCACGCGCGCTTCGCCGGGCTCACCGGGGTGCTGCTGGCGGACCCGAACATGTTCGGCTACTGCTACACCCAGCTCACGGACGTCTTCCAGGAGCAGAACGGCGTCTACCGCTTCGACCGGGGGACCAAGCTCGACGTCGACCGTGTCCGGGCCGCGCAGCTGCGGCCGGCCGCGATCGAGGAGCGGGCCCGGGAGTAGCCGGGCCGTGCGGTGCCTTCCCGGTCGCGCACCGGGGAGGCACCGCAGGAGGTCAGACCCGCTCCAGCCGCCAGATCTGCGGCTGGAGCCCGTTGCACGTCCACTGCCGGACATCGGCCCCGGGCTCGCGCGAGCCCCCGGCCACGTCCAGGCACTGGCCGCTGGAGCGGACCACCAGCCGGTAGTAGCCCCGGCCGACGTTCTCCAGCCGCCAGTCCTGCGCGGACTGCCCGTTGCAGTACCACTGCCGGACGTCCGCGCCCGGCGTGGGGGAGCCGTTCTCCACGTCCAGGCACAGTCCGCTGTTGCGCGCGGTCAGCGTGAACCGGCCGTCGCCGCGCGCCCGCAGGGTCCACTGCTGCGGACCGAGCCCGTTGCAGGTCCACTGCTGGACGTTGCCGCCGGGCGCGCGGGAGTCGGCGGCCACGTCCAGGCAGTGGCCGCTGCCCGCGCTCACCAGCCGGTACAGTCCGCCGTCCACGACCCCGGCCGCGTCACCGCTGCCGGTGAGCGGACCGCTGCCGAACCAGGCCCGGCACACCGTGCCGTCGAAGTCCGTGGCGATCTCCAGGACCCGGCTGCCGTCCGCCGACGGCAGCAGCGGGGTGCTGTAGTTCTGGCAGTAGTTCACCTCGGGCGCCGGCACGGTCACCGGCGACGGGATCTCGTACCAGGGACCGCTGCCGTTCTCGGTGTTGGCGAGGATCGTGCGGCCGCTGTCGGCGGCGGGCGTGCCGTCGCGGTTCAGCAGCCGCTGCCCGATGAGCAGGATCCGCCCGTTCGGCCCGCCGCCGGGCGACGGGGCCCAGGCCACGGTCGGCGCGGCGCGGAGGTACTTGCCGTCGACGGTCTCCGGCCGGATCCCCAGCGAGGCCGGGTTCCCCCAGTTCCAGCCGTCGGCGGAGGTGCGGTAGTGCACCACGCACTGGTACTGGCCGCCCGGGTTGCAGATCTCGTAGCCCATGAAGTAGGTGCCGTTCGGCAGCCGGCGCACCACCGGCATGCCCGGCCGGTCCGGGGCCCAGGTGCTCGCGACGGTGTCGTGGTGGCCCTGCCAGTGCACCCCGTCGTAGGTGCGCGCGGCCACCAGTTTCTGGCTGTGCGCCGGGTCCGTCTCGTCCGAGTAGTGGCAGACGAGCGCCCCGTCGGCGGCCACGGAGAACTCCGGCTCCCACAGGCCGCCCGTGCCGCCCGCCACCGCGCAGGCGGACAGATAGGACCAGCTGCGTCCGACGTCGTTGCTGCGCCAGATCCGCAGCGCCATGCGGCGGTTCGGCTCGTCCTGCCCGGCGGAGGAGGCCCACAGCAGGGTGCCGGCGGGCAACGCGCCGATCTGCCGGGGGAGTTCGAAGAGGGTGGCGCAGCACAGGCCCTGGCCGGCGGCGGACTCGGGGTCCACGACCCGGCCGACCTCGCGGAAGGTCGCCCCGGAGTCGGTGCTCTCGTGGACGGCGCCGATGCCGTTGTTGCCGTCGAAGGTGACCACGCTCGCGAGGACACGGCCGTTGGCGGAGCCGTTGTGGGCGAGCCGGACCGCCCGCGGGTACATTCCCGGGCCGGCCCGCAGGGGAGTGCCCGTGGCGGTGGGGGCGAGGCTGTCCGCCGCCGGCGGGGCGGGAGCCGGTGGGGTGCCGGCGACGGCCGGGCCGGCGAGCACCAGGCCCAGCGCCGCGGCCAGGCCGGACAGCGCGGCCCGGACCCGGGCGCGGCGCCGGCGTCCGATGGGGTGCGGCATACGGAGGATCAACGCGGTCTTCCTTCCTGTGGGGGAGGAGGGATCCGCGTCAGGCTAGAGCCGGATATACATCGATGTAAACAGCTGTGCGGGCAGGACTGCGTCCGATCAACATCCCTTTTGCGGAGCCGAGTTGATCGGGTGCACACCTCTCGTGCCGGTCGGACGCACACCTCTTGTGCGAGTCGGGTGCACACCTCTCGTGCCGGTCGGGCGTCGCCGATCGGCCGGCCCCGTGCGCGGCGCGGAGGCCGGGCCGGCGGGCCGCGTGCGCCCCGCCGCCTTCGACGGTGAGTGCGGCCCGCGCGGCACCGGGCTCCTCCGGCGCCCGGGCCGGAGGCCACGGGAGCGCGGAAATGGCGTTAAGGCAATGGATTGGCGATATTCATCAGGAATGGCGTTTCCCTGTTAGGGTGCTCGGCCATGGCGGAACCCGGGCCGAAGGTGCCGCCGGGTGGCCCATCGCGGAATGCCGCGCCGACGCCGTACGGGGAAGGTTCCTCCAGCCCGGCGGACGCAGCGGACCGTGCCGCCGCACCTGCTGACGAGACGACGGCGAGGAAGACGCCATGACGGCAAGGAAGACGCCATGACAGCCCACCCCCGCCCAGGCCCCGACGGCTGGATCCACCGGCTCGCCCCCACGGGCGCCGGCCCGGCGCATCCGCCGGCCAGCTCGGAGCGGACCGTCGCCGAGGCGACCGAGGCCCTGGGCGAGGAGCCCGTGGCCTGGGCGGTCGACCTCGGCCACCGGCTGGCGGAGGTCATCACCCGGGAGCTGCCGGAACTGGGTGAGGGCCCGGACCTGTTCCGCACCCTGCGGATGGGCACCGAGTCCGTCGTCCTCCAGGCGCTGCTGCTGCTCACCGGCAGACAGGTCTCGGCCGGAGCCACCGAGGAGGCCCTGCTGGGCGACCGCGAGTTCGCCCGGCGCCGGGTCGGCCTGGACAAGGTGCTGCGCGGCATCCGCGTCTCCCACGCCGAGCTGTCCCGTGCCCTGATGTCCGCCTGCCAGGAACTCGCTCCGGCCGCCGAGCACGCCCGGCAGTTCCGCCGTATCTCGGAGGCCCTGCTCGCCTACGTGGAGGACTTCGCCTCCGGGATGACCGCCGAGTACCTCGCCGAGCACGACCGCTGGGTCGCCAGCGGTGCGGCCGCCCGTGAGGAGACCGTCCGCCAGATCCTCGGCGGCGAACCCCTGCGGGAGGAGACCGCGACCCGTGCCCTCGGCTACCCCCTGCGCGGCCGTCACCTCGCCCTGGTCGTCTGGCACGACACCGAGCTGGCCGCTCCCACCACCGACCTTCAGCAGGCCGCGGCCCACTTCCTGCGCCGGCGGCACTGCACGACCACCCTGCTCGTGCCCACCGGGCGCACCAGCCTCTGGGCCTGGGGCGCCCCGGCCCCCGCGGCGGCCGGGGCCGACGACGAGCAGCCGGGGCCCCTCGACCTCCCCGGCATCCGCATCGCCTGCGGAACGCGGCGCGAGGGACTGTCCGGCTTCCGGCGGTCGCACCAGGAGGCCGAGGCCGCCGCCCGGGTCATGCGGCTCAGCCCGCGCACGGACCCCGTCGTCGGCTACCCCGACGTGGCCCTGGCGTCCCTGCTCTCCGCCGACCTCACCGCCACCCGGCGTTTCGTGCACGACGAACTGGCCGGGCTCGCGGCGGACACCCCGCAGGCGGACCAGCTGCGCGAGACACTGCGTCACTACCTGCGCAGCGAGCGCAGCCTCGTCGTCTCCGCGGCGCGGCTGCACGTCGCCCGCAACACGGTCACCTACCGGGTCAAGCGCGCCCAGGAGCTGATGGGACACGACGTCGCCGCCCGGCTCCCGGAGGTGCTCGCGGCGCTGGAGGCCGCCCACGCACTGGGCGCCGCCGTGCTCGGGCCCGTCCGCGGCGGACAACCCCATGGCCCGGCCTCCCTTCCCTCCTGACCGGTCCGGCGGGCGGATCAGATCAGCGGAGTGACCTGCTCCTCGATGCCCAGCAGCGCACGCCCGTACAGCTCGGTCGAGATCGCCGGGTTGATCACCGCGTGCCGGCTGCCGGTCTCCTGATCCCGCCAGATCCGCTGGAGCGGGCTGCCCTCGGCGAAGCTGCCCGCGCCCTGGACGCTGAGCAGGACGTCGAGCGCCTCACGCGCACGCCGCGCGACATAGCCGGTGTCCATGCGGGAACGGGCCCGCTCCAGGAGGGGCATCTGCTCGCCCTCGGCCGCCCAGGAGTCGATGGAGTCCGCGGCGCGCAGCAGGTGCAGCTCCGCGGTGTCGATCAGCTGGGCCGCCTCGGCCAGCTGGATCTGCGTGGAGGGGGAGTCCTTCGCCTGCTCGTAGAACGTGTACGAGATCCCCTTGCCCTTGGCGAGCGAACCGCTGACGACGTCCAGTCCGGCCTTCGCCAGACCCACCTGCGGGCCCGCCAGGACCAGCGCCAGCATCGGCACCAGGGCCGACCGGTACAGCGCCTCGTCCTTGAACTCCGTGCGGTAGACGCCCTGGACGGCCCGGGTCACCGACATGATCCGGTGGTCGGGCACGAAGACCTCGTCGGCGACCAGCGTGTTGCTGCCCGTGCCGCGCATGCCCGCCACGAACCAGGTGTCCTCGACGGTCAGTTCGGACAGCGGGATGAGCGCCATGCCCTGGTCGACCTGGCGTCCGGTGGCGTCCACGATCGGGAAGCCCAGCGCCGCCCACTGGCTGTGCAGGCTGCCCGAGGCGAAGCCCCAGCGGCCGGTGACGACCTGGCCGCCGTCCACGGCCCTGCTGGTCGCGCTGGGGGCCAGCACGCCGCAGGTCCGCGCGTCGGGGCCGTTGCCCCAGACCTCCTTCTGGGCCTGCTCCGGGAGCAGGCCGACCGTCCAGTTGCTGACGTTGATCAGCGTGGTCACCCAGGCGGTCGACCCGCAGCCGCGGGCCAGCTCCGAGACGACCCGCAGGAAGGTGCGGAGGTTCGTCTCGTGGCCGCCGAGGCGCCGGGGCACCGTCAGCCGGAACAGCCCGGCCTCGGCCAGGGCCTCGATGTTCTCCTCCACCACACGGCGCCCCTGCTCCGTGCGGGCGGCGTTCTCGCGCAGGAGCGGGACCAGGGCCGCGGCACGGGCGATCAGCGCCTCGTCCTCGGTGCCGACGGCCGGCGTGAGGGATGGGGTCGTGGACATGGGTACCTCCGTGGATCAGCGGCTCGGGCGGCGCGGCCCGTTGCACGGAGCAGCGCCGATGCCGCGATTCCACGCCACCTTCCGGCCGCTGTTCTCGCGCCGGGACCGCAAAAGTCCCGCCGCCGTTTGGCCCGCCGGACCAAACGGGTCCCCGCTTGTGCCCGTGGCGCAATCGGCGCGTCGGCGTTTGGCCGCCCAGCCCATGCCCACCGTCCGGGGCAGGGGTTTCACTCGGGGAAACCCGCCCCGGTCCCGGCGCGTGCGCCGTGGCGCACGCGCCGTCGCGGACCGTCACTCCAGGAGGCCGCCGTGCCCGCATCCACCGCCGCCGCCCCGCCTGCGCCGTCCTCGCCCCCGGACGCCGCCGCCTTCCGGACCGTGCTGGGCCGGGTGCCCACGGCGGTCGGCGTCGTCACCGCCGTCACCCCCGAGGGCCCCGTCGGGGTCACGGTCGGCAGCTTCACCTCCGTGTCCCTGGACCCGCCCCTGGTGGTCTTCTACTGCGGACTGCACTCCGCCACCGCCGCCGCGCTCGTGGAGGCGGGCGAGTTCTGCGTGAACGTGCTCTCGGAGCAGCAGGAACATGTGTGCGCCGCGTTCGCCGGCCGTTCCGCCGACCGGTTCTCCTGCTGCACCTGGCGTCCGGCCGAGAACGGAGCGCCCCGGCTGGACGGGGCCGTCGCCTGGATCGAGTGCCGGGTCGAGGACAGCTTCCCCGCCGGGGACCACCTCGCGGTCGTGGGCCGCATCCAGCGCCTCACCGCGACCACCGGTCCGGAGAACCCGCTGGTCTTCCACCGCGGCCGGCTCACCCGGCTGGACCACGCACGCGACCGGCACGCGCCCACGCAGCGCTTCGACTGGTGGGACGCCTGACCGGCCCCGAGAGGTGCCGCGGCGCCCCGGGAGGCGACCCGGCACATCGCGGGGCACCGTGACGCACAGAGGCGCACCCCGCCCGCCGGAACTCTGAGAAACCCCGGGAAGCCCCGGGAAGCCCCCGATCGGTCCTCGTGCCCCGACGAGGGCCCGTCCCGGGACACCACCACCGACCCCACGGAGAAGAGCCACCCCGATGCCGGCGCCCGACGAGCAGCTCATCGATGTACACGCCCATTTCGTCACCCCCTCCTACGTGGAGGCGGCCGTCGCCGCGGGACACACCCGGCCCGACGGCATGCCCGGCTATCCGCACTGGTCCGCCGAGGAACATCTCGGCCTGATGGACAGGACAGGCATCCGTGCCTCGCTGCTGTCCGTCTCCTCGCCCGGCACCCACTTCGGTGACGACCGCGCGGCCCGTGCCCTGTCGCGCGAGGTGAACGAGTACGCCGCCGCCGTCGTGCGGGAGCACCCCGGCAGGTTCGGCCACTTCGCCTCCCTGCCGCTGCCCGACATCGACGGCTCGCTCACCGAACTGGCCCACGCCCTGGACGTCCTGGGCGCCGACGGGGTCACCGTCGAGACCAACGCGCACGGCACCTACCTGGGCGACGCCCGGTTCGAGCCGCTGTGGCAGGAGCTGGACCGGCGCGGGGCGGTCGTGTTCGTCCACCCGACGTCACCGCGCTGCCACGAGGCCGTGTCCGTCGGCCGGCCCCGCCCGATGCTCGAGTTCATCTTCGACTCGGCCCGTACCGTCAGCGACCTGGTGTTCAACGGAGTCCTCACCCGCCACCCGGACATCCAGTGGGTGTTCACCCACGGCGGGGGCACGCTGCCGGTGCTGGCCGACCGCCTGGAACTCTTCCGCACGGTCTTCCACGACTCCGCCCCCGGCACGCCGCCGGTTCCCGAGCAGCTGCGCGCCCTGTGGTTCGACATGGCGGGAACCCCCTTCCCCCACCAGGTCCCGGCGCTGAGCGCCGCCCTGGGCACCGAGCGGCTGCTCTACGGCAGCGACTACTGCTGGACGCCGGCGGCGGCCGTCGACGCCCAGATCGCCTCCGTGGACGGGGCGCCCCAGCCGCAGGGCGACACCTGGCGGGCCCTCACCACCCGCAACGCGACCCGGCTGCTGCCCCGTCTGGCCGGCCCGAGCAGGACCTGAACCTTCCCCGCCCCCGTCCGCCTTCCGTGCGCAGCATCGTCCTCCGGAGCCCACACATGCCCTCCTCCACCGTCGTACTGAACAACGTCCGGGTCTTCGACGGCACCCGGCTGACCTCCCCGACGAGCATCGCGTTCGCGCGGGGTGCCGTCGTGACCGGGACCCCGTCCGGCGCGGAGACCCTCGACTGCGGCGGGGCCACCCTGCTGCCGGGCCTCTTCGACACGCACGTCCACCTGCTGGCCCCCGACGACCTGGACGCACTCGCCGCGCACGGGGTCACCACGGCCCTGGACATGGCCTGCTGGCCGCACCAGCGCGTCGACTCCTTCCGCGGGCGGGTGCCGGACATCCGCAGCGCGGGCGTCCCGGCCATCGGGCCCGGCGGCAACCACGCCCGTATGCCCGGCATGCCGTCCGAGGCGGTCCTCACGGACGCCGGGCAGGCCGCGCCCTTCGTCGCCCGGCGGGTCGCGGAGGGCGCCGACTACATCAAGGTCGTCATCGAGGGGGACCTCCTAGGCCAGGACGTGATCGACGCCGTGGTCCGTGAGGCCGCGGCGCTGGGCAGGCCGAGCGTGGCGCACGCGTCCTCCGTCGACGCGTACCGCAGGGCGGTCCGGGCGGGCGCCGACATCATCACCCATGTCCCGCGCGACGGTGTGCCCGACGAGGACACCCTCGCGGAGATGGTCCGGCGCCGGCAGGTCGCGGTTCCGACGCTGGCGATGATGGAGGCCAGTTCGGTGATCTTCCCCGCGCCCGAGCAGGCGTACGCCCACAGCCGGGACACCGTCGCCGCCCTCCACGCGGCGGGGGTGCCCGTCCTGGCCGGCACCGACGCGTTCTCCGGGCCCGGACCGATCCCGGACCCGGTGCGCCAGGGATCCGGCCTCCACCGCGAGCTCGAACTGCTGGTGGACGCCGGGCTCACCGAGGCCGACGCGCTGCGCTCCGCCACGGTGCTGGCGGCCCGTCACTTTGGACTGCCCGACCGCGGTGTCCTGATGCCGGGTCTGCGCGCGGACGCGGTCCTGGTCGACGGCGACCCGCTGACGGACATCCGGGCGACCCGCAAGGTCCGCCGCGTCTGGTCGGCGGGAGTCCCGGTCACGCTCCGCTGACCGCCGCGCGCGGGCCGGCCCTTCATGTACACCCACTGTGTATACATGCCGCGTATACGTCGTGTGTATAGTTCCTCGGCATGACTGCTCTGCTTCTGTCCCGCCGGGACACCCCCGCCCCGGTCCTCGCCGCGACCGCGCTGTTCGGCCTGGTGCTCGGCTGGGCCACGTACGCCCTGCACGGCACGGTCCCCTTCCTGGAACGGGCGACCAACTCGGTGTCCACCTGGATCATCTGGACGGCCGTGGCCGGTGCGCTGATCCGCTCGCGGGCGCTCGCCGCCTGGAGCGGGGCGCTGATGATGGTGCTCACGTGCGCCGGCTACTACACGGCTTCCGCGCAGGGCGGCACGTTCGGCGCCGGAGGACTGGGGACCGCCGCCGTGTGGACGGCGGCGGGGCTGGCCGGAGGGCCCCTGCTCGGCTGGGCCGGGTGGGCGGTGCGGCGCGGGCCGATGTCGGCGCGGCCCGTGGCCGGAGCGGTCGTCGCGATGATCCTGCTGGGGGAAGGGCTCTGGCTCGGGCCGACGCTCCACTATTGGGGCGAGGCGACCGTCTTCCTCGCCGCGGGTGCGCTGCTCACCGCGTTCCTGACCGTCTTCCTGGCGCGGGCGGGCGTGCCCCGGTACTGGCTGTGCGCCGTGCTCGCCCCCGTCGGCGGTCTCCTCTTCCACCTCGCCGAGAAGCTGGTGCTCGCCGGCCTCCTCTGACCGGCGGCGCGGCCGGGCCGCCTCTTCGGACCAAGGCCGCGTGTCGCGCGAGCGGCTTCCCGCCCTTCGGGGGTTAGCGTCAGGCGCCCGGCGGTTCACGGTCTCACTCCATGGAGGGCGGCACGGCGAAGATCAACCGGGAGCGTCTCGTCAGGACGCTCACGTTCTGGCTGCGCCCGGCGTTCGCGCTGCGCGTCGTCAACCGCTTCCAGAAGATCGTCGGCTTCGACCGTTCGATGGCTCTGGCGTCGAGCGCTCTCACCGCGCTCGTTCCGCTCGTCATCCTGGCCTGCACCTTCCTGGGCGACGCGGTCGATGCCGATGCCGCGGACCGGATCATCCGGCGCTACGGCCTCAACGGCGCCGGCGCCGACGCGGTCAGGTCCCTGTTCTCCGTGCCCGACGACGCGGAGACGAGCGGCGTGGGCGCCTTCGGGGCGGTCTTCCTGATCATCTCGGTGCTCAGCTTCGCCCGGGCGTCCCAGCGGCTCTTCGAACAGACCTGGGAACTGAAGCCCCTCAGCGTGCGCAACTCCCGCAACGGCCTGTGGTGGATCCTCTCCCTCGGCGTCTACGGCCTGCTCACCGGATGGATCTCCGCCGTCCTGGGCGGCCGCGAACTGGGGCTGGTGGCCACGCTGTGCGACGCGGTCGTGACCGCCGTGTTCCTCGTCTGGAGCGGCTGGATCCTGTCGGCGAAACGCATCCCCTGGCCCGGCCTCGTCCCCTTCGGTGTGACCGCGGCGATCCTCACCGCGCTCTACTCCGTGGGCGCGTCCCTCTATCTGCCGCGGCTGTTCAACGTGTACGCCGACCGCTACGGGGTCGTCGGCGCCGTCTTCGCCCTGCTCTCCGCCCTCTTCGCCGTCATGCTCGCCCTCGTCGCGTCCGCCGCGCTGGGCCGCGAGGTCCGCGAGGAGCTCCTCGGCATCCACCAGGGCCGGCGCCCCTCCGAACACGAAGTCCGCCGCCAGTGGGACACCGTCGTCGAACAGGCCCGCTCCCGCTGGCGCCACGCCCGCGAGGACGCCGCCTCCCGCCGCACGAACCCCCCCGACAGCTGACGCCCTGACGGCTGACGGTCCGCCGGAAGGCCCGCGGGGGAAGCCGCCGGGACGCCGCCGCGGAGGCGCCGCGCCCACCGTCGGCGCAAGTCCGCGGGGCGTCGCCGGGGCGGTGGTACACAGACGTGGCTCCTTACCCCTCGCGAAGTGGACCTCCTATGGACATGGGACGACACCGCCTGCGCACGGCGCTCCTTGCCGCGGCCCTCGTCGCCGCCGCGGCCGCCCCCGCGCTGACCGGGCCCGCCGTCGCCGCCCCCGTTCCCCGCACCGCCGTCACCCTCGGCGCCGCGCACGAACCGCCGTACGCCGCGGAGCTGACGAAGAATCTCCTCGCGCACATGCAGCGGCTCCGGATCCCGGGGGCGATCGTCTCCGTCACCACCCCGCGGGCGGGGACCTGGACCACCGCCCTGGGCACCCGCGACCTCACCACCGGGGAGCCGATCCGCACCGACGACCACATGCGGGTCGGCAGCATCACCAAGACCTTCACCGGCACGATCGTCCTCCAGCTGGTGCAGGAGGGCAGGCTGTCGCTCGACGACCCGGTGGCGAAGTACCGCAAGGGCGTCCCCAACGGGCGGCGCATCACCGTCCGCCAGCTCCTGCAGATGACCAGCGGGCTGTTCAACTACTCCGAGGACCTCGGGTTCAACGAGCGGCTCGACCAGGACCCGACGGCCGAGTGGACCCCCGAGGAACTGCTCGACATCGCGTTCCGCCACCCGGTGTACTTCCCGCCCGGCACCGCGTTCCACTACTCCAACACCAACACGGTGCTGCTCGGGCTGATCGCAGAACAGCTCACCCGCCAGCCGCTGGCGAAGCTGTACGAGCGGCGGATCTTCCGCCCGCTGGGCCTGCGTGACACCAGCTACCACCCCAGCACCACGTTCCCCCGCCCGCACCCGGCCGGCTACCAGTTCATCAGCAACGTCGACAGCCTCACCGCCCCCGTTCTGACCGGCAAGGACGCCGCGTGGGCCGACTGGTCGGCCGGCAACCCCTACGACGTCACCGGCGCGAACGCCAGCTGGGCCTCGGCCGCGGGCGCCGCCGTGTCCACCGTCGACGACCTGCGGCGCTGGGCCCCCGCCCTCGCCACCGGCACCCTGCTGGACGCCCGGACGCAGCGGGAACGGCTGACGTTCGTCCCGACCTCCGACGCCCCCGGCGCGCCGGCCTACGGGCTCGCCATTGCAGACATCCTCGGCTTCATCGGCCACGACGGGCAGATCCCCGGCTTCACCAGCTTCATGGGCTACGACCCCGCGCGCCGCGCCACCATCGTGGTGCTCGCCAACCTCAACCAGTCGCCCGACGGCACGGCACCCGCCAACGAGCTCACCAAGGAGATCATCGCCGAGCTGTTCCCGAGCTGACCCGGACCGCGAGGGCCGCCGGGGCCGCGCCCGAGGAGCCCGGCCCCGAGGGGCGCGGTGTCAGTCCGCGAGACCGTAGAAGCCCATCGGCGAGTTCGGCACGAAGCCGATGCGCGGGTACACCGGCGCCCCGGCCGTGGTCGCGTGCAGGGTGGCACGGGTCAGACCGGTGGCGCGGGCGCCCTCGTGGAGGGCCTTGCGGGTCACCGCCTCGCCGTATCCCCTGCGCTCCCACCGCGGGTCCGTCGCGACGAGGATCACGAAGAGGCGGCCCTCGGCCTCGACCGTCGCGGCGCAGGTGACCGGTACGCCGTCCCGCAGGCCCAGATACGCGTACACCTCGGTCGTCCACAGCGAGGACCCGGCCAGCCCGTCCCGGCCGTGCTCCGGCGGGAACCCGTACGCGCGCGAGTTGAGGTCCGCGTACGCCCGCAGGTGTTCGTCCGTGCTCACCCGCACGAACGTCAGCTCGGGATGCGCGGGGTCCGGGACGGGAAGGAGATCGCCCGCCATGCCGGTGCCGGGGAAGGCGTGGGCGAGTCCGGCCCGGCCGGCCAGCGCGTCCAGCTTCCCGCGGGCGTCCTCGGTGAGCAGATCGTCGAAGATCCACAGGAAGCCCGGCCGGGTCTTCGCGCGCATGATCCCGGCCGCCTGCCGCAGCTGCCGCCCGACGGCCTCCGTGTCCGCGTGGACGTCGGTCAGGGTGACGCAGTTCCAGAACGCGAACCGGGAGTCGGCCCACCGGACGGCGATGCCGGGGAGATCCCGCACGTCCGCGTCCGGATCCCGGTCGAGCACCATGGCCCGCCAGACGACAGCGAGCTGCTCCATCGATTCGACGGCGTCGGCGAGTTCCGTCATCGGTTCCCCTCCCGTGAGCGAGCGGCAAAGAGCCGGCCGGGCCAGCCTATGCGGTGGGTGCGCGGCGGGGGGCCGGTGGCGTCAGTGACGTCGTCTCAGGGCCGGGTCGAGGTCGCAGGTGCCCGACTCCGAGGCGCCGTCCTTTCCTCTGAGGCGCACCGTGACCCGGCCGTCGGAGTCCTGGCTGTAGGCGATCGTGCAGACCAGCTGGCGCACCGCCGTGCGGCGCAGTCCGTCCAGCGCGATGGGCAGGTCGATCGTGACCTGCCCGTCCGACGGGGCCGTCACCTGGACCTTCCCGGCGGTGGGAGCGGCGGGCAGCGAGGTGCGGAGCCCGGCGTGCCGGTCCTCCTGGTCGGGACCGGCGAGCAGCGCGAGGACCACCTTCTCCGTCGGCACCTGCACGTCGCCCGACCCGCTGCCCCATCCGCTGCCCGCCCCGCCGGCGTCCGGATCCACGACGCCAGGCTTGCCGTCCCCGGCGTCGTAGATGACGGTGGTGCCCGCGGACCGGACCACGGGACTCAGGCCGCCGCCGGGCGACTGGAAGAAGAGGAGCATGTCCTGGTCACCGACGAACGCCTGGACGGAGGCGGGACCGCCCGCCTCGATGACGTCGCTCTCCTGGATGCCGCACCCGCCGAGCAGCAGCACCCCCGACGCGACCGCGCCTGCCCGTCGACGCGTCCGCGCACGCCTCATCCGTCGGCCTCCTCCAGGTGGAGCGGTATCTCCACGGTGAAGACGGCGCCGCCCGCGGGAAGGTTCCCCGCGCGGATGGTTCCGCCGTGCAGCCGCACGTTCTCCTGCGTGATCGCCAGCCCCAGGCCGCTGCCCGCCGAACGCGTACGCGCCGCGTCGGCCTTGTAGAACCGGTCGAAGATGTGCGGCAGCACCTCGGGCCGGATGCCGGGCCCGCTGTCGACGACCTCGGTGATCAGCACGGGCGTGCCCGGGGAGCGCGCCTCGACGCGCAGACGCACGGTGACGGGCGCGCCGCCGTGCCGCAGGGCGTTGCCGACGAGGTTGGCGACCACGACGTCGAAGCGGCGGGGGTCCAGCCGGGCGCGGATGCCGGGCGGCAGCTCGGTGCGGATCCGGCCGTCGGTCCAATGCCGGATCTCCAGCGTCTTGCGGATGGCCTCCGCGACGTCGACCTCGTCGGTGTTCAGCTCGGCCGCGCGGGCGTCGAAGCGGGAGATCTCCATCAGGTCCTCGACGAGCACGGCGAGTTTTCCGGTCTCGGTGCTGACCAGACGGACCGCACGGGCGGTGTCGGGGTCGAGGCGGTCGGCGTCCTCGTCGAGGACCTCGGTGACGGCGAGCATCCCGGCGAGCGGGGTGCGCAGCTCGTGGGAGACGTCGGAGGCGAAGCGGCGGGCGCGTGCCTCGGCCTCGCGCAGTTCGCGCACGGAGGTCTCCAGTTTGCCCGCCGACTCGTTGAAGGTGCGGGCCAGATCGGCCAGTTCGTCGCTGCCCCGCACCGGGATCCGGGTGTCGAGTCTGCCGCTGCCCATGCTCTGGGCGGCCTTGCGCAGTTCCCGCACCGGACGCAGCACGCTGCGCGCCGCGATCAGGCCCGGGATCAGCGCGATGACGAGGCCGGGCAGGGCCCCGTCGCGGGCGGCCACCAGGAGCGCGTCGACGTTGACCTGCTCGTCGGTCATCCGCATGACGGCGTAGAGGATGAGCCCGCTGGGCAGCATGCTGCCGGGGCCGGCCCGGAAGACGGTGGGCATGGCGATGGTGAGGTAGGGGACGCCGTCCTTGACGACCCGTTCGAAGCTGCCGTTGGGGTTGGCGTGCGCGGCCCGGCGCAGCTCGGGGGTGATGACGGTGGAGACGGGGTTCTCGCCGGAGGAGGCGCGGAGCGAGCCGTACTCCGCGAACACCACCCAGGGGTGCGGCTTGCCCTTGCGGGCGATGTCCCGCAGCACGAGCTCCAGCCCCTGCTCCTGCACGGGCAGGCCCCAGCCGGTCTGCTGGACCTGGTCGCGGAACGACGAGACCGCGGTGTCCTGGGCGGTCTTCAGCAGCGCGTTGCGGGCCTCGCGGTAGGTCAGTGCGGAGGTGGTGCCCGCACTGACGGCGGCGACCAGCAGGAAGGCGAACACCAGCCGGGTGCGCAGTCCGAACGCCCTGGCCCGCGCCCGCCCCCCGGGGGCGTCGCCGCCGTCCGCGCGGCGTCGTCCGGCGCTCTTCCCGCGGGGCCTTCCCGCCACCTCCGGTCCGGCGGTCCTCGGTCCGGCGGTCCTCGGTCCGGCGGTCCTCGGTCCGGCGGTCCTCGGTCCGGCCACCTCCGGTCCGGCGGTCACAGCGGTCCGAAGCGGTAGCCGAAGCCCCGCAGGGTCTGGATGTACCGGGGGCTGCCCGCCTCGTCCTCGATCTTTCCGCGCAGCCGGGCGACACAGGCGTCGACCAGCCGCGCGTCGGCGTGGAAGCTGTGCTCCCACACGTGCTCCAGCAGCTGCTGCCTGCTGAACACCTGCTCGGGGGCCGCGGTCAGATGCAGCAGCAGCCTGAGCTCGGAGGGGGCGAGCGCGAGCCGCTTGCCCGCCTTCGTGACGGTCAGCCCCGACCGGTCGACGGCCAGTTCGCCGTACACCTCGATCGTCTGCCGGCCCGGACCGGTGCTGTCGATGCGGCGCAGCACGGCGCTGATCCGGGCCTCGATCACCTCGGTGCGGGCGGGTTTGACGATGTAGTCGTCGGCACCGGCCTCCAGGCCGATCACCACGTCGAAGTCGTCGCCCCGCGCGGTGAGCATGATGATCGGCAGCTGGCTCTGCTCGCGGACCCGCCGGCAGACCTGCACCCCGTTCATGCCGGGGAGCATCAGGTCCAGCAGCATCAGGTCGGGGCGGAACTCGGCCAGTGCGGCGAGACCGGCCTCACCGGTCGCGGCCACCCGGACCTCGTGTCCACGGCGGCGCAGACCGAGTTCGACCCCTTCGCGCACGGAAGGGTCGTCCTCGATGAGGAGCACGCGGGGCATGGGCAGTTCTCCCTCGGTGATGGTCAGGTCCGGGCCACTCTCCGGCGTACGCCGGAGAGCAGCGCGTCGAGTTCGGTGAGCCGCAGCGGACGGGCGAGCAGGGCGAAGACCAGCACGACGACGGCCCCTCCGGCGGCAGCGGCGGCCACGGCTCCGGCACGCCCGGCGCCCACCGCGGCCAGGTGGCCCAGCGCGGTGGCGGGTACGGCGGCGACGACGAGCCGTGCGTGGGCTCCGGCGGCGGACGACCGCAGCGGACGGGCGACGGCGAGCCGCCGGGCCAGCACCCGTGCCGTCACCGCCCAGCCCGCGCACAGCGCCACCGAGTACGCCGCCGCCATGCCGGTCACCGCCCAGCGGGCGGGCAGCAGTTGGGCGGCCGTCACGGACAGTCCCGCGTTGAGGACGACGATCACGAGGTTGAGCAGGAACGGCGTACGGGTGTCGGAGAGCGCGTAGAAGGTGCGGGAGAGCACGTACTGGCCCGACATGGCGACGAGTCCGGGCGCGAAGGCCATCAGGATCCCGGCCATGGCCGCGGTGTCGCCGGCGCTGGTCCTGCCGTACCCGAACACCAGGGCCATCACCGGCTGGGCGAGGGCGAACAGCATGCACGCGGCGGGCACGACGGCGGAGGCGGAGGTGCGCAGGGCGTGGGAGACGTCGTGCCGCAGGGCGGCGGTGTCCCCGTCGGCGGCGGCCGCGCTCATCCGGGGCATCAGGGCGGTCACCAGGGAGACCGTGATGATGCCGTGCGGGACCATCCACAGGACATAGGCGTTGTTGTACGCGCTGTATCCGGGGCCGCCGTCGAGGCCCGCGGTGGTGGCCAGCCGGGTGGTGACCCAGTAGGCGGCCTGGTTGGCCAGCACCAGCAGCACCAGCCAGCCGGCCGACCGCAGCGGGCGGGTCAGTCCGCTGCCGCGCCAGTCGAAGCGGGGCCGCCAGCGGAACCGGGCCGCGCGCAGCGCCGGGACGAGGGCGAGGGTCTGCACGGCGACACCGGCGGTCGTGCCCCAGCCGAGCACGGCGGTCTCCGTCGCGGTGAGCGTGTCGCCGCCGCCCAGGGCGAGGGCCAGATACAGGCCGAACACGGCCATGACGACGATGTTGTTGAGGACCGGCGCCCACATCATCGCGCCGAACCGGCCACGGGCGTTGAGCACCTGCCCGAGCAGGGTGAACAGCCCGAGGAAGAAGATCTGGGGCAGGCAGTAGCGGGCGAACGCGGTCGTCATGGACGCCTGCGTGCCGGTGTAGTCGGTGTAGCCGTCGACGATCGCGGGTGCCGCGATCACGGCGGTCGCGGTGATCACCAGCAGGGCGGTCACACAGATCGTGACGAGCCGGTCGGTGTAGGCGACGCCGCCGTCCTCGTGCTCCTTGGCCGCCTTGACCAGTTCGGGGACGAAGACGGCGTTGAGCGCGCCGCCGAGGAGGAGCATGTAGACGATGGTGGGCAGCGAGTTGCCGACCGCGTAGCCGTCGGCGGTCGGACCGATGGTGCCGATCGCCGCCGCGACCACGGCGGAGCGCACGAAGCCGGTGCCGCGGGAGACGATCGACCCCGCGGCCATGACGGCGCTGCTGCGTGCCGTGGAGGCGGTCTTCGTGCCGGTGGTGCCGCCGGGGGACGGTTCGCCGTCCGGCCGGGGGGCGGCGCTGTCCGTGCCGGCCGGAGTCGTGGCGCTCACCGGCGGTTCAGGTACGCCTGGAAGGCGCGGTAAAGCGTCTGGTTGGCGGTGCCGCCCAACGGTTTCTCCCATTCCCCCAGCGTCTCGACGACCTGTCCGCCGGTGCCGAGCTTCCAGCGCATCAGTCCGTACGCACGTTCGTCGGGGTCGAGTGTGGAGGGTACCCCGCGCATGTCGTAGACGTCAGCGCCGAGGGCGTGGGCGTCCAGCAGCATCCGCCACTGCAGGGCGTTGGACGGGCGCACCTCGCGGCGGTGGTCGGCCGAGGCCCCGGTCTGGTACCAGACCCGGCGGCCCACCGTGATCATCGTGTGGGCCGCGAGGATCTCCCCGTGGTGGCGGGCGAGGTACAGCTTCATGCGGCCCGGTTCCTCGGCGTTCAGTGCCGCGTACTGGCGCTCGTAGTAGGCGAGGGAGCGGCCGAGCCGGAAGCCGTCGCGCTGCTCGGTGATGCCCAGCAGCCGGTAGAACTCGGGGAGTTCGGCGGCGCTGCCGACCACCACCTCCACGCCCTCCTTCTGGGCGCGGCGGATGTTGCGCCGCCACTCCTGGTTGAGCCCGGACCACAGGTCCTCGGTGGTGCGTCCGGCGAGCGGCACCCGGAAGACGTGGCGCGGCTGGGCGTCCCCGTCGTCGTCCCCGCCGCAGCGGCGCCACCCCCGCGACCGCAGCCGCTCGGTGACGGCGGTGCCGAGCGGGTCGACCTCGCTGGCGAGCACGTCGCTCAGCCGGCGGCCCGGTCCGGCGAGCGACTTGAGCAGGGGGGCGTCCCAGCGCCGGTACGCGGGCGAAGGACCCATGCGCACGGCGAACACGCCCGAGCGGCGCAGATGGTCCAGCAGCGGGGTGAGCCAGCCGTCGATGTCGGGGTCCGACCAGTCGGCCACGGGACCTTCGGGAAGGTAGGCGAAGTACTTGCGGGTGCCGGGGAACTGACGCAGCAGCACCAGTGCCACGCCGCTCAGCCGGCCCGCCGCCGGATCCGTTCCCCAGCCGAGGAACTGGGCACGCCAGCCCTCCTTGACGTCGGCCCACGAGGGGCACTGCAGAAAGCCGGGGCCGAGTGCCTCGCCGGCGGGGGACGCGAGGAAGGCCCGGTAGATCTGCGGGGTGACGTGCCCCAGGAGAACGGGCCCCTTCCCCGCGCCGGGGACACGGCCGGGCGGTACGAGCAGCGCTGACACGGTCTGTGAGCCTCACTTTCTCCCCGGGTCTGCCGCGGGGACGCAAAGGACTCTCACAGCGGCCCGTGACCGCCCCGCGCGGCGAATGTGACGGGACCATGACCGTTCCTCACCAACCGCCGTCACATAGCCCCGTAGCGGCTGACCTGGACTTTTCCGGCTCTAGAGTCACGATCGTCCGCCAGTTTCCGCGGAGTTGTCCGTCACGGAGGTCCTCATGCACCGCACACGTGTGTTCGCCCATGCCCCGGTACGGGCCGCCGTTGCCGCGGCCCTGCTGGCGCCGCTCGCCGCCTGCTCGTCGGGCGGGTCGTCTGGCGACTCGCCCGCGGCGCGGTCCGACAAGTCCGGCGACCGGCCCGTCACGGTCACGGTCACCCCCGAGGGACGGCAGGCCGCCGCGGGCGAACCCGTCACGGTCACCGCCGCTCACGGCCGGCTCACCTCGGTCACCGTCACCGACGGCGAGGGGCACCGTCTTGCCGGCAAGGTCGTGAAGGGCGGCGGGAAGTGGGTCTCGGACCGCAAGGCCGCGCCCGGCACGTCGTACACGGTCGCCGCGGCGACCCGGACGGAGGGCGGCACCACCGGCAGCGCGAGAGCCTCCTTCAGCACCGCCGAGGCGGACAAGGTCAACAAGGTCGACTGGCGGCCGGGCACCGGCACCACCGTCGGCGTGGCCCAGCCGATCTCCCTCGTCTTCGACAACCCCGTCGGGAACAAGGCCGAGGTCGAGAAGCAGCTCAAGGTCACCGCCTCGGACGGCACCGAGGGGTCCTGGGGCTGGATCCGTGACTACTCGGGCAGGGACCGGGTCGACTGGCGTCCGGAGTCGTACTGGAAGCCCGGGACGAAGGTCACGCTGAACGCCGAACTGAACGGCACCGACTCGGGTCCCGACGGCGGCTGGTTCGTACGTGACTACACGACCGCCTTCACCGTCGGCACCGAGCAGATCGTCAAGGTCGACCTCGACACCCACCGGCTCAAGCTGGTGCGCGACGGCAGGACCGTCCGCGACATCCCGGTCTCCGGCGGCACGCCCGGCGGCGACAAGCGTTCCTGGCGCGGGACGGCGGTCCTCATGGCCAAGGAGGGCACGATCAACATGAACTCCGAGACGGTGGGCCTCGGTGACGCCTACGACAAGATGGTCGACTACTCGATGCGGCTGACCTGGTCGGGCATGTACGCGCATGCCGCCCCGTGGAACGCCGCCTACTTCGGCAACGCCAACCACAGTTCCGGCTGCATAGGCATGAGCGACGCGGACGCCGCCTGGTTCTACGCGCAGGTGCGGCCGGGTGACCCGTTCGAGATCTCCGGTGAGGAGACCAAGGGCGTGGTCGAGCCGGGCAACGGCTTCGGCGCGTGGAACCTGTCGTGGGCCGACTGGCAGAAGAAGAGCGCGCTGCGGTGAGGGAGGCCCCGCGGAGGGGCCTCCCGAAGGGCACTAGGCCGCCAGGACGGGCGCGGGCACCGTTCCCCGCAGCTTCTGCGGTTCCGCGGGCCGGCCGTGGCGGGCGGTGAAGACGTAGAGGCGCAGGACGAGGAAGCGGCCCGTGCCGGCGAGGGCGGACGCGCCGAGGTAGACGGCCTGCTGGGTGAGCATGCCGGGGGAGGGCTGCACGAGGTGCAGGATCCCCGTCGCGGCGCAGGTCGCCAGGTAGGCGACACCGGCCGAGCCCCCGGACTGCAGGTGCTCGCGCCATCCGGCGCGGCGCCCTTCGGCGAAGGTGTGGCGGGCGTGGAGTTCGGTGCACAGCACGGTCGAGGCGACGGTGACGAGCGCGTTGGCGGCCGCCCACGGCAGGGCCGTGGCCAGCATCGGCACCACGAAGCTGCACAGGACTCCGACACCGCCGCCGAGGATCACGAACCGGACGAAGGAGGCCACGGGGCCGGGCGACTTCATGGCGGTCTCCGATGCTCTCCGGCTTGCTCAGCGTTTCCGGCTATGTTTCGTACATTGGAAACGCTACGTTGCGTTCATTGAATCGGCAACGCACTTATTGCAAGTGGAGTGGATTTCAGCAGGTGGAGGCCACTAAATCGTTGCAATGTGAATGGGATTAACGCAACGTTTCTCGATTCGCTCGTTGCAATGATCGACGGGTGAATGCTACGGGGGTGTCGGCCTCGCGGGCCTCGCGGGCCTCGCGGGCCTCGCGGGCCTCGCGGGCCTCGCCGGCCTCGGCCGCGTCAGACGAGGTCCAGGACGTCTCCGGCCGGCCTGCGCGGAGTCGCCTCGCCGGCGGGGCCGTAGCCGAGCCGGATCAGCATGTGCACATGGCCGATCGGCGAGAGCGGGTCGCGGGCCGTGGGCCGCAGCTCGGGCCACTCCAGCGGCTGGGACATCGGAGAGGTGGCGAGCCCGTCGAGGGTCGCCCGCAGGAGCACCCGCTGCATGGCCTGGCCCGCCCGCATCCAGTCCGCGGGCCGGTCCTCCTCGGTCCCGAGGATCACGATCTGCGGCCACTGCTCGAAGCGCGCGGCCGTACGCCCCGCCGTGCGCCGGGACGTGTCGAAGTCGCGCACCGGGGCGCTCACCCCGTACTGCCGGGGACCCAGGGCGGACGACGGGATGCCGTCGGCGGCGTCCTCCGTGCCGTCCGTGCGGCCCCGCGTCCAGCCGGCGATCTCGGTGCGCAGCCCGGCGTCCATGGCCTCGGACAGCTCCGCGTCGTGCACGAGGGTGCGCAGGGTGCCGAGGTGCCAGGGCCCGGGGACGGTCAGATGCGCGCCCTCCAGGAGCGCCGCGCAGCGCAGGCCGTCGAGGACCGGGCCGGGGACGCGCTCCTCGGAGAACGGGTGGCGGCTGGTGTGCCGCAGCCGGAGCGCGGGATGCAGGGCGGCGAGGTCGTCCGGCTCGCCGGGGTCCGTGGCGGGACGCAGGGCGACCTGTGCGAGGAACCACGGATCGTCCGCGTCGGGGAGGAGGCGCACCGACGCGCTCCAGCCGCGCGCGGCGGCACCGACCCGCAGGTTGAACACGGCGGCGGCCACGCCCAGGTGCAGGGCCCGCCGGACGGGGTCGGCGCGGGGCATGGTGCGCGCGGGATCCCCGTGGACCTCGACGGTGTCGCCGCCGGCGCGGTGGAGGAAGCGCCACGGCTGGGCGTTGTGCATCGACGGGGCGGTCACCGCGTCCTCGACGAGGGCGGTCACGAGCGCGGTGCCGGGGACGGTGAGTGCCATGGGACTGTCCTGCCTGAGGGGCGCGTCACGTTTCCTTCTCCACCGTCCACGCGCGCGAGGGTGCCGGGACAGGGTCGAACGGCCCTGTTTCGGGGCCGTCAGGGGTGCGTGTGCGGTGAAATGCGCCTCCGCCCGATGAGGGTGCGGGAAGTGCGGCGAGGTAGAAAGGAGCCATGTCAGAGCGTGAGGCCCCGCCGGGGGCGATGGACGATGTCGACGCGGTGACCCGGGCGGTGCTGACCGCGTCCCGTGTGCTGGTCGCGGTCTCGGCCCGTTCCCTCGCCGCGGTCGAGGAGCGGGTCACGCTGCCGCAGTTCCGGATGCTGGTGGTGCTCTCCACACGCGGGGCCACCAAGCTGGTCACCCTGGCCGAACTGCTCCAGGTCGCGCCCTCCACCGCGATGCGGATGGTCGACCGTCTGATCGCCGCCGGGCTCGCCGACCGCCAGCCCAACCCCGACAGCCGTCGCGAGACCCTGCTCCGGCTCACCGACGAGGGGCGCCGCACCGTCGACGAGGTCACGGCGCGGCGTCGCGGCGAGATCGCGGGGATCGTCGAACGGCTCGCCCCGGACCAGCGGCTGGCCCTCGTCGAGGCCCTCGCCGCCTTCAACGACGCCGGCGGAGAACCCCCGGTGCCCGCGCGGGACGGCGTGGAACCCCACCCGCTGGGCTGGGCCGTGGACCTTCCCGGAACCCGGGACGCCTGAACCGGCCGGCCGGGGCGGGGGCTCAGCCGACGGTGGGGCTGGGCGCCGGTGCCGGGGACGCGGTGTTCACATCCAGGTCCGGGCGCGGCGTGAGCGCGACCACCGGCACGCCGGGCTGGGGCACGGGCGGTGTGAGCTGCTCCTTGGGGAGCTTGGGCGGAGCGGTCTGCTGGAAGTTGACCTGGTCGTAGTTGACCAGCCCGGTCTTCTCCAGGACGGTGATGTGGTCCAGCACCGTGTCGTTGGCGAGGTCCGCCAGCTGCCGCACGAGGGTGTTCTGGGTGCTGGCCCGGATCTTCGCGATCGCCGGGAAGATCTGGCCGTGCGTCACACGCATGATGTTGACCGCCGTGGAGTCGAACTCCGTCCCGTTCCTGGAGGCCGCGGTCGCCACGAACTGCTGCTGCTGCGGAGTGGCCAGGTTGGGCAGGGTGACGCCGAGTTCGGGGGCGATCTGACGGCACATCCTGTCGAGTCCGGCGTGTCCCACGATCAGATGCGCGCCGGCCTCCTTCATCTCCGCCGTCGTCCCGCGCTGCATCGCCAGTTCTCCCAGCGGGTACTCCCACAGCCCCGCCGAGCGGACCTTGACCACGAAGTCGCGGTCCGCCTCGGTCAGGGGCCCGTACCGGGTGTTGGCGATGATGCGGGACGTGTCCGTGGCCGTGTTCTGCAGGCCGATCATGGCCGGGTAGGCGAGGGCGGCGAGGGTGAGCACCATGGCGCCGCAGACGAAGACGGTGCCGACCTTGTTGCGGGAGAGGGGCATGGGGACTGACTCCTGGCGTAGGCGGGCTGTGTCAGGAGGTACGGACGCGCACGCCGGATCAATCATTGCACCAGGTAAATTTTGCATCCGGTCATCCGCGGGGTGCGGGTCGCGGACCTCGGGCATGCTCCGGCAAGTCCGGAAGGCCGCGGCCGGCCCGCCCCTCGGCGGGGCCGGTCCGGGCGGAACGGGCGCGTACCAGGGGAGTCGGGCGTGGCGTACCTTCTTCCACGGGAAGCCGGTGCTCGCCGTGCCGCCGCGGCCGGACGCCCCGCGGCCGGTCCGGCCGTCCCTCGGCGGCCGTGGCGCTGCGCGTCGTCCGGCGGCCGATGCGGCACGGCCGCGCGCCGGACCGCGGAGCAGGACGGGACCGTGAGAGAGGCGGGAGACGGGACATGGCAGCGGACAGGGCGACGGCGGGCGGGGCCACGGCCGACCGGGAGCTGCGCGCCGAGATACGGATCGGCGCGCAGCCGGACGAGGTGTGGCACGCCCTCGCGGACATCCGCGCATGGCCCGGGCGGAGCCCCGAACTGACGGCGATGCTGCCCCTGAAGCCGGGAGGGCTGCGGCCCGGCCAGTGGTACGTCGGCCTGAACCGCCGCAAGGCGGTGCTCTGGCCGACCCGCAACGTGATCGTCGAAGTGGCGCCCGGCAGAACCCTGGTGTGGGACACCAGGACCAGCGGCGCCCGGTGGATCTTCGAGCTGGAGAGCACGCCCGGCGGGACCCTGCTGGTCCACCGTCGCCCCGTCACCCGCCGGCTGACCCTCCTGAGTCGGGTCTTCGCCCGCTTCGCGCTGGGCGGCGGGACGGCGCACGCCGACGAACTGGAGCACGGGATGTCGGAGACACTGAGAGCGATCAAGCACGCGGTGGAAGGCTGAGGCACAGGCGCGACGGCGCACCGGCGCCCGCACCGCCGTTCGCCCCGACATCCCACGAAGGCAGAGAAGACGACCACGCAGTCCCCCCGCGGACCACGACCTCGTCGAGGCCGCCGCGCACGTCGCCCGTACCCGCTGCCGCGGCGACCACCACACCATGGCGGCGGCGCGGGTCAGGGCGTGAGGAGCTGCTCGGTCCAGATGCTCCTGCCCTCGGGGCCGTAGCGGCTGCCCCAGCGGGTGACGGGCTGGGCCACGAGGAACAGGCCGCGGCCGCCCTCGTCGGTGGTGAGGGCACGGCGCAGCCGGGGCCGGGTGTTGCTGGGGTCGCTGACCTCGCAGATGAGCGTGGCGTCAACCCAGGGACACGGACCGGCGGCATGGACTGGGCGCCCAAGTCTGGCGGCCCGTTTGCGCCCGGAGTGCAAGTACAGGGGGCGTCCGCGCAGTTGTGGACGCGATTCGGTTACGACGCTGGCGCACACAGCGACGGATCGCCATGATGAATATGAGCGGCCTGCGGGGCAATAGCCGGGGCACGCTCACCGACGGCTCGCTCTGCGCGTGCGTCTGCCCGCCCACCTCGCGGCACGCACCGGCCCGTCCGTCTCCTCGCCGCCGCGCACCGCTGGAGCGCGCCCGACCGGACACCACGTCGGGCGACCTCGCGCTGACGCCCGGGCGGCCACTTCAACCTGCACGTGGGAGAACCATGAACGCGCTCAACTATGAGCCGCCGCGGCCCGAGCACCGGCCGCCCCGTCCCCCGGAGCACCTCGCGGAAACGGCCCGGGCCGCGCACCGGACGGCGGCTCGCACGACGGCGCGGACGACGGGCCGGTACGTGGGCGCGCACGCCGTCTGCTGGTCGCTCGTCGCGGTGCTTCCGCTGCCGGCCGGTTCCTCGCTCGCGACCCGGGTGGCGGGCGGACTGACGGTCGGGGGCCTGCTGTTCGCCCTGCTGGCCGTGGGCACTCCGCTGTCGTCGTGGTGGCTCCACCGCGCGACCCGGGGGATCACGGAGCGGGTGTCCGCCGGCGGTGCGGACGCCTCCTCGTCCGGGAGCGGCCGATGAGCGCGGGAGCCACCGTCCACACGGCCGCGACCTCGGTGACCGGCGCGGCCCCTCTGGTGGCGTTCTTCCTGGTCGTCAGCACGACTCTGCTGCTGTGCCTGCTGTTCGGCGTCGACTCGGAGGGCATCGACGACCTCTACGCGGCCGGGCGCTCGGTGGGGCCGTGGCGCAACGCGCTGGCGATGACCGGCGACACCATCACCATCCTGCTGCTGCTGAGCCTCACGGGCCTGGTCTCGGTCGCGGGCTACGACGGCGTGGCCCTGGCCGTGGGCACCATCGGCGGCTACGTCGTGCTGCTGGTCCTGGCCAGGCCGCTGCGCAACACCGGCCGCTTCACACTGGGCGACACCCTGGCCGCCAGGTTCGAGGACCGGTCGGTCCGCACGGCGGCGGCCGTGATCTGCGCCGTCGTCTGCGTCCCGCTCGCCGTGGTGCAGCTGACGGCGGCGGGCGGTGCCACGGCCGCGATGCTCGGCCTCAGCGGCACGGCGTCGGCACAGCTGTGCACGGTGTTCATCGGCGCGATGATGGTCTGCGCCGCGGCCCTGACGGGCATGCGCGGCAACACCATGCTCCAGATGATCAAGACGCTGACGGTGTTCGTCTGCATGGCCCTGCTCGTGGTCCTGCTGCTGCGCAGCACCGGATGGAGCCCCGCCGGGCTGCTGTCCGACGCGATCGACCGCAACTTCGACCCGGCGGGCTACTTCACCCCGGGCCAGCTCTACGGCACCGACCTCGCCGGACGGCTCAATCTGGTGTCCGTGCAGGTCACCGTGGTTCTCGGATCGGCCGTCGTGCCCCACATGATCATGCGGGTGAAGGCGGCCCGGCACGGCGGCACCGCGCGGCGTTCCGTCGTCCTCGCCACCGGCATGCTGACCGTGTTCGTCGCGATGGCCATCACGCTGGGCCTGGGCGCGGCGGCCCGCAGCAGCGCCCTGTCCCGGGAGCAGTTCGACCTCCAGTCGTCGACGGCCCTGCTGTCGCTGGTCCAGGAACTGGTCGCGGGACCGTCCGGTGACCTGCTCACCGCGCTGGTGGTGTCCGCGGTCTTCCTCACCGCCCTGACCGTGGTGGCGTCGCTCGCGCTGAGTGCCGCCGCGGCTCTGGTGCACGACCTGTACGTCGCCGGTTTCCGCGGGGGCCGGGTCGCGTCCTCCACCGAGGTGAAGGCCATGCGCTGGACGACTCCCCTCGTGGGGGCCGCCGCCGTGCTGCTGTCGGTGCTGGCGCAGAGCTGGAACATCCAGTTCCTCGCACAGTTCGCCGTCTCCGTGGCGGCGTCCGCGGTGCTGCCGGCTCTGGTGTACGCCCTGTTCTGGAGGAGGTGCACGCGGGCCGGTCTGCTCTGGGCCATGTACACGGGGCTCGTCTCGTGCGCCGTGCTCCAGGTCTTCGGGCCGGCCGTCTCGGGCGGGCCGGGCGCGCTCTTCCCGTCGGCGGACTTCGCCTGGTTCCCGATGGCGACCACGGGTCTGGTGTCCATTCCGGTGGGATTCGCCGCCGGCTGGATCGCGAGTGTCCGCACGGCCCGGACCAGGTCGCCCGAGGACGCGACCCGCTACGCGGCCCTCGCGGCCCGCGCCCTGGTGGACCGGCCCGAGGAGGCCCGCGTCCCCTGACCCGGGCGGACCCGCGCGACCGGCCCCGGCCGGGCCTTCACAGGGAGGCCCGGCCGGGGCTTTGGCGTGGGTGCGGCCGGTTCCCCGGACGGTCAGGGCTGCGCACCGGGCTCCTCCGCGGAGGCGGGGGTCGTGTTGTGCTCGTGGATCAGGCGCAGGGCCTCCTCGCGGTCGCGCCGGTCGAGGGCGTCGACCAGGGCGCGGTGCAGGGCGTGCCGGTCGGTGATGTACTCGCCCAGCGGCTGGTCACCGGTCGGCAGCACCGACAGGGTGTGGGACTCGATCAGGTCCAGCAGGTTGGTGTAGAGCGAGCTGAGCAGCACGTTCGGGCTGATCGCGGCGATCGCGGCGTGCAGCCGCCAGTTGGCGTGGACGAAGGCGACCGGGTCGGCGGCCGTCACGGCGTGCTCCATCGAGGTGATGTGGCGGCGCAGCCCGGCGATGTCGGCCGGTGAGGCGTGCCAGAGGGCGTCCTCGATCAGCAGGGGGTCCAGCGCGTCGCGGATACGGACGGCGTCGGCCACGTCGTTGGCCCGCGCGTCCAGCGCGAGGACGGAGTTGCCGAGCCGGACCATGGGGGACTGCTCGGCGCTGAAGAGACCGCCGCCGGGTCCCGGCTTGACCGTGACCAGGCCGCGGGCCTGGAGCAGGCGCAGTGCCTCGTTGAAGGTGCCGACGGACACCTCGCACAGGGTGCGCAGCTCCTCCTTGGTGCCCAGCCGGGAGCCCGGCGGAACGCTCTCGATCAGCTCGGTCACACGCTGCGCCGCCCGTTCGGCGCGGCCCGACGCCGTCTGCCGGGGCGGGCTCTCGGGCCGCGGACCGGGCCGGCCGGTGCCGTCCGCGGTGGCGGCGCCCGCGGCCGTCGCGTGCGCGGGGCGGTCGGGTGTGGGGGTCACGTCAGCTCCTCAAGATCATCATATTCATCATGTTCAATTTGCTCGGATCCCTTGACGGTGCAGTTCACGCTCACGCAACATCAAGGTAATCATCATGCTGAATTGCTGATGGGTGGGCAAGGGCACCGCTGTCGCTGGCGGTCCGCAAGCCTGCCCCAGCGGTCCGAGCGGTCCTCCCCGACGTGGCATCGGGTGACCCGCCCCCATTCCCTTCGGGAGAATCATCGTGCGTATCGCCAACCTCTCCGGCCGTCTGGCCCTCATTGTCGACGGCAGGGCCGTGGACGTCGAAAGGGCCAGTGACGGCAGTTTCTCCGCCGACCCGCAGAGCGTCTACGAGCGCTGGGAGGTGTTCCGCGCCTGGGCCGCCGCCAGTGAGCTGCCCGAAGGCGTGCCCTTCGACCCGGCCGACCTCGGATCACCGGTTCCCGCCCCCCGGCAGACGCTGGCGATCGGCCTCAACTACCGCGACCACGCCGCCGAATCCGGGTTCGCGGCCCCCGAGGGACTCCCGCCGGTCTTCACCAAGTTCGTCACCAGCATCAGCGGCCCCGTCACCGAGGTGAAGCTGCCCGCCGACGGCCACACCGACTGGGAGGTCGAACTGGTCGCCGTGATCGGCCGCCGCGCCGAGCACGTCGCCGAGGCCGACGCCTGGAGCCATGTCGCGGGCCTCGCCGTCGGCCAGGACATCTCCGAGCGCGTCTCCCAGCTGGCCGGTCCCGTGCCCCAGTTCAGCCTGGGCAAGTCGTACCCCGGGTTCAGTCCCATCGGCCCCTGGCTCGTCACCCCCGACGAGTTCGCGGACCCCGACGACCTCGAACTGCGCTGCACCGTCAACGGCGAGGAGGTCCAGAAGGGCCGCACCCGCGACCTGATCTTCTCCGTCCCCGCCCTGATCGCCCGGCTGTCCGCGGTGCTGCCGCTGCTGCCCGGAGACGTCGTCTTCACCGGCACCCCGGCCGGGGTGGGCCTCGGCCGCGACCCGCAGCGCTGGCTGTCGGCCGGGGACGAACTCGTCAGCACCGTCGAGGGAATCGGCGAACTCCGCCAGACCTTCGTCGCCTGAACCCTCCGGACCGACGGACAAAGGAGTCGAGGAGTCCCCCCATGGCACTGCACCGTCTGACCTCCATCACCATGGGGGTCCCCGACGTCGCCGGCACGGCCGCCTACTACACCGACTTCGGCCTGGTGCCGGACGGCGAAGGCTGGTTCACCACCCGCGACGGCGGACGCCAGCTGCACATCGTCCGCACACCGACCCGCCGTCTGGTGGAGGTCCGCGTCGGTGTCGACACGCCCGACGACCTGGCCCGGGCGGCCGCCCGGCTGCGGAGGCTGGGCGCCGAGCCCCTCGTCGAGGGAACCACGCTGACCGCCCACGACAGGGCCACGGCCGTACGAGCCGTCCTGGAGGTCACGCCCCGCGTGGTGCAGGAACCCGTCGCCGCGGCCCCCGCCAACGGACCCGGCCGCGCCGACCGCACCGGCGCCCGCGCCGCCGGCGTCCTGCGCACCGGCCCCGTACAGCCCCGCAAGCTCGGTCACGCCGTCCTCGGCACCACCGACCTCGGCACCACCGCCGCGTTCTTCCGCGACGGGCTGGGCTTCAAGGTGTCCGACCACATCAAGGGACACGGTGTGTTCCTGCGCTGCTCCACCGACCACCACAACATCCTGGTCCTCGCCGCGCCGGTCGCCTTCCTGCACCACACCTCCTGGCAGGTCGACGACGTCGACGAGGTCGGCCGCGGCGCCGCCGCGATGCTGGAGGACCACCCCGAGCGGCACGTCTGGGGCCTGGGCCGCCACCACGCCGGCTCCAACTTCTTCTGGTACCTCAAGGACCCGGCCGGCAACTTCAGCGAGTACTACTCCGACATGGACTGCATCGTCGACGACCAGCTGTGGACGCCGGAGGTCCTGGAGGGCGCCAGGGGACTGTTCAACTGGGGCCCGCCGCCCCCGCCGTCGTTCCTCGCCCCCGAGGATCTCGCCGCCCTGATGACCGGCACGCACAGTGAGTCGAGGTAGCACCGTGACGAGAAGCCCTTCGAAGATGTACGACGTCGCCGTCGTCGGCTTCGGCCCCGTGGGCCAGCTGCTGGCGCTCCTGCTGGGCCGGGCCGGCCACGACGTCATCGTCCTGGAGCGCTGGCCCCGCCCCTACGAGCTGCCCCGCGCCGTGCACTTCGACCACGAGATCGGCCGGATCTTCCAGGCCGCCGGAGTCGCGGAGGAGGTGCGCGCGGTCACCGACCCCGTGCCCGACTCCTACGAGTGGCGCAACGCCGCCGGCGAACCGCTGGTGCGCATCGACTGGTCCGGCGACGGCATCTCGGGCTGGCCGACCGCCAGTTTCTTCGGCCAGCCCGAGCTGGAGGCCGTCCTCGCCGGGGCGGCCGAGAGCCTGCCCACCGTCACCGTACGCCGCGACTGCGAGGTCACCGACCTCGAACCCGGCGACGACCACGTCCGGCTGACCACCGGCCGGGGCGCCGGCGCGGGCCAGGTCCGGGCACGGTACGTGATCGGAGCCGACGGCGCGAACAGCTTCGTCCGTTCCGGGATGGCCACGTCCGTCACCGACCTCGGCTTCTTCCACGACTGGCTCATCGTCGACGTGGTACCGCACGAGCGGGCCGAATGGTCCCCGATGAACTGGCAGTTGTGCGATCCGCAGCGGCCGACGACCATCGTCTCGGGCGGCCCCGGCCGGCGCCGCTGGGAGTTCATGAGGCTGCCGCACGAGAGCATCGGCGACCTCAGCTCCGAGGAGGCGGCCTGGCGTCTGCTGGAACCGTGGGGGCGTACACCGGAGAACACCACCATCGAACGGCACACCGTCTACACGTTCCAGGCGCGGTGGGTCGACCGGTGGCGCGAGGGACGGCTGATCCTGGCGGGCGACGCCGCCCACCAGATGCCGCCGTTCGCGGGCCAGGGCATGTGCTCGGGCCTGCGGGACGCGCTCAACCTGGCGTGGAAGCTGGACCTCGTCCTCGGCGGACAGGCCGACCCGGCCCTGCTCGACACCTACACCTCCGAGCGCAGCGAGCACGTCCAGCACGCCATCGGGATGTCCCTGGCCCTGGGCCAGGTCATCTGTGTCCTCGACCCCGACGCCGCCGCGGCCCGGGACGCCCGGATGACCGCCGCGGGCGCCGACCCCCGCCACGCCCTGCCGCCGGCCCCTCCGCCGGTCCTGGGCGACGGTGTCCTCCAGCGGGCCCCCGACGGCAGCCGGGCCCGCGGCGTCGGCCACCTCACCCCGCAGTTCGCGGTCACCCACCGGGGCCGCACCGCCCTGCTGGACGATCTCACCGGCGGCGGGTTCACGGTGCTGACCGACGGCACCGCCCCGCTCGACGCGCTCGACGCCCCGGAACGGGCCTTCCTCGCCGCCATCGGCGCCACGCTCGTCCCCCTCCACGCCGACGGCGCCCCGCCCGAGGGATACCAGGACGCCCCCGGCGGCTATCTGTCCCACCTGCGCGAGCACGGTCACGCGGCCGCCGTGGTCAGGCCCGACTTCTACCTGTTCGGCGCCGCGGCCGACGGAGCCGGGCTGAAGGAACTCGTCGGCCAGCTGCGCGAGCAGCTCCAGCAGCCCGCCGGCGCCGCCGACCGCCGCCCGGTGCCCGAGTCCCTGACCACCGTGGCCGAACAGTAGGAACCGGCCCCCGCGGACAGGAGCGCGGCAGCCGCCGGCAGCGGCGGCCGTCACGGGCAACCCGCGGTGCGGGCCACCGCACCGCGGACGATCCCGGACGGCAGCGACGCGGCCCACCGCAGCCGGCGGTGTGCGCGCCCGCACAGCCCGCACGCCGTCACGCCCGGCCCCCACGAACCGGCCGCAGCCCGGCCCACCGGCCCACCGCCCCACCGGCTCACCGCCCCACCGGCTCACCGGCTCACTGGCTCACCGGCTCACTGGCCCGCTGGCCCGCTGGCCCGCCGGGCCACCCGGCCCACCGGCCCACCGGGGCCACCGCCCCACCGGCTCACCGGCTCACTGGCTCACCGGCCCCCCGGCCCACCCGGCCCCCCGGCCCACCCGGCCCACCGGCCCACCCGGCTACCCGGCCCACCCGGCTACCCGGGCCACCGGCTCACCGGCTCACCGGCTCACCGGCCCCGGGCCCCCGGCCCCCCGGCTCACCGGCTCACCGGCTCACCGGCCCCGGCCCCCGGCTCACCGGCTCACCGGCCCCGGGCCCCCGGCCCCCCGGCTCACAGGCCCGCCGGGCCACCCGGGCTACCGGCCCGCTGGCCCCCCAGGCCACCGGGGCCACCGGCCCACCCGGGCCACCGGCTCACCGGCCCACCAAGGCCACCGGCCCACCCGGCCCACCGGCTCACCGGGCCACCGGGCCACCAGGGCCACCGGCTCACCGGGCCACCAGGGCCACCGGCTCATCGGGCCGCCGGGCCACCCGGGCCGCCGGGCCGGGTGCATCCCCGGTCGTGGGGGGGGGGGCCGCGCGGGGGGGGGGGCCCGGCCCCCGGGGGGGGGGCCCGCCCGGGGGGCCGGGGGGGGGGGGGGCCCGCGGGGGGGGGGGGCCGGGGGGGGCGGGGGGGGGGGGGGG